>CAZNJE010000003.1:0-181057 GCA_964573295.1 uncultured bacterium | reverse complement strand
CGCTTTCCTCTATTCCCTCCGCGACTTGTGACCGCCCTTCTGGTGAAGCCGCGCCGGGTATGCCCGCCGGAACCCCGGCCACCCGCCTGGGTAGAACCTGGCCCAGGACACCTAAGGAGGTGGGCGATGAAGAGCGATCGAATTGGTAAGGGCCGAAGGGCGGGTTCCCCGCGGCTGAGTCGGCATAGAAGCCGGGTGTTTTCGCCGGTGGTGGTTGCCGGTGGCATCGTGGTCGCGATCGCGGCCGCGGGCGTGCTGTGGCCGGCGGTCGAGACCGGCGCCACGTTTGATGGGGCTGCCCGCGCCGAGTCTACCTCCCCGAAGGGGGACTCGAACTGGCTCGAGCTGGCCGAGGAAGTGAGGGTACACATGGACCTGTCGCAGGATCGTCCGAAACAGTCGGCATCGGGGTATGACCTGACCCCGTGGACGGCCGAGCAGATCGCCGAGCGCGCGAAGGCGCTGACGCCGGAGCAGCGGCGGATCACCTTGGAGCGTGGCACCGAGCCTAGCTTCTGCGGCGGCTTGCTCGACAACAAGGAACAGGGGGTCTACAGCTGTATCGTGTGCGACCTGCCGCTCTTCTCCTCTTCGAGCAAGTTCGAGTCGGGTAGCGGATGGCCGAGTTTCTTCAGTCCATTCGATCCCGATCACATCCTGGAGAAGGATGATCGCGGTTTCGGCATGGTCCGCACCGAGATCCTGTGCATGCGGTGCGGCGCCCACCTGGGCCACGTCTTCGAAGACGGGCCAAAGCCGACGGGCCTGCGCTATTGCCTCAACTCGGCCGCACTGCAGTTCTATGCGCGGGGCAATGAACCGAGCGAGCCGAGCGAACCGAGTGAACCGATGGCTGAACGACCGCTGGAGACCGCCTATTTCGCGGGCGGCTGCTTCTGGGGGATCGAGGACCGCTTCGCCCAGATTCCGGGGGTCGTCGACGCGGTGTCGGGCTACATGGGTGGGGAGGCCTCCTTCCCGAGCTATCAGCAGGTCTGCAGCGGCCGGACCGGTCACGCCGAGACGGTCAAGGTCGTGTTCGACCCGGCTCGCGTGAGCTACGGCGGGTTGCTGTCGGCCTTCTTCGGCATGCATGATCCCACGCAGGTCAATCGCCAGGGGCCGGATGTGGGTACGCAGTACCGATCGGCGATCTATACGGCGAACCCTGAGCAGGATCGGGAGGCCCGCGCCTACGCGCGTGAGCTCGCTCGGCACGAGCGCTTCAAGAACCGCCCCATCGCAACGCAGATCGAACGGGTGGAGCAGGCCGGAGACTTCTATCCCGCCGAGGACTACCACCAGGACTACCACGCCAAGCACGGAGGCGCCTGCCGCTATTAGCCGGTGATTCCCCGGTGCGCGCAATGGTAGAATGTCAGCTGGATCAGCCTCTGTGGGTCGCTCCCGCTGCACTTTCGTCGCGCGTCTCGTGCGGGACGGCCCTGGACCAGCCTGCAACACCGGGAGGTTTGCGATGTCCCGTGCCCGAACACCGCACCATGAACGTCTTCGTCTGGTCTTCGCCGCCATCGTTGGAATAGGGCTGGTGGCCGGATTGGCGGCCGGACTGGCGGCCGGCGCTTCGGCCGTCACCTTGGTGTCGAGATCGGCCGGTCTTGAAGTGCCCAGCAAGGAAGAAGGCAACACCGAGTTCGAGCTGGGTGACATCGACGGGGACGGCCACCTGGACATCGTTTCGGTCGGCGACCACGGCTCACCCTACGTCAATTCCGATCAGCACGGCATCATGGTCTGGTTGGGGGACGGTGCCGGGAGCTGGGAGGTGCACCAGTTCGGCAACTTCGGCTACGGGGGCTGCGCGATTGGAGACCTGAATCACGACGGGCACGCGGATCTAGCCTGGGGCGTTCATCACAACTGGGGAGGCGGCATGGCCTCCCGTCTGATGGGCGCCGCGCTCGGCGACGGAAGCGGCGCCGCGTGGACCGACTGGGGCCAGGGGCTGGCGAGCAGCGGCGAGGAGTGGGGCATGTTCGCGACCGCCCTGGCCGACTTCGACGGCGACGGCCTGCTCGACATCGTCTCCCAGTCCTTCGGTGGCGGCAACGGCCTGCGCTTCTATCGCAATCAAGGCGATGGGACCTGGGGGCAGGCCTACGCTCTCACCGGCGGATCGGTCGGCTCCACGATCGAAGCCGGCGATGTCAACGCCGATGGACATGCCGACGTCGTCTCGACCCGCTCGGGCACCAACGTGCTGCTCGGGGATGGCACCTTTGGCTTCACCGTCGCGATGGACGGCCTGCCCACCAGCGGCATTCACGGCATCGCCGTGGGGGATGTCAATGGCGATGGGATGCTGGATATCTCCTTTGGCTATAGCTCCTCAGGCGTGCGGTGCTACCTCTTCGACGGCACCGCGTGGCAGGAGGCCTCGGGCGGTCTCCCGACGAGCGGCTACTACGATCTCACCCAGCTCGGCGATATCGATGGGGATGGGGTGCTCGATCTGGTGGCCTACGACCCGCCCCACGGCCGGATCTTCCTTGGTGACGGTGCCGGCGGCTGGACCGCCGATGCCACCTGGACGATGCCCTCGCCCGGGGATGCGTCGGCCCTGCGGGTCGACGGCGACATCGACCATGACGGTCGCGAGGACATCATCGTCTCGGCCAGCATGAGCGGGTTTCCCTTCTATCGAAACCAACTGCGAGCCTACTCTCCGTGGCAGGCGCCCGAGGAGCTGATGGTCCGCGTCGTCGCGCCCCGCGGCGGCGAGACGCTGCGCGATGGCACGGTTCGCTTCGTCGAATGGGCGGCCGCCGTGCCCGAGGGCCAGGGGCCCGCGGTAGTGGACCTCGAGCTGTCGCTCGGCGGCGCGGGCGGACCGTGGGTGCCGGTGGCCACCGGGCTCCCGAACAGCGGGCGCTATCAATGGCTCGTCGATGCGCCGGGGGCGTCGGAGCAGGCGCGCCTGCGCGTCACCGTGACCGGCTCGAGCGGCTCCGCGCAGGCGATCTCACCGGCGGATTTCCGAATGGAAGGGGATTTCGCCAGCGTTGGGGGCGAAGACGAGATGGCGCGGCGCCTGGCGCTTTCGGTCCATCCCAATCCGGCGCACGACCACATGCGATTGATCCTATCCCGCCAACTGGATGCGGCCGCCGAATTGAGCCTGCATGATCTCTCCGGGCGTCTTCTCGGACGTTACCCATTACCGGCCGCCGTGGACGAATGGGACCTCCGCCTGCGCGAGGCCTTCGGCCGACCTCTCGCGCCCGGACAGTACTATCTGCGGCTGAGAACACACGCTCACTCCTCGACCACGCCGGTGATCGTGCTTCCGTAAGGAACGATTGCCGTCGAAGGCCGCTGTCCTTCCCGTGCCAGTTTGGGCTCGTTGAGTCTCCGAATTCGGCAGATTCCCGCGTTAACCCTGTTGAGTGACTGTGTGGCGCTAGGGCTTCAATGAACCAACACGTCTGGTTGAGGAGGCTTGTGATGGATGTTCAGAGAATCATGGGATGGAAGACGGTTGTGGTTTTGATTCTGATCTTGGGATGCGGCTTGGCCGCTACGGAAATCCGCGCCCATCCCGGTTCCTGCCCCGCAGAGGGGGGCACCTGGCCGGAGGTTGCCAACAGACCCGTGTTCCAGGAACCGCCGCGAATCCAGCAGCGCCAGGGCGATGAGAACTGGGCCCCGGGTTTCAACATGCCGGGACCGAACGAAGATGTGAATGCCATTGTCCTGTACGAAGGGGACCTGGTGATCGCGGGATCCTTCGTCAATATCGGTACGCGCTATGCCAATCGGATCGCACGCTGGGACGGCGAGGAGTGGCATCCATTGGGTGAGGGGATGAACAACCTGGTCAAGGCACTGTGTGTCCATGACGGAGCGTTGTATGCGGGAGGCGCGTTCTCCAGTGCCGGTGGGACAGCCGTCAGCCGAGTCGCCCGTTGGACGGGGTCTGGCTGGGAACCACTGGGATCGGGAGTCAACGGTGTGTGTCAGGCACTCGTGTCTCACGAAGGGGATCTTTACGCTGTTGGACTGTTCACCCAAGCCGGTGGGACGGCAACGGGCCGCGTGGCGCGGTGGGACGGGTCAGCCTGGCATCCGCTCGGCGAGGGTGTCAATAGCGCGGCCAGCGCCATCGCCGTCTTCAATGGCGACATCGTTGTGGGAGGTACGTTCAATCAGGCGGGAGGGCAAGCTGCTTCCCGCGTGGCCCGCTGGGATGGGAACGGCTGGTGGCCGCTGGGTGACGGCGTGAACGGGAACGTGACGGCCTTGTGTAGCTATGACGGCACCCTCATTGCGGCAGGTCACTTCACCGAGGCTGGGGGTGCCGAGGCCGCTCGCGTGGGGTGCTGGGACGGCACAGCGTGGTCGCCCTTGGGCAGTGGGCTGGATGGGGCCGCGATGGCTGTCTGCGTAGCCGGGGACCATCTCGCGGTGGCGGGCGGATTCACGGAAGCGGGGGGAGACGCCGCGGCCCGCATCGCATTGTGGGACGGCGCGGCATGGACCGCGGTCGGAGCGGGCTTGAGCGAAGGCACGGCCCAATCTCTATGCCTTTTCGGCCAGGACCTCGTGGTAGGAGGGTGGTTTGCCCAAGCTGGGGAGGTGCCCTTGAATTGCCTGTCCGGGTGGGACGGGTCCCACTGGCACGGGTTCGTTGAGGGTCACGGGGTCAATGTCACCCCCACGGCCGCGGGCGAATTTCAAGGCCAGGCTGTCATGGGCGGGGCGTTCTCTTCGGCGGGTGGTCGCGTCGTCAATCAGGTGGCTGCATGGACCGGTAGCGGCTGGGCTCCGTTCGGGGACGGCATCTGCAGCACGATTCAGAATGTATGGATGATCCAGGAATACGACGGGAATCTCGTCGTTGGCGGTGTTTTCGACCAAGCCGGTGGAGCTCCTGGCGACCACATCGTCTCCTGGGACGGCGTTCAATGGCAGGAGTTCGGTGGTGGCGCCGACAACGTGGTGCTCTGCGCCGCCGTCTACCAGGGAGATCTGTATGTGGGCGGACACTTCACGCAGGTCGGCGATGTGACCGTATCCTATCTGGCGCGCTGGGACGGGACGAGCTGGCAAGATGTCGGCGGAGGCGTCTCGCCGGGCGACGTGTGGAATCTCGAGGTCTATGACGGTCTACTCTACGTGAGCGGGGATTTCACCCAAGTGGGCACCATGCCGGCCAACTTGATCGCTACGTGGGACGGTGAGAACTGGGGCGATGTGGGCGGAGGCATGGTGGGCGTGGAGGTCTGTGCGCTTACGGTCTGTGACGGACTCCTCTACGCGGGCGGACAGTTCCAGGAGGCCGGCGGCGTGACCTGTTATGACGTTGCCGTATGGGACGGGACGGTCTGGGGCCCCGTCGGTGGAGGCACCCCCGGCGGCGCCGAGTGGATCAATACGATGGTCACGAAGAACGGCCTTGTGTTCGCAGGTGGGGATTTCACAACGATCGGAGGAGTCTCGGCCAACCGCATCGCCTACTGGGACGGGGAGGCGTGGAATGCCATGGGATCGGGGGTCGATTCGGCCGTCTTTGCCATCGCGGTGACGGCGAACGGTGTCATGCCGGGAGGGTGGTTCTACAGTGCGGGGGGTGTCCCGGCCGGGCAGGTCGCCCACTGGTTCATGGATGCCGCCAGCGCGACTGCTCAGGAGACCGCCGCAGGCCGGCGGCTCTTCTCGGCCCCGGCGGTCTTCCGGGCCGACGACACGATCCGATTCCTGGCGCCGGTAGCCGCCGGGACGAGATTGGAGATCTACGACGTGGCGGGCCGGTGCATTCGCAGTCTGGATGTACCACGCGCCGCGGGTATCCTTCCCGCGCTACGATGGGATGGACGGACCTCGAAGAACCAAGCCGCCTCCGCGGGAACCTACTTCTTGAAGGCTGTGGGCGGTAGCGAGGGTCCACCCGAGCGCATCGTGCTGGTGAGATAGTGGTCGCCATCGGGGTGTTCGAGCCTCGTGAGGGGGCGGGCCCCAGGAGCCCCCCTCAGTTCTCGCGGTCTTCGAAGACCACGAGCCGCGGCTCGGAGGCCTCGTCGCCGGCGTCGCCTTCGTAGGTGAACAGGACCAGTCCCCGGCCGATGGTATCGCCGCCGGGAAGGCCCAGCGTCTCGACCTCGCCCGTAACCCGGCTGGCGAACAGATCCAGGTCTGGCAGCGTGAGCAGCCAGGCCTGGGTCCGATTTGCCTCAGGGGGTAGGGCTGCGCTGATGGTGGCGCGCCAAAGGTGGCTTGGGTCCAGTACTTCGAAGGAACGCAGGACTCTGTCTGCGGTCGGCGCGGCCCGGTCGGGATTTGGCCCGGGCCCGGGCCCGGGGCTGGGCAGGGCCGCCTCGCGCACCATGAGGTGGTCGCCTTCCAGATGCAGCACCGTGCGAAACTGCGTGACGGCTAGATCCGCGTCCTGATCGCCGGGGAGGTTGGCGAGCATTACCGGGTCAACCTCGGATGAAAACAACGCTCGCGGCAGGGGGGAGCCGATCTTCCGCCAGTGGACGTCGATCGGGTCGGGTCGGGCACCGCCCTCGCGGCGAAGGATCAAGACGGCCACGATGATGCAGACCGCAGCCAACGAGACCCAGATGATGCGGGCCACGAGGATCCGGTGGCTCCGGGGTGCCTGTGTGTCGGTAGTGTGCATGTGAAGTGTCTTCCTCATGGCACTCGGGGGCAGGAGGCGTCTCGCTCGTGTCGAGTGCTCACCGAACGCATCTCGGTGCCCCCCCGTGTCAGCGGGCCGCCCGGGTCGAACTGATGCCGTCTCCGGTGAGCTCTCTCCAATCCAAACCGGCTTTGGTCTTGAGCAACCTCTTGAGCCGCTTGCGGCAGTAGCGCAGGTCATCGGAGACCTTCTTCGCCTGCTCCGCGGGACGTCCCAGCAGGCGGACGAGATCCCGGGGCGGATAGCCTTCCGCGCTGGCGAGCAGGAGTATCTGGTCCTCCGGTGCCATCTCTCTCACAATACGCATGACCAGCTCGAAATTCCTCCGGGAAATCGCCAGCTCGTCAGGACGCGCTCCCCGAGCGTGGACGGGCGGCGGAGCGCTGCCCGTCCCATCCGGCTCGAGACGCAGGCTGGGCCGCCACGGCGAGGACTGGCTGCGCAACAGGTCGAGAGCTTTGTACTGGGCCACGACCAGGAGCCAGCTTGCGAAGGCGTGACCCATATCGCGGTAGCTGCGCAGGACGCGCATGTCGTTCTTGACGCAGTGCAAGATGACTTCCGCGATCAGATCGTCACGGTCGTCGACCGAGAAGCCCCGCATGGCGGGAGGGGGGAAGGCGCGCAGCAGCTTCCAGGCAAAGGCATAGAACTCGCGAAAGGCGCGGGCTGGGTTCTGCTCCAAGCACGCTATGAAGCTGGGCGTCGCCTGGCGCAGGATGTCCACGTCAAACTCGGGGGCTGGCATCATTGGATCCCGAATGGACTGACGATTGATCCCACACGCTCACTGCGCTCACAATGCAGATCACACTGTACGCCGGAAGGCGCTATCTGTCATCCCATTTCGATTACGCGTGGAGGGTATGGACACACCCCGGCGACTGAATCGTCACCGGGGTGTTCGAAAGGGCGTGATTGGTGTGAGGCGTAAGCTACCAGTCTTCGCCTCCGCCACCGCCGCAATCCTCCAGCGTGAAGGGGGCGTCGCTTTCGTCGAACACGCCGCCAGCCGGGTCGCTCACGCGCACCGTGTATCCGTCCACGGCACCCGGGCAGGTTTCGCTGAACTCCCACTCGTAGGCGCCGGTGTTGGGGACGTCTTCGGCGATGACATGACAGAGAAGGCCGTCCTGATAGAGCTCGAGCGTGACGGTTTCGGCGCAACCGCCGCTGGACTCCCACAGAATCGTCTCGACATCATAGAGGCACATGTTCTCGTACCCGTTGGGCCACACCATCTCGAGCATGCAGGGCTCGGGTCCGCCCAGGTCCTGGATGACGTAGGCGAAGACCATCGCCCAGCCGCGCTTGTGAACACGCCTACCTTCTCCCCAGGCGCTTGCCAAGCGTTGCCACCATCCGCGCGGGCTGGTCTGCACCACGAAGCCGTGGGCGGCCAGGAGGACGGTGTCGCCGGCCGCGAAGCCTTCTTCGGCCCAGTTGAAACAGTGGGTGGCCGAAGCTACCGGAGGCTGGTGCATCTCGGAAATCGGGAAATCGCCGATGCGCAGGAATCCGCGCCGCGTCAAGGGCAGGTCGGTCAAGGTGCGACCGTAGGCGACCTGGGTGCGGCGCATCAGCCAGCCCTGGTCGGTGGCGAAGTCCACGCAGAGTTCATTCTCATCGTTCGAGACGGTGATCTCGCCGATGTCCAGGCGTCCGTTGGCAACGAAGGGCACCACCAAGGGTTCCTCCTCGCCGCCGTCACGCAGGAAGATGAGTTCGTCGGCGCCTTGTGACTCTTCGGGGTGGCTGGGCGCCACGGTGTCCGAACAGCCGGCGCACAGCAGGACGCTGAGCGCACCGACGGCGGTGAGGTGGACGGCATACTTCATGGATCGGCCCTCCTTGCGCCGCCGGAGCCGGCTGCGTCGGTGGCGCGGTGGATCGCCGGGTTGGCGCGGCGATGATCCGGGTCGGCCTCCTCACCCTCCGAGGCCCATGGTCCCTGAGTCGCGTCCACCATAGCTTGCAGGTTGCGTGCCGCCGCCGGCATCAAGCCGGAAAGGGCACCGGCGCGTGGGCCTTCGGGAGGAGGGTGCGGGCGAGGATGGCGGATCCGCGCCAGTTGCGCGGGCGGGGTGCAATTCGCGCATGGCGATCTGCACCGCCGGTTGCCTAATCCATGTCGACGGCTGCGCCGGTGGAAAGGGGTTGTTCCAGATGCCCCCGCCACGAGCGCCGCGTACCGTCCCCCAGCCACTCGATTCGAGTGAACTGGCTGCCATCACCGAAATCGAAGGGCTCATGCGCCGCCGCGTCGAAGTCCTCGGGCAGCTGCCGGTAGTCGTCCTCTCCGCCGGCGTCGATGAACAAGCCGGCATTGATGATGAAGTCACGCCGCGACCCGCTGCTCTCCACGAACGGCTGGCCGAAGCTGTTCGATCGGGCGATGTAGAGATCGTCGCCGGCTTTGTCCCAAAAGACGCCCAGGCCGTTGACGTTGCCGACGCCGAAGGCCGAATCGTTGCAGTAGTAGCGATCGTCGCCCCCGCCGTCCTCGAACCACCCGATCGAAAAGTCACGCCCGAAACCGCAGGCTCGTGACGAGTGGCCTCGGTAGAGGTCGTTCCCGGCTTCGTCGATGACCACCCCGACGGCGAAGTGCGGCGGGCTCGCCAGCGAGTAGGCGTAGGAGGAGTACTCGTCGTCGCCGCCGTCGTCATAGAGGATGCCGAGCGCATACCAGTAGGCCGATCCCAGGGCGAAGATGTCAGCATGGTAGCGGTCGTTGCCGCCACCTCCGTCGACCAGCATGCCGACACCCCCGGCCCAGGAGTGCCCATCGCTCATGTCCGCGCGCCGACCATAGCCGAAGCCGCCCGACATGTTGAGCTGCTCGCTATGCGTGCCGAACCAGCGGTACTTCACGTTCTCGGTTTCTCCGATGTAGCTATCGTCGCCGGCGGTGTCGACCAGGATGCCCGCCCCCAGGGTATAGGCGTAGCCTTGGCTGCGGTGATAGCAGTGGAACTCGTCGTTGCCGGAGAGGTCGGCCAAGACGCCCGTCCCAAAGGTGCCGCTGCCTTGCACCCCCGTGTCTCCGGTGTAGCGGTCGTTGCCGGCCGCGTCGAGCAGCACGCCCTGGCCCAGCAGGCCGCACCCCTGTCCGCCGAAGGGCGTGGCATAGAGATCGTCGCCGGCAAGATCGATCAGGAAGCCGTAGCCCAGGATCCCGGCTCCGAAGGCGGCGACGTGGTCCTCTGGGCGGTGGTGGACGAAGGCCTCGGACCGCCCGTCAACGCGCGCATTGTAGGCCAGCCAGCCGGTGGCGTCGGGCGAGGCGTAGCGGTCGGCTCCGGCCAGATCGACGGCGACACCGATTCCGCGCCGTGCGCTCGTGGTGGCGCCCGCCTGGCTATAGGTGTCGTTGCCGGCCGTATCGAGGATGAGTAGATCGTGGTCGTCATCGGATTCGGGACGCAGCGGGTTGCCGGGGAGTAGCTCCTCGGGTCCGTAGCGATGGTCTCCGGCTCCGTTCAGCCGCACCCAGCCGAGGGGCGTGGGGCAGGCGAATTCGAAGCGGGCGCTACGCAGCCGGCTGCGCTCGGCGGCCGGCAAGCTGTCGATCTCGGCGCGGAGGTGGTCGACCGCCAAGGCGATCAGGTTGGCGCCCTTGTAGAAAAGGGGGAAGTCGACCGCTTCCAGGATCGCCTCCTGGTGGAGCATCTCAGCGATCATGGCCAGTTCGACGTCCGGATCGGGGTTGTCGTCATCGTCGGCTCGGGTGTCCCAGAAGAGCTGCCGGTAGAGGTCGGTGTAGGTCGCGTCCAGGTCGAGCCCGGCCTCCTCGAGGGGCCGGATGCAGCCGAGCTCCCGCAGGCGCTCGGCATGACCGATCGCATGCAGCAACACGGCGGCGCCGCTCTGGATGGCGGGAGGCACGCCGGCCGCATCCGGGTCAGGGAGGGGGCTACCGGGCGCGCCGGCGGCGGTCATCATTTCAAGGGCCCGGATGAGCGCTCGATCACCGTCAGCTTCCACGCGCGCAACGATGCCGCTCAGGTAGCTGCTGTAGTAGTTGTCCCGCACGCGTACTCCCGCGTTCGATTGGGCGGTGTAGGTGAGCCGGCTCACGCTGCCGGCATTGCGCAGTACGCTTTGCGAGAGATCGCGGGTATAGGGGCTGATCTGAAACGGCTCGGTGAAGAGAAGGTGGAAGAGCGGCAAGCGGTAGGCGTCGCCGCCCCAGAGCGCAATGGCCGCCGGATCGAAGCCGAACGTGTCGAAGCCGAGGCCCGCGAGCTCGAGCGCTTCGGCGAAGGCGCCCGCGTGCTCATCCAGGTACCAGAGTGAGAGCGGCAGGTGGCTCTCACCGGCGGCCCTGCCCCCACCCGGTGCGAGGGATCCAGAGGCCGGCGGTTGGGCGCCGGCCCCCGGCCAGAGCGGCGATGCGGCCAGCATGGCGGCGGCCAGCACGGCCGGCACGGCCAGGACGGTCAGGACGGCCGGCAGGGCCGGCAGGGCCAGCACGGCAAGCCGTTCCGGCCGCGTGCCACACTTGTGCAGACGTGTGAGATGCATGAACAACCTCCTCGTGGCCGGTCAGCGGCGATCGTCGACAGCCCGATCCTGCCACCAGTGTGGGCGCATGGCAATGAGCCGGTGAACGAAGCTGGAACGAATGGGTTGACGGATGGGGTATTGCCGCCGAATCTCTCGCATGAGCTGTTCTGGTGGACTCCGGTGCGGGACCGGCGCCTGGCTTGGGGAGGTTCAGCATGGGCGAGCTGACGATTCTACGTGACCTCGTCGTCACATTCCTGGTGGCGGTGATCGTGGTGACCTTGCTGCGTCGCGTCGGCGTGCCGACCATTGCCGGGTTCATTCTGGCCGGGACCATCGCCGGCCCGCGCGGGCTGGGATTGACCCCCGCGGGACACGAGGTCGAACTGCTGGCCGAGATCGGCGTGGCGTTGCTGCTCTTCGGCATCGGGCTCGAGCTTCAGATCTCGCGGCTGCGCCGCCTGTGGCGACCGGTGTTGCTGGGCGGATCGATCCAGATGACGAGCACGGCCGGGATCGCCTTCTTGATCGCCTACTCGATGGGCCTCGGACTCGGCAATGCGATTTTTCTGGGCCTGGCTCTCGCGGTCTCCAGCACCGCGATCGTGCTGCGGGGGCTCGAGGCGCGCGGCGAACTCGACGCACCCCACGGCCGGCTCACTCTGGGGATTCTCGTGTTCCAGGATCTGTGCGTGGTGCCGATGATCCTCATCATCCCGATCCTGGCAGCCATGGGCGATGGTGCGCCCGGAGTGGCGGAATCCGCGGTGGGGACATCCGGCCTGCTGGCTGCGCTGGGAAAGGCGTTACTGGTCATCGCCGGGGTGCTCGTCGGCGCTTGGCTGCTCGTGCCGCGTATCCTGCACCTGATCGCGCAGACCCGCCAGCGCGAGCTGTTCGTTCTGACCCTGTTTCTAATCTGCATTGGAACCGCGTGGATGGTTTCGGTGGCGGGCGCCTCTTTGGCACTGGGCGCGTTTCTGGCCGGCATGGTCGTCGCGGGAAGTGCGTACCGGCAGCAAGCGATGGCCGAGTTGATTCCGTTTCGGGAAATCTTCACCAGTCTCTTCTTCATCTCGATCGGCATGCTGCTCGACCTGGGCGTGGCCATTCAGCAAGCTCAGAACGTTCTGCTGCTTCTTCTGGCGATCCTCTTCGGTAAGTTCTTGTTCGTGTTCCTGACGGCGGCTGTGCTGCGCTTGCCGGCGCGAGTTTGCGTGCTGGCGGGCGTGGCGCTGGCCCAGGTCGGAGAGTTTTCGTTCGTTCTCTTCTACGCGGCCGGCGGCACCGGCCTGGTTCCAGAGGCACTGGGGCAGCCTCTGTGGCCGGCCATCATTCTATCGATGCTGGTCACGCCGCTGGCCCTGGCGGCTGGCCCCAAACTGGCGGCCGGCGCCGCCCGCATTCGAGTGCTCACCCGTCTGCTCGGGGTTCGTCCCGCCGAAGACGCGAGTCAGGAAGGGCGGCGGTGGACCGATCACGTCATCATCGCCGGCTATGGCATCACGGGCCGCGAGCTGGCCTCTGCGCTGCGGTCGCGTCAGGTGTCCTATCTCATCGTGGATCTGAATCCCGACAACGTCGTTGAAGCGATGAAGGCCGGCGAGCCGGCCTTCTACGGCGACGTCACGAGTCCGGAGGTGCTCCACAGCGTGGGAGCCGCCAGAGCGAAGGAGATCGTCATCAGCATCAATGATCCGCGGGCGACCGAGCAGGCGATTGCGGCCGTGCGCCGGGAAGCTCCGAATGCGTACCTCTTCATCCGGGCGCGCTATGCCGCCGATGCAGCGCGGTTGTGCCGCCTGGGAGCCTCCGAGGTCGTGCCGGCGGAAGTCGAAGCCGCGGCGGCGGTGACCCAGCGGGTGCTGATTCGCCATGGTGTCGGCGCCGATCAGGCGCAGCAGCTCGTCGAGGACATTCGAAGCCGCCACCACGAGTTTTCGGGTGCCTGCCCCGTGGGTGAGGACAAGTAGCCGGCCAGGAAGAGCCGGAGCCGGCAGGGGTAGGTGACGATGCGCGCGCGATCGATGCACCAGGTGCTGAAGGACGTCTTCGGTTTCAATGAGTTCCGTGGCCACCAGGCCGCGGCGATCGAGCACACTCTGGGTGGGGGCGATTGCCTGGTGCTCATGCCCACCGGCGGTGGCAAGTCGATCTGTTATCAGGTTCCCGCGCTGATGGTCCCCGGCACCGGGGTCGTGATCTCCCCGCTGATCGCGCTGATGCAAGACCAGGTTTCGGCCCTGCGGCAGATGGGCGTGCGAGCCGCCTTCCTGAACTCCTCCCTGACACCGGAGGAGAGCCGCAAGGTCGAATCTGCCCTCTGCGCCGGCCAGCTCGATCTGCTCTACGTTGCGCCCGAGCGCCTGCTACAGGAGCGCACCCTTTCGCTGCTGGACCGGTCGGCCCTGGCGCTCTTCGCGATTGATGAAGCGCACTGCGTCTCACGCTGGGGGCACGACTTTCGTCCCGACTATCTGCAGCTCGATCTTCTGGGGCGACGCTATCCCGCCGTCCCGCGGCTGGCCTGTACCGCCACCGCCGACGAGCGCACGCGCGCAGAGATCCTGAAGGGGTTGGGCCTCGAGCGGGCCCGGCTCTTCGTCTCCGGGTTCGACCGGCCCAACATCCAGTATCGCATCGGAGCCAAGGACAACCCGACCCAGCAACTCGTTCGGTTCATGCGCCGGGAGCATCCGGGCGATGCGGGGATCGTCTACTGCATGACCCGCAAGCGGGTCGAACAGGTGGCTGCCGCGTTGCAGCACAAGGGGTTTCGTGCGTTACCCTACCACGCCGGCATGGAGCCGGAGGACCGCCAGCGGCATCAGGAACGCTTTCTGCGCGAGGACGGCATCATCATCGTGGCCACGATCGCCTTCGGCATGGGCATCGACAAGCCCGACGTCCGGTTCGTGGCGCATCTGGATCTGCCCAAGAGCATCGAAGCCTACTACCAGGAGACGGGCCGGGCCGGCCGGGACGGCGCGCCCGCGACAGCCTGGATGGTCTACGGCCTGCAAGATGTGGTGCTGCTGCGCCGCTTGGTCGACGCCGGAGCCGGTGATGAGATGCACAAACGGGTGGAACGTCAGCGTCTGGACGCGCTGCTCGGATTCTGTGAGGTCGATACCTGCCGGCGCCAGGTCCTGCTGCGCTACTTCGGAGACACGGTGGAGCGGCCCTGCGGCAACTGCGATCGCTGTCTTCACCCGGTCGCAACCTTCGACGGCACCGTGGCCGCGCAGAAGGTTCTGTCGTGCGCGGTGCGTACCGGGCAGCGGTTCGGCGCCATGCACTTGGTCGAGGTACTGCGCGGCGTTGAGACCGACCGGATCGTGCGGCTCCGCCACGACCGGCTGCCCACCTTCGGCGCCGGGACCGAGTACGATGCCGCCACCTGGCGATCGATCATCCGCCAGCTGGTGGCCCGGGGTTTGATGACGGCGGATCCGGAAGGCTATGGAGGTCTGTGCCTGACCGAGCGGGCGCGGGCCGTTCTGCGGGGCCGGGAACGCGTGGAGTTGCGTGAAGAGCTGCGGGAAGAGCTGCGCCGCCCGGCCGCGCTGCCCACCCGTGGGCGGAAGGCTGCCGGATCGGCTGGCGGATCGGATGCCGGCAGGGTGGCGACGGAAGAACCCGCCTCGGTCGAGGTGGACCAGGGGCTCTTCGAGCAGCTGCGTGAGTTGCGCAAGAACGTTGCGAGCCGGCAGCGCGTCCCGCCCTTCATCATCTTCCACGACCGCACGCTGCGTGAGATGGCCGCCCGGCTGCCGACGACGGAAGAGGAGCTGAGCGCGATCCCCGGCGTGGGAGATGCAAAACTGAGGCGTTACGGAAAGACATTCCTCGCGCTCGTGAAAGCCCACGTGCATCCTGAGCGGTGACGTTCGATAGTGGGGACCCTGGCGCGGACTCCGGTGTTGTCTATGTTCGAGATGAAGCCTATGCGCACCATACTGTCGTTGACGCTGGCGGCCTTCTTGATGGCGCCGATCCTTTGCGCGGTGGGCGTGCTTGCACACCAGGCACACTGTGACGATTCGACCTGCGAGCATGCCGAAAGCCATTTCGGCCATGAGCCGGCTGAGGATGTGCTCGCCGTTGCGCCCAGCTTGGCGCGTCTGCTGGCGGGCGTGCAGCTGCCTGCCTTGACGACCAGCGAGCGCCCCGTGGTCGAACACATCATCCCCATGGCGCAACGGGCCATGCCGCGTGTCGATTCGCATGGACGCAATCTTCCCTTCCATGCGAGCGACCTCCCGCTACTAGCCTGATCTCCTCCCTTCCGGATCCGCTCTCGAGATCCAGGAACAGACGCTGTTCGCGTGACCGCTGTGGGGGATGCCCCATGGACGGGCAGGCGCCGACCGCCCGATGACTTGAAGTCTGTTCACAAGTCTGTCCACAAGGGAGGTTCGCAATGTACGCGTTCCTGACTCTATTGCTCGTGCTCACCGTGTCGACGGGATGCCATAGCTGGCGTCACGGTGGCGCGGACCGAAAGCGTCTGTCTCTGTTGACAGGGGCACCGGCTGGAACAACACCCGGCAACCCCGGAATGATCGATGCGGCGCCGACGTCCTGGACGACGACCGGAGGGGACTCGCTGGCGCCCACGATCGATCAGCTGCGGCAACACGTGAGCGAAAGGAGCCCGTCGGTCCGGACCGCCGAGGCAGCGCTGGCCGCCGCCCGCGCGAGGGCCGCGCAAGCGGGTCGGTGGTCGGATCCGCAACTGGAAGGCCGCGTTCTCATCCATGACGGAAATCCTGAAGCCGAAGGGGCGCTGCGGCTGGCCCTGCCGCTCAACGGTGCGGCGGGCGCGGCAGGTCGGGCGGCTTCGCTGGCCACGGATCGGGCCGAGATCGCGCTGGCGGGCACACGGTTTCGCGCCGAGCGAGATCTGGACCGGATTCTCGTGGAGGTTGCGACCGAGGAAGAACGCTCGCGCCTGTTCGAGGAGCTATCGGCCCGGGCGGTCGCCTACGCGGACCTGGCTCGGCAACGTCAAGCGGCCGGGCTGGCCGACCCACTGGATGTTTCTTTGATCATGGCCGGCGCAGCCAGGGACCGGCGATCGGCCTTGCAAAGCCAGGACGAGACGCGACGCTTGCGAGCCGAGTTGGCGCGGCTGCTGGGTGTCGGCGCGCACCTGGCGGTCGAAGCGCCGTCTCCCCCGGCGCGGGCGCCGGGGATTCCGGAGATCGATGTCCTCCTTCGTCAGGCCGAGCAGTCGAGTTCGGTTTGGCGGGGGGCACGACTAGCCTACGAAGAGGCCGAATGGCACGCCGCTCGTGCGGCCCGAGCGCGGATTCCCAATCCGACCCTGGGCCCCGCCGTGACGGCCGACGAAGAGCGAACGACCTGGGGGGTGACCTTGGGGATCGAGCTGCCGGTCTTCGCGAACCGCGGCGCGGCCTACGCTGAGGCAGTGGCCGAGCGGGATGCGGCCTACGAGACCATGCTGGCCGAACGCCAGCGTACGAGATCACGGGTCCAGCGACTGCACGAGCACCTGCGTGCGGTCGATCAGCAGCTCGACCTGACTACCGAGGAACCCCTGGCAGCCTCGAGGAATGCGCTGACATTGGCCGAGGATCGTTACGAAGCCGGCCAGCTCGACGTGGTGGTCCTGCTATCGGCCTATCGCGCCCACGCGGATCTGTTGCAGGAGATTCTCGACTTGCGGCTGGAGCGAGAACTGGCCCGGCTGGATCTGGAAACGTTGATCGGATATCCGCTGGACCGCCTTTCAGACCCGGCGGAGGAGATGGGTGAACAGGACGGGGGAGATGCGCAATGACGATGACACGCCTTCTTTTCGGACTCGCGGTTCCGGTCGCTGGCCTGCTGCTGCTGGGAGTCTCATCCTGCGCCCAGGATACCCCCCGCGCGGACGGGGACCACAAGCACGAGGTCGCCGCGGCCCATGATCATGACCACGAGCACGCGGGGAGCGACCTGGTCGTGATCGACTCGCTGGTGGCTCGGAATCTCGGCATTCGCACCCAGAGGGTAGAGCCGCAGGTCTACTATGACCAGGTCAAGATTCCCGGCATGACGGTTGTGGATCCGGACCGGAGATATGCCGTTTCGGCCCCAGCCGTCGTGCGGGTGCTCGAACTCGACTCACGCGTACCGGCGACGGTCCTGCCCGGCGAACGGCTGGCGGTGCTCGAGCTGGTCGATGCCGAGGTCCGCGCGCTTCAGATGGAGGCCGTGGCCTTGCGGGCCGAGCGGCTTTCGGATGAGACCGAGCGCGATCGGCTCAGGCGCTATCTGGGGAGCCTGCGGGCGTCCGCGCAGCCGTCGACCTCGGAGATCGAACGGGTCAGTACCGATCTGGAGGTGATCGACGCCCGTCTGGCGGCCCAAGCCGGCACCCTCGAGGCCATCTTGGCATCCCTGCGCATGGCGGGTCTGACCGAAGAGCAGTCCACGGCCCTTGCGGAGGCGGGCCGCGTCACTACTCGGATCGAAGTGCGCGTGCCCGAGCTTCCCGGCATCGGTAGCTTCGAGGTCATCGAACGACCGGTGCACCGGGGGCAGACCCTTTCAGCGGGCGGCACACTGTACGAACTCGTCTGCCTGGAGCAGCTCTGGGTCATGGGCGAGGCCTTCGAGGCGGATCTGGAGGTCGTGCAGAACGCCGCGCGCGAGAAGCTGCCGGTCGCGGTTCTCTTGCCCGCCCAGGATCGCCAGGTCAGCGACCTGCGCATTCTGGCTCTGGAGGGCGAGCAAGACGGTGAGAACCGCGTGACGCACTTCTTTCTCCGCTTGCCCAACGAGCTGGTCGACCGTCGCGCGAAGGACGGGCACCGCTACTTGCAGTGGGCGTATCGCGCCGGAGCGCGCGTGCAGATCATGGTGGCGACCGAGCGCGTGGGCGAGCGCTACGTGATTCCCGCCGGAGCGCTGGTGCGTGAGGGGGGCCGGGCGTGGGTCTTCTTGTCCGAGCACGGAGAATACGTGCGCGTCCCGGTCGTGGCCGAGTCGGCCGGCCCACGGCAGGTCGTTCTGGCGCCGGACTGCGGCCTGCACCCGGGTGATGTGCTCGTCACCAGCGGCGCGCTCCAGCTGAATCTGATCCTGCAACAGGGCCAGGGGCCCGCGGCCGTAGATCCGCATGCCGGTCACAGTCATTAGCGCGGGGGAGGAACCGAATGCTACGTGCCCTGATTCGCTTCTCGCTCAACAATCGGCTGGCGGTCCTGGTCGCAGCCGCCGCACTGGTGGGGATCGGCGCGACCCAGATGTCGCGCCTGCCGGTGGACATCTTCCCCGACCTCAACCAGCCCATCGTCACCGTATTGGCCGAGGCCCACGGGCTCGCCCCCGAGGAGGTCGAGACGCTGGTCACCCTCCCGCTCGAATCGGCGCTGGGCGGCATGCCGGGCGTCGAACAGGTGCGATCCACCTCGGGAGACGGCCTGGCCATCGTGCGGGTTGATTTCGCGTGGGACACCGACCTCTACCTCAATCGCCAGCTCGTGCAGGAGCGATTGCAGCTCGCGCGGGCCGATCTGCCGGCGGGTGTCGTGCCCGAGATCGCGCCGATTGCCTCGATCACCGGTGAGATCCTCAATCTGGGCCTCACCAGCGGTGATCCGGCCATCACGCCGATGGATCTGCACACGCTGGCCGAATGGACCGTGCGGCGCCAGCTCATGTCGGTACCTGGGGTGGCGCAAGTCGTCATCATCGGGGGCGAACGAAAGCAGTACCAGATTCTGGCCGATCCGGATCTGCTCCTGCGCCACGAGATCAGCCTCTCCGATCTGGCCGCGATCGTGGGCGAGGCGACGAAGAATACGAGCGGAGGCTACCTCGTCCAGGACAATCGTGAGCTCTTGGTCCGCCATCTGGGGCGCTTGCGGTCGGTGGACGAACTCGCCAATGTGGTGGTGGCCGGTGATCGGGACCGGCCGGTGCGCGTGCGCGATGTCGCGCGGGTGGTGGAGGCGCCGCAGTATCAGCGCGGTGCGGCAGCCGTCGACGGCGATCCGGGCGTGATGCTGGTCGTCTTCAAGCAGCCCGGGACGAACACGCTATCGCTGACCCGCGAGATCGAGCGGGAACTCGTCAAGATCCAGCGGTCATTGCCTGCCGGGGTCGAGCTTCACAAGGACCTCTTCCGCCAGGCCACCTTCCTGCAGCGCGGTGTGGACAACGTCGTCGAGGCATTGCGCGATGGATCGATCCTCGTGGTGCTGGTGTTGCTGATCTTTCTCGCGAACTGGCGCGCCTCATTCATCACGTTGCTGGCGTTGCCGCTGTCCTTCGCCACGGCGGGATTGTTCTTCCATCTCATGGGACTGACCATCAACACGATGACGCTCGGAGGCCTTGCGATCGCCATCGGGGAACTGGTCGATGATGCTATCGTCGGTGTGGAAAACGTGCTCCGCAGACTCGCCCAGAAGGCCTACCGGGATGCTCCGATCAAGGAACAGGTAGCGCGTGCTTCGAGTGAGGTGCGCGGGCCGATCTTCACCGGCACCCTGATCGTGATCCTGGTTTTCGCGCCGCTCTTCGCCCTGTCGGGGATCGAGGGCCGGCTATTCACACCCCTGGCCGTGGCCTACGTGACGGCTCTGCTGGCCTCGATGGTCGTCTCCCTCACCGTGACGCCGGTGCTGGCCTTGCTCTTCTTCCGCAAGCTCGTGGACCGGCCCTCCTTCATGGAGGCCCGCAAGCCGTTTGCCCTGCGCCAGCTGCACACCGTGATCTCCCCAATCGTGCATTTCGCCGTTCGCCGGCGGCGGTGGGTGATAACCGGCTTCGCCGTACTGGTCGTTCTGGGCGGCTGGTGGGCGTTCTCGTTCGGCAACGAGTTCCTGCCGCCCTTCGACGAGGGGACGGTGCTCGTGATGAGCTTCCTGCCCCCGGGTACGTCGCTGGAGGAGTCGGACCGGATCGCGCGTGAGATGGAGCAGCGCATGATCGAGATCGAAGGCGTGGCGACGGTCGGGCGCTACACGGGCCGGGGAGAGCACGACGAGCATGCGCCGCCACCCACGATCTCACACTTCTTGTTGACTCTCGACGCCTCGCAGGATACCGGCCGGGAGGCGATGTTGTCGCGGGTGCGCGCGACGCTGGCGCACATGCCTGGCGTGACGGTCAACATCGGACAGCCGCTGGCGCACCGCATCGATCACATCCTGAGCGGAGTCCAGGCGCAGATCGCCATCAAGGTCATGGGTACCGATCTGGCCCTGCTCCGCGAAGCCGCGGCCCGGGTCGGGGAGGTGGCCGGCGGTGTGGAGGGCGTGACCGACCTCTATGTCGAACCTCAAGTACTGGTGCCGCAGATCCACGTCGATTTCGACCGGGAACGGCTGGCGGAGGTGGGATTGCAGCCGGGGATCCTGGCCGAGGAACTCGAGGTCGCCATCGGCGGCCGCGTTGTGGCCGATGTCCTCGAAGGCGAGCGCACATTCGACCTTTTCGTGCGGCTCGAGGAGGATGCGCGCGGATCGGTCAAGGACCTCGGTCGGCTGCCCGTGGCTTTGCCCGGCGGCGGGTGGGCGCGCCTGGGAGATCTGGCCCAGGTGAGCGAGGCGGCCGGCGCGAGCAGTATCTCGCGAGACAACCTGCTCCGGCGAATCGCGGTCAGTTGCAACGTCTCGGGGGCATCGCTCGGCGAGGTCGTCGCGGATCTGCGCGAGGCATTGGGACCGGTCGAGGCGAGCTTCCCGGAAGACATGTTCCTGCGTTTCGAAGGCCAGTTCACCTCGCAGATGCGGGCAACCCGGCTCATCCTGTTGCTCTCGATAGGTTCGCTGCTCGTCATGATCTTGCTCCTCTACGGCGAGTTCCGGTCCCTGAATCTCGCCCTGCAGGTGCTGCTGTGCGTGCCGGCGGCCTTCCTGGGCGGCGTGGCGTTGCTGGGGCTGACCGGCCAGCCGTTCAACGTGGCCGCGCTGGTGGGCTTCGTCTCGCTCGCGGGAATCGCCACGCGAAATGGAATTCTTCTGGTTGCACACTACTTGCACCTCGTGCGCAAGGAGGGTGCGGCCCTGGATCAAGCGATGCTGGTCCGCGCCGGTCAGGAACGCGCGGCCCCGGTCGTCATGACCGCGCTCACGACCGGCGTGGGTCTCCTGCCCCTCCTGCTCTCGGCTGGGGAGACCGGTCGCGAGATTCTCTACCCGGTCGCGACCGTGGTGACCGGCGGGCTCGCAACCTCGACACTGTTCGAGTTTCTCCTGCGGCCGGCGGTGTTCTGGAGTTTCGGACGCGGAGCGGTGAAGAAGAAGAAGTGAAGAAGAAGCGCGAGTCCAAGAGGGAACCCGAGTTGGAGTTCTAGGGGGGCGAGCCCCGCGCAGGAAGAGCCCTGCTCGGTTGCGCGCGTATCGCGCGCACCGTAGAATACCGCGTAGTCAAACCAGGTCCTGCTTCAACCAGACGATTGCAGATGCTTGCAAATGCTCGCGCGTGAAATCTACTGGCTTCTTGAGAAGCGCGTGGAGGAGGCATGATGAAGGTCAACCGCGGGCCGGTTCTCATCGGGTTCGGACTGGCGGTGATCGCGTGGTTGCTCGACGGTGTCCTCGATTGGCTCTTCTTCTACGAGGGCAACCTGCTCGGCCTGCTACTCACACAGGTGCCCGCACACGAGATCTATGTCCGCTTGATAATCGGCGCGCTCTTCGTCGGGTTCGGTTTCTACGCAGGCCGACAGCTGGGCAGGATCGACCGCGCTCGAGGCCGCGAGGCTCGGCGAAGGCAGGTTCTGCGCGCGATCAGCTCGCTCAATCAGATGCTCTACCGCGAGACGCAGCGCGACCAGCTTCTCGAGAACGCCTGCCGAACACTGGTGGCCGAGCGCGGCTACCGGAGCGCGTGGATCGTGCTCCTGGAGGAAGGCCGGCCGATCGAACCGTTCTATCAAGCTGGTTTCGACGCTGGGCTGGGCGGGCTCGAGGAACGATTGCGCACGGGGGTGATCCCCATGTGCGGAGAACGCGCGCTTGCCAGTGGGTGCATCGAGGTCTTCCGTTCACCGGCCTCCGAATGCACCGCCTGCCCGAACTGCCCCGGTGACGAGCGGCTGGGGGCGCTGGCCGTTCGGCTCGAACACGGCGAAGAGATCCTGGGCTGGATGACCGTCGCGATCCCCGCCCAGTTCGTCGAGGATGAAGACGAACACAGTCTTCTGGCCGAGGTTGCCGGCGATCTGGCCCGGGCGTTGAAGACGATCAAGGCGGAGAAGGCGCTGCGGGCAATCGAGCGACGGTATGAGGAGATCTTCAGCGGCAGCCGCGACGGGATCGTCATCGTCAATGCCAACGGACGGATCATCGACGCCAATCAGGCTTTCTGCGCCATGCTGGGCTACGCGCCGGACGAGTTGCGTGCCATGGAGAATTTCTATGAGATCACTCCGGAACCGTGGCGGGCGTGGGAAGAGCAGGAGATCTGGCGCAATCGGCTGCTCACGCGCGGCTACTCGGGCCTCTACGAGAAGGAATACATCCGCAAGGACGGGAGCGTCTTCCCCGTGGAGCTACAGTCCTATGCGGTCCTCGGTGACGATGGTCGGCCTGCCTATCTGTGGGGACTCGCGCGCGATATCACTGCCCGCCGGCGGGCGGAACATGAGCTCCATCAGCAGAAGGAGAATCTTCAGACCACGCTCGAGTCGATCGGGGACGGGGTTCTGGCCACCGGTGGAGACGGCCGCGTGACCTGGATGAATCCGGTTGCGGAACGGCTGACGGGCTGGTCGGCGGAGGAGGCCCGCGGGCGCCTTCTCGACGAGGTGTTCGTGATCGTCAACGAGGAGACGCGGGCCACCGTCGAAAGCCCGGCGCGCAAGGTGTTGCACGAGGGCGTCGTCGTCGGCCTGGCCAACCACACCGTGCTGATTTCGAAGGACGGGCGGGAGATTCCCATTGCGGACAGCGGGGCTCCTATTCGCAGCGAAGCCGGTGAGATCACCGGCGTGGTGCTGGTCTTCAGCGAACAGACCGCCGAGCGTGCTGCTCGCCGGGCGTTGGAGGAGAGCGAGGCTCGATTCCGTCTGTCCCTGGAGAACGCGCCGCTGCCGGTGATGGTCCATCGCGAGGATGGCGTGGTCATCTCGATCAACCGGGCCTGGACCGCGATCACCGGCTATGTGCTCGAGGAGATTCCCACCACCGAGGTCTGGGCGCGGAAGGCCTATGGGGATGCGGCGCCTCAGGTGCTGCGGGACATCGAGGCGCTCCATCAGGCGCGTGGTCCCGTGCGCGAAGGAGGGTTTCCGGTGCTCACCAAAACCGGCGAGACGCGGAACTGGGAGTTCAGTTCCGCGCCCATCGGACGGTCTCCCGGCGGCCCCGGTCTGGTGGTCAGCATGGCGATGGATGTGACCGAGCAGCAGCAGGCAGCCGAGGAGCGGGAGCGGCTCCAGGCCCAGCTGGCCCAGTCCCAGAAGATGGAATCCGTGGGACGGCTGGCCGGTGGCGTGGCGCACGATTTCAACAACATGCTGAGTGTGATCCTGGGCAATACGGAGCTGGCCCTGGAGCGGCAGGCGCCGGATGACCCGCTCTACGAGGATCTGACCGAGATCGCCAATGCCGCCCATCGTTCGGCCGACCTGACACGCCAGTTGTTGGCGTTTGCGCGGAAGCAAACCGTAGCTCCCAAGATCATCGACCTGAACGAAACTGTCGAGAACACCTTGGCGATGATGCGGCGCCTGATCGGCGAGCACATCGATCTGGAGTGGTCTCCCAAGGCCGGCGTCTGGCCCGTTCGGATCGATCCTTCGCAGATTGATCAGATCCTCGCAAACCTGGCCGTCAATGCCCGTGATGCGATCGGCGAGAGCGGCACGATCGCCATCGAGACGGCCAATGTGACCCTCGAGCCTGCTGACTGCGCGGCCTACACCGAGGCGCGGCCCGGGGAGTTCGTGTTGCTTTCGGTAAACGATGACGGCTGCGGCATGGACCACAACACGCTGAGCCAGGTGTTCGATCCTTTCTTCACGACGAAGCAGTTGGGCGAAGGCACCGGTTTGGGGCTGGCGACCGTCTACGGCATCGTCAAACAGAACGCTGGTTTCGTTCACGTCGCGAGTGAGCCCGGCAGGATGACCACGGTCCAGATCTACCTGCCCCGGCACGCCAGCGAAGAGGCGCCGGCGTCCAAGGGCCAGGCGGCGCGGACGGGATCCGGCGGCGGGGAGAAGATTCTTCTGGTCGAGGATGAGGCGATGCTGCTCGACTTGGGGCGGCGGATGCTCGAGGGCATGAACTATCAGGTCGTAACGGCGTGCTCGCCGTCGGAAGCGTTGCGGATCGCCGAGGAGAACCCCTCGAGCATCGACCTTCTCATGACCGATATCGTGATGCCCGAGATGAATGGACGCGATCTGGCGAGAAAGCTCACGGCCGTGCATCCAGGCCTTCGGTGCCTGTTCATGTCCGGTTACACCGCCAATGTCATCGCGCACCACAATGTGCTGGATGAGAACGTGAACTTCATCCAGAAGCCTTTCACCACCAAGGATCTGAGCCGCGCCATTCGCGGCGCGCTCGAGTCGGGTCCGGAAGGTGCCGGTGTGGCTGAGCCTCGAGTTTCTCGCGGTGGGCAAGAGCCCCAGGCGCCCGGCGAAGCGACCGCTCAGGCCGTTTCGGGGCAGGAGGATTCCTCATCGGGGGGGGGCAATCCAGAGCTGGGCGGGTCGTAGATGCGGCGTGAGGTGTCGGCCGCAACTGCTTCTCGTACAGTAGATTGTGTATGTTGCGTTTCGGGCGCCGCCGCTTTCCTCTATGGCCGATCTCTGGAATGCGCTAGAATAGAGTGTACATGACTTTCCCCGGAGCGGGGCACCGTCTGGCGCCACCGTGGCGGTTCAGTGCGTTCGTCCCCCGGCGCGGTGGACATTGCATCACCAAGGAGGAACTCCCCATGCATTCTCTGGCCCAATGCACAACGCTGCTGCTCGTGAGCGTCTTGCTCCTGGCCCCTTCGGCGGGAGCGGGGATGATCGAGCTGGAAACCTACCAGTTCGACGCCGCGGCGGGTGAGCCGCAGCTGCCGGCGCAGCTCACAGCCGTCGCCGGCGATTACGCCGACTACGGCTACTATCTCTTGCAGAGCACGGGTCCCGTGGAGGCGGCCTGGCTCGACGATCTGGCCTCGGAGGGGGCCGACCTCTACGGGTACGTGCCCGAGTTCGCGTATCTGGTGGGGATGGACGCCTCCACACGCGAGGCGGTTGCCACCCGCGCCGATCTGGCCTGGATCGGTCTCTACCACCCGGCCTACAAGCTCAGTCCCCAGATCGGTGACGCCCAGTTCGTCTCGCCCGAGCGGCAGGACGAGCCCGGGTACCGCCTGATGGTTCGCGTTTTCCGCGATCTGGACGGCGTGGCCGGCCAGATCGAGACGCTCGGCGGCAACGTGCTCGACCGCGTTGACGACGGGTTTTCGAAGCGCGTGCTCGTCCAGCTTCCGGCTGAGCGGCTCGGCGATCTCGCTCGCATCCACGACGTTTGGTGGATCGAGGAGCAGCCCGAGTTCGTGCTGATGAACAACACGACGCGCTGGGTGACGCAGTCGAACGCCTCCGGCTGGGTGCCGCTGTGGGATCAGGGCATCAACGGCGAGGGACAGATTGCGACGATCATGGACAGCGGCGTGGACTACAACAGCTGCTGGTTCCGCGAGAACGGCGGAGCGGCCCCCGGCCCCTCGCATCGCAAGATCATCGACTACTCGGTGGCCGGCGGCGGCTTGCCCTACGACGGATGCGACATCGGGCACGGCTCGCATGTGGCCGGAACGATGTGCGGCGATCAGTCCTACATCAATCCGGGCAACACCAACTACAACGGCATGGCCTACAAGGCCAAGATGACCGTGCAGGACATCGGCACCGACGATTGGTCGGCCTGCAACCTGGGTTCGGTGGCGGTGCCGTCCAGCCTGTCCTCCTCGTTCGTAGCCAGCCGCAACCTGGGGGCGCGCGTCCACCAGAACAGCTGGGGCAGCACGTCGAACGCCTACGACGGCTACTGCGTCGACATCGACAACATGATGTGGAACAACAAGGACTTCC
The DNA here is from genome assembly GCA_964573295.1 of uncultured bacterium. Taxonomy (GTDB): domain Bacteria; phylum Eisenbacteria; class RBG-16-71-46; order CAIMUX01; family WJJG01; genus CAYQJL01. The sequence goes on along the minus strand of CAZNJE010000003.1, from coordinate 154,820 downwards.
TGGTCTGCTTCGCGGCCGGCAACAGCGGTCCCGGCGGCTCGACGGTGGGATCGCCCGGTACGGCGAAGAACTGCGTGACGGTAGGCTCGACCCGGCAAGCGCCGCAGCAGGACACGATGGCCGGCTACTCGAGTCGCGGTCCGTCGTCTGACAACCGGTACAAACCGACCATCACCGCGCCGGGCGGTGAGTCGCCGACCTACATCACGTCGGTGGACAATCACCCGGGCAACCCGCCCGCGCAGACATGCAACACGGCCTCCGATCCGTTCCAGGGCACCTCGATGGCCACCCCGGCCGTCTCGGGGATGGCCCTGAACGTTCGCCAGTACTTCGCCGACGGCTTCTATCCGCTGGGCGTCACGGGGGGCGAAGATCCGTTCGAGCCGCAGGCCGCGCTCGTGAAGGCGATGCTGATCTCCAGCACCGATGACATGGCCGCCGGCGACATCCCGAACAACAATGAGGGCTGGGGCCGGATCCTGATGGACAACTCCCTCTACTTCGAGGGCGACACGCGCGAGCTGATCGCCAACGAGGTCGAGCCGGGCCTGAACACCGGCCAGGAGTATGTCTTCGAGTTCGAGGTCGACTCCTCCAGCGAACCGCTGGTGGCGACCGTCGTGTGGACCGATTACCCGGGTACCTCGGGTACGAACCTCGCCCTGATCAACGACCTGGATCTGCTGCTGATCGCACCCGGTGGCACGCAGTATCGGGGCAACGTGTTCAGCGGTGGATTCTCCGCCACGGGTGGATCGCACGATCGCCGCAACGTCGAAGAGTGTGCCCGCGTGGCCAGCCCGGCCGCCGGCACCTGGACGGTGCGGGTGAGCGGCTACAACGTGCCCCAGGGTCCTCAGCCGTTTGCGCTGGTCGTCAACGGGGCGTTCGCGAATTGGCCGCCTGGAGGTTTCTCCGACGTCAACGGCGAGCCGAACGCCGGCATCGGAAAGCTGCCTCTGCGTATCGCCGCCTATCCGAATCCCATGACGCACTCGACCCAGCTCAGCTATGCCGTGCCGAGTGGGCATGAGGGCCTGGTCCAGGTCAACGTGATCGATGTCACCGGCCGCACGGTGCGGCATTTGGTTGCCAAGGGCCAGCGGACGGGCGAGTATCTCGTCACCTGGGATGGTTTGAACGACAGTCGTCAGCCGGTCACCGACGGAGTCTACTTCGCGCGCATTACCGCCGGCGAGGAGACCAAGAGCGCAAGGATCGTGCTGCAACACTAAGGAGCCTTGGGGGAGACCTTGGATCGACTCAAAGCGATCCGGCTGCAAGTGCTCCACACTCTGGAAACAGCCGCGTCCCGGGGGGGACGCTGGCTGTTTCTGTTGTGGGGCTGGATCTTCGCGCGCAACCTGCTCGAGAGCCTGCTCGAGGCGCCGCGGGTCATGGGCTTCGACTGGCGAGGCGAGATCTCCTTCGGCATGGTCTTTCTTCATTTCCCGCTCTTCTACATCGCGCTCTTTCTGGGATTGGTGCTCATGTTGCACCTGCTGCTCCGGCGGCCCATCGAGCGCGTGGCCGCTGTCGTGGCCAGCGGCTTCGTCGTCATCCTCTCGGTACCCCTGATCGACGGATTGCTCTTCCCGGGGCGGGGGGCCGACCTGAGCTACATGCCGGGCCTCGGCAGCGTCTTGTGGGACTTCTGGAATCCGTCGGCCTCATTGGAGGCGGTCAGTCCCGGCCAGCGTTTCGAGATCGTCTTCGCGATGCACCTGGTGGGTGCCTACTGCGTCGTGGCGACGCGGCGCCATCTGGTTGGGCTGCTACTGGGCTTGGTCGCGGGCGCGTTTCTCTTCCTTTGGTCCGCCTTTCTGGGGGCCTGGCCCGCGCTGGTGGCGAAGCTGGTGGGGACCGGCGGCGGTATCGATCCGGCCTACCTCGAACTCGTCCGGGGTCCCGGGCTGATTGCCGACGAGAGCCGTCGCCACGCCTTACTCTTCGTTCCCTGGGTGCTGGGGGGCGGTCTACTCTTCCTGTGGCGGCGTTATCCGCTCGGTTTCGGCTACGTGACCCGGCATCTCATGTGGTCGCGCCTGGCCCACTACAGTGGCATGGCGCCGGCCGGCTTCGTGCTCGGCTGGATCGTCTACCATCGCTTCGGCGGCACAGATGCGCTCACCGTGGTCGATTATCTCGCCGCGGGCACCACCTGGGCGGCGATGGCGGCGGCCTACGTGGCCGCCTGGGCGTGGAACGTGCATCACGACCGAGCCGGTGACGAGCTCAATGCGGCCGGCACCACCGGACCCGGCGCCGGACCCGGAGCCGGACCCGGGGCCGGACGCGGCGCTGGACCTGCTTCCGGCGCCGGACCGACGCCCGGCGGCTTGCCCGTGAGCGACGACCGCCTGGGCTGGACGGCGGCCGGCGCGGCGCTGGTGCTGGCTCTGGTGGTGAGCTACCACGTCTTCCTGCTGTCGATGGCATGCGTCTTTCTGGCCTGGGCGTACTCGGTGCCCCCCCTGCGCCTGAAGCGCTGGCCGTTGCTTGCCACCGGCACCCTGGCGACCCTGACCGTGCTGTCGCTGGCGAGCGGATTCGCTCTCTTCGGGCAGGAGATGACGCTGCACGTTCTTCCGTCGCGCGTGGCCTGGATGCTGTGGGTGGGCGTGACGCTGGGCTTCACGGCCAAGGACCTGAAGGATGCGCGTGGGGATCGGGCCGATGGGACGGTGACCTTGGCGACCCTGCTACCCGACCGGGTGGCCCGATGGGTGACGGCGCTGTTGGTGGTGTCCGGATACGCCGCGGCAATCTGGTTCTTGAGGGCTGGCCTGGTCTACACGCTCGTGGCCATTGTCTGGGCTGGGGTGGGGGCGCTGCTCGTCTTGCGAGTGCGCCGGCCGGACACGGCGCTGCTGTGGCTGTTCCTGATCTTCGCGACATTCGCTCTCGTCTGGGTTGCGCGGCAGCCGGGGTTGATCCTGGGGTCCGAACCGGGGATGCCACAGGCTCACGCGCGACTGCGCAGCAGCGAGGAGGTTCTGCGGCGGTACCGGCTGGCCGAGGAGAAGAGCTACCCGGGGCCGGGTTCCACGGCCGGGATCGATCCGCCTACGTTCGAGCGAAGGCTGCGCGAAGTGCGGGATGCGGTCGCGCGGGATGCGGCCGCGTGCGAAACGGACTGGAGCGAGCGCATCGAATGGGATCTCCTGCTCGCCTCCGCGTATGGTCCTTTGCAGGCACCGTCACAGCAAGCCCTCCGGCAGCGAGGTGCGCTCGTCCGCAACCGCCGGCTTCAGTTGACGTCGCGACGGCCCCTGCATGCGGCCTACTACAGCGCCGGTCTCCAGGCGCTGCACCGCCTGGGCGCGAGTCAGGCTGGCGTAGAGCTGTGCTCGGCAGCCATGTCACGAGGTGTTCGGCCGGGGGGCTTCGCCCGGCATCGCGCTGCCCTCCGGCTGCACGCTGGAGAAGCGGCAGCGGCCGCCCGCGACGTGGCCTCGGCCTATGCCTATGGTCAGGAACGGGCGCAGGTGTGGCTTCTCGCGGGGGATTACTACAAGCAGAGTGGCCGGTGGGATGAAGCCGGCCAGGCCTACGAGCGGGCTCTGGGCCTCGAACCCGATCTCGCCGACGCCCGCGCCGGTCTGGGCGAGGTGGCGCATGCGCGAGGCGAGCTGGAGCGTGCGCGGATGGCATTCGAGCAGGCACACCGGTTGGCACCCACGGACCCGTGGATCGCGAACAACCTGGGGGTCGTCCTGCGTGACCTGGGGCGTCTGGACTTGGCGCGGACGAGCTTCCTTCAGGCGCACCAGCTTGCCCCGGCGATGTTCGAGCCGCTCTTCAATCTCGGTCTGGTGGAGGAGCGCGCCGGGCACCTCGAGGAAGCGCGCGGCTGGTATCGCCGGGCCGCGGAGGTTCGTCCCGGGTTCCCGCCGGCGGTCGAGGCGGTCGAGAGGATGGGGCCGCCCGGTTCGTCCCGCGGATCCAGATAGCGGATCCCCGAGTGCGTGAATCTATCGCGAATCACGCAGCCATCAATCCTCCATCACCACTACTCAATTGCTCCTGCAGACGCTCCTGGACTTGAAGAATCATTTCCGGATCGACCTTGAGAAGCTGGGCTGCTGGTAGGGTCCCCAGGTCGCAGTTGCGGATGGGGAAGAGGCTGTAGCCAGCCTCCCGGGCAATGTTATTGGCCAGGTTCGTGACCAATGTGGTTTGCGCGGTGAGGGGGTGGTAGTCCTGATCTTCGTGATCGTGCGCCGCGTCGGAGAATTCCGTGGGTAGATCCCACAGCTTGAGGACGATCGCGCCGAATTCATTGTGGTGTTTATGGACCGTGTTGAGGATGGTCTGGATCGCCGCTGGAGAGTCATCGCTGGCGAGAGTGCCCAGGCCGTTGAGCAAAATGACCTTGCCGATGTCGTGAAGCATGCCCATGAGGAAGAGCCGCTCCACATCGCGCATGCGCAGCCTCTCGGCAAGGAAGCGGCCCGCGTAGGCAGTGACCAGGGAGTGCTGCCAGAGGGTATCGAGTTTCGCGCGCAGGTCGGCCGAGGCCGACGCGTAGAAGTTCCGGCTGGCCAGGGCGGAGACTACGCTCTGCGTGCCCTTCAGACCGAGCCTGGGGATGGCTTTGGCCACGGTGCGCACCTTGGTCGTGCCGCGGCAAAGGGGGGAATTGGCGATGGCGATGATGCGGCCCGAGAGCACCACGTCGCGTTCGATGACCTCGGCCAGATCGTCGGCGTTGGTATGAGGGTCCTCGAGCAAGAGCTCGATTTCACGCACGATCGTCGGGAAGACCGGTAGCGGTGCGTTTCCGTCGCGGAAGTCGGCGACCAGATCGGCGACCGCCGCATTCCAACCACCGGCCGGATCCGTCGATGCCTCTTGATTCTCGAGCAGTACGCCGATCTGAGCTACCTTGGCGCGGACCATCTCACGGTCAAATGGCTTGACGATGTAGCCCTGGCATCCGGCCTGAATGCAGGTGACCACGCTGTTCTTGTCCGACTGCGAGGTCACCATCAGGACCTTGACGCGCTCTTGCTCTGCGATGGCGCGGGCTTCCTCATACTCCCGAACCTCGAGCAACATCTCGGTGCCATCCATATCGGGCATCGAGATGTCGAGGAGCATGAGCTGAAAGGGCGCTTCGGCATCCAGGGCGCCCTTGAAGAGGCCAAGTGCTTCGACGCCCCCCTCTGCGCTGTGGATTTCGCCGCCGCCCTGGAGAATCCTCTCCATCTTTTTCCGGCTCACCAGTTCGTCGTCAACGATCAGGATTTTCACGAGTCCGTCTCCATGGAGCGCAGCCAGGCGATGGGCCTCGGCCTCAAGCCGCGCGCAGGTATGCGACCAACCGCTCGTATTCGACTTCCACCGTATTTAGCTGGAACGAGGCGGCCTCCAGGTCGCCCCGCTTGCCAAGCTCCTCGAGCTCCTTGGCCGCGCCCGAGAGGGACATGGCGGTCAAGTTCGCGGCTCCGCCCTTGATTGAATGGGCTTCGCGCCGCACGCGATCGGCGTCTCCGGTCTCGATCGCCGTGGCGAGCTGGGAGAGCTGCTCGGCGACGTTCTCGAGAAAGCCCGTCAGAACCTCTTCGAGAAACTCCGGGTCGTCGCCGAATTCCTCGAGCGCACGCTCACGATCGAAGAGTGCTTCTAGCTGATCACACGAGGCGGCCTGCCCCTGGTCGCCTTCGGGTAGTGGAGGTGAATCGGCCATCACTTCCGCGGGAGGCGTCTCGACCTGGGCCGCCACCTGCGTCCACTTCTCCACAATCCGTAGCAGGTCTTTGCGCCACAGGGGCTTGGTGATGTAGTCGTCCATGCCGACCGCGAGACACTCGTCACGGTAGCCGTCGATGGCATGGGCGGTCATGGCGATGATCGGCACCCGGTGGGCCATGCCGCGGGCAGCGGGGGGCTTCTCGCCGACGACCTCTTCCGTAGCGCGAATGGCCCGGGTAGCCTCGTATCCATCCATGATGGGCATCTGGATGTCCATCAGGATCAGGTCATAGGACTTGCGCCGGGCGGCCTCGACGGCATCACGACCGTTCTCGACGAGATCGACCTGGTAGCCGGCCTCGGTCAGATGGCGCATGCCGACCTGCTGGTTGGTCGGGTAGTCCTCGACGAAGAGGACTTGAAGACTACGCCGGAAGCTCTCAGCGACGGTGTAGCGGGTGACGAGCCGTTGCGCGCTGTCTTCGTCTTGGACCCGGTCGGGGTCGAGCACCATCGCGGCGGCGCGCAGCAGCTCGTCGCGGCGAATCGGTTTGCTCAAGTAGCCGTCGATGCCGAGTGCCCGGCAACTCTTGGCGTCTCCCGGGCGTCCGGCCGAGGTGATGACGATGATGGGCACGTGCTGCGTCGGGTCGAGCCGGCGAATCTCGGCGGCGAGATCGAATCCGGTCAAGGCCGGCATCTGGAAGTCGCTCAGAACCAGATCAAACGGGGTGTCGGCTTCCACGGCTGCCAGGAAGTGCGTCAAGGCCTCGCGCGGATGGTCGGCCTCGATCGTCGTGGCTCCGGCGTGTTTGAGGTATTCTGCCTGGATGAACCGGTTGGTCTCGCAGTCATCGACGATCAAGATCCTGCGACCATGCAGATCGACGACCGGGGGATCACCGAGCGACTCCTTACATTTCTCGAAGCGCATCGTGACCCAGAACAGACTGCCGCGCCCCTCTTCACTCTGGAGACCGATCTCGCCATCCATGGCCTCCGCGAGCTGCTTGGCAATCGTCGTGCCGAGTCCAGTGCCGCCGTACCGACGGGTCATGCCGCCGTCGACCTGGAAGAAGCTCTCGAAGATGGCGGCTTGCTTCTCGGGCGGAATGCCGATGCCGCTGTCCTCGACGGCGAAGCAAACGCGGACATGCTCTGCGGAGTTCTCGATGATGTCGCCCTTGACCGAAACCTGGCCCTCCTGGGTAAACTTCAGTGCGTTCGAGACCAGATTCGCAAGGATCTGTCGCACCCGACCCGGATCGCCTACCAGCCGCTCGGGCACACGGGGTGAGAGGTAGCTGATGAACTGGATGCCGCGCTGCAGGGCCTGGGTGCCGGCGCTGGCGGCCAGATCCTCTACCGTCACCCGCAAGTCGAAGGGAATGTGCTCGAGCTCGAGCTTGCCGGCCTCGATCTTCGAGTAGTCGAGAACCTGGTTGATGAGACTCAAGAGGGACTCGGCCTCGATCATGATCGTCTGCAAGAGATTGCGTTGGTTCTCATCGAGGTGGGTGTCGGCAAAGAGTTCGGCCATCCCGATCACCCCGTTCAGGGGGGTGCGCATTTCGTGACTCATGTTCGCCAGAAACTGGCTCTTGGCCTCGCTGGCCGTCTCCGCTTTGAGTTTCTCCTTCAGCAGTTCGTCGATGCGTAGCCGGTGAGAGAGATCCATGAACGACTCTACGATCCCGGCCTGCTCCATCTTGGGGTCCATGAGGCGGGTGGCTGTCAGGAGACAGGGGATGGCCGTGCCGTCGGCGCGGCGGCCCTGGACTTCGCGCTCGACTCTGGCATCGCCCTCCAGAATGTGGACGAGTGGGCACTGGGGCGAGTGGCAGTAGTCGTTCGGGAAGATGTCGTAGCACTTGGCTCCGACGGCCTCTTGCCGGGAAATGCCGGAGAGGCGGGAGAAGGTCTCATTGACACGGACGACGTTGAAGTCGTGGTCGATGATGCGCATGCCATCGCCGGCGCAGTTGAAGATCTGCATCTGCTCGGCGTGGGCCATCTCGGCTTGCAGAACCATGTGATGCGCGCGCGCGATCTCGGCCTCGAGTTGCTGGTTACAGCTCTCGCTCTCGGCCTGATCGCGGTGGGCGGATTCGAGTTGACGGGAAAGTTGGCGAAGGCGTTGACGGTGGCGCAGGCCCAAGGCCGCGGCCGCTACACTCACGAGAGCCAGAATGATCACTAGAACGTACATAGGCATACCTGCGACATGATCGTTTGTGGCGAACGGGCGCCCGCGGGCGGCCGCCTCGGGATCTACTCCTCATCGCGGGTCCAGTAGACGGTTCCCTATCTCGAACGCATGGTTCCCAGTCTCGAGCACGGGGCTCGCAATCTCGGGTACGTGGCTCGCAATCTCGAGTCGGTGGTCCTCGATCTACTTATCGGGCCATTTCAGTCCAAGTTGACGGATCCCAACAATGAGTGATGCGTGGAACATCCGCGGTGGGCTCAGGGGTGCGGCCGATGCGGGTGGAAGCGGGGGTAGTCCGATCGCGAAGCCCGGTACAGCTTCTTCTCGGTGTTCGGTATGGGTGCGCACGTAGCTTCTGAATCCGCCTCGCGTTGGGTCTTGATGGCGGAAATCCGCCGACGCGTTCGACTGCTACCCACTGCGCTGGTGGACCACAAATCCCGCTATGGGTATGGGCTTGGTTTACTCCGGCCACTCATAGACGCTGACACGAAGTCCGGGTCCACCTTTGTGGCCCGGGGGCCGATTCATGGAAGAGAACGATCACTATGATTGATGCGCAACCCCTGGCTGCTGGGAGATCGAAGACCCTTGAAGGACAGGCATCCCCAATCCCGTGATCCGCGGCGGATCCGGTCGCAGGCGGGGCTCGTGACCGCGAGGCCTTGGCTGTCCCTGTTCATTGGCCTGGTCTGCTGGGGAGGACTCTGCGTACCGGACGCACCGGCCGCCGGGTGGGAGACCCTGGGTACCGAAGGGTTCGTGACGAACATCACCGATCCCAAGTATGCCGCTGACAATGGGGCTGCCTATGTAGCCTTCACTGAAGCGGCTGTCGGCCACCGTGCGACGGTGATGACGTATTCGGGTGGCAACTGGGTCGATGTCGGGGCGAATCGGTTCACGCCAGGCGCGGCCTATTCGCTGTCGCTGGCAGTCCATGATGGGGTGCCCTATCTGGCCTTCCAGGACGACACCCAGGGCGGCAAGCTGACCGTCATGCGCTCAGATGGTGTGGGAGGATGGGAGACAGTCGGAGCGGCGGGGTTCAGCACCGGATCGGCGATCTACAACTCACTGGCGTTCGACAACGATATCCCCTATGTGGCCTACCGCGACCAGGCGGAAGGCGATGAAGTCTGCGTACGACAATTCGTGGCCGGCAGCTGGCAACTCGTGGGCGCGGCGGGATTCTCCGACGGTCTGATTCAGTATACGTCCTTGGCGATCTACAACAACGAGCCGTACGTGGCCTTTCGCGATCAGGGCGTTTTGGGTGGCCGGGCCCGTGTCATGCGCTTCACCGGCGGTGCTTGGCAGGATGTGGGCGTCGCCGCGGTATCCGAAGGCAGCGCCAGCTATCTCTCGCTCGCCTTCTCCGGCGGGGAGCCCTACGTTGCCTACCAGGACAATGCCAACGACCAGCGGGCAACGCTGATGCGCTTCACGGCCGGCAGCTGGACCCCGGTCGGGGGCATCGGCTTCACCAATGACCGGGTTGATCACCTCAGTCTCGGTTTCATCGATGCGGAACCCTACCTGTCGTTCATGGACGATGACACAGGGCGGAAGATCACGCTCATGCGCTACACGGGTGGTACCTGGGAAGCCGTGGGTGCGCCGGGCATATCCGATGGTCAGGGGACCCATACGAGCTTCTTCGAGATCGATGGTGAGCCCTATGTCGGATTCCGGGATGCGGCCCACACCAACGGCGCCACGGTTCGCTACTATGTGTTCACGACCGTTCCGACGGTGACCACCGCCGCGGTGGGCGAGATCACACCAACATCGGTCACCGCCGGCGGCGAGGTGACCGATGATGGCGGTGGCGTGGTCGCCGCCCGCGGCGTGTGCTGGAGCACCGAAGCTGGTCCGGACATCAATGATACCAAGACCGTCGATGGCGGGGGGGTCGGTGTTTTCGAAAGCTCGGTTGCGGGACTGAGTCCCAACACGGACTATTTCCTCCGGGCCTATGCCACGAACGAAGAAGGCACCTCCTACGGTGACGAGGTGACCTTCACCACCGCGATTGCGCCCCCCACGGTGACGACGGCTGAAGTAACCGAGATCACCATGACCGGGGCGACCTGCGGCGGCACGGTAACCGCTGACGGGGGAGATGCCGTGACCGCCCGGGGTGTGTGCTGGAGCAGCGAGGAGCCCCCGGAGATCGGGGACGATCACACGACCGATGGCGCGGGCCTGGGCGCGTTCGTCAGCACAGTGACGGGTCTGGATCCAAACACCGTCTACTATGTTCGCGCCTACGCGACCAATGCGGGGGGGACCGGCTACGGCGCCCAGCGCACTTTCACAACCCAGCAATCGCCCCCGGAGGTGCGAACCCTGCCCGTGGTCGAGATCACCGGGCACAGCGGGACCGCGCGGGGCGAGGTGACCAAGACCGGAGGGGCTCCGGTCACCGAGCGGGGATTCTGCATTGGCACCGAGGTCAACCCTACGCTCGACGGCTATCATCGCAGCGCCCGAGAGGGACCGGGGGAGTTCTCGATCAGCTTCGGTGGTCTGCAAGCGGTGACCACCTACTACGTGCGTGCCTATGCGATCAACGCCATTGGTACTACCTATGGAGGGATGGAGAGCTTCACGACCCATGAAGCTCCGCCGGCGGTCTACACGCTTCCGATTCAACCGCCCGCGCAGGGTGTGGTCGTGCTGCGCGGGAGGGTCATCGATGAAGGAGGCGGCGTGGTTTCGGCTCTCGGATTCTGCTGGTCACCTGAACCGAACCCCACCTGCGAGGACGACCATATCTGGCTGGAAGGTGGGAGCGGCGAGTTCCTCCACGAACTCGAGGAGTGGGAGCCCAACGCGACCTACCATGTGCGCAGTATGGCCCAAAACGGTACGGGAGTGGCCTACGGCAACCAGGTAACCTTCGCCACCCCCGTCGTGCTCCCATCCGTGTCGACGATCGAGCTTCGGGAGGTGACGCCCACATCCGCCCGCGTTGCCGGGCGGGTGCTCGCCTCCGGTGGCGGGACGGTCGCTGATCGGGGGATCTGCTTCGGCCCCGGCGAGGATCCGACCGTTGCGGACGAGCACGTGTCGGCAGGACCCGGCTCGGGACCATTCGAGGCAACCATACAGGGACTCGTTCCCGGCAGATCGTACTGGGTTCGGGCCTACGCCCTGAACGAGGCCGGCGTGGCCTACGGCGCGAGCCTCGCGGTGGCGGCCGGTGCCGTTGTCCCGGTCGTGACGACAGGTGAGGTGAGCGGCATCGGCGATGGAGAAGCGCGCGCCAGGGCGATCGTGATCGATCAGGGCGGTGGTGCGGTCCATACGCGTGGCTTCTGCTGGTCCCTGGATGAGCCCCCCACGTTGCAGGGATCGCACCTGACGGCGGGCGCGGGACCGGGGCACTACGAAGGCCGCCTGACAGGATTGTTGCCCGGCAAGACCTACTACCTGAGAGCTTATGCCACGAATGACGTGGGAACCGGCTTTGGTGAGACCCGGGCCTTCGAGACCGATCCGGTACTGCCGACGGTGACGACATCGCCCATGCAGCCCAGCTCGTTGGGCAGCGCGATGGGCGGCGGGGAGGTCATCGACACCGGCGGAGGTCGTGTGACCGCGCGAGGGCTCTGCTGGAGCACCGAGCCGTTGCCGACGACTGCCGATGCCCATGTCTCGGCTGGGGCCGGGGGCGGCGTGTTCGTGGCGCGGCTTTCGGGGCTGACTCCGCGGCGGGTTTACTACGCGCGGGCCTACGCCACGAATGTGGCCGGCACGGCGTACGGCGAGCAGGTCAGCTTCTGCCCGGCCGCCGACCTGCCGAGTGTGGCAGAGGTGGAGCTGGCATCGAGCGGTGTGAGGCAGGCGGCGGTTCGTTCGCAGGTCCTCGACGATGGGGGCGCCCCGATCACCGCACGAGGCGTCTGCTGGAGAGAAGGGGGCGAGCCCACGCTCGAGGGGCCGCATGAAGAGGTGCGCGGGGGGGTCGGCAGCTTCGTGGCGGCACTGACCGGACTCGAGCCCAGCACGCGCTACTACCTGCGCGCTTTCGCCACCAATGCGGTGGGCACCGCCTACGGCCCGGTATCGACGTTCACGACCGAAACCGCGGTTCCCTCGGTCACGACGGCGCAAGCCACGAATGTGACGAGCACGTCAGCTCGCGTCTACGGCATGGTGATCTCCGACGGCGGCGGCCGGATCACCGAACGAGGGGTATGCTGGAACGAAAGCGGTGCCCCGACCACGGAAGATGACCGGACGCCTCACGGCGGGGACTTGGGGCGCTACCACTGCCAGCTCGACGGATTGACGCCGGGCGCGCGCTACTACGTTCGCTGCTATGCGGTCAATCGCGCCGGTGTGGGCTATGGGGAGGAACTCAGCTTCCAGGCCCCGGTCGGCCTGGCACGGGTACGCACGGGTGCGGTCCACAACGTGACGTGGAATGCGGCGTTGTGCGAGGGCGAGGTCCTTTCCAGCGCAGGGGCGCCGCTGCTCGAGCGCGGGGTGTGCTGGGGGGGTGCGTCGGAACCAACGCTGGCGGATGAGCACAGCCCGGCACCCGGCTCCGTGGGCGCCTTCACGGTGGAGATCACCGGACTGGAGCCGGCGGGGAGCTACTTCGCGCGTGTCTATGCCACGACCACCGTGGGAACCGTCTACGGTGATCCGGTCGCCTTTGCGACCCCAGCACGGCTTGCCGGGGTGGGCAGCGTGGTGGTGCAAGAGGTTGGCGATACGTCCGCGTCCCTACGGCTCGGCGCGTGCGATGAAGGAGGGGCGCCGATTCAGGATCGGGGCATTTGCTGGGAGGCGGTTCCGGCCACATGGGCCACACAGGACTGTCATGCATGCGGGCCCGGCTCGGACTCGGTCGAACTCTCTCTGACAGGTCTTCGTCCCAACACCGAGTACGTCGCGCGGGGCTATGCCCGGAATGCCGTGGGGATGGCCCACGGGCCGCCAACGACCTTCCGCACCCGAATGGCCACGCCCGAGGTGATGACCGAGGGAATCTCCGACGTGGGCGCGAGATCGGCGCGTTGTGCCGGGCGGCTGCAAGACGCCGGTGGTGGGGAGGTCACGAGCCACGGCGTCTGCTGGAGTCACACTGGTGAGCCCACAATCGAAAACCCACACCTCGCGATGTCCGCTCCATTGGCGCAGGGAGCCGGGTTCGAAGTGACGATCCGTGATCTGGTGCCGGCCACCGACTACCTGGTTCGGTCCTTTGCGGTCAATGACCTCGGAGTGGGCTACAGCGCCGCTGATTCATTTCGCACGCAGATGGCGTTGCCGGTGGTCGTCACCACCTCCCGCGCCGAAGTCGAGGCTACCTCTGCCCGGGTGGGCGGATTGGTGCTCGAGGAGGGTGGGGGACAGGTCCGGCGGCGGGGCGTGTGCTGGAGCGTGACCGACCGGCCCAGTGTGGAAGGACCGGCGCTCGATTGCGGCGACGGCCCCGGCGCCTTCGTGGCCGAGGTCGATGGCTTGCGTCCGATGACCCGGTATCGTATGCGGGCCTTTGCCGTCAACGAGGTGGGGAGCGCCTATGGCGAGGAGATCGTGGTCCTGACACCGATGGACCTGCCCTCCATCGGATCGATGAACGTCACAGCGAACTCGGCGACCAGCGCGCGAGCGCAAGTGAGTATCACGGGCGGTGGCGGAGGACAGGTCACCGAATGCGGCGTGTGCTGGAGCACGCGGCCCGCTCCGACAGTGGCCGACAGCAGCCTTGCCGCCGGTGGCGATCTGGGTACGTTCACCTTCGAGATCAACGGACTCGAGCCCGGGATCACCTACCATGTGCGTCCCTACGCGACGAATTCGGCCGGAACCGTCTACGGGACTTCAATCCAGGTCAGTTGCTGGGAGACACGGATCCATGCCGTGGGTCCGAATCCCTTCGCCGCGAGCGCGCGGATCGAGTACACCGTTTCACGGCCGGTCCCGGTATCCGTGGAGATCTTCGATCTGTCCGGCCGGCGAGTTCGCGTGTTGCGAGATGAGCCGGCGGAGTCTGGCAAGCACACGATTGTATGGGACGGGCGACTCGCCACCGGGACCCCGGGGGGCAGCGGTGTCTACTTCTTGCGGCTCCAAGCTGCGGGGAGTGAGGACCGCCGCTCGATCATCCTTCTGCGTTGATCCGCTGACACGTTGATACATGAAGCGCCGATCCGTCGGTACGCCGATCCGTCGGTACGCCGATCCGTCGGTACGCCGATCTGTCGATACGCCGATCTGTCGATACGCTGATACATTGATTCGAGGAGGTCTCTGCATGATTTCTTGGCAACCGACCTTGCGTGAGGTGCTCGATGGTACCCTGGCCGCCGAGGCTTGCGGCCGGGACTTCTATCGAGACATGGCGGGCTGTTTCGCGCACCAACCTGCGGTGGAGGCGATGTGGCGCGAGATGATTCTCGACGAGTGCAGCCACATTGCGGAGCTGACGCGAATTCGCGACAGGCTCAGCCCGGAGGAACTCGAGGGAGTCGCAGACCCCACCCAACTGCGCAGTGCCAAGGAGGTCTGCGAATCCATGACGTTCGCATGGCGCGACCGTGTTGGTACACTCGAGGATGCCTATCAGATCGCCTTGGCGTTCGAGGCCTCGGAGATCAACGAGCTCTTCAAGTTCTTCGCGAGCCGATATGTCTCTTCCGAAGATCGTCGCCGCTTTCTCCTCACAGAGATCATCGAGCATCAAGCGAAGCTGACCGAGTTTGACGGGCGCGTGGGGCCCGAGGAGTGGCGCCGGGTTGTCCGTGCCCAGTGGGAACCTGGAGAGGGTCAAGCTGAGGAAGCGTCCTCCGCGTAGAAGCCGCCCGCGCCGCCTGACCGCAGACGGCGAGTTGCTCCCTCGTTAGATCGTTGAATCGAACACACACGATTGCAGCCCCGGGAGGCGCAGCACTCTCGGGGGTCCTTCGTCCTGCAGTTTGCGGAACACAATTTGCGGAAATGCACTCTTCCTGCAGGTCGGTGACTGCCCTTGCTACTTACTGAATCGACATACTGAATTGACAGGGCAGGAGCCCTTGTCTACCGTCTTGGCAACCTTAGCCAAGGAGGCACATCATGAGACCATCGTTCGGGGTGATTGTGGGGGTCTTGGTGCTGCTCAGCCTCGTTCAGACCGATCAGGCGTTCGCTCAGCTCGAGGAGAACCTGGGCGGGATGACCGAGACGAATGCTGAGAAGTACCTGGCGCCGCTCGACACGGGGCTGTCGGGCACGCTCAACAGCGCGATCTTTCGCACAGGCTACGTGCCGGCTTCCGGTTTGACGTTCACCATGGGCGTGACCGCGATTGCAGTCGGTTTCAGTGACCACGATCGCACCTATGTGCCAACCGACCCGGTGGGGTTCATCAGCGAGCAGGAGACCGAGGTCCCCACGGTGATCGGGAGTCTGGAGGGCGCCTCGGTTGCCGGCCAGAGCGGTCTGGTGCACACCTATCCGGGTGGATTCGATATCGAGAGCTTCGAGATGGCGGTGCCACAGCTGAGCATCGGATCAGTGATGGGTACCCGCGCCATCGTCCGGTATGTGGCGTTGGACCTCGGGGATACCGAGATCGGCGACTTCAGTTATCTGGGCTTGGGCGCCCAGCACTCGATATCCCAGTGGTTCGACAACCTTCCGGTAGACCTGGCTGCTGGGTTCTTCTTCCATCAGATGGACCTGGGCGACGACCTGCTCAAGACAAGGGCTTATCAGATCAACCTCACCGCGAGCCGGGAGTATGGGATTCTGCAGCCCTATCTTGGCATCGGATATGATTCGATTCAGTCCGAGCTGGACTACGTGGACGAGGAAGACGAGGACTTCTCCCTCGCCCTGACCCTCGAGAGACAGAATGATGTGCATTTCACGCTCGGCACACTGGTTCGCTTTTCGGTACTGGCCGTGTTTGCCGAGTTCAACGCCGCGGCCGGGAGCGGATTCGCCCTGGGTATCGAACTCGGGAAGTAGGAGGAAAGTCGTATGCGTTCGAGAATGCTGACCAGGCTCGGGATGCTGGCAACACTGTTCCTCCTGCTGCAAGGGGCTGCCGAATGTCCCAGCATTCCAGAGATGGAAGATGTCCAGATCACCATGGTGGCAGATGACTACATGGAGTTGGTCTTCGAGGCCCGCGGAAGCCTCAACACCCACAGCGACACCTTCGTGATCGAGGTGAACGAACTCCGTGACCAGATTGAGGATGCGGGCTTTGAGATCGAGCAGTTGGATTCGGCCCACGTCTCGGCGGTTCTCTACGGCGTGACCGCCTACAATGAGGAGCCGACCGATCGCGAGATCGAGAACGCCTACGTCGAGGTGACCCGCCACGATATCCCGGAGACCGAGATCCTGATTTCGAACTTCAATGTTGCCGTCTATCCCTTGCTGGGCGAGCTCGTACCTGCTCCGCTCGATGAGAGCGGTATCGAGTTCATCAATGGTCTGTTGGGTGATCTGTTGGTGGCCCTGAAGGACCATACGGTTTCTTCGTACACCGTTTCGGGTTATGTGAGCGGTGATTCAGTGCCCCAGGGGCGCTACACGGATTTCGATTGGCGGATTCGCATCTACTACCAGATCATCGGGCGCGCGGAGGTCGAGCGTCCCGACCTTTGAGCTGTTTGTCCAGGCTCACGAGTTGTCGGTAGCGTTTGACGGCAGGAAGCGCCGCAGGATTCGGCGAACCAAACCAGGTTGCTGCGCAGCCTGCTGTTTGCTGGAGGCGCGCACCTTTCGAGAGGCGCGCCTCGTCTGTGATGTGCGATCATCTCGGGAGCCACGTTGCTCTTGTGATCTGCGCCTTTCTCGGGAGTCACGCTGCTCTGGGGATCTAGGCCTTTCCCGGGAGTCACGCTGCTGTGGGGATCTACGCCCTTCCCGGGAGTCACGTAGCTCTGGGGATCTACGCCTATCTTGGGAACTGCGCGTGCCGCTGGAGCCTGACTCTACACGTGAACGGCGGCTGCTGGATGTAGTTCTCGAGCGTTGCCCTCCGTTAGAGGCGGTTCTGTCTACGTGTTCATCCCGCGCATCCTGGGCCACGCGGGGCTCGCGAGCTTGGTCCCGACGATCCCGATGTCCTGGATCTAGTGAGTCTCGGGAGCGTCTCCGTGCCCGATCGGGTGCCGCGGCGCGAGATCCTTCCGTAGAGCGTCTGCGACCTGATCGGCGGGATGGTCGGTCGCGTTCATTGGCGCGATCAGTGAGCGGATGGCCGCCAGGGATACCGTCCCAGACAAGCTTGCGGCCGATCAGCCGTTCGATGGCTGCGATGCTGCGCCGATCTTCCGGTGAGACCAGCGAAATCGCCACCCCGCGGCGGCCGGCGCGTGCAGTCCGCCCGATGCGATGGACGTAGTCCTTGGTGGCAAAGGGCAAGTCGTAGTTGATGACATGCGAGATGTCGTCAACATCGATGCCGCGGGCGGCAACATCGGTGGCGACCAGGATCTTGATCTCTCCGTTCCGAAAACCCTCAAGGGCGCGGACGCGCTCGCCCTGCGTGCGGTCTCCGTGGATGGCCGAGGCATTGAAGCCACGGTTGCGCAGATGGGAGGCCAAGCGTGAGGCGCCCGACTTGGTGCGGGTGAAAACGATCGTACGCTCCATGTGATGTTCGCGAATCAGTGATTCGAGTTTGGCAGGCTTGCGACCGGGGTCAGTCTTGACGAGTAGCTGATCGACCTCGTCCAAAGTGCTACCGGAGGGGGTCACGTCTATGCGCATGGGATTCTTTAGCATGCCCTTCGCAAATCGGCGAATCTCCGGATCGAGGGTTGCCGAGAAGAGCATGGACTGGCGCTCGGTCGGCATGAGCTCGACGATTTCGCGGACGATCTTGATGAAGCCCATATCCAGCATGCGGTCGGCTTCGTCCAGAACGAGGAGCTGGGTGTTCTTGAAGTCGATGTGCCCACGCCAGATGTGGTCCTTCAGCCGCCCTGGCGTCGCAACCAGAATGTCGGCGCCGTGACGGAGGATCATCTCTTGCGGTTCGAAAGGCACGCCGCCAAAGATGGTCGCCGTGACCAGGTCCAGATGCCGTCCATACTCGTTGAAGCTCCTGCCCACCTGGATGGCCAGCTCGCGCGTAGGAACCAGAATGACGGCGCGAACCTCAGCCCGCGGTTGACCCGCAAGTCGATGAAGGATGGGCAGCGCAAAGGCTGCCGTCTTTCCGGTGCCGGTTCGGGCGCAACACATCAAGTCACGACCGGCGATGGCTTCGGGAATGGCCTGTTCTTGAATGGGCGTGGGTTGGGTGTGTCCTAGGTCCGTAATGGCCTGGCTGAGCTCTGCCCTGAGCTCGAGTTCGTCAAATTTCATTCTACCTCTTTGTGTCGTGTTCGTCTCGTGCTGACAAGGTGGTCTCGATCCCGTGGCGCACATGGTGCCAGATTGCATGCCCAGCATGGCAGTTTACGGCTCTTCTGGTCGACGTCCAGGGAAGAGTGCAGCCGGGAGGGGATCTCCGCTCGCGTCACACGAGCCTGATGGGTCTGTGCCAGGGCTCGCGGGCGGCCAGAATTTGTCTACCGTATTCGCAATTTTCCTTATGCCGGCAACCTACCGCAATCGGTCAGGATGCTATTCGTGCCGGGCGTTTGGAGATCATACCACCGAACGACCAAGTTGTTGCGCTTTTGTTGACATGACTCTGAAATCGTCCCCGGGTGCGCAATTCCCGTAATACGTTGATACATAATCGTTTAGCGCGTCTCTGCGTCGATGCGGCGATGGCTGGTGGGAGGGGAACCGCCGCCGTCCGGGAGTTTCCCGGGCCGCTGGGCTGCGCTATAGTGGGATTGGCCGCTAGTCAATCGCTTCTAGGCCGGTGGGATGCTGGCCTTGTCTTCGCACCGAAGGGGGTTGTCATGCCTAGATTCTTACTCCTAGCATCATTGACTCTGCTCATCGTCCCAGCCGCCTGGGGCCAGTTCTTGTTCGTGGGTCTGGAGGGATCTACCCCAATCACGCGCTCCTCGGACCTCGAAGGCTTCCCCGACGTCCAGTACCAAGATCACTATGCCTTCGATGTCAGCGGAGCGGCTGCGACCCCGGAGGGCCAGCTCTTCCTCTGCAACGGCGCCTTCACGACCCATCTCTACTCGGCTACGCTCACTGACTATCCCGACTTCCTCTGCACGATCGACATCGACATCAGCGCACTGGCCTATGGCAACAACACGTTGTACGGGTACTCGAACTACGCTTCGCCGAAGGGCATCTACGCGATCGATCCCCAGACGGGCCAAACGACCCTGATGTTGGACGTGTACTCAGGCCCTGGTTTCCGCTTCTTCGCCCTCGACCACAATCAAGTCGATGGCCTGCTCTACGGCTACACCGAATATGGCGATTCCGGTCTGTATTCGATCAATCTCGACACCGGCGAGATGATCAAGCTTGCCGACACCATTCCAGCCAGCAACGGCCAGGGCCGCGCCATGGCGGTCGGCAACAACACGGTCTATCTCACGGCGACCCGCGGCGACGACCAGATTCCCTGCTTCGCCTATGACATCGCGCAGGGCGTGGGTGGGGAGTGGATCCCATTCACCAATCCTTACCCCGACTATCACTCGACCGGTGGGGCGGCGTGGATTCCCGATCCATTGGCCGATGTGCACGGTCAGCTAGAGTCCCCACCCAGCTTGAGGCTGCAGCTGAACCGGGTGTCGCCGAACCCGGCCGCCGGGCCAATCAGGGTCCACTATGCGCTGAGTGAGAGCGGACTGGTGAGGGCCGGATTCTATGACATCAGCGGTCGCTGCGTGGCAAGCCTCCCGGCAGCCCACCAAGGACCCGGCTCGCACAGCCTGACCTGGGACGGTAGGGACGCTGCGGGAACGCAGTTGCCCACGGGGATCTATCTGCTGCGGCTGGAGGCAGTGGGTACTTCGGTTGAGGCCAGAGTCCATGTGATTCGGTGATTGAATCGATCCGAAGAATGATCGGGGCGGCAACGACTGCTGTCCTTCAGACATACTGAGCGTACAGCTGTATATCGCATCTCAGTGCACGTGTACACTAGAGACGGCCAGAGTGAGCGGGCCACCAATTCGAGATTGGCCCGCTCATGGGTCCATGCTATTATCGGTGCAAGTAAGAGTCATTGCGCTGACATACAACACCTTGCGGAGTCGCCCCCCATGAAACGCAGGATTGTGTTGATCCTTCTATTGCTTCCTCTGCTTCCTCTCGTTTCTCAGCCTCCTCTTGCCGCCAATGAGTGCTGGAACGGCACGATCGTGCAGGTCGACGGCGTAACCCACGTGCGGAACGCAGCTACCTCCAAGTGCCCGCCCAAGGTTTACGACCTGGTTCCACGCTGGACCTTGTCTTCCGACGACGAGAGCGGTTTCATCTTCGGCGCCATCGTCGATGCCGCGCTGCATCCATCAGGAGTGTGGCTCCTCTTGGATCAGCAGCTGTGTACCGTTCACGTCGTGTCAGCAGATGGAGAGTACCTTCGCTCAATCGGACAGGAAGGGGAGGGACCAGGCGACTTCCGCTATCCCAACACGATTCACATTACGCAGGACGGAATAGTCGGTGTCGCAGACATCTCGGCGAATCGGGTTCTCTTCCTAGGCCTAGATGGCGAAGTCCTGGGAGAGTGGAAGCCGCGAACGCCAGGCTACCCTCGCGCCAGCCTCTTGGCTATTGCTCGGCTAGGTGACAACTACCTGGCCACCGTGGAGTTGCATCGGCTGGTCGATGGCGCGGTAGAGGATGTCGTGATGGTAGGTATCTATGACGACGAAGGCGATCTCTTGAAGGAGCTTCAGCGCAACACAATCACGCGGCCGAATCCTCGTGTCATGGAATATGACGAAGCGCTGGCCGACGCCAAGCTTCTTCTCGGGTCGGATGGTCAGAGCCAAGGATTCTATTCACTGGACTACTCTGAATACAGGTTTGCGCGATGCACCCCAGATGGGCAGACTGACCTGATTGTCGAACGCGATCTTGCACCGTGGAAACGCGATCGTGATACGGCAGAATCGATAGAACGGTACTGGAAGGAGTTGTATCGGAGGTATGACGACGCTGTGATCACTCTGTCACCGTACGACCGTAGTGTTCACAGCGTCACCGAGTGGACAGATGGCTCGCTCTGGGTTGAAACAAGTCATGGCTGGTATGGTCCGGGTTCCGGCGATCGGCTCTACTACGACATCTACGATCAAGACGGTCGATTCTGCCACGCTGCCGTACTCGATTACGACATCAATAGAGCAGACGATGTAGTTTTCTTACGGGCAGGCGCTGTTGTGATTGTGACGGCAGGGTCGCTGCTGAACGAAGCGGCCATGGTCGGGGGGGGAGCGGCGACTGCTTCTCGACCCGAATCTACGGCAGAACCTATGATCATTGTTGGGGATGTATTGCCTAGAGAGTGAGATCAGATGCCTTGAATGGGAGTGGCATATGACAATGCAAAGGTTAGTACTCTGTTTGCTTCTTGTCCTCTTGTCGACGATTCTCTGCGGGCAAGCGGGCGCGAAGCCCCTACCCCTCGACAAGGCCCCTAGCCAGACCGACATTGACGGGCTGCCCGAGGAGATTCCTGATCAGTGTGAGGTGCTGCGGAGCACTGTCCCAGGCGGTTTGGGTGTGCTCAGAGAGGTGGAGTTTGGAGGGCAAGGCGTGCTGCAGGACCATGTAAGTGTAATCCATGTAGTCAGTCGAGCACCCATTCTGTTTCCTGTTGAGGACAACTTGAGCTTGGTGGATGAAAGGGCAACACAGTCATGTTCCTTTCTTTGAGCGACAGGTAACCTGTGAAGACTGATTGGCACCAGATAGTGCAACGTGCCTTAGTGTACGTCGAAGCTAATGCATGGCAGTCCGCAGAAGCTAGAATCCTGCCATATTTGACTCCTATGTGGAAGTTGGAGAGCCTTCCGGCAGAGTGCATTGAGACGGCTGCGATTCTGGTGATGGTGTGGCGTCGGCTCGGGAAGCTTGATCCTGCCGAAGAAGGCACGACGAGGATCCGAAAGACTGTTGAGGATAGGTCCCCTATTGCGCCACGGGCTAGAATGGCGATTGCGTTGTGCTTCGCCACCGAGGACATGGCGCGAGGACGCTACGATGCGACAGAGGGTTCGCTTCGGGATGCGGATACGATTGGTGAGAATGACGTAGACGCTTGGTTTGTTTGTAAGCGGGAACTACTGTGGAGTCGATTCTACCTGTTTGGCAATGATCTCTTTGAGGCCGAGGATCGTGCATTGACTGCGGCAAGATATGCTGTGGAAGGGCACAATGACGGTCAGCTGGGTGACGCCTACGTGCTCCTGGCAGTCATAGCGCGTCGGAGAGGAAGAATTCGAGAATCGATCACGCTGCACGAGAAGGCGCGATCGTCCTACCTGCGCATCGGTGATGGCGGTGCAGCGACAGTTGTTTCGCTAAACCTGGGAAGCTCATACGTG
Source organism: uncultured bacterium (assembly GCA_964573295.1). Taxonomy (GTDB): domain Bacteria; phylum Eisenbacteria; class RBG-16-71-46; order CAIMUX01; family WJJG01; genus CAYQJL01. The sequence goes on along the minus strand of CAZNJE010000003.1, from coordinate 132,461 downwards.
GCCTGCGGGGAGATTGGGGATGCTCTCTCGCATTTCTCCAAAGCGTTGCGGCTGGCGCGGAGAGATGGGCGGCAAGGTACGGCGATCCGAGCTCTGCTTGGCCGGGGCTATTGTCAGATTCGCTTGGGTCGCATTCAGCAAGCGCGGAAAGCATTGCTGACAGCTCTGCGAAGTGCGCAAAGGCTCGTGCTGCCGAGAGAGGAAACCCTTGCTCTGGAGTACCTGACATATTTGGCCGTGATGGCCTTGCGGCCAGGACGGGCGCGCGTAGCGTTACGTCTTGCCAAGCGGCGATCCCTCTCGCTTGGCGAACCTGCGGACTTGCGGGTTCAGATCAATCTTCAAGAGGCGAGGCTTCTGCTCTTAACGGGGCATGGGTCAAGAGCCATTGCGGTGGCGAGGAAGGCAGTGGGCGATGCAGCCCGGCAAGGATTGCGATGGGAACAGGCGCTGGGACTTGTGATTCTTGGCACTGCACATCTTCATCGGGGTTCTCGTGGACGTGCGTCGAAGGTGTTGCAGGATGCGAAGCAACTGCTTGACGAGACCGGCGAAGTGCTGGACAGGGCGTTGGTATCTGCCTGGCTTGCCATGATTGAAACTAGGGATTGTGGAAAAGCAAAGCAGGCGATTCGCGAGCAACTGAACCAGATGCACGGGGAGAGAGAGGGTGCCCTGTTCGGCATGAATCATCCGGTGTTCGGGCCACTTGGCTGGATGGAGCGGAGAGCGGGACAGACGAGGAGCCTAGCATTGAATGGATGTATGACCACAGATTCGCTGGACACTATGGGAGCAACCATCGTTTCTTGTGGAGCTTCAAAGCGAGAGAGCCATGAGCTGTGGGGCAAGTTGGGTCTCACGACGCGCTCGTCCATGCTTAGGCACGTCTTGCATAGCGCCGAAACGTATGCGTCCGCTAACTTGCCGGTCTTGATTCTCGGTGAGAGTGGTACAGGAAAAGACCTCGTGGCTCAGGGGATTCATGACTTGAGTGGCCATGGCGGACGGTACGTCCCCGTCAACTGCGCGGCAGCGTCCCGAGAGCTGTTTGTGGCCGAGTTGTTTGGTGTGGTGAAGGGGGCCTATACGGGCGCCGTTGAGACTCGGGAAGGGTTAGTAGTGAGGGCTCGTGGGGGGACGATCTTCCTGGATGAGATTGCGGATCTGGATCTGGACGCGCAAGGGTACCTGCTGCGCTTTCTGGATTCGGGTGAGGTGCGTCCAGTTGGGTCGACGGAGAGTAAGCGAGTTGAGACTCGCGTCATAGCAGCAACCTGTCGTGACTTGAAGAGGATGGTGAAGGAGGGGACCTTCAGGGCGGACCTGCTCAATCGGCTTTCCGGTCTGCGGGTGCGGCTTCCGGCCTTGCGGGAACGCCTGGAGGACCTTGAACTGCTCATCGAGTCGTTGTGGTTGCGGGAAGGCGGGGTTGCGGGTGCTTGGCCGGCGGTTTTCAACCGAGCGATCATCGGGCGGTTGTCGCGAGAACGGTGGCCGGGGAATGTCCGCGAGCTACGGCACATGGTCGCGCGGGCCCTCCAGTTCAGCCGCAAGCATGGGGATGCGGCCGCACGCCAAGAGCTGCTTCGCGATCTTGAGGATCCCCACCGGCATGATGCCGAGCCGTCCGAGGCCGTTCAGACATCGACGTAGCCAGAAACGGTTCCCTTCGTCGTCACCCATGAGCTAGACTATCCGACGGATGCCCGGTGCCGTATATCCTCTCGACGGCTCCAATTGCGCGAGGGGTGCTGCTGCTGAAGGTCCGCCTGCAACTGCGCATCTTGGCTCCTTAGATTTGGCGGCGGCGAGCGAAAGGAAGGTTGGCATGCAGTATCAGCGCGTGCTTCTGCATCTTATCTTGGTGGGTTGCTGCCTCGGAAGTGTTGCCTCTGCCACTGACATTCCCCCTGGAGACGTCTCGGGAGTCTGGACTCTCGCCGGGTCACCGTATGTCATCCTGGGAGATGTCGCGGTGCCGGCCGGCGAGGAGCTGAGCATAGAGCCGGGTGTTGAGGTTGTCTTTGCGGGGAACTACCGGCTCACTGCCCTGGGGACGATGCAGGCCGTTGGGGCGCCGGGGGACTCGATTCGGGTTCGCGGAGAGGTACCGTGGGATCGGCTGCGGCTGGAGAACGAGGTCGCGACGAGTCACTTCGCCTACTGCGTGATCACGGGCGCAGAGCGGGGCATCAATTCCATTGATTCCCCGGTGACGATCGAGCATTGCCGGCTTGGACTCCACGAAACGGCGGTCGACATCTTCGCGATCGGGAATCCCTCTCCGCCGCCGGTTGTCGTCACCGACTGCTACATCCATGACAATCAGCGGCATGGGATTCTCGTGAGCGAGAACGACGAAGTCGAAATCAGCGGTTGCGAGATCACGCGCTGTGCGTTGGATGAGTCCCCCCGCGGGGCCATTCAGATCAGCAACCAGAGCAGCGGGGGGAGTTCTGCCCCTCTGATCTCGGGCTGTTGGATCCATCACAACGTATGGCAGGGGATCACCGGATTCGACCTTACCGGGGCCGGCAATGTAAGTCCCACCATCGTGAACAATGTGATCGAGTACAATCTGACCGGTGTCTACCTGCTCTATTCGACGGGTGAGCTGCGGGACAATCAGATCCGCTTCAACTTCGTGGAAGGAGATCCGAACTCGGGCGCGGGTGTGATGCTCTACGGCGGATCGGCTACGGCCGTCGTCACGGGCAACACCCTCACGGGCAACTTCACCGCGTTCTACGTGGTGGAGGGGGCGACGGTCAATCTCGGCGACTTGGGCAATGCGGATCCAACGGATGACGGCAACAACTACATGCATGGCAACGTCGACCCGCTGGGTAACACCTGGAGCGTCTACAGTAACTCGGTGGCGGATATCAAGGCAGAGAACAATCGCTGGGACAGCGAAGACTACGAGGTCATCGCCGAGACTATCTTCGACGGCCATGACGACCCCACCTACGGGATCGTCGACTTCGATCCCATTCAGGATAACTCCGGTGTGACCTGGACGGAGCCCGGCGTGCTGGACGGCTCTGGGCTGCCGCGGCCCCGGATGTTTCCAAACCCCATGACGCAGGCGGCTCGGATCGTCCTGGCGTCGCCGGGCGTAGGCGTTGCGGGAGTGTCGGGGCATCTGATTGAGGCCGTGACGATCCTTGATCCCAGCGGCCGCGTGGTGAAAACACTTCTCGAAGGAAGTGAGCAATGGCCGGCCGCGGGGGTGTCGTGGGATGGCCGGTCGGATTCGGGCCGGCCGGTGCCCAGCGGGCTCTACTTCTGCCGGTACCGGGTCGGAGAGCAGTCTTCCCAGGCGCCGGTGCTCGTCGTACGATAACCGCGTCGCGGGGGCAGAGCGGATCGCTTGCGTCTGGCTCGGCGGCCGTCGCGCTGCAGGCTTCATGACCCATCCCGGAGTGACCTCTGGGATGGGTTCTCCTATCTGGAGCATCTTCTGGGAGACGCTTAGATACGTTTGGATGCGTTTGGAAACGTCTGGATACGTTTGGATACGTTTGCAAACCTTCGGCGACCTTTGATGACGTTTGGGGTGACGCTTTGACGGCGCAACGGTGTTTGGTGGTTGAACGAAACGAGCGGGGACGACGTCGGTCGGTCCCTGCAACATGCCGATGGACAGTCACTTGGAAGAGGTGGGTCATGCGGGTGCGCGGATGGGTAGGATCGGGCAGTCTGATTGGCTGGGGGTTGCTGCTGGCACTGGAGATCTTGGTCGCACTGGTCAGCCCCGCGGCTGCCGGGGAGAATGGATGGGCGCAAGCATCAGGCTTCCGGCTTGGGATCTACGGCAGTGGCGCCGGGATAGGGGCGGAGGATCCGGGGGCGTCTGATGGAACAGACGACCTCTTCGTCGATGAAAGCGGGAGTGGGATGGCTCTGATGGTCGGGTACACTGTGTCCCGCCGCGTGAGTTTGTACCTGGCCACCTCCTTCTCGGAGCACGAAACGAATCGGCCGGGCCTGGAGACCTACTACACGACCGTCGCGATTGAAGGGCACTTCCAGCTGATGCCCCGGGAACGCGTGCGTCCCTATCTCATGGGTGGCCTCGGGGGGGTTGGGCTGACGTTGGATGCGGAAGCCTACGATAGCAAGACGAGCGGGGGCGTGGCGACTGCGGGCCTAGGGCTGCTCTGGAATATCACCGAGCATCTCCTCCTGGACACGGCACTTCGACTGGACTTCATCGAGTGGGATGAGATCGAGTTCTCCCGGGAACTGGCCAACGGAAGCGAGATCAAACTCCAGAACCCGGTGGATGAAGACGGCGGGGCCGGTCGGTTCCAGTTGGGGTTGACCTGGGCGTTCTAGAACTGGCGCAGAAGCGGCGCAAGAGGGGGCGCAGAACGGGCGCAGATCCACTTGTCCGCGCCCGTTCGCGATGTCCGCAAGGCTCGATCTCGCATGCCGCACGCTGTTCGGCACGGAGATCGAGCCCTGATACTGTCCTCCCGCCGTGGGCCTGGTTCAGCCCTAGTTCAGCACAATGGTCTTGCGCGAGAGATCGACGTCCTCCGCCTCGAGGCGGTAGTAGTAGATGCCCGCCGGCAGATGGCCACCCCGGGAATCGGTGCCATCCCACTCGAGCGAGTGTGTGCCGGCATCGAGATTCTCCGAGAGCAGGGTCCGCATCACGCGTCCGTCCGGGCCGTAGACCTTCAGGTTGGCCTGGCCGGCTTGCGGAAGGGTGAACCGGAGAGTAGCCGTACTCGTAACCGGATTCGGCGTGGCGCTGAAGAAAGCACGATGCTCGGGAGTATGTCCCGGGACGTCGGCGGAATTGTAGAGCAACCACTCCATGATCTTGTTCATCGACTCGCGGCGATCCTCGGGACTATTGATCGCTTCATAGCCGAAGGCCAGGTAGACGACCCGATAGGTGCCCGTGTCGGCCTTGATGGCGCCGTTGCGCTGCGAATCGTAGGTCCAGATCACCGAAGCGCTCCCGTCGGCGGGATCGATATCGCTGGGGTACTGCTGGTTGTTGGCGCCATCGCCTCCCTGGATCACGATGTCCAAACCGTCGGTGATCGGGTCACCCGGAACACCGCTGAGGTTGTAGGAGTTCGTGTCGTCGGAGATGAAGACGGCGTGGAGGTAATCCTGGTACCACTGGTAGGCAGCGCCGCCGATATCCTGCAACTCCCAGCCGATGTCCTGACCGGTGATGAAGAGCGCGCCGCCGTTGTCGAGGTAGTTCGACAGGGCTGCCCGATCCTGCTCGTCGACGGTCGGGAACGCCCACCCGCAGTTCCAGACGATCGCCGGGAAGCTGTTGATGACGTCGTTGGACGGCGCGCCGGCGTTGCGATTCCAAACGCCGTAGTTGTAGCCGTGGAAGTCGAGCGCGTCGATGAAGTACTCCTCGTAGGCTTCTGCTCCGTCATCGTCGACGAGCAGCACATCGAGATCGTTGGTGAAGTAGGTGTAGCCCAGGGCGCGGGGGAACTCTTGCACGATGCCGTCCTGGGTCAGCTCGATGTCGATCGGGGCGTAGCCGCTCGAGAAGGCCGTGACCGAAAGGTGCAGATCCTTGTACTCACCTGGGGCGAGTTCCGCGGAGAAGACCGGGCCGTGGCACTGGCTCTCATCGCAGAGCACGGCGACCCAGCCGTCGGGAAGGTCTCCGGTCACCGTGACGTTGAAGGTATCGCTTACGTTGCCGGCGTTGTAAAGGCGGAACCAGTCATACTCGTAGGGAGTGCCGGTGGGGCCGACGACCTGGCGGTCGCCGAGCGCGTAGTAGCGCAGGGAGTAGTCGGGCGTGGGCAGGGAGCTGGTGCTGGCGTAGACCTTCTTGTCCGTGTCGTCCTGGATGAAGATGATCACCTGCATGTTGGCCAGGACGGTACCCGGGTCGAAACCGGCCTGCACATTCTGGCTCTCGCCCAGGCTGCCTACTGTGAGGGGCTGGTCGGCGAGCATGTCGAGCAACACGTTGTCGTAGGCCGTGCCGCCGTAGCTTAGGGCGTTCTCGATGACGGCCATGCGGATCTTCATGTTACTGATGTCGGGGACATTCTCCATGATCTCGACATCGAAGTCGATGAAGCCCGGATCGTAGGTGACCGAGTTGACGGTGATCTTGAAGTGGGTCGGCTCGGGCAACATGCTGAGGATCGTCGCGCGGTAGGGCAGTCCGTTGATGACGTCCGTACCGGCGCCGACCATGCGCGTGGTGCCGCCCCATACCAGGGTGGGGTAACCGGTGACCCCGTAGTACTGGATGCGTGCGTCCGAGTCCGGGCAGCTCAAGCCGCCGGAACTTGCGTAGTAGGCAATGGCATTGAATTCGTTGTGGTCAAACCAACCTTGATTCGCCTCAATCCCGGAGGTGGCCCGAGGGCACTAGCCTCACCACGTGGCTGTGGCGAATTCCACCTGCACGGTGGAGGGATACCAGGCGTTTGCCGCACTGCTGAGCAGCAAGAGCCCCATGGTTAGGAGCGCAAAACATCGCTTCATGAGCAACCTCCCAAGTAGTCTGGGTGAAGGAAACGACCAGGCGACGATGCGACGATGCGCACGGCGATGTGAATCGCAGGGCGCTACCGCGTACATTCTTGATGATACGATTCTGTTAGGTGCCATCACAACGGTCGCGCATGGCGGAGCGAAGTTTCTCGTGGGATTCCGGGAGAGCGCGATCGCTTGGCGCGGCTGTGAACCGAGCCGTGTGCAACAAAGGTGCGCAAGCAGGGCGGCTCACGTGGGAGACTCACGTGGGAGACTCACGTGGGACAGCCGCGGCTCGCATCGGGCTGGCCCAAATGGAGTATGCCCGCCGCAGCTCGTGCCGGGGCGGCGCCATGCGAGTGCATGCGAGTGCGCGCTAGTCGAGGGCGATGGTTTCGAGCAGCGCTTGGTTGGAAGGAAACTGCTCGAGGGAACGGATCAGGGCCTGCATGGCGTTGGCGGGCTTGCGGCCGGCGAGCGCTTTGCGGATCATCCATACTCGCCGTTCCTCGTCGGGATCGTACAGGAGCGCTTCTTTGCGGGTGCCGGATGTCGTGACGTCGATGGCGGGGAAGATGCGCGACTCGGCCAGGGAGCGATCCAGTACGACCTCGCTGTTCCCCGTACCCTTGAACTCCTGGAAGATCAATTCGTCCATGCGGGATCCGGTGTCGACGAGAGCGGTTGCGATGATGGTCACCGACCCCCCGCCTTCGATTGCGCGAGCCAGGCCGAAGAACCGCCGTGGCACTTCCATGACGCCGGCCTCGAGACCGCCCGACATCGTGCGACGGCTGCCGGAGCCGACGGCATTGAAGGCACGGCCCATGCGAGTGAGGCTGTCGACGAGGACGACCGAATGGCGGCCGCACTCGAGCTCGGTGCGAAGATGGGCGAGTGTGAGACGGGCGAGGTTGACATGATCGGCCGGACTGTGGTCCTTGGAGCTGGCCAGCACCTCTGCGTCGACGCTGCGGCGGAAGTGGGTGACTTCCTCGGGCCGTTCATCGATCAGCAGGCAGATGATGCGCACCGTCGGGTCATCGCGGCGAATCGCGTGGGCAAGGTCCATGAGCAAGATGGTCTTGCCCGCTTTCGGTGGCGCGACGATGAGCCCACGGGTGCCACGTCCGATCGGGGCAATCAGGTCGACGACCCGCATGGTGAGCTTGTTGGTCGCGGCGAGATGGAATCTCTCGGTAGGGTCGACGGCGGTCAGCTTCTCGAGGGTGGGGCGCTCGGCGAACTCTTTGGGTGGCAAGCCGGCAACCGTGTCGACCTCGCGAATCTCCGGTCCGTGACGGCCGGAGCGGGTCGGGCCTTCGAGGCGGGCGCCCTCGCAGAGACGATGCTTCTGGATGAGCTGACGCGGGACACGAACGTCCTTGGGGGACGGCCGGAAGGAGTTCGCGGGGTCGCGCAGAACGCCCTCACCGCGATTCGTGAACGCGAGAATGCCGGTGCCGATGGATGCCATGGGTTGAGCTGTTCCTATCCTCTTGAATACTCGTGTATTGGATCGTCGAGACGCTGGAGCCCCGACAGGCGGGACACACGGGTTCGCATGGGGCCCAGGTGCCTAGTAAGGTCGATCGGGGCGAATAAATCAAGCTCCGTTCTCGTGACCTCCTGGCACCCGGCCGGCGCTAGCGGTTCTTGTGGCTCTACCGGCTCCACAGAAACCGACGGGCCGGCACGCGCACGCGCATGCCGGCGATCGGCTCCTGCACTGCGCGCCAGCGCAGAAGGTAGATGCCGCTCGGGGCGGGGCGGCCCAGATTGTCCTCACCGTGCCAGATGATCCGAACTCCCTCGGGACCCACCGGCCCGCTGGGGAGGCGACGTACGATTCGTCCGGACGGATCGAGAATCTCGAACCAACCCTGCGTCATACCCATCCCGGTGGGCGCCATCCCTATCCCGTTGGGCGCCATCCCCATCCCGGTGGGCGAGATCCCTATCCCGGTGCGGGGTGTTTCTGCCTGGACAGAGTTGGCCTCCGGCAGGAGCTCGACCCGCAGGCTGCTGAATCCGCTCGACGGATAGCACCGCAGCCGCCAGGAGGGGGGCTGTCCTTGCGGCCGACCGATATCCATTGCGGCGGCCGAGGCCGACAAGGGAATCAGGATCGGCGAAACGGTGTCGGGACGCCAGGCGAGCCGGGGTGCGTCATGCCAGATCTCGAGGGTGTCGGCCAGCGGGGGGGCCCAAAAGGGAGCTTCGGCCGGATCGAACCGGACCTGAACAATGAGCACATCCGACGGGGGCAGGTCCGCGGGCGGGGTCGCGGCGGGAATCACGGAGAAGCCCTGATCCCCCTCGGTCAGGATCAGATCCTCAATGTTGAATGAGGATTCGCCCACATTGCCGATGACCAGGTCGAGGCTGACGATCCCGGTCACATCACCGAAATCGACCTGAAGCTGGCTCACGCTGCAGACGGGATCTTGATGGACCAGGAGCCGGTCGGCGTAGACATCCTGCTCGTAGATATGGTCGCGATCATCGGGCCAGGCCAGGATCGCGCCCCCGGCGCCGGCGACCAGATCAGGTCGCTTCTGGTTATTGGGCGCCGAAGCGATGAGGCGGCCGTCGGTTTCCAGCAGCAGGTTGCCGGAAGCGTCGACCTGCTGGGCGTAGACATCCTCGTGCCCGGTCCCGGCGCGATTGTCTTCCCACGCCAAGAACAGCCCGCCGTCCCAGTCGGCGCACACGTCCACGTCGCGCTGTGCGTCGGGGGCGCCGCAGACGGCCAGCCCATCGGTTGGCCAGCCGGGGGCGAGCGTGCCGTCATGCAAAAGGCGGCTGGCGAAGATGTCGAGATTCCAGGGCGGGCCGCTGGGTGCGTTTCGGTAGTCGAACCAGGCGACGTAGGCGCCGCCGCCGGCATCCGGGGCCAGTGCCGGACGGTATTGCGAATTCGGCGCGCCGCACACCGCCACGCCGGCCGCGCTCCAGAGCGGGGATCCATCGGCGGCATCGAGCTTCTGGGCGTAGATATCCGGAGACCCGGTACGACGATCCACCCACGCCAGCAGGGGGTGCCCGTCGGCCGCCGGCTGGATGACGATCGCGTCCTGTCCGTTGCCGTTCTGGAAAACGGGAATCCCGCCAGGGGTCCAGAGAGGATGGCCGCCGCTGTCGAACCGTCCGGCGAAGATGTCGTTCAGATTCGCCCGGCTGTCAGTCCATGCCAGGAAGAATCCCCCGCTGCCGTCGGGGCACGCCGTGGGCGCGTCCTGGTCCCAGCCGGCTTCGACCAGGGGCAGGGGGGTGGCGCCATTCCACAGGCGTTCGCCCGCGGCAGAGACGTGCTGGCCCCAGAGGTCATAGAACACCGGGTCAGTGTTTTTGTCCTGCCAGATCACGAACACACCGCCCTCGCCATCCGCGCACAGGGTGGGCTGGTCTTCCATCCCGGCGCCGGTGGCGATCGGCAATCCGTTGGGAGCGAAGAGCGGCTCACCGTCCGCACTCACGCGCTGGCAGTAGATGTCGTTCTGTCGCGCACCGAAGAAACGAGCATCTTGCCAAGCGATGTAGGCCCCGCCTTGGCCGTCGGACACGATCGGAGTGAAGCCGGTGGTGCCGGTCGAAGAGTGAAAGATGTACTGGTCATTCGGCGCGGCACAGACCGGAACCCCGTCAGCCTGCCACAGCGCTTCACCCCGCGCGTTGACACGTTGGACATAGATGTCGCTGTCTCCGCCGCGCTCATCTTCCCAAGCGATGATGGCGCCGCCGATCCCATCGGTGACGATGAAGACGTCGTACTTCTCCCCGGGAGCCAGGCTGACCGGCACATGGACGCCGGGGTCGGGGTTCCAGTAGGCCGAGGCCGAAGGCAGCCAGAGAAGGAGAGCAAGGGTGGTGGCAAGGATGTGGCGCATGCTGTAGCGCATGCTATGGCGCATGATGTGGCGCATGATGAGCCCCCGTGAAGGGAAGAAGCCTGAGTACGAACGAGACAAGGCCCATGAGAGCTCAGCCAGCTTCGTCCGGGGTCTGCCTCGAGGTGTCCTGACGTGTCCTGACGTGTCCGATGTGTCCGATGTGTCCGGCGCGGTGGTGGTGGACCACGCGGCCGCCGTGGCCGCCGTGGGCGAGCCGGACGTCCTGGACGCCTGGGTGCATTCTAACACATCACCGTAGGATGAGCAGCCATCCGACCAGGGTGACCAGCGCGGTGACGGTGCTGCCAATGACGATGGCTCCGGCCAGCTGCTCGTCGCCGCGCATTTCACGCGCCATGACATAGCTGATGACCGCGGTAGGACAGGCGCAGATGAGGACCGGTACGCTGAGGGCGAGTCCGGTGAGTCCCACGGCGCGCAGCAGGATCAGGATGAGGGTTGGGTAGATGACGAGCTTGATGATCGCCGCCCCGGCCGTGGCGGGCCATTCCGCGCGAAGCTGGCGGAAGTCCAGGCCGGCGCCCACGCACAGTAGCCCCAGGGGCGCGGCGGTTTGGCCAACGAGCCCCAAACTGCGCAAGAGGCTCGTGGGGAGATCGACCGAGAAGAGCGAGAGCAGGATCCCGCCGCCGGAGCCGATCACGAGCGGGTTGGTCACCACACGGCGCCCGGTCTGCAACCAAACGGCGGCACTGCTGCGCTCTGCCTGCTGATGGGGAAGGGTCAGCAGTAGCACCGACAAAGGATTCTCCATCACGACGAAGAATGCGATCAGAATGCCGGCCTGCGCCACACCCGGCTCACCGAAGGCGTTCAGGACGACCGGTAGGCCCACGAAGACCGTGTTGCTGCGGATGGCGCCCTGGGCGAACACGCCGCGCCGGGAGGGTTGCATCCATCGGGCGGCCAGGTAGACCACGAAGGCAGCTAAAATGGTCAGCCCGCCGACGATGCCCAGCATCCGGGCGCTGTCAGCCCAGTCGGGCTCTGTTTGGGAAATCGAGCGCAGGAGCAGGCAGGGCGAAGCCACATAGAATACCAGGCGGGAGAGAGCGGCATTCGTAGCCGGTGTCACCACCTCCAAGCGGCGCAAGGCATAGCCCAGTCCGATGACCAGGAAAACCGGTAAGACAATATCCAGTAGTGCCATGCGCCAGAGAGTGCCCCGAACGGGATCTTCCGGTCCAGCCTTTTCCTTGGGGCCGTGCGGCGAAGCTTGTTTCGTGTCCTGTCGCTTATGCCCTCCGGTGTCGTAAGATGGACACGCTAGCGAGGAGGATCGGTGGCCGCCAATCGGCTATGACCCCCTTCTTGAGAGAGGAGGACGACAGCAATGAGAGCCAATCACGACATGTATGAAGGTCAAGCCGAACTGGTGATTCAGAGTCCCGTCGGGCCCCTGCTCCTGAGAGCCGGCCGGGAGGGGCTGACCCACCTGCTCTATTGGAGAAGCCCGAGTGCCCCATCCGCGACCGGGAATCTCGACTCGCTGCCGCGGGCGACGGCGCCGGATCTGGTCGCCGCACGGGCGGTGCTCGAACGGGCGCAGCGTGAGCTGCAGGAGTATTTCGCGGGAACGCGCCACGGGTTCGGGGTGCCGTTGCATCCGTCCGGTAGTGCGTTTCAGCGGGAGGTCTGGGCCGTGTTGCGGACGCTTCCCTGCGGGACCTTCTCGACCTACAAGGAGGTCGCCGCCCGCGTGGGCCGGCCCAGCGCCGTCCGCGCGGTGGGTGCCGCGAACGGCGCCAATCCGATCTCGATCATCGTGCCCTGTCACCGTGTGGTGGGGACCGGCGGCCGCCTGACCGGATACGGCGGTGGGTTGGACGCGAAGCGTTGGCTGTTGCAGCACGAGGGGCTCATGATCGAGCGCGACCGCGTGGCGGCGCCTAGACCGGCACCCAGTAGCTCAGCTTGAGGACCGAGCGGTCAGCTCCGAGGACCTGTGTGCCAGCTCCTGTGTGCCAGCTCCTGTGTGCCAGCTCCTGTGTGCCAAATTCGGCGTGTAAGGTCCTGCGTCCCAGGTCCTGTGTCCTCAGTCGAGCCCGGTCAGCCCATACATCGGATCCCAGGGGGGCAGAATCGTGGGCGGCTGGCGGCTCAGCTCGCGAAGACGCGGCGAGAGATACTTCTCGTGAACGATGACGCCGAAGAGGTACTGGTCGAACCAGTCGTCGTACATGTACCACATCCCGTCGTCTCCGGCGCCGGAGCCCCAGCTGTTCTCGACGAGCCACTTCGAGGCATGGGGACCCTCGGGCGTCGAGAGCGTATCGACACCGACGAAGACCATGGCGTGGTTCGGGGTGATCTGCCCCATCTGAATCAGGTCGCGCTTGGGCAAATCGAAGCTCGTGTCGTAGATTTCCCCGTAGTTGTAGATGCCGAGGGCGAAGATGCCGTCCTTGCCGTAGTTCTCCTTGCCGACATCGCAAGCGAACCAGACAGCGGAGGAATCGAGGACCGAGGCCAGCGCACAGGCTTTCAGTGTGTCGATCGGGACATTGATCAGCGTGAAATCAGGGCGATCGTAGATATTGCGGCTCAGCTCCAGGCTGTAGGTTTGATCGAACGCCTTGCCCGGATAGTGAAACAGCGCCCGGTAGGACTCTAGATCGATGGCCACGATCTCCTCGAAGAAGGTCTTCGGGGTGAGAGGGCGGGGATAGGTCGTCAGCTTGGTGCTATCTTGCTCGGTCTCGTACCGCCAGGTGAACTCGGTCGGTGGGCTGCCCAGGTGATAAGCCAGCAGGCGATAGAACTCGCGCAAGTGGGCTTTCTTCGCATCGGTCAGCGTGGCGCGTGAGGCCTCGTCGCGCGTCTTCTGGCGCAGATCGAGTCCCATCTCCACCAGTTTCAGTTCGAGGACCCGATTCATGCCCCCGGTCGATGAACTGTTGTGGGTCTCGGGCATGATCTCCTTCGGCACCATCCCGTACTTGGTGGCAAGGTCGACGAAATAGCTCCACCAGCCTCCGTCACCGAGCGGCCCATCGAGCACGATCGAGAGGCGCCGGTCATCGAGAGGATCGCCCGCGCGAGCGATCATCTCTTCGAGGAAGACGTTCGCTTTCTCCATCTTGTCCCAGAACAACAGGTAGTTCTCGGAGAACTCGAAATCCTTGAGGTCGTGCTTGCTGATCACCTCAGGGCGCAGGACGTTGAAGCCCGCGAACATCCAGCAACGGCCGGAACCACGCTGGTGGGTGATCGATCCGGTATCGATGCGATGATTGATCAGCGGCCGGTGCTGAAGGTATCGCTCCCGGTTGAGCGCGATGTCCTGGACGCTCGTGGTGGCGATGATGTCGGCCAGCGCCCTCTGCGCGCCGCTCAAGTGCATCGCTTGAAGATCAGCGCAGAACTCGGCATCGAGACCAGTTTCGGGTGCGGCCGCCGCAGGATCGGGAACGAGGCCGGCCGCGAGGAGGGCGACGAGTGCGGCGAGGGCAATGGGGGCGGCGAGGGCGACAGGGGCGACGGGGCCTCGGGCCGCCACGAGACAGCGCAGTCGAGCACGCATCCGGATCTCCTCCTCAAGCTTGGATCGAATCGCAGGGGGATGGCTCAGGATACGCCGGCGGCGATTTGGGATCAACTGGTCGTGAAGGCGGGGGAAGCCTAGGGACGCCCCGGGTAACGGCCTGCCGGCACAGGAGGGACGTGCCAGAGGATCTGCTGCCGGTCGGCGTCGACGTAGTAGGCCGTGACACCAGCCGAGACGAATCCAGCCGCGCAACTTCCTTGACCCATTGGGCTGCCCTGGTACTCTGCCCGCGCCGACAAAGACCCAATCATAGCTGCAAATGGGACCACTCTCATGGGAGGCACAAGCCTATGAATGCACGCTCAGCCATGCGGTGGCTGCTCCTGGCGCTGATCGTCGGGCTGCCCGCGGCGGGTGCGGATCCCCCGCGTCCACCGGCCGATGTCCACGCGGCGGATACGCCCAACGATGCCGGTAGCAGCATTACCGTTACCTGGAATGCTTCGCCCGACGATGGGGGTGGCGCAAACAATGTAACTGTTTATGAGATTTATAGATCCGAAAACCCTGCGGGTCCCTGGGGACTGTTGGGCGAGGTGCCGGCCGGCACGTATGCCTATGTCGATAGGCGTAGGATCGATGCCGGGGAAGTGGTCCACCGGGTCGAGAACAATACCGAGTACTTCTATAAGGTCCATGCGACCGGGCCGGAGGGAGATGCGGAGTCGGCCGTGTCGAATCCGGGTTTGGCGAGGCCCCAGTTCTATCACAAGGGGAAGACGCCCATCCTGGCGGTGCTGCTCATCTTCTCCGCACTGGTGCTCTTCTATGTCCAGAAAGCGCGCAAGCGTGCGGACGACATATACGTGCGCCCGATCGCCGGCATGGACGCCGTGGACGAGGCGGTGGGACGGGCTACCGAGATGGGGCGGCCGATTCTCTACGTGCTGGGCCTGGGCACGGCGGCCGAGATCTCAACGATCGCGAGCTACTCGATTCTCTCCCGGGTTGCGCGCAAGATCGCCCAGTATCAGTCCCGTCTGATCGTGCCGAACTATGATCCGATCGTCATGGCCGTCGCGCAGGAGACAGTGCGCCAGTCGTACATGGATGCCGGACGGCCGGATCTCTACAACGAGAATGACATCTTCTTCGTCACCCATGCCCAGTTCGCCTACGTGGCCGCGGTCAATGGCATCATGCTCCGTGAGAAGACGGCGACGAATTTCTACCTCGGTAAGTTCTACGCGGAATCGCTGATCTTGGCCGAGACCGGCAACTTGGCCGGCTCCATTCAGATCGCTGGCACCGACGAAGCCAGCCAGTTGCCGTTCTTCGTCACGGCCTGCGATTACACGCTGATCGGCGAAGAGCTCTACGCCGCCTCGGCGTACCTCGCGCGCGAGCCGCTACTGCTGGGCGCCCTGAAGGCCCAGGACATTCTGAAGGGCCTGGCGATGCTCTGGCTCCTCTTGGGCACGGTACTGATCAGTCTGGAGATACCCCTGTTGCGCGACTGGATTTCGGTAGGCATGTAGCCGGTTGCCGCGGGCGCGCCGCGCGGCTTCCGTGCGGGCGGCGCGCAACGCGCGAAGACCGATCGAAGGAGGATAGAAGATGAAACGGGAGGTCCCCCTGGTCATTGTCTTCGTGACCGGCGTGGTGATGGCGCTGAGCGACTTCGTGCCGCACCAATCCATCGCGAACGTTCGCGAGTTCTTGATGAGCTGGTTGCAGATCATCGGTGTGCTGGCGGTGGGGTTGGGGCTGGTGAGCCTGACGCAGGTGAATTGGATCAAGGTTCGGCGCAAGGCCGAGGGCTGGCCGTATGCCCTGATCACGTTGCTGGGCATGGTTGTCATGCTGGTGGCCGGCTTCGGCGGTGACTACCGCAGCACCCACAATCCATTCCAGTACTTGTTCCAAAATGTGCTGCTGCCCATCTACGCGACGATGTTCTCCCTCCTGGCGTTCTACATCGCCTCGGCGGCGTTTCGCGCCTTCAAGGCGCGCAATGCGATGGCCACGACGATCCTCGTCACGGCCATCATCGTCATGCTCGGCCAGGTGCCGGTGGGCGCCAAGCTGGCGCCGCTCAAGTCCTGGATCATGGAGGTTCCGAACATGGCAGGGTTCCGGGCCATTCTGCTTGGGATCGGACTCGGTGGCGTTGCCATGGCCCTGAAGATCGTCTTTGGGATCGAGCGCGCCTACATGGGGCGTGATTAGGGCACATCGGAAAGGAAGGTGGCAAGATGAAGGCTCTTGAACGCATCAACAGCCTCGACCGGCGATGGCTCTATCTGCTCATTGCCCTGGGAGCGATCATCCCGATGTTCACTCCGATGGGGTTGCCGATTCCTACCTCCAGGGAGGTCGAGGGGCTTTTCGAGTACATCGAAGACCTCAAGCCCGGCGACACGGTCCTGCTGGCGATCGACTACGATCCCCAAACCGTGGGTGAGAACGCTCCACAGGCGTACGGGGTGCTGCGTCACTGTTTCGAACGCGACGTCAATGTGCTGATCACCGCGCTCAGTCAGAACGCGCCGGGCATGGCGCAGGAGATGATCGAGATCGTAGCGAACGAGTACGACAAGCAGGACGGCGTCGACTATTGCTATCTGGGCTATCAGCCCTATCCCGCGATCGTGATCATGTCGATCGGCCAGAACTTCCGCATCCCCTTTCCGCAGGACTACTACGGAACGCCGCTCGATGAGATCCCGCTCATGAGAAACAAGCAGAATTACGACGACATCAATCTCGTTGTGTCAGTCGCCGCCGGCTGGGTGGCCGAAAGCTGGGTCACCTATGCCAAGGAGCGCTATGGGTGTGATGTGGCCCTGGCGGTGACGGCGGTCCAGGCTGCGCAGTACTACGCCTTCTGGAACGCTCGTCAGATCGTAGGTCTCTTGCCGGGCCTGAAGGGTGCGGCCGAGTACCAGGAGATGATGAAGGCGCACGACATGCGGTATACCGATGGGCCCCTGCGGGGTATGGACGTGCAGTCGATCGAGCACTTGCTGATCATCGCATTCATCGTGGTGGGCAACGTCGGTTTCTTCGCCGAACGGGCGCGCAAGAACCGCGAGGCCGAAGAAGGGAGGAAGAGATCATGAGCGGTGAATTCATTGCCAACACGATAGCTGCGATCTTCACGCTGGCGATCTTCTCCTTCCTGTGGAAGGACAACCCGCTCTACAAGGCGGCGGAGTCGCTGGCAGTGGGGTTGTCGGCCGGTTACTTCACGGTGATTCTGATCGAAACGAGTTTGCGCCGGACACTGGTGGATCCCCTGTTCAAGGATGGCCAGTTCCTGCTCATCATCCCCGCTCTTCTGGGACTCTTGATGTACTTGCGGCTTACCCGGCGCTGGACCTGGATCAGCCGGTACCCCCTGGCGTTCTACATGGGGATCGCCTCGGGGGCGGCCCTCAGCCCCACGATCCTGGCCTACGTGGTGCGGCAGATCGAGCACACGATCGTCCCGGTGAGCTTCAGTTCCTGGGATGGCATCCAGAATCTGCTGATCGTCTTGATGGTCTTCGCGGCACTCTTCTACTTCTTCTTTTCGGTCGAGCACAAAGGTGTCTTCGGCGGGACGGCGAAGTTCGGCATCTGGATCATCATGATTGCCTTCGGCGCGCAGTTCGGCTTCACGGTCATGGCGCGGATCTCGCTCCTGATCGGACGGATCCAGTTCCTGTTGGGTGACTGGTTGGGGCTTGTGAAGGTGGGCTGAGGGCCCATGGCGGGGCTAAGTAGCGGCGGCGGTCGCGCAAAACGCACGGCCGCCGCCCTCCGCCGAGCAAAAAACGGCGCTAGCCGGTCTCTCGCGTGGCGCGAATGCGCCATCCGGAAACGCTTTGGCATTCCGTGACTTGTAGACACAGCGCCATTGAGTTCCCGCCTGGGCCCCCGCCTGACCCCGTCACCGGTTCTTCATCGCGCCATGGCATGTTTGTTGCGGCCTTCGTCCAGGCCCTTTCCGAACGCGAGCAGGTTTCTTGAAAGGAATGAACCATGGAGCCGGGTGACTTCACGCGCATTCGAACCAATGTCCAGGCCACGCAGCTTCTGACCACGCTGCAGCAGGTCAACAAGCACCTGGCAACCCACCAGCTCCGTCTGGCGACCGGGGCGCGCATCAACAGCGCCGCCGATGATCCCGCCGGCTTGACGATGGCGACGAAGTTGAACGCGCAGTATCGCGTCTACTCGACCCTGGCCGACAATGCCGGCCAGGCGAAGAACCTGCTGGCGGTCGCGGAGGGGGCGTTACTCGAGATCAACGAGATGCTGACGACGATGAGTGCAGAGATCACCTCGGCGGCCAGTGACACCCTGGGCGATGAAGAACGTGCCGCCGTGACGCAGACCCTGATCGACACACTCGCGGAAATTGATGAGACCGTGGCGGAGGTTACCTTCAACGGCACGGCGCTTCTGGGCGGGATCGAGACCTTCACGTTTCAGGTCGGCACCCGGAGCCAGTTGAGCTGGACAACCTCGGCATTCGATGCCAGTTCTCTTGGCCTGACCGGGACCGCCGCTCTCACCGAAGACGACCGGATCGACAGCTCCAACTACGAGACCTACGCCGCGGAAGTGGAAGCCGCACGTTCGATGGTGAGTTCCGGCCTCAACGAGATTGGGTCGCTGATCAATCGTCTCACCGTGAAGGAGAACCTACTGTCGGTCATGCAGACCAATACCGAGGCGGCCTACAACCGCATCTACAGCGCGGACTCGGCCGAGGAGCTGATCGAGGTGACCAAGTACCAGATTCTCCAGGAGAGCGTGTTGAGTGTGCTGTCGCAAGCGGTCTACAACACCCAGGCGGTTCTGTCACTGTTCGACTGACGCGCGAGGGCCGCGGGAGGATCTCCCGCGGCCGGTGTGCCTGCGATGCGGTTGGAGTAGGGTTCGCCTGATCGCGCTGCGTGAGAACCGGACCGGGGGGCGCGTCCCCGGTTGGTTGCACCACCCAGAATTAGTACTCTGTCTCCACGATGCGGCCCCGTAGTGCGTCGCGACCGCCGCGATTCTCCATGGACTCGATGGAATCGCGCAGATCGCCGGCGCGAGCCTTGACGATCAACCGTTCGAGCCGGTTCTTGCGGAAGAAGCTGTGATCATCGAGGACTACGATGATCGTGACCCATTCGTCATCGGCGAGAGAAGTCTTCTCCCACTCCTCGTCGGCATCACCGAGTATGACGACCCGCTTGCCGAAGTCACGGAAGACCGACCAGCCGAAGGGCCCCTTGCGATCATGCTTGCCCGAGACCAGGGAGGCCTCGAACTGGAAGAAGACCCCTACGCCGTCGAGATAGGTGCCGCTCGTGGGGCCTCCCCAGCTGACGAGCCAGTTCGGGCTCTCGACCAGCATGTCGCTGATGAACTCCTCGGCAATGCGAATCTCGCGCTCCATCCTCTTGTCGACTTCGCCGGCCTGTGCGCTGGGCAAGGCGGTGAGGGCCAGGACGCAACCCGCCACGAGAGCGGCGGTCAGCCGGTTTGTGTTCCGGTACTCGATCATCGGTTTCATGTCGGCAATCCTCCTACGTCGGGCTGTTCTCATAGGACCTGGCCTGATGGCCGCCTGATGGCCGCCGTTTCCCCCCTGCAACACTGAGACGATTGGGGAGGGGAACCTGTTCAGTCCGTTTACGCAGCCGAGACATCCCGCCCTACGGAGAGTGGGGGAGAGGGTTGCGCCATGGGGCTGCTACGGGGCTGCCACGGGGCGGCCGTGGGGCTGCCATGGGGCTGCCATGGGGATGCCGAGCGCCAGGGAGGTGTCTGTCGCACCCGCGGTGGGTGCTGGAGCTTTTTCGGATGCGACCGCCACGTCTCCGGCGGCACCGCCCAGCATCGTCTTGTTAGGTGGGGATGCCGAGCGCGGGCAGCCAGTCTTTGATGAGGAAGGTCACCCGGCCGATCAGCAGGGATACGCGCGCCATGACCGTGTAGCCGAAGGTGGCGCCGAAGCTCACCATGATGAAGATGACCCCGACCCGGGCGCCCCCGCCGAGGATGCCCTTGTGAGGCTTGGAGAAGAAGAAGTAGACCAGGGTGGACAGCACGCCCACGATGATGACGATGTCGGTGATGTTGACCGGCGCGAGCATCGTGCTGGAGAGCTGCTTGAGGACCACGGTCTCCATCGTGCGCGGAATGGCCAGGCCGGCCGCGGCACCCAGATAGGCCGCCAACGAATACCGGCTGAGCCAGGCATACTTCGGGATGATGCGTGTCCACAACATGAATCCCAGGATCGTGGGAATCAGCAGGATGATCTTGCCCGGATAGGTGGGATCCATGAAGTGGTCGACCAGATTCGGCTTCACGTAGTTGTTGTAGAAGATCACCGTGTAGTAGCCGGCCGAGACGCCCACCACCAAGTACTCGGCGAACTTGTAGAAGGGATTGTCACGGTAGAGAAAGGAGAAGATGCAGAAGGTCAGCAGCGCTGCGGCGTGCAGTGAGATCTGCTGCATCAAAGGAGGCCAGGCTTCCATTCTCTTTCCTTCCGTCGTCTTGCCGTGGCGGGACGGGTCATCCGCCGCGCCAACCCGGCTGCGCTCTAGGAGCGCTGCTTGCGTGTGCCGAAATAGGCGATGTTGCCAAGAACGATCAGAGCCACGATGAGCAGGTGGATGATCGATTGCGCGTCCATTCCGACGAACGCGCGGTCGCGCCTGTTGATGAGCTGCTCGTACTCGGTGGCGCCCTTTAGGCCGGAGATCAGTCCGGTCAATTGGCCGGATCCATAGAAGGGGTAGTAGTCGGCCGCCATCACGGCCGTGACACCTGCCGAGACGAGGACGCCGGACTTCGACTGGCCGTAGATGATGTAGTATTCGGGCGCCTTGTTGCCGGCCAGGGAGAGGACCATGGCGAAGGAGTCGTAGTTCTCCAGGCTCTGCGCGACAGGGATCTCTTTGATCGGCGTGCCGTAGTAGTCCTGCGGGAAGCTTTCCGGGAAGCTCTCGGCCATCTTGGCCATCATGAAGGCGAATCCCGCCCCGTAGCCCATGAAACAGTAATCCTGTCCGTAGACGGCGCCGGTCTCTGCGGCAACGGTCTCGAGCGCATCCAGGGCCAGGGCCGGGGCCGCGGGGTGCATGGCGACCGCCACGATCTTGACGCCGCGCCCGAGCGCGTGGCGCAGGATGGCATAGGCCATTGGGTGACATTCGGCCGAGATCTGCGGATCGTAGTCGAAGGAGACCAACAGCGGCTCTCCCTCGGGATCCATGTTCTCGATGAAGTCGTAGACCCTGCGCACCTCGGGCGTGAGCTCCACATCCTGGCCCAGCGGGGCCAAGAAGGGAATGACCGTGGCGACGAAGATCAACAGGAAGATCCACCGGCGGTCGAGATACAGAATGAACGTGAGGAACCGGTGCATGACTACCCCTTTCCTCCGCCCAGATAGGTTCGCTCGATGCCCAGCACGATCTTGAGCGCGGTGGAGATCATACCGAGACCGATTCCGATCCAGATGCCGCGTTTGGCGGCCAGGTTCGGCACGTTCATGACCCAGTCCTTGGCCTCGGAGAGGTAGGGGATCTGGGCGGTGAGCGGTACCTGGCCGAGCATGACGATGACGGCGGCGACCAGGAGCAACGTGGCCTCGAGCGTTCGCACCCGGAAGGCGCGGAAGGCGGCCGAGGCGATGTAGAATGCCAGAATCGAGAACATGGTCGACTGCACGGGCACCTGAATCGTGAAGAAGAAGTACTGGAAGGTGCTGTCGGAATCGATGCCGAAGACGAACCCGAAGAAGACCATCATGAAGTAGCCGATCAGGGCCACCAGGTTGTATTGCCAGCCTGCGGAACGCTTGCTGAGCTTCGTGAAGTGCGAGCGAAGGAGACTGTAGATGCCCAGGGCCATCGAAAACCCGAAGATCACCAGGGTCCAGTTGATCACATAGTCACGGTTGATCTCGTCCAGACTCGGCGAGAAATACGCCACGAGGGCAAAGGCCCCGAAGAGGAAGCAGAGAACCAGTGGCAATTGCTGCTTCAGAAGCATCGTCTGCTCACACTCCCTTCGCCCGGCCTAGAAGAAGTCCAGGAACGCGCGGAACATCTGCGCGTCGTCGTTGAAATGCACCACGGTGGCCGCCACAATCCCCACAAGCAGGCAGATCCCAAGAAGCAGTTTCATGTAGTCCTGCCCCTTGATACTGCCCACCAGCTTCGGATCCCGCGAGATGTAGGCGCTGGCGGCGTAGAGCTCCTCGCCAATGATCGTGTAATCGCAGGCCACCACGAAGAAGGGGAGCTGCGTGATGGCGTCGGTACCGGCTATCTGGATCGCGCCCGACATGGCGCCGGTCTCGGCCAGGATCAGGGATTCGGCGAAGTAGTAGCCCATGTAGATGTTCGTCGCCGGTCTCTCGCGCAGCATGATGCCGTCGACCGAGGCCACGTAGGGGAACTGGTCGTAGGTGGTGTAGAAGATGTCGTCGGAGCGGTACGCCTCGGGGCGCCCGATGCCCATGTAGGCTTCCTTGACGACCTCTTGAGAGACGGTCATGACCATCGGATCCCGGCACGGCATCAGGAGCCGGGACTGGTATTGGCCTACCTTCTTCGCCACGCCCGAGAGGATATTCACCGCGGCAATGGTCGAGACCTCGCCCAGATCGAGCATGCCGCACAAATAGAGTACGGGCTTGCCCATCTCGGTGGCACGGCCGACGGCTTCATCAAGCGCGTCGATGCCGGCGATGCGCCGGATGAACAGCTCGCGCCCGGTGCGGGCGAGCTGGATCATGATGACCAGAATGACGATGTAGACGGCCACGGCGATCAGCGCGAGCCACTTGGTGGGATTGAACAGACTGGCTTCGGGAGTGACCGATACGACCGGAGAGAGCGACTCCCGGCCGTCGGACGTCAGGGCAGCCATGCGGTAGTAGTAGGTTTCGCCCGGCTTGACTTCGCGGCCGCCGATCCGGTTCTGGTGGCGATCCTGGAATCCGCCGTCCCCGGGGGCGAGAGGCGAGTCGGTCAAGCGCTCGAAAGGCCCCTCGGGCGAATCGGCGCGGTAGATATGGTAGCCGGCGACATTGTCGAACCCGGCGCCGTCGTCGGGCGAACGGGTCCAATTGAGGACGACGGTGCGGCCGGAGTCGAGTTCTTTGTCGAGCAGCTCGAGCGTGGGCGGTGCGGGGAGCGAGGCGGGATCATTGGCGGGGGTTTCGCTCGTAGCTGCCGGGTCTTCCGCCGGAGAATCCGAGGCCGTCTGCGCATGGATGGGAGGCGAGACGAAGCCCAGGCACAGGCCGATCCACAAAAGCAGGAGACAGGTCACGCGCACGTGTGAATCACCACCGAAAACGAAACGGCCTGATCTGTTCTCCGAGCGTGTGTTCTTCACCGCACTCCCCAGGTTCCGTAATGGCGGGACTCCATTCATGGCGAACGTCTTGCACACTACAGCCCAGAGGAGCCGGTTGTCAACCGGTGCGACAGATCGGACGGCGACAGATCGGATCAAAGGCCTGTGGCGCCAATCTCGGAGCCGAGCCGTTCCTTTAATGGAATGAATCCTTCGCCAAGCACCTCATGCGCTTCACTGACCACGAGGAAGGCGGCCGGATCGGCCTGGGCGACCAGGTGTTCGAGGTGTTTCAGGTGCTTGCGGTTGACCACACAGAGGAACACGTTCTTGCGCCGCCCCTGATACAGCCCGTTGGCCTGAAAAAGGGTTCCGGTTCGGTTGATCCCGAAGAGGATCGCCTCGCGGATCGGTTCGTCCTTCTCGGTGATGATCGTCACCGCGCGGGAGTGGGTGCGGCCTTCGAGCACCGTGTCGATCACCTTCCCGGTGACGAAGATGGTGACGACCGCATACAGCGACAGATTGAGATTCTGAAAGTAGTAGGCTGCCAGGACGACCACGGCGGCATCGACGATCATCATCCATACACCGACACTGATGTTCGTGCGGGTTCCGAGGATCTGGCCCACCACGTCGCTGCCGCCGGTCGAACCCATCTTGCGGAACACCAGCCCCAGTCCGGCTCCGATGCAGAGGCCGCCAAACAGGCTGGCCAGCATGGGGTCGAGGTCGGTGACGACCGGCTCCCAGGCGGCGCGCCTGATCACCAGGCTCAGGAGATCCATCGCGAGGGAGGCCATGACCATCCCGAAGACGGTGCGGGCCACGAACCGGCCGCCCAGCGCCCGCAGGCCCCACAGGAAGAGCGGGATGTTGAGCACGAGTCCGATCGTACCGGTGGGCAGGGCGATGCCGACCAGATCGTGGCTGGCATAGTGGAGGACCGTGGCCACGCCGTAGACGCCGCCGGGTGCGATCTTCTGGGGAATCATGAAGAAACTGAAGCCGGCTGCCATGATGATGCAGCCCAGCGCGATGATCGCGTACGCGCGGGCCAACCCGGGAGCGGCCTCGCGGCTGCGATGGAGCCACTCCAGGCGCTTTCGCTCGAAGTCCTCAGGCGCGATCGGTCGCAGGCGGAATCGCCCATTCGCCGGAACTGAATCGTGTTGCCGGGCGCAATCGCGCCCCGGCTGTTTCGGATCCCGGGGAGTACGGCGCGGGTCCTGGCTGTCCATCTTACTTGCCCTCAGCGAGTTAGAGCTTTGGCCTCGTTGGTCCGCGTGGCGCGAGGGCCCCGCGGGAAAACGGAACCAACGATGATCTCAAACCCGCTGTGTCGAGAGCAAGCAGATTCGCGCGGCCGTCGTCTACGGGAGCAGGACGACCTTTCCCTGCTGCTGCTCGGTCCCAACCAGGAGACGGAAGTGATAGCTGCCCGCCGGGAGGGGATGACCCTGTGTATCCTGGCCGGCCCAGTGAATCACGTGTTCTCCGGCGGTCTGGCTCTGGTTGGACAGGAGCGTCTGCACGCACCGGCCGGCCGTATCGTATACCTGGAGGCGAACCGGCCCCGCTTCGGCGAGGCGGTAGGTGATCGAGGCGTCGTGCCGGGTCAAGGTAGGGGTGATCCGCAAGGCCGTTGCGTCGGCGGCGCCGTTCCAGGCGATACCGGCGGGATCCTCGGTGCGGAAGGCGCGCAGGTCGGTCCCCACACCGCAGACGATGAGCGTTCCATGGGCGCCGAGCGAGGGACCACCGATGTTGATGTTGGTGACCGGCACCTCCCAGCGCGGCGTGAGATCGGCCTCGTAGGCATAGAGCCGGCCGGTAGCGAATGCCCCGTTGGAGAGGTAGACGTTGCCCTGGGCGTCGACCGCGATACGCGCCTTGGAGAACCCGCTCAGGATATCCGTGCTGGCGAGAATCCCACCGCTCTCTGGATCGATGCGCGAGAGGCGGGGCCCCTCGGTGATGAAGTAGAGCGATCCGTCCGGCCCAGCGCCGAACTCGGCGGTCGCGCCGCCCATGCCGGGGATATGCCACTTCTCGACGAACTGCGTGCCGTCATCGGTGAATGCGTAGTAGAAATCGACGGCCGGGTTGTTCTGCGCGCGATTAAGGTAGACCGTGCCGCTCGGATCGACCATCGGCGTGTTCTGAATCGTGAATCCATCCATGACCGGGCTCTGGTAGAGCCGTTGCCCGGTCTCGAGGTCGTAGCGCACGAGGATGTGGCCGCCGCCGGTGACGTCGGCCACATAGAAGGCGTCGCCGAAGATGGCCCCTCCGCAGGTGCCGCTGACCGACCCCGAGCGACTGGCGTGCCAGAGGGTGCTGCCGTCGGCGGCGCTGATGCGCCAGATGTCCTGGAACGAACCGATGACGGGATCGCCGTTGGGAGCGAAGACCATGCCATCATAGGCGCCGGCGTCGATGACGTCATCGGAGACCCACAGGGTGGAACCGTCCGCGGCGTCCAGGGCATAGAGCGGTGCCGACACCGATGCGCCGTTGCCCGCACGGGAGGCGTAGACGATGCCGTTCTTCACCCCGCCGACCCACGGGATCCAGTCGCCGGACTCGTAGGGGATCTCGGTCGCCCAGAGTTCTTCACCGGTGGTGATGTCGTGGGCCACCACGTAGGCATCGTGTGGCTGGTTGTACGGCCAGTCCGCCTGGCGCACCGTGACGACCCGCTCACCCTCGGTGACGGGTAGCCAGGCGATCAGTGAAGGCCGGCTGCTGGACCACAGAAGCTCGGCTTCGCTCGGACCGGTTTCGGTGGAGAGGCCGTTGCGGCCGGCGTTGCCGCCGGAGTTCGTCCAGTCAGACGCGGCCGATCCCGCGATGAAGCCGGTGGCGGCGAAGAAGACGAACAGGAGAGCAAGCGTGCGATGACTCATGGTTCCTCCAACGATGCCATGCCTGTTAGCAAACGGACCCGTATGACGAGCATACCATTGCAACGGTCGTCGGCGGTAGGCGGTATCGCAGGTGGGGTGGTACCGCGGGCGAGATCGAACCGGGTCCCGAAGCAGTGCTCCGGGACCCGGCCGATGGAGAAGTAAGAGTCGCCGAGGGGCCAGGCGCTAGAGGGTCAGGGCCGAGCGCCAGCGGGTCGGGACCAGGCGCTAACGGGTCAGGACCAGGCGCTGATCCTTGCCGGAAACCGACTGCCCGGCCGCATTCTCGAACCGGCAGAAGTAGACCCCGGATGTCACGGCGCGATCACGGTTGTCGCGACCATCCCAGCCGAGTTCGTGCTGGCCGGTGCCGTGACCACCCGCCTGGATCGTCTTGACCGTCCGGCCGGTGACATCACGGATGTGCAGCGTCAGACCATCGACCTCGCCAGCGAGACGATAGCCGATGCGGGTCTGATCAGCGAACGGATTGGGAAAGCCCGAATCCATCCGCACGCGTAGCTGCCCGAGGGCCGGATCGTCGGGATCGGCCTCGATGCCCGAGAATCCCGCATAGGCGGGCAGGTTGGCGGCCACGCTGTAGGCCTGAGGCCCTTCGGGGATGGCGGTGCCGGTCACGTGGAGCGTCCAGACACCCAGCTCGGGATCGTCGACCGTGACCTGCTCGACCGGATTGAGCAGGTCCACGCCGCGCGTGGCGGGCAGCTCCGGATCCAGCGGGGCCAGAACCCACGGCAGGTGCGTTGCACCCGAGGGCGCTTCGAGATAGATATCGAGATTGTTGACCAGCGTGACCGTGGCCAGTTGCTCGCCCGGAGGATCCGACCACGCCACCGTGACCTTCAGCTCATCGATCGCCTCGGTCACATTGAACTCGAAGGTGGCTTCTTCGCCCTGCTCGAGCATGGCCTCATCGAGGGTATAGCGGTCGCGAATCGCATCCACCGCGGCCTGCGCATGGATCTCGCCGAAGCCGAACTGGAAATCCGGGCCGATCTCGCCCAGGTCGACCGCGGTGTTGATCATGAGCGCCTTGATCGTGGAGGGCAGGGGCCAGACGATGCTGCCGGGCTGAAGGCGCATCTGGTCGAGGACCAGGGCAATCACCCCCGATGTCGCCGGGGTGGCCATCGAGGTGCCGCACATGACTCCGTAGCCGCCGCCCTGCGTGGTGGAGGTGATGCCGCCGTCGCCGTCGGACTGACAGCCGGGCGCGCACACATCGGGGCGGATCCGGCCGTCGTCGACCGGGCCCCAGCTCGAGAACCAGGTCATCGACCGATCGTTCGAGTTCGTGGCACCCACCACGATGCTGTTCTTGGCCGGTCCGGGCACGCCGGTGGTCCAGTAGGTGCTGCCGCATCTGCCGTAGGCGCGCTCATTGCCCGCGGCCCACACGCTGAGGAACGGGCGGCCCAGGCTGCCGGTCGCGATGGCGTCGACGAGCTGGCAGGTGCCTTCGTAGTCGCCCTCCCACTCGCATGGATAACCGTTGGGGGCGATGTTCGACCCGATCGAATTGGTCGCGAAATCGGTGTGATGCGTCCAGAGACCCTCGGCGTAGTTCTCCTCGAGGTCCTGCGGGGAGTTGTACAGGCAGTATGGGTTGCAGCTTTCGTAGGCGTAGGAGGTGATCTTCGCGCCCGGCGCCATGCCCGTGTAGACGCCGCCGCCGACCGTGCCATCGCCGCCGACCGTGCCGGCGACGTGCGTGGCGTGGTTGCTGGCGCTGCTGCTCTCGCCGATCGTGAGACGGTCGTTATAGTCGGGGTGGCCGTAGCTGACGCCCGCGTCATAGACGAGCACGTTGGCAAGACCGCCGTCGAGACCGTAGGGGGCCTCGTGGATGGTGTTGACGCCGATCGAGGCGCGGATGCCGTCGTTGACGCCGGTGAGGACCGGCGGGCGCTGGCTGATGTAGCGAACCTCGTCGGCCATCGCGAGCGCCGGGACCTCGATCGGATCGAGAGCCACGATGAACGAGTTGATCGACCGGATGTAACCGCCCGACACGGCGCGCTCCAGATCGAGCAGGGAGCTGCCGGTGGCCTCGGTCACGTCCTCGTGGAAGGCCACCATGTAGATGCGACGGCCGTCCTCGTAGGCGGTCCAGGGCGCATACTCCTCGTCGAGGATGCGCTCGCTGACCTTGTGCTCGAGCGACATGGGCGCCATCCAGCGCACGCCTCGAGCCGCGAGATCCGCCTCGGTCACATCGCTGTTCACCCGTGCCATCCAGGTGTGGCTCGGAAGGTAGCTGAGCAAGACGATTCCCTCGGTGACGAGCTGGTCGCCGGCCGATCGATCGGGAATCGACTCGAGCTGCAGCAGGACGTGGCCGCTACCGGCGGAGGGGCGGTCCTGAAGGTAGGCGATTCCATCGGCCAGATTCCCAGGCTCGGGCACGAAGGTGCCGCCCGCGATCTGTACCGCATAGGTCGGGGCTTCGACGGCCTGAGCGGCGCCGATCCCGATGAGCGATGCAAGCGCAAACAATGCAAGCGAAAACGATGCAAGCAAATGCCTCGTCAGGTTTCTGCTGGTGATGATGCTTTGAGACCTCATCCATGTACTCCTTACTTGTAATATTGTTGCAAATAGAAGTCCTGACCCATGACGAGGGGACATCCACGTTTGGGTACAGACCATCTCTAGTGTAGCCCATCCTGGGGCTTGGTACGCAATATTCCGCGTACTTCATTGGCTGATAGCCGGTTGTGGCTTGGTCCTCGGGCTCCATTCCGCCAGTCGGAAGAATCTTTCCAAGATGCCGGATGACCTCGTATCCGGCCTGGATTAGGCTGGTGCGAGACTGGTCTGCATGGGCTGGTCTGCATCGGATTGCTCAACCCAGATCGCTCGACGTATGCCACGCATGCCACGCATGCCAGGTGCGCCACGCATGCCACGCACGCCAGGTATGCCGGCGGGCACGAAGCGAGGGGCCTGGGAGACGGAGGGCAACGCTGTTGGGATCATGCGCGCTCGTCACCGGTGCGAGCCAACGCCTCGGCCGGGCGACGGTCGAGATGCTGGCCCGGGAGGGCCTCGATGTCGCCGTCCACTACGGACGGTCTGAGGATGATGCCGCCGAACTGGCCGCGTGGGTTCGCGACCAGGGGCGGCGATCCGTGCACCTGGGCGCCGACCTAAGGGATCCGGGCCAGACCGAGGCCTTGGTTGCGCGGGCGCGCGAAGCGCTCGGGCCGGTGGATGTGCTCATCAACAACGCGTCGATCTTCCCCGAGAGCGCCTTGCGCAGCATGAACGTGGACGATGTGGCGGACAACGTCCAGATCAACGCCCTTGCCCCCCTCCTGCTGAGCCGGGCCTTCGCCGGTCAGACCGAGCATGGCAGTATCGTCAATCTGCTCGATTGCCGGATCGTGGACTACGATGCCAAGCACGCGGCCTACCACCTCAGCAAGCGGATGCTCTACTCGCTCACCAAGATGATGGCGCTCGAGTTCGCGCCGCAGGTTCGGGTCAATGGGGTCGCGCCGGGGCTGATCCTGCCACCCCCGGGGGAGGACGAAGCCTATCTGGACCGCCTGGCCCATACGAACCCCATGCAGGCTCGGGGGAACGCGGGCGACATCGTCCGCACCATCGCGTTCTTGCTGGACAGCCCGTTCGTCACCGGGCAGGTCATCTATGTCGACGGCGGTCGCCACCTGAAAGGATGCGTCTATGGATGAGAGTCTCCCGCGTTGGGATCGCATTCATCTGCGTGACCTGTTGCTGCGGAGCATCGTCGGCATCAACGAAGAAGAACGCCTCAAGCGGCAGGACGTGGTCATCAATCTCACGCTCCATGCCAACCTGAGTGAGGCCTGCCGGAGCGACCGGATCGAGGACACGGTGAACTACCGCACGATCAAGCGGGCGATCATCCGTGAGATCGAAGGCGGCACCTTCGACCTGATCGAGCGACTCGGGGAGCGGATCGTCGAGATCTGCTTCGAGGAACCACGGGTCATGCGTGTCGACGTGGTGGTCGATAAGCCTGGGGCGCTGCGGTTCGCGCGAAGCGTGGCCGTGGAGATCACACGCTGGCGGAAACCCTAGACGATGCCCACCGATACCGCATACGTTGCCGTGGGCGCCAACCTGGATCCGGAGCGCCACATCCTCGAGGCGGTGCGGATGCTGGCCGGGCGGGTCCCTCTGGTGGGGGTCTCGCCTTTCTACTACAGCGAGCCGCTGTGCCGGCCGGACCAGCCGCGGTTCTTGAACGGAGTCCTGGCGCTCGAGGCCGCGTTGACCCCCCTGAGCCTGAGGGATGAGATTCTGCGTCCGATCGAGTGGGCGCTCGGCCGGCGCCGGACAGCCGACCGACACGCCGCCCGGCCGATCGACCTCGACATCCTGCTGTACGGAACACAGCAGGTTGTGACCGAGGATCTGGTGATCCCGGATCCGGAGATCGCCCAGCGGCCATTCTTGGCAGTTCCGCTGCTGGATCTAGCGCCGGGGATGAGGATTCCAGGCGAGGAGCGCCCGCTGGCGGAGCTTGTGCATCCGGGAATGCGCGAGGCCTTGGAACCGGCCGAGCAAGTTACGCGACTGCTCGAGCAGGTCACGCGGCGGGTCGAGCGTGTCGAGCGGGTCACGCGGCTGCTCGAGCAGGAGTCGGAGTTGGACCCATGAACCCATGACGGGATAGGTGGAGTCAATGCCATGAACACGGCGAAGATCGCTGATCTGATTCGACAGCTACTGATCGAACTCGGGGAGGATCCCGACCGCGAGGGGCTGGTCAAGACCCCGCACCGCGTGGCCCAGGCCTATGCCTTTCTCACCGAGGGCTACCGGACGAGCACGGAGGAGGTCGTGCGGGGAGCCGTCTTCCAGGCCGAGGCCAACAACATGATCATCGCTCGCGACATCGAGATCTATAGCCTGTGCGAGCATCACATGCTTCCGTTCTATGGGCGCTGTCATGTAGGCTACATCGCGCAGAAGCGGGTCTTGGGCGTGAGCAAGATCGCGCGCATCGTGGACGTCTACGCGCGGCGGCTGCAGATCCAGGAGCGACTGACCGCGCAGGTGGCCCAGGAGGTCATGCAGGCGGTGGGCGCCGAAGGGGTCGGCGTCGTGATCGAGGCTCGCCACCTGTGCATGATGATGCGCGGTGTGGAGAAGCAGAACTCGATCATGACCACCTCATCGGTGCTCGGCAGTTTCCGCGAAGAGAGCGCAACCCGGGAAGAGTTCTTGAGCCTGATCGGGCGGCGGGCGCACTGACGCGCCGGAGCCGCGTTTGAGGCGTACTCGGCATGAGGAGGGGCAATGTCGTATAACCCGTTGCCGGCTGTTGGGCGTCTCGCCCACCGGCGGCCCGGCCCGGCCCGTTTCGCTGGTCTCGTTGGCCTGGCCGGTGTTCTCGGGCTGGTTGGTTTTCTCAGTCTGGCCGTTCTGATTGGCTGGGCAACGCCGGCGGCGTCGGCCGACGATTTGTTCGGGACCTTCTCGATCGCCGCCTACGACTCGGCGACCGGCGAGGTGGGTGTGGCCGTGCAGTCCCGGGTCTTTGGTGTGGGACCGCGGGTGGCGTGGGTTCAGGCGGGCGCAGGGGCGATCGCTACGCAGGCGAGCTCGAACGAGTCGTTCGGGCCCGACGGCCTGCGCTTGCTGAAGACGGGCCTATCGGCGCAAGAGACACTGGACTGGTTGCTCGATCACGATCCGGGGCGAGCAGCCCGCCAGGTGGGCATCGTCGACGCCCGGGGCGGCGTGGCGCACTGGACCGGTGAAGAGTGCATGGAGTGGGCCGGACATGCCGCCGGTGTTGCCTACACCTGCCAGGGCAATATTCTCGCCAGCGAGGAGGTGGTGGCCGGGATGGTGCGGGCCATGGAGGCCACCGAGGGGGAGGAGTTGGCGCGCCGGCTCATCGCGGTGCTCGAAGCCGCGCAGGAGGCGGGTGGCGATCGCCGCGGACGGCAATCGGCGGCGCTTCTGGTGGGGCGCGCTCATCCGCAGTACCCGGAGTATGCCTCGCGCTACGTGGACATTCGCGTGGATGATCACGCCACGCCCATTCAGGAGCTGGCGCGGCTCTATGCCATGTACGAGGCGCAGGGGCTCGTCCAGGCGCACATGCGTTTCGCGGTTCTGTTCGAAGAAGAAGGTCGCGACGAGGGCGCCCAGCGCGAGCGCGAACGGGTGGGCGAGGCACTGGTGCGCATTCTCCAAGCCGATTCGGCGGATGCGGGCATGCTCAACTCGCTGGCCTGGTTCACGGCCACGCACGACATCTACCTTCCGCAGGCATTGATCGCCGCCGAGCGGGCGGCTGCGCTGGAACCGGAGAACAGCAATATCCTCGATACGCTGGCCGAGGTGCACTTCCGACTCGGTGATGTCGATAAGGCCATCGAGGTCGGGATGCGGGCGCTCGAGATCGCGCCGGGCGACGCCTATCTGCAGCGCCAGCTCGAACGATTCCGGGCGGGCCGGCCGTAGGCAGCCCATCGAGTCGTCACGAGGTCAAGCGGCGCGATCTCGGGGTTGATCCTCGTCGCTCAAGTCCACAGCGGTGATGTCGCTGTCATCAATCGAATGCGCCGTGAACTCGCCGGCGGTGCCTTGCTGGGGATTCCGGTCGAAGGCCACCATTTCCTGGACCATCTGGTCGGCCGTCAGCACGCCGAGGGCGAAGAGCGCATGTCCCAGATGCAGCACGACGTTGCTCTGTTCCCTCAACAAGTCCTCCAGTGCATCCTCACCGAGCAGGCCGGTTTCCATCGCGGCTTGCCCGAACGGGGAACCGGAGACGGCCTGGTGCTCGAGAACTTGGTCGACCTCGGTGGGAGAGAGTAGCCCGTACTGCTGGGCCAGTTCACCGAGGCGCGGATTGTGCTCCTGCATGTACAGGTAGGCACGGTCCAGGTCGGGCAACGCGACGACGCGTTTGGCGAGCAGGAATCGGGCGAAGGCGTGGACATCCTCCGACAGGATTTTCCACCCAGTGCCATCGGATTGCATGACTTGCTCCTCTCTTGGGCGCCCTCGGCCTGTCCGCTCAGGCGGCCTGCTCGCCCGTGTGCATGGCTCGCTCGACCCGATTACGTCCCGCTCGTTTGGCCGCATAGAGGGCCCGGTCGGCGGCGGCCACCAGGGCCTCAGGCGACTCGAAGGTGCTCCCGTCGCCGTCGACGGCCAGGCCGAAGCTTGCCGTGATCGGGATGGCGGGACCATCCTGCCGGTCGAGGGGGTGAGCCTCCAGGAGGTTGCGCACTCGCTCGGCCAGCGCGTAGACGGCGTTCGTGTCCAGCGTAGGAAGTACGAACGCGAACTCCTCGCCACCGTAGCGAGCGATGCAGCCGTCCGTCATCTCCAGGCTCCGCAGCAATCCGGCCATCTGAACCAGGGCGCGGTCGCCGGTTTGGTGTCCGTGCGCGTCGTTGATCGCCTTGAAGTGATCCACATCCATCATGATCAGGCCCAGAGGCTGGCCACTGGCACGGCACTGTTCGAAATGCGCGGCGAGCTGGGTGTCGAACTCGCCGCGGTTGGCCAGGCCGGTCAGGCTGTCCTGGGTGGCCTTCTCCTTGATCTGCTTCGCCTCGATTTGCGTTCGCAACGTGAGGTCGGTCAGGATCTCCTGCGCCTGGGTCACGATTTCTTGGGACGACATCATGGGGCCGTCGGGCAGGTCGAAATGCTGGATCAGCGACGGGGCGTGCTCGCCGACGAATTGCAGCACGTGGGCGGCATCCTTCTCATCCAAATGCGACCATTTCCGCGCCGCGGTCAGATAGGCGTTGATCAACGCGTGCCGAGCTTCATCGCCCTCGGCTTGCAGGAACGGCGGCATGCTGAGCCCGCCCAGCGCGACGGCGACAACCATCGGAGGCGGTGCTCCGGGCGCGAACTCGTCGGGTGACTCGTGGTAGCGAATGGGCTGCAGGAGTACGTCGGGTAGCTTCCACTGGGCCGCGAGTCGTTCCCCCACGATGGCGTGGTCGAGGTCGAGCACCTGGCGCTCGAGAGCCCGCAGGTTGGCGAACCCGGGGCCGGACGCCTTGAGCAGCTTGAGGTACGGGTTTCCGAGCGCCTGCAGTAGAGCAAGCATGCCGAGATCTTGGAGCAGGCCGGCGAGAAAGGCCTCTTCTTCATCAACGTCTTTCAGGCTGAGCGCCACGCCCCGGGCCCCCACCGCCGAGATGAGACTGCGCCGCCAGATGATCTGCGGGTCGAAGTCTTCGGAACCCATCTCGCGTAGGTTGTTGACCAGGGTGAAGCTCAGAGCCAGCGTCTTGACCGTATTGATACCGAGTAAGACCATCGCGTGGCTGATGCTGCTGACCTTGTGGCTGAGGCCGTAGTAGCCGCTGTTGACGGTTTGCAGGATCTTCACCGTGAGCGCCGGATCGCGGCTTATCGTTCGAGCGATTTCGCTGATGGCGACATCGTCGCGGCGACAGAGCTGGAGAACTTCAATTGCCGCGGCCGGGAGACTCGGCAGCCGCGGGCAGCTGAGAATCTGCTCCAGGAGCTTCTGGTTCATGCTCTCTCCTGTTGTTGTCCTGATGGCTGGTCGAGATCCAAACGGTTGGCGATCCCTACTGCGTGTACACTGCTGCCCTCTCATAGCATCGGCCCGGCGAAACCGGTTCTTATGGCCTAGCGTTCGAGCAATCCGCGAGTGGCGCTTTCAGCCAGCCGTAGGGGTGCGGAGAATGCCGGCCAGGTGGCCGATGTCAGCCAGATGAGGCCTGCAGCGGGTGGCGATCTGGCTGGGGGCGAGGGTGGGGGCGCGAAGGAGAGCGGATCGAAGGCGGGAGCCGGGGGCGCGAAGGAGAGCGGATCGAAGGCGGGAGCCGGGATCGGGGGGGCAGTGATTGCTGTCCCCCCGATGAACTGGTTACCAGGTGCTTACTCGAGCCGGATCACGCGGGTGTGGGCCTGCTCGGCGCCGGTGCCGGCCTTGATCAGGTAGATGCCCGGCGCGACGGGCCGCCCGCCCTGATCCCGGCCGTCCCAGGAGAGGTTCGCGACGCCAGCGGCCGCGTGGCCCGCAAGCGCGCGAATGCGCCGGCCGGTCGCGTCGAAGATCTCCGCCGTGATGGCGGCGTCCGCACCCGTGGGCGACACGAACCGCAGGCCGATCTCGTCCAGGAAGGGATTGGGACCCGCGCTGAGGCGCGCACCGCGCAGGGCCTGGTCGGCGTCACCGGCGAACTCGCCCGCCGGCTCCACGGCGGCCGGATCGTCCTGCCCCGAGAAGGTATAGCTCGTGGCGCCGGAGCCGGAGTTCTTGGCCACGACCAGCACGACCTCATCCGCCGGGTCGTCGAGGCCGGCCACCGATACCGAGCCCGTCTGGGTCGCCGGATCGATCTGCACCGGAAGGACCTGCGTGGGTCCGTCGGCGTCAAGGCGGAGGGCGAAAACGGCGAATCCGCTACCGTCGGCCCCGTCGAAGTCCAGGCGGACAGATTGCTGCTCGCCGAATCCCGCGAAACGGTAGTAGTCGGCGGCCCAATGGCTCACCGTGCGGGTGATGCCGCCGGTGGGATAGGTGTTGTAGGTTCCGCTGACGTTGAACGGCGGTAGCTCGTCGCCCAGGTATCCGTAGCGCCCGTCGCCGATCGAGGAATCATCCAGGAAGTTGGCCACCGTCCAGTTCGCGAATGCGTCGTCGAAGTCATCGGTGTAGCCGTGGGCATCGAGCACCGCTTCGTAGCCGGCCACCGAATTCAACGGCTGGTGGACCACGTCGTAGACGGCTGGATGGCCTCCGTAGCGCTCATAGAAGTAGAGCGACCACAGGTAGGTCTTGATGTAGTCGGCCCAGTTGCCATTCCAGACCACCAGCGAATTGTCTGGGGCACTGTTGAACGCACTGATCTGGTCCGGGCGCCCGTAGAACCACATCGCGAGCTCGGCCATGCCCTCGTCGACCCAGGAGAGCTCATCTTCATCGTACAACCAGTGCTGCTGGTGCTCGAACTCGTGGGCGATCACCGAGAGCATGTAATCACCGCTGGGCGAGGGGCCATGGCCGCAGTTCATGTAGAGCACCTCGCACTCGTTGCTGTGGAAACCGGGGTAGGTGCCCTCGGGATACTGATCGAAATAGAAGAAGAAACCGTCGGAGTTGATGCCGAAGTCGAACCACAAGATGTAGATGCGCGGATCCTCGTCCAGCTCGTCCGGGGGATCGCCGAAAGCACCGACGTTCAGATCGTAGATGCCCTGGTCGGGATACTGCCCGATGCTGCTGTTCTCCCAGCGCTCGAGGATCAGGTCCACGTCCGCCTGGTCGATATTCACGTTCCACTGACTATCCTCGACGACGACGTAGGCGCGGTCGCTCATGCCGCGCACGGTGCAGGTGTGCTGCTCGAAGTGCGGGGGCATCGGCCAGTGGACCCACAACCACCAGACCCAGGAGTCGCCGACCTGCGGATCGGGGGGTGGGGCCATCGGCAATGCCGGGTCGTCCAGATACACAGCCGGGCCCATCTCCGAGAGCTGGGGCATCGGCATCTCGCGCACCCCGACCGGCGCGTTCGGATCGGTGACTGCGTCTCCGGCGGTTGCCGGTGCCGCGCCCGCGCCCGGTGGAGCGGCAAGTGCGGCGCTGATCATGATCGCGACCGTGGCGATGGCCGCGACCCACAGGCGGTCAAAGGGGATACTCATATTGGTCTTCATGAGGCTAGCCTCCTTGCGATTGGAATGGCCCCGACGGCCGGGGCCCGCTACATTCAGTGAGTGGCCGCATTCTATCAGATCGGGAGCCATTCAAGGGAAGGAACATCAGACTGGGTTCAATCGAGGCCCGATCGAGTCGCAACCGATGAGGAACCGAGGCGCAACCGAGGCGCAACCGAGGCGCAATCAAGACACAACCGAGGCGCAACCGAGGCGCAACCATGAAGCAACTGCCCCCCATTCTACTGTGGTTTCGGCGTGATCTGCGCTTGTCCGACCACGCTGCCCTCCACGAGGCTGTCTCGTCGGGTCGCCCCGTGCTACCGGTGTTCATCTGGGATGGCCCAGGCGCGGCCAAGGGCAAGGGCGCGCACTGGTGGGCGCCGGGATCCGCCTCACGCTGGTGGTGGCGCCACTCGGTTGCGGCGCTCGCCGAGGCGCTCGAGCGAGAGGGATCCGGGCTCGTCATCCGCTATGGCCCGGCGCTCGAGACGCTCCTGGAACTGGCCCGTGAAGTGGGCGCGGATCGCGTCGTTGCGCATGCTCTGTATGAACCGATCGGCCTGCGTTCGGAGGCCGCGTTCAGGGAGGCCTGTCGCGCGGGCGGCGTGCGCGCCGAGTTCCTGGACGGATGCCTCCTGACTCCGCCCGACCGGCTTCGAACCGGTGGGGGCGGTCCCTACCGCGTGTTCACACCGTACTGGCGCAAGCTGATCACCGAGCCCATCGCCCCGCTCCTGCGTAAGCCTGCACGGTGGATCTCTCCGCGGCGCTGGCCGGCTGGCACCGGGCCCGAGGGACTGGAGGTGCTGCCGGCCGCCGAACGATCGGCCGGATTCGACGGGACATGGACCCCGGGGGAGGCGGGTGGGCGGCGTCGTGTGGATCGCCTCGTGCGGCGCATCCTGGACGAGTACGACGAGGCGCGTGAGATTCCCGGATGCGATGGAACCTCGCGTCTCTCGCCCCACCTACACTTCGGCGAGGTGAGTGCTCGGCAAGTGTGGCATCGCGTCCTGGCGCGGGATGAGCGCGACCGGCGGGCGGGCCGCGGGGACGGTTTCCTACGGCAACTCGCCTGGCGCGAGTTCGCGCACCACCTGCTCTATCACTTCCCGCACACGACCGCGCAGCCATTGCGCGGCGAGTTCACCCGGTTCCCCTGGCGATCGGCGCCCGCGCAAGAAGAGCGCTGGCGCGAGGGACAGACGGGCATCCCGATCATCGATGCCGGCATGCGCCAGTTGAAGGAGACCGGGTGGATGCACAACCGGGTGCGGATGCTGGTCGCCTCGTTTCTGACGAAGAACCTACGCATCCGGTGGCAATCGGGAGCGGCGTGGTTCTGGGAGTCCTTGGTGGACGCGGATCTGGCCAACAACACCCTCGGATGGCAGTGGGTGGCCGGCTGCGGGGCCGATGCGTCACCCTACTTCCGCATCTTCAATCCCGTCACGCAAGGCCAGCGCCATGACGGCGCGGGGGCCTATGTGCGTTCGTTCGTCCCCGAACTGGCCGGATTGCCCGATGCCCATATCCACCGGCCCTCGGCAGCCCCACCCGATGTACTCCGGCGTGCGGGCGTGCGCTTGGGAACCGGCTATCCGCGACCCATGGTCGATCTGGCCGTGTCTCGCGAGGAAGCCTTGGATGCGTATGGGCGCGTCAGAGCCTCCTCGTGACCGCGGCGGCTCACTCGGCCGGGGTGAGACCGCCCCCGCCCCCGCTCCCGCTCCCGCCCCCGCGACCGATGGCGTGGCTGCCGGCTGGCCGGCTGTGGCAACCTGCTTGTATGGTGGACGTAGGGACCGGAATCTGTGACTCGCGGTCGGATGAGGGCCGGATCTCTTGATCGCCCATTGCCTGAGGAGGAGCGGAATGAACCAGCGCGGATTCGCGGAGGCCGGCGGGCCGCCGGCGGTGGAGCTCGAAGGCGTGACCAAGCGCTTCGGGAGTCATGTCGCCGTCGATGACCTGTCCCTCACCGTCCCGGCCGGCTCGGTCTATGGATTCATCGGACCCAACGGCTCGGGGAAGACCACGACGCTGCGGATGATCATGAACATCTTCTACCCGAACCGGGGCGCGATCCGGGTGTTCGGCCAGACGCTGGATGGCACCTGCACCGATCGGATCGGGTACCTGCCCGAGGAGCGGGGTCTGTACCGGAAGATGAAGGTCCGTGAGTTGCTTCGCTTCTACGGCGAGCTCAAAGGTGGCCGCAACGTCGATCGGGCCGTCGATGCGTGGCTCGAACGTCTGGATCTGGACACCTGGGGGGAGAAGAAGGTCGAGGCCTTGAGCAAGGGAATGAGCCAGAAGGTGCAGTTCATCGCGACCGTCGTGGCCGACCCGGACCTCATCATCCTGGATGAACCGTTCAGCGGCCTCGATCCGGTCAATGCGGACGCGATGCGCGACGCTGTGCTGGAGCTGCAACGCCGGGGGCGTACGGTCGTCTTCAGCACACACGACATGGCCGTGGCCGAGAAGATGTGCGACTTCATCTTCATGATCTTTCGCGGGCGCAAGGTCCTCGACGGTACGCTCGATTCGATTCAGGCGACCTACGGCAACGATACCTTGCGGGTACGTACACCCGGCGGCGGTGACGGTTTTCGTGCGCTGCCGGGCGTCGAGTCGGTGACCGACTACGGCCAGCTCCAGGAGCTTCGCGTCAGCCGCGAGGCGGATCCGCAGGCGCTGGTGCGCGTGATCATGGACCGCGGCCCGGTCTACGGTTTCGAGATCGCCAAACCCTCGCTTCACGACATCTTCGTCCGGATCGCCGGGCCGGCCGCGCGGGAGGTGACCCATGCGTAAGGTGCTCAAGCTGACCGCCCGCGAGTACCGCGCCGCGGTGCGAACGAAAGGATTCATCATCGGCCTCTTGGTGGCCCCCGTGCTCATGGGCGGCAGCGGGATCGCCATGTGGCTGCTCAAGGACCAGGTGGACACCAGCGACCGTCACGTCGCCCTGATCGATCAGAGCGGCGCGCTGGGCGCAAGCCTCGTCGAGGCGGCCGAGGCGCGCAACGCGCAGGTCGTCCGCGATCCCGAGTCCGGGGCGAAGGTGCAACCCGCCTACGTTCTGAGAGAGATGAACGGTGCCCGCGGCGACGGCGAGGCCCTGCGGCTGGACCTCTCCAACCGCGTTCGTACCGGCGATCTGCATGCGTTTCTGGAAATCGGCCCCAATGTTCTCGACTCGGATCCGGCGGCCGGTGACGCCTGGGTCCGCTACTACGCGAAAAACGCGTCGCTCGATGAGGTGCGGCGGTGGCTCGGCGGAACGGTCAACAACGTCATCCGCGAGAAGCGCCTGGCCCGCGCCGGGGTCGAATCATCGATGGCTCGTGAGATCTTCGCCTGGCGTCCGGTGGAAGGGTTCGGGCTGGTGGAGGTCGATGCGGCCAGCGGCGATGTGCGCGAGGCCCGGCAGGCCAGCGAGGGGGAGGCGGTCGGCGTGCCGCTTGCGCTGGTCATGCTCATGTTCCTCATGATCATGATGGGGGCGATGCCGCAGCTGAGTTCGGTCATGGAGGAGAAGAACCAGCGCATCGCCGAGGTGCTCCTGGGATCGATCACGCCGTTTCAGTTCATGCTCGGAAAGGTGGTCGGAGGAGTCGCCGTCTCGTTGAC
This sequence comes from uncultured bacterium, assembly GCA_964573295.1. Classification (GTDB taxonomy): domain Bacteria; phylum Eisenbacteria; class RBG-16-71-46; order CAIMUX01; family WJJG01; genus CAYQJL01. The sequence goes on along the minus strand of CAZNJE010000003.1, from coordinate 91,968 downwards.
CGCGGCGCTGGTCTACGTCGTGGGCGGGGTGTTCGCCGCGCAGCGCTTCGGCGTGTCGGAGTACATCCCGTTCGGGATCCTGCCGTGGTTCTTTGCCTATATGTTGTTGGCCATCATGCTGTTCGGCTCAACCTTCGCGGCGCTGGGCTCCGCCTGCAACGATGCCAAGGAGGCGCAGTCACTGACGTTGCCGGCGATGATCCCGATCATGATCCCGATGTTTGTGCTGGGCCCCGTGCTCCAGGAACCGCATAGCACCTTCGCCACAGTGCTGTCGTTGTTTCCACCCGCGACACCGATGACGATGATGCTGCGCATGAGCACCCCGGGAGGAGTGCCCGTCTGGCAGCCCTACGCCGGGCTGGCCGGCATCCTGCTCTTCACGGCGGCCGCCGTGTGGGGCGGCGGCCGGGTGTTCCGAGTGGGCATCCTGATGCAGGGGGTGCCGCCGAAGCTGAGCAGCGTCCTGCGCTGGGCGCTCCGGGGCTAGCCGCCGGGGGAACGGCCCGGGGCTAGCCGCGGGCCGCGGCCCGTCGGGGCCGGCTCAAGAGGCGGGCGGGCCACTCGATGAAGATGAGCCGGAGCACTCGTACGAAGGGGTCGATCACCGAGTACATGACCGGGACGATCACGAGCGTCAGGAACGTTGCCACCGCCAGACCCCAGATCACCGCCGTGCCCATGGGGCCCCACCACTGGCTCGAGCTCCCGCCGATGATGAAGGCATGGGCAAGATCGCCATCGAGCAGGTGGCCGAAGTTGACCGAGAACCCCGTGGTCAGCGGGATCAGGCCGAGGACCGTCGTCACGGCGGTCAGCACGACTGGACGGAAGCGCGTGCGGCCTGCCTCGATGATGGCGTCGATCTTATCGAGGCCGTCGTTACGCAGCTTGATGATGTAGTCCAGGAGCACGATGGCGTTGTTCACCACGACGCCGGCCAGCGAGATCACGCCCACCCCGGTCATGATGATGCCGAACGGCGTTTGGGTGACCATCAGGCCGGTCAGTACCCCGATCAGACTGAGGACCACGCTACTCATGACGACGAACGGAATCGTCAGCGAGGTGAACTGGGTGATCAGGACCAGCAGAATCAGCATCAGCGCAATCCCGAAGGCATCGCCCAGGAAGACGCGAGCTTCCTCTTCATCCTGGCTTTCGCCAGTGTAGTCGAGGTGGTAGCCCGGCGGCAGCGGGAAGCCGGTCAGGCGCTCGCGTACCTGGGCCAGCAAGGCGTTTCCATTGAAGCCGGCAGCCGCTTCGGCGGTCACGGTGACGACGCGCTTCGAGTCGATGCGGCGAATCGACCCCAGGCCCGCTTCATAGGAGATATGGGCAAAGGCCGTCAGGGGAATGTGCTTCCCTTCGGTGAAGACCGTCAGGTCTTCGAGCTGCTCCGTGCTGAGGCGCGCGTTAGGATCGAAGCGCACCACGATGTCGTACTCGTCTTCGCCGACCCGATAGGTGGAGACGTCATCGCCATGAATGGCGGTGCGAATGGTCGAGGCCAGATCCATCGTGCGCAGACCGAGACGGCCGGCCTTCTCGAGGTCGGGACGCACGCGGATCTCGGGCCGGCCCGCATCGTAATTGTCCTCCAGGTCGACCAGGCCGGGGATATCGCGTATCTCCTCGCGAATGCGCTCGGCCAGCTCACCGAGCAGGGTGAAGTCGTCGCCGGAGATCTCGATGTTGACCGGAGCTCCGGTCGGCGGACCCTGTTCCTGTTTATCGATGGTGAGCTGTGCCCCGGTGAATCCCGCCAACGCATCGCGCAGGTCCTCGAGCGACTGGCGGGTATTGCTGTCGCGTTCCTCCTGCTTCAAGAACTCGATGCTGATCGTGGATTGATGCGAGGATGAGCCACCGCCGGTCAGGCCGTCGCCTCCGGCGACGCCGACCTCGGTGACGTAGGCCTTCAGGTCGGGCAGCTCCGCGACCTCGCGCTCGATCTGCCGGCTGAAGTGGTCGGTGAGCTCGAGACGCGTGCCCGAGGGAGCTTCGGCGTTCACGTAGGCGTAGGTCGGGTCGACATCGGGAAACAGCTCGACCCCCGCGTTGAAGCGCATGAAGAGCGCGAAGACGACCGCGAGCAGACCAAACATGCCGAGCAGACTCACCGCGCGGTGGCGCAAGGCCCAACGTAGCGTGGGTTCGTAGGTGCTCAGGCCGAAGGCGATGAAGCGGTCGCCGGGCCGCATCTTGGTGCCTGCATCCGTCGGGACGCGCATGAAGCGTGCGCAGAGCACCGGGTTGAAGACCAGCGCCACGAAGAGCGAGGAGGCGAGGGTGACGATGACCGTGATGGGCAGGTACTTCATGAACTCGCCCATGATGCCGGGCCAGAGCACGAGTGGGCCGAAGGCGCAGATCGTGGTCAGGGTCGAGGCGATCACCGGTGTCGAGACCTGGTGCGTGGCCTCGCGGGCGGCCTGTTCGCGTCCCTTGCCCTTGAGGCGATAGCGGAAGATGTTCTCGACGATGACGATCGCATTGTCGACCAGCATGCCGAGCGCCAGGATCAAGGAGAAGAGCACGACGATGTTGAGGGTGATGTCGAGCGCGTTGAGGATGATGAAGCTGATCAGCATCGAGAAGGGGATCGCCACGGCCACGAAGAACGAGTTCGTGAGCCCCAGAAAGAGGAACAGCACTACGACCACCAAGATGAGCCCGCTCAGAATGTTGTTCTCCAGCTCGGCCACCATGTCTTCGATGTAGACGGACTGGTCCCCGATGATCGAAACGGCGGTTCCCGCGGGGAGTTCCGCTTCCAGTTGGGCCATCAGGGCCTTGACCTCCTCGGCGATGCGAATGACGTTCTCGCCGCTGCGCTTGGTGATCGAGAGGGTGACCGCATCAACGCGGTTGAGGCGCGAGATCGTCTCGCGTTCCTTGAGCCCCAAACTCACCTCCGCGACGTCCCGCACGTATACCGGCACCGGGGCGCCGGGATTGACCAGAATGTCGGGAATGATCTCGACCGACTCGAATTCCCCCGGCACGCGGACCTGGTAGTCGTAGGTTCCCAGCCCCAGGTCGCCGCCGGGGATGGTGATATTCTCGAGGCGGATCGCATCCATCACGTCGATCAGGCCGAGCTCGTAGAATCGCAGCCGCTGGGGATCGACATCCACGCGCACCTCGCGCTCGACCCCTCCCGAGAGGTTGACCTCGAGAATGCCCTGGATCTGCTCGAGCTCCTCTTTCACATCTTCGCCCACTTCCTTCAGGCGAACGGGATCGTACTCGGCCGAGAGCACGATCTGCATGATCGGCCAGTCGTCGGAGCTGATCTCGATGATCGAAAGATCCTCGCGAACGTCCTGCGGCAGGTCCGGCTTGGCCATCTCGACCGCGTCGCGGACCTTCTGGAGCGCGTCGGTCATCTCCACGTCGGTATTGAACTCGAGCAGAACCTGGGCGTGGCCTTCGGCCGAGACACTGCTCATTTCCTCGAGGTCGGCCAGGCCCTTGAGCTGCTGCTCGAGCTTCCGCGTGACCAGGTTCTCCATGTCTTGGGGACTGGTGCCGAAGTAGGGCGCCATCACCAACACGTAGGGAATCTTGACGTCCGGCGATGCCTCACGGGGCAAGCGCTGGTAGGCGGAGATTCCCACGATGACGACCATGATCATCAGCGCGAAGACGGTCATCGCCCGCTGGATGGAGATGTCGGTGATTCTCACGAACGGCCTCCCTCGGTGCCGGGGTTCTTCAGGTGCCTGAGGTCTCTCAACTGCCGTGGTTCCAGAGGCGCGAAACCGTGTGCTCCTGAGAGATCACATCCGGATCGCCGGGCAGCGTCCCGTCCCGGGCGCCGGATTCCTCCTGGATCAGGATGGCCGATCCATTGTGGATCTCGCGCTGGCCACGCACGATCAGCCGCTCCCCGGCCTCGATCCCGGACTCGACCAGGACCAAGAGCCCTTGGTCGACGCCAATGTCGAGCCGCCGCAGGCTGGCGCGATTCCCCTCGGCGACGAACGCCACCGGTCCGCTCGGGCGGGAGATGACGGCGTCGCGCGGGATCAACACCACGTCTTCGTAGACGGATTTCAGGATGCGCGCCCGGCCCACGGTTCCGGCACGCAGGCGGCCGGTGGGATTGTCGATGTAGATTTCCACGGGGAACTTGCCGGTGGCCGGATCGGCCGCGATCCCGACCCAGTGCACGATGCCCTCGAACTCGTCTTCCAACCCGTCGAGCTTGACCGTGGCCTTCTTGCCCTCATCGACCCAGCCGATTTCCATTTCGGTGAGCGCACTCTCGAGGACGATCGTGTAGGGATCGACAATGCGGGCTACCGGCTGGCCGGGACTGACGAGTTGCCCGAGGTCCACATAGCGGTCGGCCACGACCCCGTCGAAGGGCGCATCGATGGCGGCCCGGTCGTAGCGGATGCCGGCCATCTCTGCGCGGGCTTCGGCATCGCGTAGCTGCGTTTCGGCCCGGCGGAGTTCGAGCTCGCTGATCGAGTTGGCCTGGCGCAGCTGGTGCATCCGCTCGGCGTTGTAGGCCTGCAGATCGCGGTTGGCCTCGGCGGACTTCTTCTCGGCGGCCAGAAGCGACCGGTCGAGCAGCACGAGCACATCACCTTCCGCGACCCGCGCGCCCTTCTCGCGGGGGATGGCCGCCACCCGGCCGGCTTCCTCGGCGCTGAGGTCGGCGCCCTGGAGCGATCGGGTACGGCCGGCGATCGTGAGGAAGGTTTTGAGCTCGGTAGGCTCGATGGTCATGACGCGTACGTTGCGAGGGACCTCCGCCGGCCTTTCGGTGGCGTCGGCGGAAGGGCCGCCCGACCCACAGCCTGAAAGGGTGGCGCCGAGGAGCACGGCCGCCAGCAAGGCCGCCGGGCCGGCCATGAACCGTACGGCCGGCGGCGCTCCGACGGTGATGGGTCGTGGGGCCGGGGGCTCGGGGGCGCCCGCGGCAGGACGGCCCGACCTCCGGGGATGTGGATTCAATCCGGCATGACGGTCAGAGGAGCAAGACATGACGACCTCCGTACAATCTGCGTGGGCCGGGATCATGAGGCCTCCCGGTTGAGTTGCTGCTTGATGTTTGCCAGGGAGCGGTCGGGCCGGAACCCGAGTGCTCGCTTGAGCGAGGCGGTAACCGAGAGAACTTCGTTACGGGCCGAGATCAGGTTGCTTCGGGCCTGCGACCGGTCGGCCTGCACGTCGAGCACGCTGAGGTAGTCGGACTGGCCGAGCTCATAGCGCATCTGGATCTGCTCGAGCGCATCCTCGGCCGCTTCGGCATTGAGCCGGGCCGCGCGGTAGTTCTCCCGCGCCGCCTCCAGCTCGCCCAGCAGGGAGTGCACCTCCAGACGGGCGCGGCGGACCGCGTCGAGCTGGTCGAGCTCGGTCCGCCGGATCTGAGCTTCGGCCTCCTGCACCCGTCCTTTCGTGCGCAATCCGTCGAAGAGCGGGACACGCAAGGTCACGCTCGCGTTCCAGAAGTCGTGGCCCTGGTCGAACATGTCGCCGAAATCGCCGGTGACGTAGCCGTAGGAGGCATCGGCCGAGACGACCGGCCGGTGCTCGGCCTTGATCCGGCCCCGGTTCTTCGCCAGGATCTCAATCATGAGCTCGAGGCTCATCAGATCGGGCCGGTGGGGAAGGGCCTCGATGGCCAGCTCGGGCCCAATGGGCTCGAGTTCGAGCTGTTCCTGTGGCGAGAGCGACAACGCAGTGTGCGGCGGGCGCCCCATGAGCACATTCAGATTCGCGCCGGCGTCGCGGAGGCGTTGCGCCAGGTTGCGCCGTTGCGGAAGCAGGTTGCCGTAGGCGACGGCGGCGCGCAGCGTATCGAGCGGTGTGGAGAAGCCCAGTTCCAACCGACGGCGCGTGATCTCGAGGAACTCCCGCTTGGCCTCGATGTCGGCGTCGAGCGCGGCGATCTGCTCACCTACCATGACGGTCTGGTGGTAGGCGCGCATGACCTCTTCGATGGCGCGATGCTCGGTGTCGGCGATCAGTGCTTCCTGGCGCCGAATGCCGAGCTGGGCGGCGCCGACGGCGTTGTAGATGAGACTGGGTTGGACCTCCCAGCGCGCGTTGAGGCTGGTGCGCCAGAAGGTTTGGGCCTGGATGTCTTCGGGGGCCGGGATGAAGCTGAACCCGGCGAAGAGGCTGTCCAGGCCCGATGCCGTGGAATCGGCCGCCCCGTCGCCACCGCCTCCGAAGGTCTGATCGAAGGCGAAGCTGGGATCGCGGCCGCGTGACCAGGTGCCGCTGGCGTCGAGCGAGGGCAGCCCGAGTGAGACGGCCTGTTTCTTCTGGCCCGAAAGCTCCCGGCGCCCCTGGCGGGCAGCCAGGATGGAGCTGTTCTGCTCCAGGGCCTCTTCCACACACACCTCGATGGGGATCGGCCCGCTACTGCCGGGAATCACATCCAGCGGCGCCGTCTGCGCGGCGGCGGGCAGGAGGCCGCTGCCCATGCCGAGGCCCGCCGCGGTGAGCACCGGCATGAGCAGCGGCATGAGCAGCGATGCGATGCGGCCGGTGCGCCGCCCCGGGCGGACTTGCTTCGAAGGGGCCTGGCTTGCCCAGGGGAGAACGCGTGTCAGGATGGCCTCGGCGTACTCGCGCGAGGGAGGGGGCGCGTCCTTGTCCAGCAGTGACATCGCGCCGGCGTACTCCAGGGCACCCAGGACGACCAGGGCGGCCTCCTCGACCTCCTCGGGCTCCAGATACCCTTCGTGGGTGCAGTCGGTCAGGACCTCGCGGAAGATGCAACTCTGATCATGGAAGATGTCGGTCACCGGCACGGATGCCTCCTCGGGAAGGAAGATCATGACGTAGATCTGACGCACCAGGTCTCGCTGCTCCGCGAACTGCTGCAGGTGGGCCCACACCAGCGCCCGCAAGCGCTCGAGCGGGTCCACGATTCCCAGCAGTGCCGCCTCCTTGCGGCGATGGATCTGTTCGAGCGCGTGGCTGAGCACCTCCCGGAACAGGGACGCCTTGTCCGCGAAGTGATAGTAGATTGCCGCTTTCGTGACGCCGGCGGTTTCCGCGATCTGGCGCATCGATGCGCCCGCGTACCCCCGGCGCGCGAAGATCTGCCGTGCGGCGTCCAGGATGGCCTCGCGCCCTCCGGCGCCCTGTCGCGTTGCCTTCGTTGCCTTCATCGTCTGGGAACACCTCGTGGTTCTGAACCGGTCACCACCCAATCAGTTGCCCGTCTCTACCGACCGTTCGGTCAGGAGGTTTCCGATTTTCATCGGGAGTCTGATGAGTCTTTGATTAGAGAAGATTCGGGAGGATAGGGGGCGTGGGGAGGACTGAGGAGGCTTAGGGAGGGCGGAGGAGGCGTAGGGAGGATTCGGCAGGCCTCACCAAATCGCACGAATGCAATCTTGTTGTGAAGCGATGCTAAACCCTGGGCCGTCCAGTCTCGTCTAGAGAGCGGATGAGTTCCCGAGCGCATGTGCCGCATGCGAGGGGGCGGCCGAGGCGGCCGGCCTTGGCGAGAGGGCAGAAGGACGGAGAAGACAAGAGGGAGGAGGCGCTTCATGGGCAAGATCATGGGCAAGTTCCTGGGCACGATCACGCTGACGTGGGGGTTCACATCGACGACGGTCCGGACCACCGTGCTATGGGCCGTCATGTTTCTGGCGGCAACATCCCTGGCGACGTTGCCGGCGCACGCTTCCTGGTGGAACCGGGATCGCGAGCCGGAGGGATCGGGCCACCTGGTGACCGAGACACGCGACGTGGCCGACTTCACCGGTGTGGTGATCGACTGCGCCTTCGACGTCCACATCCGATTCGGGAGCGAGACCCGGGTGGAACTCACCTACGACGACAATCTGATCGAGCGCATTGAGACCGAGGTGCGCCGCGGTCGCCTGGTCTTGGACTGCGCCCGGGACACCGACAGTGACCGCGTGTGCGAGGTGCGGATCACCGTTCCGCGGATCGAGACGCTCGAGATCGGGGGCGCCGCCGATGTCGACATCCGCGGTTTCGAGGGAGGCGAGTTCACCTACGAGCTCCACGGTGCGGGTGATCTGTTCCTCGAGGGCCGGGTGGATGAACTCGAGATCGAGCTGCAAGGAGCCGGGAGCGTGGATGCCCGCGATCTGGTGGCCGGGACGGTCGAGGTTGATTTGTGCGGGGCAGGTTCGGTGAAGGTCCACGCAACCGAGAGCTTCCGAGGTGACCTTTCCGGCGTGGGGAGCATCGACGTCTTCGGCGATCCGCGACGCGTCCGCGAGCGGGTCTCGGGGATCGGTTCGATCGACTTCGATTGACGTGGAGTACATGCCCTTTCGGGAACGAGGGATACTCGGGATGGTCTGCCAAGTCAGCAGGCACCGCTGGGCTCGGGGCGGCCGATGGGATAGAATCGAAACCGAATACGAGGACGTTTCAGAATCCCATCCGGAGGACGGCATGGCCTTGCTCGGGTCCGCTCGCCATCTTGTTCTGTTCGTCTTCGCCGTCCTCGGGATGATGTCCTTCTCGGCCGCGCGGGCGAGATCCTCCTCGGTGCCGGCGGAGTGTTTCGACGCGGCCGGCTGCTACCGGCTCGTGGCCGGTCTCGGGGATTGCCTTCCCACGCCCGACCGGGCCCGGGAAGAGGTCGACTTCCTGCCCAGCATCCGCGTCGACTACGACCAGAACCACGAACACCGCGAGCCGGCGGTGGCGTGGGGGCCGACCGGCGAACTCTACGCGGTCTACGTAGCCCGATACAGCCACTACAACCCCGAGCGGGTGCTCATTTCGCGCTCGCTCGATGGCGGGCTGACATGGCAGGAACCGGTGCAGATCAATGACACCTCGCCCAACGCGGTCATGATGCCGTCGATGGCGGTGGGAGAGGACGGCGCAGTCTACGCGGCCTGGGGGGAGTTGAAGTTCGCCCCCTACAACAACGAGATTCGATTCGCCCGCTCGAACGACGGCGGCGTCACGTGGACGCCAAGCCTGCGCGTCCATCCCGAGGCGCCCGGAGAAGACTACTACCGGCAGGACTTGTGTATGGCCGGCGATCGGCTCCTGGTGGCCTACTTCCAGGCGGTGGCCTATCCGAACGGGGAGCCCTACATCGTGTCCTCGGACGACCACGGTCTGACCTGGACATCGCCGGTACCGATTCTCTCGAACGCGTGTCCCCATGATGGGGCCCCGCCGAGGCTGGCCTACGATCCGCAGTCGGGCCGGCTGGGTGCGGTGGTGGCGACCGGCTCCGAACTGATCCTCTTCACACGCTCATCGGACGGGGGCGCTTCATGGGAGATGCCGGTGACGGTGAACGACCACCCGGCGAGTTCGGCTGGCGATCCCGATCTGGTCAGCGCGGCGGGCCGATTCCATGTCGTCTTCGCCGATACCCGCAACGGCGCCTACAACACCGACATCTTCCACACCAGCTCGTCCGACGGCGTGGCGTTTACCCCCAACGTCCAGGTCAATGATGCGTTTCCGGGCAATCAGTATGAAGCCCACCTCCATGCCGGGGCGGACGGGCGCCTCCACGCGACCTGGATCTGGAACGAGCCGTTCCAGTCCGATGTGGACCTCTACTACTCACGTTCCGACGACGCCGGCGGAACGTGGCTCGCCGAGTCTCCCCGGGTCAACGACGTCCCCTACACGGTGGAACCCTACGTCACCTGGACCTGCGACCTGCTGGGCGATGGCGCCGGTGAGGCCTACGTCTTCTGGAACGACGGACGCAGCTCGGGCTACTACGATAATCTCTACTTCACCCGCTCCGAGTCGCACAGCGCATCGGTCACATTCCCGAATGCCGACGCGGATGCCCCCGGGGGGGGCTCGCTTCGTGTCTGGATCGGTCCCCGCGGAAGCTGCATTCTGCAGGTGCACTTGCCGGAGTCCAGTCCTCACAGCCGTCTCAGCCTGCACGATCTCAACGGACGCGAGTTGTGCCGGGGGAGCCTTGGACCGTTGCCTTCGGGCACGAGCGAGCGCAGCTGGAAACTGCCCTCCGGGACGTCCCGTGGCAGCGGCATCCGCTTCCTGCGGCTGGAGACCAGCAAAGGCACAACGTTGGCACGTTGGCTGACAGTGCGCTGAGCCGGAAGCACCCGCGGAGATTCCTTTCCGCGAATGAAACCTCCCACGGGTCGGCCCGCTATATACCAGGAGGGCATTGCGGGCAACCCCACCCGGCGGGGACCCTGTGGCGGGCCCGGAAGACTGAACAGGACGGCCAGTCGAGCGTGCTCTCTGGAGAAAGCGGGCTTTCTGGAGACACCGTCCGTGAGTGCTGGGACGCAGGCTCACGAATCACACGAGCATCGGCGGCAGGTGCACCGACACGGTGCCGCCGCACCTGGAGGAGGGATTTCCATGCCGATTCAGACCAAGAGAGTGCGAATGCGGACCCACGGGGCCGCGTGGCGGGCTAGCCTGGCGAGCCTGGCAATGATGCTCGTTCTGACTGCCCCCGGGTGGGCTGGCGAAGAGGCGGTGCGTGATGGCGTTACCCACGTCCTCAATGGCCCGAAGCCCAGCAAGGGGGTCGAGAAGCTCGAGCTCGAAGAACTCTGGCGCGTGGGTGGCGCCGATGACTATGACAACCTTTTCGGGGTGGTCGTTCAAGCCCTCCATGACGAAGCCGGCAACATCTACCTGCTCGATATGCAGCTCGGCGAGGTGCAGGTCTTCTCTCCAGAGGGCGAGAAGATCAAGACGTTGAGCCGCCAGGGCGAGGGGCCCGGTGAGGTGCAGAACCCCTCGGACATGTGCCTTCTTCCCAGCGGCAATATCGGGATCGTCCAGACCTTCCCGGGCAAGCTGGTCGTGATCGATCGCGAGGGGATACCCGCGGGAGACGTTCTGGTGGGCAACTCGGATCCGGCGGCCGGCGGTTTCCGGGTGCTGATCGACGCGCAGTGCAACGGAACCGATCTGGTCATGGGCGGAATGGCGATCGAACAAGCTCAAGCTGGCCAGAACCGGACGAGTTTCCTGGCGAGCTTCACCGAGGAAGGCAAGGAAGTCACTCGCTACATGAGCAAGGAGAGCAAGCTCGACTTCCAGAACTTCGAGATCATCGAGAAGGATCAGTACTTCGTCTTCCCCCGGCGCTGGGCGTTGGCAGAGGACGGGCACGTCTATGGGCCGCCGGAGCGTGACGCGTACGTGATCAACGTCTACGCGAAGGATGGCACGCTGGAGCGGGTCATCGAGCGCGAATACGAGAACCGCGCGCGCTCTGACGCCGAAACCGAGCGAATCCGTAGCGCGATCGAGGCCCAGACGAGGCAGGCGCCGTTCGAGGTCAAGACCGAGATCTGCGAGACCGAGCCGGTGGTCACGAGCATCGAGGTTGCCCCCGACGGCTCAATCTGGGTCAACACGAACCGCAGCGCGTTTGAGCAGCCGGAGGGTGTATTGATAACCTTCGACGTATTCAGTCCGGACGGTCACTTCATCAAGCAGATTCAGGTCGCATGCGAGGGTGACGGCGCAAACGATGGTTTCTTCATGATATCGCCGGACCGGGCCATTCTCGTCAAGGGTCTGGTCAGCGGAGTGATGGCCATGCAGGGCGGCCTCGGGGGTGGAAGCGCCGGTGGTGAGGAGGAGGAGGAGGAAGCCCCGATGGAGGTCATCTACTATAAGGTTGCATCCTAGAGGTTTTCCGACCGAAGGCCGGCTCCCCGCGGCCGCCGATACGAGGGATGGCTCGCCGAGCCCGTCGGTGCGAGGCCCGGCTCTCCGGGCCCGCCGGGGGGTGAATCGTTTCCAGGCCGGGCTTGTGGGCGCGACGTCATTTTCTGGGTGGGTGCCGCTGGGTGCAACTGGGTGCCGCTGGTCGACTCCAGCGGCACCTCTTTCTGAGCTACGAACCGTCTCCAAGGTGCCAATCACGGTGTCGGGCAGAACACTGGGCCTTTCTGATGTCCTTTCTCATGTCCCGCCTTTTCCACGAGGCAAGAGGGAAAGGCGCGGTTTCGGTCTCGATCCCTGGTTTTTGCCCCGGGGCAAAAGCCCAGCGCGTGATCCGCCCGGGGGTGGGGCTTGGTCCTGGGCGAAGACTCTCCCGTGGGCAGGCCGCTCGGTGTCGCGTGGTTGAATCCGTCGGGCGATGGACCGACACTCGTCTTCTCGGGGCAAGGATCGTTCGCGGAAGTCGGATGAGGGGGCTCTCATGACCATGGTACCTTCGACGGCCGGGTGGCCCGGTGTGGCAGCGAGGGTGGTTCTGCTCTTGGTGGGGTGGCTATTGATCGGCAACGGCGCGGCGTTGGCTAGTGGCCGGCCGGGGGAGGTGTCGCCGGACGCCGATCGTTCCTCTCTCCCCATCGCGCGGAATCCCCTGGCGGGATTTGGTCACGGACTGTCCGATGCGATGCGCGCCGGGGAGAAATCGCCCGGCCGCTTCGAGGATCTGGGGCCTTACGATCCCCAAGTACTTCCGCCCGAGGAGCACTTGGGATTCCCGCTGGGTGCCCGGCCGGCCGTCCACCGTGAGGTCTACGACTACTGCCGTCATCTGGCTGAACGGTCGGATCGGGTGCGTCTGCTGCCTTACGGCTGGACACATGAGGGCCGCCGGCTCTTTGCGCTGCTGGTTGGAACCGCCGATCGTGTCGGGGACGCCGAGGCGCTCCGCGAGGACCTGGCTCGATGGGCCGATCCGCGCACGCAGGCGCAACCGGATCCAGCGGGCCTTCCGGTGTGCGTCTGGGTCGGAGCCTGCGTGCACGGCAACGAACCCTCCGGGACCGATGCGGCGCTCGAGTTGGCCTACCAGCTGGTGGCCAGCCAGGCTGCCGCGGCCGACCGGCTGCGGGAGAATCTGATCGTGCTCATCGATCCGCTCCAGAACCCGGACGGACGGGACCGCGTGCTGGCCCAGTGGAGAAGCCTGGCCGCCTATGAGCCCGATGCCGACGACCAGAGCCTGCGGCAGTGGGGCGTATGGCCGGGCGGACGCACGAACCACTACCTCTTCGACCTCAACCGCGACTGGTTCTACGTCACGCAGCCGGAATCCCAGGGGCGTACGGCGTTCGTCACGCGGTGGCATCCGCACGTGATGATCGATGCTCACGAGATGGGCGGTCAGGACACCTACCTGTTCTCGCCGCCGCGGGAGCCGTTCCATGCGGCGGTATCGGAATACCATCACCGGTGGTGGGATGTCTTTGCGGCGGACCAGGCGGCCGCGTTCGACCAGCGCCGATGGGACTACTACGTCGGTGATTGGCACGAGGAGTGGTTCCCCGGGTTTGCGAGCTCCTGGAGCGCGGGAATCGGCGCGATCGGGATCCTCTACGAGCAGGCCAGCGCGCGCGGCTCTCGGGTGGCGCGACGCGACGGCACGCTGATGACCTACCGCGACACCGTCGAGCATCAGTACGTTAGTTACTGGGCCAACTTGGAGACCGCAGCTCGCAAACGACTTGAACTCCTGCGCGCGTACCGCGAGCAGATCGAGTCGAACACCAACAGGAAAGGGGCCTACCTCTTCGACACCTCGGGACAACCGGGCCGCGCCGCTTCCCTGGCGCGGGCGCTGAGCCGGCAGGGCGTGGAGATCTATGTCACGACTGAGGAGATGCGGACGACGCAGGCGAAGCCCTTCTGGACCGATGAGCGCCAGACCGTGCTCCTGCCGCCCGGTGCCCTGGTCGTACCGCTGGGCCAGCCGCACGGGGCGCTCGCGGAGGTAGTGCTCGCCTTCGATCCGGCCATGGAGGAAGACTTCCTGCGTAGCCAGCGCCGTGAACTCGAGAAGAAGGGCCGCTCGCGCTTCTACGACGTGACGAGCTGGACGCTCGCGATCGCGAGCGGATTGCCGGCCTATGAGATCACGCAAGCGCCACAGGTCGAGCTGCGGCCCCTGGGGGCGGCGTTCGACGGCTCACCCGGCCAGGGGCATGGTCTGCCCGGCGAGACGAGTGACCTGTCCGGCCAGGGGCATGGTCTGCCCGGCGAGACCGGCCGCTTGCTGGAAGACGCCTGCCGGTCGCGGGAGGACCGTGGGGCTTGCCTTGGCTACCTGATCGACGGTGCCGACGACCGGGTTCTGTGGACGCTGGTGCGGCTGTGGGAAGCGGGTCTGAAGGTTCACGGCGCTCGGGAGCCTTTCACGCACGGGGGGCGGGCCTATCCGCGCGGAAGCTTGCTCATCAAGCGTGCGGCCCAGGGACCGAGCAATGGTACGGCCCCGGGATTGCGTAATGGCGTGGCCCAGGGCCTGGGCTACGAGGGCGCGACGGAGCAGCGCACGGTCGAGGCGATTCTGGCCGAGATCGCGCAGGAAACCGGCGTGACCATCCGCGGTGTGCCGACGGCCCTTACCGAAGCGGGTCCCGATCTGGGCGGCCATGACTTCCGCCCGTTGACCGAGCCGAAGATCGCGGTTCTGGCGGCCGGGAACGTGTCGTGGAGCGAGTACGGCGCGATCGCGTGGGTGTTGGATGTGCGCGCCGGGGTTCCCTTCACCCCCCTGGCGGTCGATGCACTCGGAGAGGTGAGCCTGGCGCGCTACGACGTGCTGGTCATGCCCGATTACTGGGGCGGGCCGGCGGGGCTGAAGGCGGCCTTGGGCCCGGCTGGTGAGTCGAAGCTCCGCGACTGGATCCGCGATGGCGGCACGCTGGTGGCCTGCGGCGACGGTGCGGCGTATGCCGCCGATTCGAGCAGCGGTCTGGGGAGCGTACGCCTGCGGCGCGATGCTCTCTCCCGAATCGCCAGCCGGACGAAGGCGGCACTCGAACGGGCCGGGATCGAACCGGGTGAAGCCGGTGTCCTGCGTCGCGCGCCGGCCCCCGGCACGCTGAACGAGGACGATTTCGCCCTGGCCGAGCTCGACTGGGCCAAGACCCCGGGTGTGATGGATGGGCGGCTACCGGGCGGCTACGACGGCCTGGTCCGGCCAGAACCGCTTTGGCCGTGGGGTGTGGGGCGCCAGGCCGAGGCGTTGGCGGTCGAGGATGAGCGCATGCGCCGTTTCCATCCTCGTGGCTGCATCCTTCGCGTGGAGCTTGATCCCGAGGCGTGGTTGACGGCCGGGTGCGCCGTCGGCCCGGTGACGCGCACCGAAGCGATTGTGGCGGAATGGATGGCGGCGCAGGTGAGAACCGACTACGCCTTGGTCGCGACCGATCCCCGAACTGTGGCGGCATCCTTCGCGACCGAGGACAGCTTGCGGCTCAGCGGGCTGCTGTGGCCGGAGGGCCGGCAGCGCTGGGCGCAGACCGCCTACCTGACCCGCGAGGGCGTGGGGAAGGGACAGGTCATTCTCTTTGTTGCCACCCCGTGCCACCGCGGGGTATGGAAATCGGCGGAACGCGCGTTCCTCAATGCCGTCCTGCTCGGACCGGGAATGGGCGGCCCACCGGCGGAGCCCTACGAGTAGAGCGCGGAAAGAGATTTGTTCTTCTGCGAGCGGCCGCGCGCCCACCCTGCGAGCGGCCGCGTCCACCGTGGAGCTGCACGCCGCGCTGCACGAGGCGGCCTGAGGCCGCGTGAGCCTGCACGGCGGCCTGGACCAGGCTTCCTGCGATCGCGTGAGACGGCGTGAGACAGCATGAGACAGAGTGAGACATCGCGAGACAGATGAGACGGACCGAGACAGGCTTGGTGGCCGGTTCCCCGGGTCGATAGCGTCTCGCGAAGACGGTGGCAACCCAGCCGGGTGAGGGGCGAGCCAACGCTGGTTGGCGTCACCGATTGGGTAAGCAGACGTCTCTCTCGGCAGCGCCAACGTCTCTGCCCGTTGGCCATTGCATGGGCCGGCCCAACGGCGTGGCACGGCCGGCTTCCTCCACCGACCGGCGATGCCGGGGCGAGATCCGCTGAAACCGGTCTCGTTCTCCCGGGGCCTCTTCCGGGTACTCTTCCGGGAGCTCTCGTGCAAGCACACCCACGGCACGGATCCTGCGAACTACCTCCAAGGACGGGCGAGCAAGCGCGGAAGCGGCCGCCCGCCGCAGGACCGGCTCTTCCACGGGCGGGGCGGCCCGGTACTGCGGGAACCGAGACCAGCAACATCCATCAGCAACACCCAGATGTGTGGAGGACTTCCCGATGAGAGCACTACTCGAAGCGGCGGCAGCAGTAGAGAAGGACCAGCGGTGTGCGAAACAGGACCAGCGGTGTGCGAGACTGGATCTTACAATGCCCCTCACACCGGAGCAGCACACGGGGGGCGTGTGCCGCAATCTCACGGATGTGGCCGCGTCTTTCTGCGCGCTGCCGAGTGAGACTCTTCTGAAGCTCGAGGTCGATGAGATCGAGCACATACGGCAAGCATTGACCGGGGCCCTCGTCGTGCTCAGGCTGGCGGAGGGCGTTCGCCGAGCCTAGCAGGACCGGCCCCGGCTTCGCACCTTCCGAGAGTTCCGCGCTTGGCGCGGACCCCTTCGGACTCTCGGAATGGATTCTCGGAATGGAGCAGGGGGCAGGGGCGACTCGTTGCGTGACACGGGGCGGAGGGTTCGGAGTGAAGCTCTCCGCCCACACGCACGTTTGCCTAGGCGTGACCACACGTGACCGCGCCTTACCGTGCCTGACCACGCGTGACCGCGCCGCGTGCCGCGCGTCTATGACTCTCCACGCCGCCTGGCCCGGATCTCCGCACTCGTCCGTCGATGATCATCCCGGTCGACTGCCCACGGTTTTCGAGGGCTGCCGGGCGATGATTGTCCACGGTCTTCACCGGTGCTCTCGAGGCTGCTGCCCCCCGATTCCCCTGGCGATTCGTCACGCTTCGGTGCGCCGTATGGTTTACAGTGTATATCGCAAAGGGGATCTGATCTTCTAGTGAATGAAATCGTATTGACATAGAAGGATGTTATCGCGCAGCGGTTTGATCGGCTTCCCCTCCGAGCCCTTCGCTCTGGCTGAGATTCTCCAGTTGACATCTACTCCCTGCACGGCCTACCTTTAGGCCGGTTCCGCGATAGGTCGGTTCCGCGATCCACCGCCAGGATGGCTAGTGGACGCGTATCGACAACCGCGCAGGGAGGCGCGTCATGAGGTTTCCTCGTACTGCTACGTTCTGGCCGGTTCTGGCCCTTCTCAGCCTCTTGGCATCCACCGCTTTCTCTGCAGATGCTTTTGCCGAGAGCCGAATGGTGGACCGTGGGTCCATATTCGACGCGCTCGGGGAGGAGTTTCCTGAACTAGCCGCGTGGCAGGTGGGTATCGCGCTCGTACGCGGTGCGCCGCCAGTCGTTTTCTGGAGCTGGTGCGCGGCTCTGGGCGAGGAATTCCCCGAGGGAACCGGCGGTTCGCCTCATCAGGAGGCTCTGGGGGAGGAGTTTCCTGAAAAGAGCAACTGCGTTCATGCCGAGGCGCTTGGCGAAGAGTTTCCCGAGTAGGCGCCCGACCATTTCCTACCGCATCGATTTCCTGGACCCGCAACGTTAGCGGCTGCGCGGACACGTATCCTCGCTGGGGGACCCCGTGTTCCGTGTGCCGGAGTGTGTCCGGACACAGGGAATCGGATGAACAAGAAGGTTGCCACATTCCAGCGAGGGGTCGGCGGCCCGCAGCTCGGCGCGGCCGACGCCGGCGCCCCGCAGCAGGCCGCGGCCGGTGCCAATGCCCCGCAGCTCGACGCGGGCGGTACCCGTGCCCCGCAGCTCGACGCGGGCGGTACCCGTGCCCTGCCCAGCACCGAGGCCGGTGACCACGCCGCGCTGTGCCGGGAGGTGGCGCCGTACTTGGACGCATCCGCCTGGCAGCGTGCGTTCGATCTCCTCTGGCCACATTTCGCCGACTCTTGGCCTCCTCACCCTGCGACCTCGGCGCCGGCCGCGACGATTGCAGCGCCGGCGGCGACGACCGAGGCGGTCGCGCTGCTGCTTTCGGCGGCCGTGCGGATCGGCCGTCACGACTTGCTCCACGGGGGTGCCGCCTATCTGCGCGACCAGGCTGAAACGCTCACCGAAGAACCGCGCCTTCGTTCCCTGGTCCTTCTCATCATCGCTCATGCCAGCATGCACGCCGGAAAGGCCCGGGAGGCGCAGCAAAAACTGGAGCAGGTCGAAGCCTTGGCCGATGGGGATGCGTCCGTTCGCGTTCGCGCGGCCCTGCTGCGCGGACGTCTCGAGGTGATGGCCGGGCGCGGGGCGAAGGCGGAGCAGTGGGGCCTGCGTGCCGTGGATCGTGCCAAGACCATGGGCTCGGACAGTTACCGCGGCGACGGCTACGCATTGCTGGCGATTCTGGCGCGCCAACGCGGGGCGCTGGGCGAAGCCAACGCGCTGTACGCGAGCGCCGAGCAAGCCTACTGGCGGGCCGGTGTCTTGTCCGGGCAGCTCACCGTGCGCCTCAACCGGGCGTGGTGTCTGGGTCTGCTCGGGCTGCACGCCGACGCGCGGCGACTCTTCCGAGAGGTGATCGAAGGCGCTCACCGCGAGGACCGGGCGCACACCGGTGTGCGTGCCGAGTTGGGCCTGGGCTGGCTGAGTGTTCGGGCGGGTCGGCTGGCGGAGGCGCGCCGCCATCTGGTGCGGGTGTGGCTCTCGGCGCGGCGCCTGCAGCTGCACCGCGAAAGGCTGCTGGCGCTCGAGTACTTGGTCGAGACCCATGTCTTGATGGGCCGGCCCGATCGCGCTGAAACGGCGCTGAGTCTGGCCCGGCGCGCGGCGGCCCGCCTGCCGCGCGGGGGCGACGTGGACTGCGAGCTCGAGTTGAAGACGGCCCTGCTCGCGCTCGGCCGGGATCAGGTCGAGGAGGCCCTGCGCGCGGCGCGCCGCGCCGTGCGGCACGGGCGCCGGCACGATCTGACCTGGGAGTGCGCTCAGGGATGGCGCCTCATCGGTACGGCCTACGTCCGCCGCCGGCAGCGGCGGGAGGCGCGGCGCGCATTCGAGCGCGCCCAGCGACTCTATGGCCAGATGGGTGAGCGCATCGAAAGTGCCTGTACGAAGGCGTGGTTGACCTGTCTGGAAAAGGATGCGGGGGATCGTTCGCATAGCACAGCGCGGGGATGGGATGGAGAGGATGTGTCGGGGCCACTGCGTTTCTGGCTCGCGCACCCCCTCCTGGGACCTACGGGAGAGGGCGCGACACGTGAACGAAACCCACGGGTGCGGGAGCAGATCGCCGGGACGGGACCCACCCCGGCGGCTGTCTTCCCGCACCCAGACGATACGTGCGAGCCGCCGCCGGAAGTGGCGCTGCAGCCGGTGTGGAGCGAGCTGGGGATACGTACCCGGACACCTGAGGTCATCACCAGTCTGCGCTTGGCCGAGACCTACGCGCGGGGCAGATTGCCGGCCCTGATCCTGGGGGAGACCGGCAGCGGCAAGGACCTGATCGCTCAGGGCCTCCACGCCCTGAGCGGTTGCACGGGGGCCTTGGTGCCGGTCAACTGCGCGGCCGCGCAGCGGGAACTCTTTCTGGCCGAGCTCTTCGGTGCGCGCCGCGGCGCCTATACCGGGGCGACCGAGGCGCGGACGGGACTGGTGGAGGTGGCGCGCAACGGTACGCTGTTCCTCGACGAGGTGGCCGACCTCGACGCCCATGCGCAGGGGTACTTGCTCCGTTTCTTGGACAGCGGGGAAGTGCGGCCGCTGGGCTGCGAGCACAGCCACCGTGTCGAGACGCGGGTGATTGCGGCTACCTGCCGGGACCTGCATGGCATGCAGGAGGAGGGCCGCTTTCGCCGGGATCTCTACGCGCGGCTCGCGGCGCTGGTCGTCGAGCTGCCCCCGTTACGTCGCCGGCAGCTGGATCTGCAGCTGTTGGCCGAGATGTGTTGGTGCCGCGCGGGCGGAGACCGAGCCGGTTTGGCCGCAGTGTTCTCACGCGCGACTCTGGCGAACCTCAGCAAGCGGGCGTGGCCGGGGAATGTGCGTGAGTTGCGCCAGCTGGTCGAACGCGCTCACCTCTTCTATGACCAACACGGCGTCGCGGCGGCCGTCGATCACATCGAGTCCCAGGCTGCCGGGCCGGAGGTGCCGTCGGGGGCCGGGATCTTGCCATTCGCGACGCCCGAAGGCACAACCTCCTCGTCGACGCCCGAAGGCACAGCCTCCTCGTCGACCTCCGGCGGCATCGCTTCCTCCTCGTCCGCGAGGCCTCAAGGCGAAGCGCTCTTGCCCGCACTCTTGCCCGGTGCCTACGGAAGCACCCGGCCGCGGTGGCCGCGGGAGCGGCTGGTCAGCGCGCTCACCCAGGCTGGGGGGAGTGTGGCCGGGGCGGCGCGGATCTTGGGGATCTCGCGCAGCCATGCCTACCGGCTCTACCGGCGGCTGCGGGAACCGTAGAGCCAATCGTCGCCCCAGGCGGACACGCGACGGGCCACGGCCGAGCGCGGCAGCGCCCAGCGGACCAGATTGTGCACGAGGGTGGGTGGATGACTGTAGGGACACACCCGCATGCAGAGCCCACAGTCGCTCCCGGCGACGCGCCAGTAGTGCAGGCAGCTCTCGACTTCCAGCGGCCACTTCTCGATGCCCCTGACGACCGACTTCTCGCCGGCGGGGATCGAGCCCGACGGGCAGGCGAGGGCGCACTTGCGGCACACGGCGCAGAAGTCTTGGACGCCGAAGACGACCGGATCATCGGACACGAGCGGTAGGTTGGTCGTCACCACGCCCAGGCGAATCCGCGGGCCGAACCGCCGGGAGATCACGTAGCCCAGGCGGCCGAGTTCTCCCAGACCGGCAGCGTGGGCGAGCGGGGGCGCCATCACCTGATAGTTGCTGCCGGCGATGTGCGCACGGGCTTCGTATCCGCGCTGGCGGATTTCGCCGGCCACGCGGATCGAGATTTCCGCGGCCCGGAGGTAGTTCCGCGAGGTCTCCTTCGTGATCGGCAGCCGCGGAGCGGCCGCGACCGCTTCGGCCCTCATTTCCAGCGTGAAGACGATCGCGTACGGATGGGTGGGTTCGATGGGTTGGCCCCAGGGCTCGGGTCCCCGGCCTACGTGGGAATAGACGTACCGCGGGTCGAGCTTCGCGACGCCGACCTCATCGGCCCCGAGTTCGAGAACGCGGCGCTTGACCCAGCCGGTGGCTGCCTTCAAGTCGGTGTTGGGGTCGGTGCCGGTCTCGGTGCCCGGGTCGGTGCTGGGGCCGGTGCCGGCGTTCGTGCCGACGTTGGTGCTGGCGCCCACGCCGGCCCCACCCGAACGGTTCGGGACCGTCTTGACGGGACCATCCACATCGCGCGTCAAGGATTCCAGGCGGTCGAACTCGCCGCGGATGCGCCGGGCGAGGGTGGGATCGTAGTAGAGGCCACCCGATTCCAAGAGGGCCGGCAGGCGGCGGAGGCGATCATCGACGGCCTTCTTCTCCGGATGCCGTGCGTAGTAGGTACGAAAAGCTTCGCTGCCCGGCTCATATTCCTCGCGGGCGAAGATGATGTCACGCTCGTCGACGCGGCCGGCTTCGCCCGCGGCGGGAGGCCCGATGCGGATCGGCGCCGGACGGGAGAGGGGCAGGAAAAAGGCGAGCGCGGCTCCCCAGAACCCCGCGATGGCCACATGGCGAAACCACGTCATCTCCGAGCCCAGCGCCCACGAGCCCACCAGCGTGAGCAGCAGGAGTGCGGAGACGAGGGCGGCCCGGCGCTCGCGCTCGATCACGGCGCTGTGGAGGAGCAGGACCAAGAAGATGGCCCCGATCGCCCCGGTCCCCCAGTATAGAAACGCTGCGATTCGTCCTCCCCTCCGCGCCCTCAGCTCTCGATGTTCTTCGATCACACCGGCTTCCCTGATCTGCTACAATACCCGCCGCGTTGTGAAAGGCAAGCTTCGGGGAAACCCAACCCGCGTTCCCCGGGTGCGCTTGTTCATCCCCATGCGGGATCATGCGGGATCATGCGGGACCATGCGGGACGGTGTGGAGGAGGATTCGGCAGGTGATCGTCGGGCTCGGCTTGGACTTGGCGGAGATTGATCGCTTCCGGCACGCGCTAATGCGACGCGGCGACCGCTTCGAGCGACGGATTCTGACGTGCGCTGAGCGCGCGGCGGCGCGGGGGGATCGTGCGCGCTATCTGGCGTCGCGCTTTGCGGCCAAGGAAGCGGCTGCCAAGGCGCTGGGGACCGGTATTGGGGAGGCGGTCTCCTGGCATAGTCTGGAGGTCGTTTCCACCAAGAGCGGCCGGCCCGAGCTGCGCCTGCGGGGCGCCGCAGCGGCCCTCGCTCACGCCCGCGGGGTGGTGGCGGTTCACCTGTCCTTGACCCATACTAGGGAACATGCGGCGGCCGTTGTCGTTCTGGATAGAGACACGGACGGGCCCAAGAGGGGGCCGAGCCCGTCCCAGGCATGAGAAACGGGGGAAGGATAATGCTGAAGCAGCGGGGGACCCTGCGCGCGATGGCCGGTCTTGGGCTGATGGCCATGGCGATGCTGGGGATGATTCGGACGACGGGGGCAATTGATCCGGGAGACCATCTGCCGCATGGGCAGTTCCTGGTCGAGGAAGCGACCCAGGAAATCGACAAGCGGGTGGATGCGTTGGCCGAGACCGGCTTCGTGCGCGAGCCGCTCTATGAGGGAGTGGGCGATTTGCTCGACTGGGCCGAGGGCTTCGCCGACACGGTGGTCACGCGGCACTTCCCGCTCACCGACCCCCGCGGCATCCTGGTCACCGACGGCATCGCCGACACGCTGGCGACCCGCCTCCACGACGTGCTCTCCCAGTATGTGGAACTCTACCCGGACGAACTGTTGGGCGATGGCCGCCAGGCCATCGAGATCGTCTACAGCGAGGTGCCGGTGCCGCCGGGCCGGTTCCTGGGCTTTCACCATCAGCGGATGCTGAACATCTACTACGCGCAGGCCGAGACGCTGCTGACCATGCCCGAGATCCCGGATCCCGCTGGTGTTCGTGACGGCTTCCTGCGACACGCCTGGGACCTGGCGCAGCTCTACCAGCAGGTGCACCGTGACGCCGGGGAGAAGTATATGTGCCGGATCGCGCAGGAAGACTGGATCCTGCAGCGCATGGTGTGTCCGCACTGCGGCAACTTGGGCTATCGCTATCGCGACCAGCGCATGGGCATGAGCGAGGTGGCGACCGAGGAGTGCAGAGAGATCCTGGCAAAGCGGTCGGCCAAGACGCCCGAGGAGATCGAGGCGCGGATCAATTGCTATCACTGGGGCCACATCTTCGAGGTTCAGTGTCCCCAGTGCGCGGACAGCCTGATCTTCTCGGTGCCGCTCCCGTACTACAAGATTCTCCAGAAGCAGCTGGCCACCGGCAAGGCTACGATCAACACCGAGGAGTTGATCCAGGAGTATTGATTCTGGCTGCCGATCCGCGGAGTACGGCACAAATGAAGCGGGGGCAAGGACCGATGAGTCCTTGCCCCCTTCTGGAACGTGCGCCCAAAGCCTAAGGAAGCCGTGAGGCTTCCTGGATGATCTGTGAATCTAGCGCTTCTTCTTCGTGACCTTCTTCTTGCCCTTGCCGGCGGGCGTGATCAGGTCCTTCAGGGCCTTGGCCACGGTGAACTTCACAACCTTCTTGGCGGCGATGCGGATCTTCTCGCCCGTCTGCGGATTGCGGCCCCAACGAGCCTTCCGCTTCTGGACCTTGAACTTCCCGAGGCCCGTGAGAGGCACCTCGCCACCCTTCTTGATCTCCTTGCTCACGATGGATGTCAGGGCCTCGAGCGCGGCCTTGGCTTGTTTCTTCTCAAGATCGGCTTCCTTGGCCAATGTGTTGACGAGTTCGGTCTTCGTCATGGTGGCTCCCCTCCTTGCAGTCCTTTGGAATCTCGGGCTTTGGGTCTGTTTGAACCGTGCTCTGAATAGCAGCGCCTCAAAAACGTAGCAAGGAAAAAAGCGGGGTGAGGCAAAAAAAGCTAGATCTGGCGCAGGTTTCCGCGCCTCAGCGGCCTGGTTACGTTGACCGGTCGGTCACGCTCTGGTAGCATTTCCAGGTGCAATTGAGCGGCGGTCCCATTGCCAGAAATGCCTATGCATCCTGGAACTTATGACCGATGGGGTGGTCAGAAGCGTTACCTTGAAACGCTTCCCTGACACCGTTCAAGACTGGCAACGGTCCTGCAGGAGTTCTTGAGGGCTGTGGTAGGAGGTTTCCGATGAACGGCAAGAGTCTTCCCCTCGTGGGCCGCCTGGCGTGGCCTTTCATCGTTGTGCTCGGGACGGTCTTCACCGTCGGGGCACTGACCACGGCCGGTGCCGGAACGGCGACGCGCGAACTCACCGTTGAGGAACCGGAGCTCGCGAGAACCCCCGATGACCAGTGGACCGTGGTCACCCTGGGCAGCGCCCTGCCGGAAGTGCCGCTGGGCGCTCCGGCCGTGCCCTCGATCCGCCTGCGTATTCCTATCGAAGCGGGAGAGGTCTTGACCGATGTGTCGCTCGAGGTGCTCGCAGAGGAGTTGATCGAGCTGCGCCGCCCCGTCAAGCCCTACGCTGGCGAGATGAGTTCGCTCGACCTGGTCCCCCCGACCCATGAGGCTCTCGAGGCGTACTATCCGGCCGACACATTCTATCCCGCCGTGGGGGCGGAGGTCGTCGGCACGGTGACGTTGTCGGGGAATGAGCGCGTCGGGATCGTCCGAGTCACACCGTTGCAGGCAACCGCGCAGGGACGCCAGCTCCGCTGGCTGAAGCATGTGCGACTCACCCTCCGCACCGAACTCGAGCAAGCGGTGGAAGACCGGCTGCAACGAGAGCGCACGCTGCGCCTCACGGCGCCGGGTGACGGTGGCGGACGCGGCCGGCTACTGATGGCCGAGCACGGTTTCTTGCCCGAGTCGATTCCCTCGGTCGAGGGCAGCCCGGTGCAGTATGTGATCATCTCGCCTCCCGACGAGGCCATGAAGCAGGAATGGCAACGCCTGGCCGACTGGAAGACGGCCACTGGCATCCCGGCGCTGGTCGTCGACACCGATTGGATCAACGAGCATTACCCGGCCGGGTCCGATCTGGCCGAGCGGATGCGGCACTTCATCCGTGACGGCTACGTGAACTGGGGACTGAAATGGGTGCTCTTCGGCGGGGATGTGACGCTGGTGCCCACCCGGTATGCCCGAAGCTGGTCGTACAACACCGGCTCGCCACTGGGAACCGATGTGGCTACCGATTACTACTTCGCCTGCCTGGACGGCACCTGGGATGCCGATCAGGACGGGATCTACGGTGAGTCGACACGTTACGACAACATCGGAGACGACGTCGATTTCGTGCCCGAGGTTCAAGTGGGGCGCGTGAGCGCCAAGAGCACCGAGGACGTCACGGCATTCCTGGAGAAGTACTTCATCTATGTCGGCAACGCGCCCAATTCGCCGACGACCGACGGGTACTTGGACAAGATACTCTTCTTGGGAGAGGTGCTCTTCCACAAACGCTGGGAAGTACACGGCAACAACGGGCAACCCGATTGCGGCTCGGGTTTGGAGTGCAACGAGGACGATTGTCGCATGTACCGGGAGACGAACGCCTCCGGGCAATCCTACGAAACCCTGGTGTGCGCCAACTACGACGGCGCCGATGACGTTTGGCGCCTTGAAAACGTGCTGAACAATGAACTGCAATCGCCCTTCGAGCTGCACTACCTTCTGGAGCGCGACTACCACTGGGAGGTGGAGCGGCCGGACGCCGCCCCAACGATGGGCCCCCAGAACTACGAGACGACGATCGAGGCGATGTCGGGTGGCTACGGTTGCGTCCATCACATCGGCCACGGTGACCGCGATCGCTGGGCGATCGGTGACGGCCGTCTCCTGATCTCGGATCTGGCCCGGATCACGAACGGGAACGCCGGCGGGGCCGGGCACTTCTACTGGGTCTACGGCACGAACTGCAATTCGGCCGCGATCGATTACGATAGCTTTGGTGAGCACTTCTTGATGATGCCGGGTCACGGCGTGATCGCCTATATCGGGTGCACGAACGTCGACTTCCCGACCACGGCACGGGCGTTCTCTGAGGATTTCTACCGCTTCGTGCTCGAGACCCCGAGCGGCACCATCGGCGACGGCTACTTCGGGTCCTCGGCCGCGAACGCATTGACCGGCGCCAGTATCAACACCGAGAGCACCCGGCGTTTCTTGCTCTACGCGCTCACGTTGCTGGGTGATCCGGGCATGATCATCTGGCCGGGGACGCCGGGCGATATGACCGCCTCCTTCGATACCGCCCCGCAGATGGGCGCGGGCACCCTGACGGTCACCGTCAGTGACGGCGCACCGGTCGAGGGCGCGAAGGTCTGCGTCTGGAAGGAAGGAGAGGTCTACTCGGTAGCTCAGACCGAAGCCGATGGCGTCGCCGACCTGCCTTTCTGGGCGGCGACCGAAGGCGAGTTCCAGGTCACCGTGATCTCGCCGAGGCACCGTCCGATCATCGATGGTGGCACCGTCACCGCACCGAGCGGGCCGGCCTTGGTCCTCGGTGAGATGAGCATTGTCGACAACGGCGATTTTGGCAGCGACGGCAACGGCGACGGCGCGATCGACCGCGACGAGACGGTTGCGCTGGTCCTGACGCTCTCGAATGATGGCGACGCCGATGCCCATGGCGTTCAGGTCACATTGAGCGAGACGGCGGAGACGCCCGATGGGGTCATCGAGATCCTGAGCGGTACCTGGTCGCCGGGAACGATGGGACCGGACCAGGCGGTGACGAGCACGTCGGAACTGGTGGTTCAGGTGGCCACCAACCCGCCCGAGGAGCTTTTCGGTGACGGTGACCGCATTGTCGTTCCGCTGGATCTGCAGCTCGGAAGTGCGGAAGGCAACTTCACGAGCAGGATCGAGTTCAGCGTGTTTCGACCACGCTTCGTCATGGCGGTCAACGAGTGGCCCGTCTCAAGCGGGAGCGAGCGCGAGGTGTTGATCGGCGTTCAGAATGTGGGCAAGGGGACCGCCAGCAACTTGAAGGCCCTCTTGATCGGCGAAAACACCTACGTCTACGTGTCGAACTCCACGCTCTACCCGGAGGACATCGCCCCGGGCGAAACCGCGCTGCTGGGACCCTACGAGCTCTCGGTGACCGACGCCAATCTGGGGATGATGACCTTCAGCCTCTACGACATCATCGTGTCGCCGGGGGAACCGTTGCACCAGCGGCCAGTGGATCTCAGCTTCCCGACCCCACCCGACTCCCTGGGAACGATCGGGTTGCCCGACGGCATGGTCCTCGGGTGGAGCGAAGGCGGCGCCGGCGAGGCGCTCTCCGGCTACCGGGTCTACCGCGCCGACGAGGGGTCGAGCGAGTTCCAGGTGATCCATGGGGGGATCCTAGGGGACCACCGCCGCATGACCGACGAGGGTCTGGCTCATCTGGCCCAGTATCGCTACACGATTCGCACGGTTGACGAAGGGGGCAATCTTGGATTGCCCTCCGATGTGGTCGAATCCTATACCTCCCCGGGCATGGCCGCCGGGTGGCCGAATTTCTTCAACGAGGGCTATCGCGGCTCGCCGCTGATCTGCGAGCTCGACAATGTGTCGACGATCTATGGGAATCGGGCGCTGCGTGAGATCGTGTTTCCCGGGGATGGCCTCTATGTCTACCATGGCAATGGCATCGAGATGGTTGACGGCGACGGCGTCGCCAGCACCGCCGGACCGTTCTCGGACAGCGGGGCCAACTTCTATGGCAAGCCCGCCGCCGGCGACCTGGAGAACGACGGGGAGATGGACGTCGTCGCGATCTCCAGCGCCGACAGCACGGTCTACTGCTGGAACCTCTACGGTGATGAGCCCAAGTGGGCCTTCAAGTACCCGGCGACCTTTGCCTGGAACTCTCCCGCGCTCGCCGATCTCGACAACAACGGCAAGCTGGAGGTCATCTTCATCGGCGGAGCGGGCGGCCGCGAAGGGATCTATGTGCTGAGCCATGACGGTGCGCCCTACAAGCCGGGCACCGACGGCAAGATCGTGGATCTGGGCGCACGCTACACCTATCATGCCCCAGCGGTTGGCGATGTGGACGGGGACGGATTCCGTGACATCGTGATCGGGACGCGTGAGGGCCGCCTGTTTGCGGTCGAGGGGCGTTCGGGCATCGCCGTGCCGAACTTCGAAGGCGGAATCGACTTCGCCACGCTGGGATACCCGGGCGGGTGTCGTTCGCCGGCCACGCTGGCGAATGTGGATGCCGTGCCGGGCGATGAGATCTTCGTACTCACGAGGAACGCGCTCTTCTGCGTCGGTAGGGACGGCACGAAGCTGTGGCAGAAGGACCACTCGGTTCCCTTCCCGACCACCACGAGCTGGGACATTCATCCGGAGCCCGTCTTGGGCGACATCAACGCGGACGGGCAGCTCGATGTGGCCTACATCGAGGCCGACGGGCGGCTGTGTGTCTACCATGCGATCGACGGTCGGCCCGTGTCCCCGTTCCCGGTGCAGCTGCCGATCGACCCCGAGTTGCGCTACGGTTCCTGCATCCTCGCGAACGTCGATCAAGATCCGCGGCCGGAGATCATCTTCGGCGACAGCAAGAACCACGTGCACGCCTACACCCACCAGGGTCAGGTCGCGCGCGGATACCCGATCCAGTTCACCGGCAAGATGGATATCAAGTCCCTGGCGGCGTGGGATGTCGATGACGACGGCTATCAGAACCTGGTCGTGCAGGCCGAGTCGGTGCAGAACCTGGGTGTCTTTCACATGGAGGGGGTCGTCTTCGATCCCGATCACAACCCGTGGCCCATGCGCCGGCGCGACAGCGTGAGCTCGGGCCTCTGGACGAGCTCGGCGGCGGTGCCGGTGGCGCTGTACATCGAACAAGCGACGGTGGCCCCCGACGGGCGGGTGACGATCTCGTGGCGTAGCGGAGAGCCGGTGGCGCGGTTTCATGTTTATCGCAGTGGTCCGGCGGGCCCGGACTACGAGCTCATCGGTTCGGTGCTGGGCATCTCGGGTGAGGGCAGCCATGCCTACCGCTTCGAGGATCCGGTGCCGGGCCCGGGCGTCTACCGGTACGAAATCCGCCCGGTGAGCCTGGGCGGAGAGGAAGAGACCGGCTCGCGCTTCACGCTCGAGGTCGGCTCCGGGCCGGTCTCGCGGCTGGCGCTCGGGCGAGTGGCCCCGAATCCTCTCGTGGGAGGTCGTCCCGGCACGATCCAGTTCTCGCTACCGGGTGCCGCCAGTGCCGATACGCCCGTGCGGCTCAAGGTGGTGGACCTGCAGGGCCGGGCGTTGCGCACGCTGATCGATGGAGAGGCATCGGCGGGGACGCATACGGTCGAGTGGGATGGGCGAGACAACGGTGGCCATTTGCTCCCGACTGGACTATACCTGATTCGTCTGGAGTCCGGAGTCCGCGCGGAGAACACACGTGTCTTGCTGGTGCGCTAAGTGCTTTCAGCTTGGGGAAAAGGACTCGTCGGGCCGGGCGAATTTCTAGGTTGATGCCCCAGGGGCATTTCGCTAGACTTGCGTAACTTGTTGCTGGGGTGTCGTCCAATGGCAGGACACGTGACTCTGGATCACGGTATCGGGGTTCGAATCCCTGCACCCCAGCCACGCAAGGATGGGAACGAGCCCAGGGACGCCGCGGACAGGACGCTCGCAGCGCAGGTGGTCGAATCAGGACTTGCATGGAGTCGTGTATCTCGGTAATATGCGGCCCATCCCAGGCTCTTAGTTTGTGTGGGGCTATCGTCTAGGGGTTAGGACAGATGGTTCTCAGCCATCAAACCGGGGTTCGAATCCCCGTAGCCCTACCAAGTTCATGAAGAATGGGGAGGGCGGTAGACCGTTCTCCCCATTCTCTTTAGCGTGCGGGTCCCTTTCGGGACGGCACAGCCGGATCGGGGGATGAACATGGCCGCGAGTAACGGCGAAGGAAAACGCTTCGGCGGTCGCTGGGTGCGTAAGGGCGAGCAGTTCGAAGACCGCAATCGCACGGCGCGATTGATCTTCAGTCGGTTCTGGTACCTGCTGGTGCCCTTCGTCGGCATCATGTGCGCGCACCAGGCCTATGTGCGTCCCGACCTGGAAGACATCAAGAACACCCAGAGTCTCGAGCGCAAGGCGTTGCTGGATGAGCAGGACGCCATCCGCGCCGAAGTCAGCGCCATCCAGAGCCGGGAACAGGAAGTCAGCGCCGAGATCGACACGCTGCACACGCCCCAGATCAACTACTACCAGGCCATCTACGACAGCCTGCTCACCCTGCGCGGCGTTTACGACGAGACCCTTCCCCGCACGGAACGGCAGGTCGACTCGTTGCGCACGATCGCCGAAGAGATCGCCAATGACCTGGATCGGCTGTCGGTGACCTACCAGCGTCGTTCGGCGGCGCTCGACAGCTTGTCGGCGTGGCAGAGTACGCTGGCGGATTCCAGCGTGCTGCTCGATGAGCGCATCGCCTTGAAGACCGACCGGCTGTACCGGACGCGCTACCCCGAGGAGTACCGAAGGAAGGAGGCGATCTTCACCGGCGAAGGCGCCTATCCGCGCCGGGACGAGAATCCCGAGCGTGAGAGGGGAGGGCAGTAGCCATGGCGAAGAGGAACTACAACCCCTCGCTCACCCTTCCCATCATCGACATCATTGTCGCCGTGATCCTTGTCGTGGCCACCGGTTACTTCTGGTTCCACTCCTCGGGTGAGACCCGGCTGGCCAACGCGTTCCGGGACTTGCGCGAGACCCGCGCCGACAACGCGGCCGAACTCGCCGAAGTGCGGCAGAATCTGGCCAGGTCCGAGCAGGATCTGAAGAACATGAGGGAACAGCGCGAGGCCAAAGCGCGCTACGTCGAGTTTCTCGAGACGCAGATCGACGTCGAAATCCAGGCGATCGCTGATGCCCAGGAGAGGGATGAGCAGTACACCAACGAGGTGTTGGACCTGCGAACCGAGATCCAGCGCAACCGGGACCGTCGCCAGGCCTACAACACCGACATCTTCGAGCGGGAGGAGAAGATTGCGGCAGCCGAGAGCCGCATCGATGACCTCGTCGCGCAGGTGGACGATCGCAACGATCAGCTGGATCGCCTCGACGAGTGGATCTCAGAAGCCGAGGTGCAGCTGGCCCAGGATCCGCCCAGCCGGTTTCCCACGCAGAGCGCCTTCAGCTCCCTCTACGAGATCAAAGATCCCCACCAAACGGTGGTGATGGGACTCTCCCATGGTCTCCGGCGGCTCGGCAGCCTGAATGTGGGGCTCATGGGTGGATTGGGGCTGAGTACCGACGGCGAATCCTCCATCAAGGAGGGGGGCGTGTTCGCGAATCTACCGTTGATTCCGCGGCGCTCCTCGATCGACTTCGAGGGCGGTCTCAGCCACTACCAGCCGCGCCATGAGGGCGACGACGATCTGGGTCCCTTCGCGGGCGCGACCTTCCGGTTTGCGCCCCGCCGCGAGGAGCGCTTGTTCTTGCTCGGCGGCGCGCGCTACAGCCACGAGGACGTGGCCCTGCGCTTCGGTCTATCCCTGGGCCGCGACTAGCCCTGGGCCGCGACCAGCGCCGCGTAGAGAGCGATTGCGCCTGCAGCCGCCACGCCCAGCGATTCGGTCTCGGGCCGCATCGGGATCGTCCAACGAAGCGCGCAGTGGGCCTCCAGCGCGGGATCCAAACCGGCACCTTCGGACCCCAGCGCCAAGTGCACCGGCGTCGGGCTGCCAATCCGCGGTGGCCAGCTGCCGCCCCGCGGCACGAGCGCGGCGAGCCGCGCCCGCCCCTCCCGTACTCCCGTTTCCGCGAGAAGCGCCTCGGTAGATAGATCCGGGTCAATCCGCATACGCAGCAGCGCTCCGGAGGAGGCGCGCAGGGCACGCGCGTGATAGGGGTCGACGGTCCCGGCGGTCGTGAACAGTCGTTCACACCCGAGCGCGAAGGCGGTCCGGGCCAGGGCGCCCAGGTTGCCGGGGTCTTGCAGTCCCGCCAGTACGAAGCCCCCCAGGGCAGTTGCCGCGGGGGCTTGGGACGTCGCTTCCGAGACCGGATCGGAGCGGTCCGCGGAGGGGACATCGGAGCGCGCCCCCGAGCACGCCCCCGCGCGTGAATCCGACCGCGCCATGGTTGGGCGGTTGAAGACACCCACGATGCCTTGAGGATGCTCGGTGGGAGCCAGAGCGGCGAGCACGCGGTCGGTGACCGGACGAAGGCGCCAGCCACGGGCCCGGATGCCCTCGAGCAGCGTGGTGCGAGAGGGATCTGCGAGGAATCTGGGCGTAGCGAAGATGAACGCCGCTTCGTGGGGGCTGCGCAGCGCTTCCTCGAACAGGTGCGGGCCGTCGAGGACGAACACCCCCTCGCGCCGGCATCGTTGCGGCCGGCTGAGCAGTTTGCGCAGGGCGACGGCTTGCGGGTGGGTCGCGGAGGTGATCAAGGGCCGATCGTCGGTCACGGGTGCTCCCTCACTCGGTGATCCCGCTCGGTGGTCCAATCAGAACGAGCGCTACTCGGAAAGCATCTCATCGACCAGGCGGCGCACCAGCGCCGGATCGACCTCGGCCTTGTGCTTCTTCATGACCTCCCCGATGACCATCCCCATCTTCTTGCGCGGCGGGTTGCCGATCGCGGCGATCGTATCGGTGACGATTGCGCTGGTCTGTGCTTCGTCGAGCAGTGTGGGGACGAATGGGGCCAAATAGTCGATCTCGAACTGAATCGACTCGATCCGGCCCGCAGCTTCGGGCCCGGCCTTCTCGAACTCGGGAATCGACTTCTTGAGCTGCTTGACGTAGCCGGTGGCGATCTGGCGGACCTGCTCGTCAGAGAGATCGCCCGATATCCTCTCGGCGATCGCGTATTCCTTCATCTTCGACTTCAGCATGCGGATACAGGACAGCGTGCGGGCGTCCTTCTCCTTCATCGCGGTTTTCATGCGCTCGTTGAGCTCTTGTGCCAGGCTCATGACCGGCCTCCTGTGAGAATGGACCGTTTGGGTTTCGTCGCGCAGCAGCATAGCGCGGCGGGAGAATCGTGTCGAGCGACTGGCACCGCGACCGGATTCTCGGCCCGCTCGGGTCTGGTGCGCCCGCGAAGACCGTGGCCACCGCGATCTGGCCAAGGCAGGTCTCGGCTCAATTAGTGCGTGCCCATGCAGATGTCTTGCGTTAGACTGCTTCCTTCCCTTTGGGCCACCGTGCCCGGGAAGAGACGCACCCGGCGGCCAGCCGGCCGTTTACCAATACACCTTGCAGCCATGGGGAGGTTGCCATGTCAGACACGAGTTCCGGCGGATTCATGACCCGAGCCCTGCATGGGGAGGGGCATGGCAAACCATTCAACGCGCACGCAATGCCGATCTTCCAGTCGTCGACCTTCTACTTCGATAGCGCCGACCATGGAGCGGACCTCTTTGCCGGCAAGCAGAGTGGCCACATCTACACGCGCATCGGCAATCCGACCGTCGAGGCCTACGAGCGGGTGGTTGCCGACTTGGAAGGTGGGGGAGAGGCGGTGGCCTTCTCCTCGGGGATGGCCGTCATCTATGCCTCGATCATGAGCTTCATCGAGTCCGGCGACCATGTGATATCGGGAGATACGCTCTATGGCCCGTCCGTGAATCTGATCGGCCAGGTCATGGCCCGCTCCGGCATCCAGAGCACCTTCCTCGATACATCGGATCTCGACGCGGTCAAGGCGGCGTTGCGTCCCGAGACGAAGGTCGTCTTCTTGGAGACACCGGCCAATCCCACCTGCCGTATCACCGACATTGCGGCGGTCAGTGAGCTGGCTCACGCCCAGGGAGCCCTCGTCGTCGTGGACGGCACCTTCGCCACCCCGCGCTTCCAGCGCCCTCTGGAGCTGGGTGCCGACGTGGCCCTGCACAGCACGACCAAGTTCATCAATGGGCATGGGGACGTGGTGGGCGGGATCGCTACCGCCAAGCCCGAGCTGGCGCACAAGATTCGCAAGTTTCGTACCGACACCGGGGCGTGCCCCAGCCCCTTCGACGCCTACCTCAGCTTGCGGGGGGTGCGCACCCTGGGCCTGCGCATGGAGCGGCACAACGAGAACGGCTTGGCGGTGGCCGAGTATCTCACCGGACACCCGAAGGTGAGCCGGGTCTACTTCCACGGATTGCCGGAGGATCCGGGCCACAAGGTCGCTCTGAAGCAGATGGACGGGTTCGGCTCGACCCTGGCCTTCGACATGGCCGGAGGCTACGACGCCGCCAAGAAGCTCTTGCAGGGCATCCGGATGATGACCCTGGCGGTGAGTTTGGGCACGGTCGACACCTTGATTCAGCATCCCGCATCAATGACGCATGCGTCGGTTCCTCCCGAAATCATGAAACAGCAAGGGCTTACGCCTGAGATGGTACGGATCCACGTGGGATTGGAGGACAAGGCGGACGTGATCGCCGACCTCCGCAGGGCCTTCGAGGGGATCTGATCCGCCTCAGATGGCCTCTGCCTGGACTCCGGCCAGTTGCTCGATGGGGGGTACGTAGGCTATTCGGCCCCCCAGTCATTGACGCCATCTTCAAAGCGCCGTAGGATGTCCATAGGCGGCTGCCAAGGCCAACCCACGTTCCCCAACTGGGGCTGTCATCTTCAGTCGGTCGCCTGTTCAATCCGTCGCAAGGGTCTTTCCCGGAGAAAACCATGGGAACAGCCTCTCTCAAAGTGGGAGGAGAGATCAGCAGCTGGTGTACGCGCTGCCGTGAGATGCGTGAGCACCACATCGAGCTGATGGAGAAGGACCGTCCCAAGAGGGTGGTCTGCAAGGTTTGCAAGGGGTCTCACCTGTACCGGCCCCAACCTCCCAAGTCCAGGACCCGAAGCGCGACGGCGACCCCTTCTCCCACGAAGACGCCTCCCAATTGGGAAGATCTGATGGCCGTGGCCGACCTCGACAAGGTGCGCAGCTATGCCATGAAGCGCAGCTATGGAGAGGGAGATGTGATCAGCCACAAGGTCTTCGGTATTGGGATCGTCATTCGCGAGGTCGAGGAACAGAAGATGGAGGTCTCCTTTCAGGAAGGCACCCGGCTTCTGGTCCGAAACCGCCGGAGATAGGAACGGGCTGCTCTAGAACCGCTCTGCCAACGAAGAGGGTCGTCGTGCGGGTCGCAAGGGGCGAACTGCGCCCCGCGCGGGGGGACGCGGCTGGTTCGTGCCCTCCGTTCGTGCCCTCCGTTCGTGCCCTCAGCAGGTCGCTGCGCTCATCGTCTCAGCGCTGGATCGACCTTCTCAGTCCTGGAACTCTTCCCTGAGATTGAGCCGCTGGATGCCCCGTTCGGCTTCGTCGGCCACCGGGGCCTCGGGCGCCAGCGCCAGGATCAGGAAGTAGGCGTCGAGCGCTTTCTGGTAGCTCCGCAATCCCTCGCTCACCCGCCCCGACTCGTAGACTTCCCGTGCCAGCGTCCATACCCGTTCGCGCAGGACCTCGGCCCAGCGCGTCTCGGGATGTGCCTGGAGGAAGCGGCCCGCCTTATCGAACGCGGTCTCTTCTTCGACGAGCGTATCCATGCGCGAGGCGGCGGCCGCCCGCAACGACTCGGTCTGTTGGGCAGTCAGCCCCGGAGCCTCGATCCGGGTCATGGCGAAACAGGCCTCCAGGTCGTCCGCCTCGCTCACGGCTCGCTCCAGCAACCGGGCCGTGGAATCCGCGAGGGGGGCTTGCCGGTTCTGTTCCAGCCGGGGTACGAGCAAGTCGATGGTGTGATCGGGCCGGTCGGTCAGCAGGTAGTGTTCGGCCAACAGGTGCGCCACTGCGGGAGCGCGGGCATGGTCAGGGTAGTTCTCCAGGAAGTGCTCCAGCACATCGGTCGATGCGTCCGACTCGATCACTTCCAGGTAGTCGGGGAGGACCCGCTCCCATTCCTGCGCGAGTTCGGCCCGTTCGGCCCGGATCCGGGGCAACTCGTCCCACTCGGGCCGGAGCTCGGCCGCGTGGGTCAGGAGCGTGTCGTACTGGGCCAGGATCGGATAGTAGGATCGATAGAGCCGGTGACGCCGTTCTTCCCGGTGGCGCTTGAAGCGCAGCATCTCGTGGGCCACGTTGAGCGAGGCCATCCCGCGCGGTTCGGCTCGCAAGGCGCAGGCGTAGAGGAAGACGGCCGCGCCTTCGTGGCGCACTTCTCCGGCGGCCCGGGCAAAGAACAGGGCGAGGTCCTCCCGGTAGCTGGTGGCCGAGGGCGGGCTCTCCGGCATCTGGAGCCGAACGGCCCGCGCGCGGGATCGGATCACGCGGTCGTCGAAGTAGGGATGTGTGCGCCAGTAGCTGAACCGATTGCCCTCGTAGCTGCGCTCGTGCAGTTTCTCCATCAAGCTGACGCCGCCTTCGGGACGGTATCCCGCCGCGACGGCGAGGTGGTTGCCCACCTCGTCCGCTTCGAACTCGAGCTTACGGCTGTAGCCGCGGTCGAAGAGTGCCCGCACCACGCTTCCGAAGATCGAAGTGCCCTGGAAGACGGCCTGCGCGCCGGTCATGCCCACCGACCAGTTCTGTCGCAGGCCGGGGTCTTCGGAACGCTCGACCTGCTGGGTGCTGGCGCC
The DNA here is from genome assembly GCA_964573295.1 of uncultured bacterium. Classification (GTDB taxonomy): domain Bacteria; phylum Eisenbacteria; class RBG-16-71-46; order CAIMUX01; family WJJG01; genus CAYQJL01. The sequence goes on along the minus strand of CAZNJE010000003.1, from coordinate 55,617 downwards.
GTGGTCCACCGAGAGCAGCAGGCCGACGGTGAGGGCGGTCTGCAGCACCGACATCAGCGTGTTGAGCCGCGCAGCGCGCGCGAAGTGGCGTTCGCGGACATGGGCCAGCTCGTGGCCGAGCAAGTGGGCCAGCTCATCGTCGGTGAGGCCGGTCTCCAGCATGCCCCGCGTGACAAAGATGAAGCCGCCCGGCAGTGCCATCGCGTTGGGTTCGGGCAAGTCCAGGATCTGGAAAGAGTAGGCATTCCGGTGGTCGCCGCTGACGGCCGCGATCCGGTAGCCGATCCGGCTCAGGCGCGCCAGGGCCTCGGGATCCTCCTGGACCCCGATCAACTTGGCGAACATCATCGCGACCTCGAGCCCGAGGCGAACGTCGTCGGAGAGCAGGTGGGGGGCCAGATCCTGATCGCTGATCGGCCGCTGCCGCGCGGTCTGTGCCTGCGGGCAGGGGCTGCCGGCCGCTCCGAGCAGGAGCAGGGCGCCCAGCAGGCCGGGCAGGAGCATCTGCGAAAACCAGCGCTTCACGCAGCAGTTTCCTCTGGTCAATAGGCGACAGGTCAATAGACGACCCTGAAGTCGGGCCCGACCTCGCTCGAGTCGTTCCAGTCAACGTCGACGCTCGTGACCTCGGCCGCCGACGGACCCTCGTGCAGGTAGGCGAGCAGGGCGTCGAGTGCGACGGGTTCGCCGTGGGCGATGACCTCCACGGCGCCGTCGGAGCGGTTGCGCGCCGAGCCGGTCAACCCGAGCGATCGGGCCTTCTCCACGGTGCTTGCGCGGAAGTACACACCTTGTACCCGCCCGTTGACTGTGGCACGGAATTGGCGATGTGTCATGGTGGTTCCTGGTTCGGGGTCTCGCGCTCGGGCCATCCGGCCCCAGGCCGGGCCCATGAGCGTATGCTTCCAGCAAACGAATCGGCAGGTCAAGCCTGGGGTCGCCTCCGGGGTGATCCTCGCGCCGGCTCTCCAGCCCGAACGGACGGCCGTCCCTGCACCTTGGGAGACAAGGAAGCAGAGCGGTGGTTCCCAGGATTACGCCGGCGGGTGGAGTTGCGCTCGTCGGCTGGGTTGTGCCGGTCGGGCGGGATTGCGCTGGTCGGCGGCATCGGGAGTGCTATCCTGACCGTGGCGGATCGCCCATGGCGGCCCGCGACGGACCAACTCGGCCCATGATGGGGCCGACCGAAGGAGGATGACGCGCCGATGGCGCACCGCGAGGACCTGTTGGAGCAAGGGATACCCCGGTTTCTGTCGGGGGCGATGTATGAGTGTGTCCCGGAGGGCTACGCGCGGATTCGCCATGTCTTGCCGGGGGGGCGATTTCCAAGGCACTTGCCGGCCGACCTGGACCACTACGTGCGCCGCCCGAATCAGCGCCGCCTGGGGCCGCCTCCCGCTGCCGGATCGGCCGGCGCGGGGGTGCCCCTCCAGGGAGCCGACGCGACGGCTGCCGGAGAATCGGCGCGCGTCGTGGTCATGGACATCGAGAGCCTGGGGTTCATCGGATCGCCGGTGTTCTTGATCGGGGCGTTGTACGTGGACGTGCCTCGCGACGGCCGCCGTGGCGCCCAGGCCGAGTTGGTACAGTACTTCGCCCGGGACTACTCCGAGGAGGAGGCGATCCTGCGCGCTTTCGCGGCCGACGCGTCGGGCGCCGCGCTGTGGATCACCTACAACGGGGCGAGCTTCGATCTGCCTTTCCTGGAACTGCGCGCCACGCAGCATCGGTTGCCGCCCTATGCTCCGGCGCGGCACCTGGACCTGCTCCCGGTGGCCCGGCGGCTCTGGTCGGCGAAGCTACCGAACTGCAAGCTCAAGACGATCGAGCACTACATCTGCGGCCGGCCCCGTGGCGAGGACATCGAGGGCGCACGCATCCCGCCCGCCTACCACGCCTACGTTCGTTCCGGCGAGCCGCTAGAGATGCTCGAGGTCCTGCGTCACAATGTGCACGACCTCACCAGCCTGCTGGAGATGTACCTGCGCGCGCGGACGGCACTGGGGGAGAACGGAAGCGACAGTTCTCCGTTGACCCGCCGCGCCGACGGGCTAGAATAACCCTCTGCCCGGCACGCCTACTTCGGGTACGCAGATACGCTTCAAGAAGGATCATGTCCATGGCCAGATTCCAGGTCGGACCTGCCCGGGAGGAGTCTATCCCCACGCGGCCCAGCGAACGCGACGATCAGCACGACGATCAGCGCGACGCCGAGCCCGGTCGCGAACGCGGCGGGCAGCGCGGCATCCAACGCGGAACCCGGGGTGGGAGGCGACGTGGTGGGCGGACGCGTCGGCGGCGGCGCGATGCCAGTCGGCTGGCCGCCGATATGGTGGGTAAGCTCGAGGCGCGCGCCCGGGGCAGCGAGTCCCTTGTCCACGTCGAGTCGATTCCGCCCCGGAAGGCGCAATTTCGTGACCTGGATCCGCCGCCGGCCGAACCGCTGGGGCGCGCATTGGCCGTCCAGGGGATCGAGCGGCTCTACATCCACCAGGCCGAGGCGGTTCGGCGGGCCCGCGCCGGGGAGGATGTCATCGTCGTCACCGGCACCGCCAGCGGCAAGACCTTCTGCTACCTGATCCCGGTGCTCGAAAGCCTGCTCGAAGATCCGGGGGCCACCTCGCTGTTGCTCTTTCCAACCAAGGCGCTGGCGCAAGACCAGCTGAAGAATCTGGAGAGTTTGCGGGATGCCGAGGAGGCCTTTGAGTTCCTGGCCGGCACCTACGACGGGGATACGCCTCCTCGCCAGCGCAGCAAGTTGCGTGATGAGGCCCGGGTGATCCTCACGAACCCCGACATGCTGCATTCGGGCATCCTGCCCAATCATGCCCGCTGGGCGCGGTTCTTCTCGAACCTGCGCTACATCGTCTGCGACGAGATCCACGTCTACCGCGGCATTTTCGGATCGAACGTGGCGAACGTCATGCGGCGCCTGCAGCGTATCTGTCGTCACTACGGGGGAAGCCCGCAATTCATCTGCTCGAGCGCCACGATCGCCAATCCGAAAGACCTGGCCGAGCGGATCACGGGCCGGACATTCGCACTCGTCGACAAGGACGGCGCCCCGCGCGGGCGGAAGCACTTCGTGCTCTGGAACCCGCCGGTCCTGAGCCGCACGACGATGGACCGGCGCAGTTCGAACCTCGAGGCACGCGACCTGTTGCTCTCCTTCCTGCGCGACGGGTATCAAGGGATCACCTTTGTGCGGGCACGGCAGGTGGCCGAGGTGCTGCTGCGCTATTGCCAGGAAGAGCTGGGCAAGGATGGCGGCGGCATCGCCAAGCGCGTGCGCGCCTACCGCGGCGGGTACCTGCCCGAAGAACGGCGGGCGATCGAGCGCGCCCTCTTCGAGGGCGAGCTTCTGGGCGTGATCTCCACCAACGCCCTCGAACTCGGCATCGACGTAGGCTCGCTGGACCTGGCGCTGCTGGTGGGCTACCCCGGTACGATCGCTTCCACCTGGCAGCAGGCCGGCCGCGCGGGCCGCACCGAATCGGAGTCGCTGGCGGTCCTGGTGGGGCACAACACCCCCATCGACCAGTACCTGATGCGCCACCCCGAGTACTTCTTCACGCAGACGCCCGAGAATGCGGTGGTCGATCCCGACAATCCGCACATTCTGCTGGGCCACCTGCGGGCGGCGGCCTATGAACTACCGGTCACCTTGCGGGATGAAGCGGTCTTCGGCGAATACGCACCGGCGATCCTCCAGCTCTTGGGCGAGTTCGGCGAGGTGCGGGCGATCAAGGGCCGCTGGTACTACAGCGCCAGCGGGTATCCGGCCGGCGACATCAGCCTGCGCAACGCGAGCGAAAGCGTCTACGTGATCGTCGACACGGGGGCGCCGGCGTTCCGGGCGCAGTCGCCCGATGCGATGGGGGGGCGGGTCGACGATCCTCCCAGCGAGATCGTGCGCTCGCAGCACCGGACCGTCCGGCGATTCCGTGACCGGCGTGATCAGGCGGCGATGCTCCGCCAGCTGGCCGAGAAAGGCTTCCGGGTCATTGGCACGTTGGATGAGGCCAGCGCCTTCACGCAACTTCACGCGCAGGCGATCTACATGCACGAGGCCGAGACCTACATGGTCGAGCACCTGGACCTCGGGGAACGCGTGGCCTACGTCCACCGGGTGAAACTGGACTACTACACCCAGTCGATCATCGACAGCCGGATCCGGATCGTCGAGGCCGAGCAGCAGCAGCCGTGGCGCAAGTCCGAGACGGGTTTCGGCCCGCTGGCGGTCAGCGAGAAAGTCTACCTCTTCAAGAAGATCCGGTTCGGAACGCGCGAGTCGGTGGGATTCGGTCCGGTCGACCTTCCCGTGCAGACGCTCGAGACCGAGGGATGCTGGATCACGCCGCCGGCGGAGGCGATCCATGAGGTGCTCTCTCACGGCCGGGTACCGGCGGAAGGGATGTGGGGCATCGCGAACGTTTTGACCGACGTGATCACCTTACACGCGATGTGCGATGTCATGGACATCGGGACCGCGCAGGATTCGCGTTCGACCGGCGCCGCCTCGATCTTCATCTACGACAAGTATCCGGGCGGTCTGGGCTTCGCGCAGAAAGCCTTCGGACTCGTGGAGGAACTGATGCAGGGCGCCTGTGACCTCATCCGCAGCTGTCCCTGCGAGGCGGGTTGTCCCTCGTGCGTGGGCGCGCCCATCGTGGCCCAGTCCGGCGACGACCCCGAGCTGAGCGGGCGCGGACGGATCCCGGACAAGGAGGCCGCCCTGGTGCTGCTTCACCGCATGCTGGAGAAGGAACCCTACATCCCGAAAGGTGAACGCCCGCAGCCGCGCGCCCTGCCCGAAGGGACCGGTGGCGAAGCGCAGGAGGCCGAAGCGGCCCGCCGGCGGGAGATCAAGCCCCTGCCGCCACAGATCGCCCAGCGCTTGCGCCGCAGTCTCGGAGCGATGGGACCGGCGGCGGGCCGGGGGACACCGGACGTCACCCCATGGGGTGGGGAGCGGTCCTAGATGCCTTGCGCGATCAGGTCGCGGGCGGCCTCGCGCAGACGTTCGGGTTCGTTCATCTCCGGATCGTCGAGCACCTGCTCCAATAGCGCGTGCAGAATGCGTCCGTAGACAGGGCCGGGGGCCAGGCCCATGGCTTTGAGGTCCTCACCGCCGATCGCCAGGTCTTTCACCGACAAGGCCGTGTCTTTGGCGATGACTTCCTCGACCCGCCGCAGCAACTCGCGCAGGGGCGTGGTGTCGCCCGACTTCTTGACGTTGCCGGCCATGTCGGCCAAGCGCAGGGCGATCAGATCCGGAATGTTCTCGATGCCCACCGAGCGCGCGAAGCGGCGGACGGCGCTGTCTGTCCACTCCGGCTGGTAGTAGAACATGTGGTGGCGGATCAGGTGCGTCACCTTCTCGCGCACCTCGTTCGAGTAGCGCAGGCGGCGCAGGATCCGGTCGGCCTTGCGGGCGCCGACCATCTGATGGGCATAGAAGGTGTAGTCGCCTTCCTTCTCCTCGCGTGTATCGGGCTTGGCGACATCGTGCAACAGTGCCGCCAGACGGACCGGCAGGTTGCCGCCGGGCGCGGCGTCGGCGGCCAGCACGCTGTGCGTGAAGACGTCGTGCGCGTGAAAGCGGTTCTGCGTGACGCCCCGGCAGGCCTCGAGCTCGGGCAGCACGATGTCGAGCAAGCCGGCGTGATGGAGCAGCTTGAGACCCCGCGACGGTTCGGGGGAGAGCAGGATGCGGGTGAGCTCCTCACGAATGCGTTCGGCGGAGATCCGCTCCAGCCCGGGGGCCGCTTCGCGAAGCGCCTCCATGGTCCGGCGCTCGATTTTGAAGCCGAGCTGCGTGGCGAACCGCACGGCGCGCATCAGCCGCAGGGCATCTTCGCGGAAACGCTCGGCCGGCTCACCGACCGCGCGAACGCGCCGGTGCTCCAAGTCGTGCAATCCCTCGAAGGGATCGTTCAGCTCGGCGGCGCGCGGGTCGAAGGCCATGGCGTTGACCGTGAAGTCGCGGCGCTTCAAGTCCTCGATCAGGTCCGTGGTGTAGGCGACGCGGTCGGGATGCCGTCCATCGCTGTAGCCGGATTCGGTGCGGAAGGTCGTGACCTCGTAGAGATGGTCGCCGAAGGGCACGAGCAAGGTTCCGAAGGCGGCGCCGACCTCGTGGACGCGGCCGAAGAGGGCCTTGACCTGGGCCGGGACCAGATCGGTGGCGATATCGAAGTCCTTGGGCTCCCGGCCAAGAACCAGATCCCGCAAGCAGCCGCCGACGAGGTAGGCCTGGCCTCCCTCGCCGTGGATTCGCTCGATGAGCGCGCGGGCGCCGCGGGGCACGCGGGCGCGCAGCGCGGCGATGTCGACGGCACCGCCTTCGGTGGCCATCTGGTCTCGGTGGTCTCGGGTCATGGTCCTCTCGATTCAATGTGCCGTGCTACATGGCGCTCTTCGCGCGGGTGGGCGGGGGTCGGAGGCGACCTTCGCAGGAGGCAGCATAGCACCGGGCTGCGGGGCCGTCAGCCTCAGCCTCCTCTCCACTTGCTTCGCGCAAGATGCTGTCTATGATCGCAGAGAATTGACCTTTTCACAGGAAGGACGACGCAGTGCGCACACTCCACCTCGATCGCGGCAAGATCTGGCGCGGGGGCCAGCGCCAGTGCCTGCTGCTGAGCCAGCATCTGGCCGGCCGGGGGTGGGACACGTGCCTGGCATGCCAGCCGGGTTCCGAACTCGCCTCGCGCTGGCGGAAGCGCATGTCCACCGGGGCGGCCGGGGCCCCGGAAGCTGCTCCAGCGCCGGAAGCGGTCCGCGCGCCGGACGCCGCCCAGAACACGGACGCTGTCCAGGCGCCGGAACCGATGGAGGTGTCAAGGCATCTCCAGTGCCGGACGATTGCGATGCGTGGTGAGGGGGACCTGCTGGCGGCCGGCAAACTGGCGAATCTGATGGTTGCCTGGAAGCCCGATCTGGCCGCCGCTCATGACGCCAATTCGATGATGTTGCTCGCCCTGGCGCGGGTGCTTCGGCGCCTGCGGGTACCGCTGGTCTTCCACCGGCGCGTGGATGTGGCGCCGCGGCAGGGGCCGCTGTCCCGGTGGAAGATCGATCAGGCGGACCTGATCATCTGTGTCAGCGAACGGATCGCGCAGATCATGGGCAGTGCGGGGGTGGCGCCCGAACGCCTGCGGGTGGTCCACAGCGGGACGGCCGGGATCGCCCCGGATCGGATGGGGGGAGACCGGCTGCGCGACCGGCTCGGCATCGGCCACGATGCGCTGGTGCTGGGCGTCGTGAGTAGCCTGATCCCGCACAAGGGTCATCGTGACCTCCTGGCCGCGATGGCCCGGCTTGGATCGCAAGAGCAGGACGTGCACCTCATCTTCGCGGGCGACGGCTCGCTGCGCGCCACGTTGGAATCCGAGACCGACCAGCGCGGTCTTGGCGATCGGGTTCACTTCCTGGGCGAGGTCAAGGAGGTGGCCGCTGTGTTCGGCGCGATCAACGTCTACGTCCATCCCAGCCGGACCGAGGGGCTGGGTAGCTCGATCGCCGACGCGTTCTCGGCCGGTGTGCCGGTCGTGGCGACCCGTGCCGGGGGGATTCCCGAGATGGTGCGCGAAGGGGAAACCGGCTATCTGGCGGACCCGGGCGATGCGGTGTCGCTGTCGGGCGCGTTGGCCCGGGCACTGGCGGACCCTGGCGAACGGCGGCGGCGGGCCACGCTGGCTCAGACGCGATTCGGCGAGCGCTTCACCGCCGAGACCATGGTGGCCGGGACGGTGGCCTGCTACCGGGAGCTTCTCGAACGGAGCGGCTCGTAGTCGGATTGTAGTCGGGTCTTGGGCGGATCCTGGGTGGGTGCCGGGTGGGTTCTGCGTGGCTCCTACCAGCCGGGCGGTTGGCCCAGCCGCGGCTTCTCGGGCAGCCGGTCGATGCCGCGCCGGAGGCGGCCGACCCAGCGGTCGGCCATTCGCGTCGGCTCGGGCAACCGGTAGCGGGGCGCCAGTTCCAGCACGCGGCCGGCGGCGGCAGCCAGATTGATCCGGTGGCCCACCGACACGAAGAGCGGTTTGACGCCTGCGCGGGTGCGCAGCACGGTGCCGATGACCTCCTCCCCAGCGCGAAGCGGGGACCGCGAGCCCCGCGCGACGCCCGGGGCATCATACTCCCCGCACAGACGAGATTTCGCCACGCCGATCGAAGCCACATCGAAGAGGACGCCCAGGTGGGCGGCCAGGCCGAAGCGGCGCGGGTGGGCAATGCCCTGGCCATCGCAAAGCAGAAGGTCGGGTTCGTGTTGCAGGCTGCTGAGAAGCTCGGCGTAGACGGGGACCTCGCGGAAGCTGAGCAGGCCGGGGACGTACGGGAAGGTCGACGGGCGCTCGATGGCGTGGCACTCGACGATATGTCTCTCCGGATGGCTGAAGACGATGACGCCGGCGACGAGCCTCTCGTCACCGCGCGCCCAGCGGCCCGATCCGGAGATATCCAGTCCCGCGACCAGGTAGGGCCCAGCCGGGGCCCGGCCGGTGGGCCGGACGCGCGTGGCGAGCTTCCGCTGGAGAACGATCGCCTCACGAGGAGTCAAATCCCAGCGGTGTTTGAGGACAGGCTTCATGGCCAGGACGGCGGGGGCCGCTCAAGCGCGCGGCCGGTAACGGTTGGTCAGTGGGTAACGCCGGTCGCGCCCGAAGGCGCGCGGGGTGATCTTGATGCCGGGGGCCGCCTGACGGCGCTTGTACTCGTTGCCCTGAATCATCCGGTAGACGCGGTCGACCGTCGCGCGCTCGAAGCCCTGCGCCACGATCTCGCGGGGGCTGCGTTCCTCCTCGACCAACGCCCGCACGATCGGATCGAGCACGTCATAGGGGGGCAGGGAGTCGCTGTCCTGCTGGTCGGGTTTCAGCTCCGCGCTGGGCGGACGTTCCATGGTATCGCCGGGGATCGGCGGCGCGCCGGGCGTGGCGCTGTTGCGCCATCGGGAGAGGCGATAGACGTGGGTCTTGAACACGTCCTTGAGAACCGAGTAGCCGCCCACCATGTCGCCGTAAAGTGTGCAGTACCCGACCGCGACCTCGCTCTTGTTGCCGGTGGCCAGCACCAGACTACGGAGCTTGTTCGAGAAGGCCATGAGCAGCAGGCCGCGCAGACGGGCCTGAATGTTCTCTTCGGTCTCATCGGGTTCTCGTCCGGCGAGAAGGGGTCGCAGGTCGCATAGGGCTTGCTCGAAAAGGTCCTCGATCGGGATCTCATAGAAGGTGAGCCCCAGTCGCTCGGCGAGCTCACGGGCCCCGGCGCGGGTCTCGGCCGATGAGTACTGCGACGGCATCGAGATGCCCGACACCGCCTGCGCGCCGAGGGCATCGGCGGCGATGACCGCGGTCAGGGCCGAGTCGATCCCGCCGCTCAGACCGATGACCACCCCGCCAAACCCATTCTTGCGCACGTAGTCGCGCAGGCCCAGGAGCAGGGCGCTGTAGACTTCCCGGTCGGCATCCATCGCCGCGTGTACGCGGTTGTGGGAGATCCCGCGCAGGGTCGGCAAGAGGTGCGCCCGGGTCTCGGACAGGTCGATCGGCGCCTCGTCGGGTGGGATTGCCTGCGGGGCGGTCTCGCCGGCGCCCGTGGGGGGGCGACCGAACACTCGCGCGAGCCGCGCGGAGAGATCGACGACGACCGGGGCCAACGTGCGATCCTCTCCGGAGACCGCCTCCTCGGGCGCGACGGTCGTTCCGTTGCCGGCGGGCAGGGCGCCGGGCTTACTCTCAGGGACCTCGGAGCCGCCGGATGGCGGAGGCGTAGGCAGATCGACCAGCGTCAGATGGGGCACGAACTGGGGCGCGCGACCCAACAGGCGGCCATCGGATCCGGCCGCCAGGCTCTGACCGTCGAAGACGAGCTCGTCCTGTCCGCCCACGAGATTGCTGTAGAGGATTGGGATGCCCAGACGACGAGCCTGGCCGCAGAAGAGCGTCTCTCGTTCCCGGCCTTTCTCCATATGGTAGGGTGAGGCCGAGAGGTTGGCCATCAGGTTGGCACGCCCCGCGCGAGCCTGGAGGACGGCCACGTGCGCCGGGCCCCAGATGTCCTCGCAAATGTTGACCGCCAGGCGCCAGGGACCGAAGCAGTAGACCGGACAGTGGCGGCCGGGCGCGAAGTAGCGTTTCTCGTCGAAGACGCCGTAGTTCGGCAAGGTGCACTTGGCGTAACTCTGCACTACCTCGCCGGCGGCGATGAGTGCAGCGCAGTTGCGCGGACCGTCGGGACTGGTAGCAGCGTAACCGACCAGCGTGAGTCCGGTGGTCAGCTGGCCGGCCAACTCGAGCAGGGTGCTCTCGGTATCCTCCAGAAAGGAGGGTTTGAGCAGGAGGTCCTCGGGTGGGTAGCCGGTGAGTGTAAGCTCGGGAAAGACGACCAGGCGCGCGCCGGAGGCAGCGGCCTGGGCGTGGGCTTCCAGCACGAGCCGGGCGTTGCCGGCCAGATCGCCGACGGTCGTGTTGATCTGCGCGATTGCCGCTCGCAAGGTGGCCGGCTCTTGATTGCCACCGCCGACCGAATCGGCGCTCTTGTGAGGGTCACTGGTCATGGAGGGCTCGGTGCTCCTGTCGGGATTGACGCTTCTCTGGGCCTCGGGTGTTCCGGTCGAGCTCGCTGCCCGCCGGCGGCCGCCTGGGTCGCGGGTGTCGCACAAGGTGCGTTGCTGATCCTAGGCGCGGGTGGTCGGACCTGTCAAAGCGGTTCTGGAGCCGGGGTCGTGGGCGGGGTCTTGGGCGAGGCCTTGGGCAGGGTCTTGGGCGAGGTATTGGGCAGGGTCTTGGGCGAGGCCTTGGGCCGGGCCTTGGGCCGGCGCGAAGCCTATGATAGACTGCGTCGTTTTGGCGGCGGTGATCGGGTTTTTCCCGGGCGGACAGGAAAGCGGAAGGAGAGGGCATGAAGCGCGGGGAACGCAACCTCGCACGGCTGGTGGAGATGGTCCAGGGCATGCGGCGTTTGCTGATCTTGCCGCACGATCACCCCGACCCGGACGCATTGGCCAGCGGCCTGGTGCTGCGACACATTTTGCGCCACCTCACGCAGGTCGATGTCACGCTCGGCTACGATGGAATGGTGGGCCGGACCGAGAACCGGGCAATGGTCGATTTGCTGCGGATCCCGCTCGTTCCGGTGTCGAAACTCGATCTGGACTCCTTCGACGCGGTGGCCTTGGTCGACACCCAGCCGCAGGTGGGAAACAACCCGCTGCCGCTAGGTCTGGTGCCCAGCATCGTGATCGATCACCATCCGCCGCGGCGCGCGAGCCGGGATGCTCCGTTCTGTGACTTGCGGCCCGATCACGGGGCGACCGCGACGATCATGTTCGACTACCTACAGAGCTCGGACTTGCCGCTCCAACCGCGCTACGCGACCGGCCTCTTCTACGCGATCCGCAGCGAGACCCAGAACCTGGGCCGCGAGGCCACCGGGGCCGATGTGCGGGCCTTCACCGCTCTCTTTCCCCGAGTCGACAACAGCATCATCTCGCGGATCGAGCACGCACCGATTTCGCGCCAGTACCTGGCATTGCTCAATGGCGCTTTCGACCGCACACGGATCTACGGTGAGATCAGCATCACCATGCTCGACCGAATGCCCTACCCGGATGTTCCGGCCGAGCTGGCGGACCTGCTGCTGCGGGTGGACGAGGTCACCACCTCGTTGGTGGGGGGTGTCTATCAGGGGCAGCTCTACCTGTCGATGCGCCTGGAAGGGAACCGGTCGGGTGCGGCGCGGCTCCTGTCGCAAATCGTGGGGGATTGGGGCCGCGCCGGCGGACACAGCACCATGGCCGGCGGCAAGATCGACCTTCGCGGCCGGAAACTCGACGGCGACAAGGTGAGGCGCACGCTGTCCCAGCGGGCGCGCGAGGTCCTTGGCGTGGAGAAGACACGTCCGCGCGCCCTCATCCACCCGCCGAGGAACTGCGCCAGCCGGAGCGGATCGGGGCCGAAGCAAGCCACCCGGAAAGCGTCCGCGGAGAAGAGGAAAGGCAAAGGATGAGCGTTGTGCACTACGACCTACTGGTCCTGGGTGCCGGTCCGGGCGGCTACGCCTCGGCCGTGCGCGCGGCTCGCGCGGGGAAGAAGGTCGGTCTCATCGAGCGCGAGCAACTCGGCGGCGTCTGTCTCAACTGGGGCTGCATTCCCACCAAGGCGCTGCTTCACAGCGCCGGTCTGTGGCGGGCGCTCAAGGACGCCGGCCGCCACGGGATCTCGATCGAGGGCGCCTCGTTCGACTACGCGGCCGTGCACCGCCGGTCGCGGCAGGTGGTCGGGCGCCTGGTGAAGGGGCTCGAGGGCTTGATGAAGAAGGCGGGCGTCGAGGTCATTGCCGGTGAAGGCCGGCTGGAAGGGCCACGGGACGGCCGTCCCCGCGTGTGTGTTCGCGCCGCGGGGAAAGGCGGCGGGATCGAGGAGCACGTCTACACCGCCGAGGACCTGATCCTGGCGACCGGGTCGGTCATGAAAGAGGTGCCCGGGCTTCCGATGGATCTGAAACAGGTCATCGGGAGCCGGGAGGCGGTTGACCTCACCGAGTTGCCGGAGAGCCTGCTCGTGATCGGGGCCGGAGCGATCGGTCTCGAGTTCGCGGATCTGTTCGCCACCTTCGGTGTGAAGGTGACCGTGATCGAGATGATGCCGCAGATTCTACCGACCGAAGATCCGGATGTCGTCCAGGTGCTGCGCAACGGGCTCGCCAAACGGGGCATCAAGATCCATACGGCGACCAGACTCGCCAACGCGGAGGTCGACGCTTCGGGGGTGCACGGTGAGCTCATGATCGAGGGGCAAGATCCCCGGCCGATCACGGCCGAGCGCGTTCTCGTCGCGGTGGGGGTGACCGGGGCAATCCACAATCTGGGATTGGCGGAGGCCGGCGTCGCGACCGAGGGTGGTTTCGTGCGGGTCGATGAGCATCACGCAACGAGTGCACCCCATATCTACGCCATTGGCGACCTGACCGGCAGCCCGATGCTGGCGCACGCGGCTTCGGCGGCCGGCATCCGGGCCGTCGAGCACATGCTGGGACTGCCGGTGCCGGAGGGACTGACCTGGATTCCGGCCGCCGTGTTCACCCACCCGCAACTGGCATCGGTCGGCGCCCGGGAACGAGATCTGAAGCGGCAGGGTGTCGCCTACCGGAGCGGGACCTTCCCCTTCAGCGCGCTTGGCAGAGCGGTGGCCGAAGGCGAGGGAGCCGGCTTCGTCAAGGTGCTTCTGGACGAAGAGGACGGCAGGTTGTTGGGTGCGCACATCGTGGGCCCCGGCGCTTCGGAGCTGATCGCCGAGCTGACGCTGGCGGGCACGCGGCGGCTGTCGGCTCAGGCGCTGCTCGATGCCGTCCACACGCATCCCACACTGGCCGAAGCCGTGCCGGAGGCGGTCGGGGCCGCGCTCGGCGTCGGGATTCACATCTAGGCCAGGGAAGAAGCGGTGGCGCAGACGGGGGCGGAGGCCGGACTGGACGAAGAGGGTTGCGATCGATGAAGAGGCGGAAGACCACCGAGGCGCGCGGGCCGGCGCAAATGGGCGCCACGCCGGTCGAGGGGAACGGTTCCCGTTGGGATGGATTGCTCTTGCGGTTTCCGGAGCCGGTGCCGTTCGAGCCGGCCTGGGCGCTGCAGCGCGCGCTCTGGGAGGCGCGGCGCAGTCTGCGCTTGCCCGACTGCCTGCTCATGCTCGAACACGAACCCGTCTACACCCTGGGCCGCCATGGCGACGAGCGCTTCGTGCGCACCACCCGGCCCGCCGCCATTCCCGTGGTTCCGATCGACCGCGGGGGTGAGGTGACCTATCACGGTCCCGGGCAGTTGACCGCCTACTTCATCTGCGATCTGCGCGCGCACGATTTGGGCGCGAAACCCTTCGTCCACGCGCTGGAGGAAACCGTCATCCGGCTGCTGGACGGCTACGGCGTATCGGTCGGCCGCCGGGACGGCATGATCGGTGTCTGGACAGACGGGAACGGCTCGCGCGAGAAGCTGGCCGCGACCGGGATCCGCATCACTCGCGGCGTGAGCCTGCACGGGATCGCGTTGAACGTGCTGCGCTCGGCGCTCGCGGGCTTCGGCGGGATCGTGCCGTGCGGGCTGGCGGGCGAACGAGTGACGGCAGTCGAGGCCCTGCTGCAGACGCTCCGGGACGAGGGAGATGGGGCGGACGATCCGTCAGCTGGGACAGCCTCCCCGGGTCAGCCGGCCGCGAGGGATCTGGTGGCTGAGCCGGCCGCGAGGGATCTGGTGGCTGAGTTGGCGGCGAAGTGGGCCGGCACGTTCGCCGAGGTCTTCGGTCTCGGCCTGAGACCGGTCGACCTCCCCGCGCCGCGGGATGCGGCGGGCGTGGAGGCGTGCTTGCGATTGATCGAGCGGCAAGCCCGGCGGGGGGCGCGCAAGCCCGGCTGGTTGAAGATGGGACTTCCCAAGGGCCGCACGTTCCTCGAGGTTCGCCGAACGCTCGAGGACGGCCGGCTCTACACGGTCTGCGAAGGGGCGCACTGCCCCAACCGCCAGGAGTGCTGGAGCGCGGGAACGGCGACCTTCATGATCCTGGGCCGCACGTGCACGCGGCGCTGCCGCTTCTGCGCGGTGGCCAAGGGCGCCGTCGAGCCGGTCGAGTCCGACGAACCGGCCCGCCTGGCCGCGGCGGCCGCGCGCATGGGGCTGCGTCACGTGGTCGTCACCTCCGTGACGCGTGACGACCTGCCCGACGGCGGCGCCGCGCACTTCGCCGAGACGATCGCCGCCCTCAGGCGCCGGATACCGGGCGTGAGCGTGGAGGTGCTGATTCCCGATTTCCGTGGCGACCCGGATGCCCTCGGGACGGTGGTGGCGGCGCGGCCCGACGTGCTCAACCACAACATCGAGACCGTGCCCCGGCTCTATGCCCTCGCCCGTCCGCAGGCGGACTACCGGCGCTCGCTCGACCTGCTCGCGACCAGCGCGCGGGCCGGACTGCGCACGAAGTCCGGCTTCATGGTGGGTCTGGGCGAGTCGCCCCGCGAGATCCGCCTGCTCCTGCGTGATCTGCGCGAGGCGGGGTGCGGCCGCGTCACGATCGGCCAGTACCTGCAGCCCAATCGCGAGTCGCTGCCCGTCAAACGCTACTGGACGCCCGCCGAGTTCGCCGTCTGGCACGCCGAGGCCGGCCGGATGGGTTTCGAGCACGTGGAGTCCGGACCGCTCGTGCGCAGTTCCTACCATGCTGCCGAAGCCCTCCGCAGCGAAGTCATGAAATGAGCCATCATGCCGCAAGCCGGTCTCCGGCCGGTTCTCTCTCCTCCTAAAGCGGCCTCTGGCGGGTGCCGATGAGAAGACCGTCGGCCCGGCCCAATCCGCGCCGGTTTTCCATACGTGTACGACCGGGCTTCCCGCGGGGGGAGGCCCCTTGAGGAAAGGGAGTGAGCATGTCAGAGGCAATTCAATCGGCGACCGTGGAAACCACCCGGGTGAACCGGGCGGGCAAGTATCTCACCTTTCTCTTGGCGGATGAGGTCTACGGGCTGGAGATTCTGAAGGTCCGGGAGATCATCGGCCTGATGGCCATCACCAACGTGCCCGGCACGCCCGACTATGTCTGCGGTGTGATCAATCTTCGCGGCAAGGTCATTCCGGTGGTCGATCTGCGACGGAAGTTCGGCATGATGACGGCCGAGCAGACCGAGGAGACGTGCATCATCGTGGTCAATGTCAAGGGGATCGAGATGGGCACTGTCGTCGATAAGGTCTACGAGGTGCTCGACATCCCCGAGGAAGACATCGAGGATGCGCCCGACCTGGGCATGGATGTCCACACGAATGTCATCCTGGGCATGGGCAAGGTCGACAAGAAGATCACGATCCTGCTCGACATCAACAAGATTTTGGGAGGCGACGCCGAGGAACTCGGCGCCCAGTTCTAGCGCCACGGCGGGCGCGGCGCGCCGCGCCGGATACAAGACCATCCTTGACGAGACCATCCTCGAGACGAGGGGGACCAGCCGTGGTCCCCCTCTCGCGTGAAGGCCCTCGCCGTCCCGAACCCCAATCCGCGGGACGCACTCCATTTTCGCACCGCACTCCATTTTCACACCACACCTCTTGAATACCGAACATTTGTTTGGTATCCTCCCCTTGCAGCCAAACCAGAGGGAGGCTCCATGAACCCACTCAGCGAACGCCAGCGCGCGGTTCTCGACGTCATCCTGCAGTGCAACGCGGGACAGGGCCGATTCCCCTCGATCCGGGAGATCGGCCGGTCGCTCGGGGTCTCATCCTCGGCCACCGTGCATCAACACCTCGAGGCGCTGGAAGGGAAGGGTTACCTGCGGCGCCGGGGGCGACACTGGATGCTCACCGACCGGACGCGACGCGATCGGGGGGTACCGATCGTCGGGCGGGTGGCGGCCGGCGCGCCTTTGATGGCGGTCGAGCAGATCGAAGGCCACCTCGACAGCGATTTCTTGGGGTTGCAACCCGGACGGTTCGCGGTGGCGGTGGTGGGGGACAGCATGACCGGCGAAGGCATTCTCGAGGGAGACTATGTCATCATCGATCCGGACCTGCGGGTGGCCGAGGGCGATCTGATCGTCGCCTATCTGGGGCCGGAGCAGGAGGCCACCGTCAAACGATTCTTCCCCCGGGCCGAAGAGGTGGAGTTGCGGCCGGCCAACGCGCGCTACGAGCCGTTTTGGATTCCGCGGGACGATCCTTTCTTCCGGGTGGGCGGCAAGGTGGTCGGTTTGGCCCGTCGACTGGGATGAACCGTGCGATCTCGGGGAGTGGGATGACACCAACGTGGTTGCAGCCGCTTGGGGTGAGCAGGGAGACCGGAACGTGCATTGGGAAAAGCTCGAAGAGCCCGTCAAGGTGCGGGCGGATTTTCAAGGTGGGGAGATCACGCCGCTGCGCTTCAAGCGGGGACCCACGGACCTGAAAGTGACCCGGGTCAATAGCCGGTGGAAGGATCGCGCCAGCAAGCGCTGCCTGTGCTATTTCTCGGTGACCACCGAAAGCGGCGACATCTATCAGCTTCGCTTCGATACGGGGGATTTGGCATGGCAAGTCGACTCGGTGATGTACGAGGGGTGACCCCTGCACCCCGGCGCCGCCTGGGCGCCGGGGCGCCGTGGGGTGCGCATCCGGCCATCTTGCACCTGGACATCGACGCCTTCTTCGCGTCGATCGAGCAGCGTCTCAATCCAACCCTGGCCGGCCAGCCCGTGGCGGTCGGCACCGGGGTGGTCGCCAGTGCTTCCTACGAGGCCCGCGCCTTCGGCATTCGCGCGGGCACGCCGCTGCACGAGGCCCGCCGCCGGTGTCCCGCACTCATCGTCCTGTCCGGCCACGCGCCGACTTACCAGGCGTTCGCCCGGCGCATCTTCGAGATCGCCGGGGCGTACGGACCGCAGATCGAGACCTTCTTGGATGACGCCTATGTCGATCTCACCGGCACCGAACGGGTGCACGGCCACCTGATCCGCGCGGCCGACGCGCTGCGCCGCCAGGTCCACGCCGAGACGGGCCTGACCGTCTCCCTGGGACTCGCCACCAACCGGATGACCGCCCGCATGGTCACCCGCCTCTGCAAACCGGATGGGTTTGCCTGGCTGCGACCCGGCGGGGAAGCCGACTTCGTGGCGGCCCAGCCGCTCGAGGACCTGCCCGGCATCGGCCACAAACGCGCGGCCGTGCTGCGCGAGATGGGCCTGGTCCGGGTGGCCGATCTTCGCGAGCTTCCAGCCGCGCGGCTGCGCGATCTGTTTGGCGAGATCGGCCTGCTCCTGGCCGCCCGGGCCCGCGGGCACGATACCCGGCCGGTGAACCCGCACGAGGTTCCGCGTTCGATCCGGCGCGAAACCTCCTTCGACGATCCGGTCACGCGGCGTGATCAGCTCGAGGGCATGCTCTATTACCTGATCGACCGGGCCAGCACGCAGGCGCGGCGCCTGGGGGTCTCGCCCGGGCGAGTGGCCGTTCATCTGCGCTGGGCCGACGGGGGCGGGGACCGCCGCGCGGGGCGGGTGCCAGCCGAGAGGGGCGCGAACACCGCGGACCTCTTCACCGCCGCGCGCGACCTGTTGGCGCAGCTGCTGACGCGCCGCCTGGGGTTACGAAACCTGGGCGTGGACCTGCAGAGCTTGCACCCGGAACGGGGCCGCCAGCGGTCGCTCTTCGAAGCGCCGGCGGCAACGGCCCCGGGGACCGCCGCGGGGATGGGGGCTGCGACGCGGACGGGGGCCGGCATGGGGGGAAATGGCGAATCGGCGCCCGAGCGGCTCGATGCGGCCGTGGACGACGTGCGCCGGCGGTTCGGTTTCCGGGCGCTGGTGCGAGGCCGCTCGCTCGAACTGCTCGGCCGGCTGCCCCGCGATGAGCATGGGTTCGTCCTGCGCACGCCGTGTCTGACGAAGTAGGAGCCGTGGACATGATGCCGTCGGCGTTGCGCCGTCAGGGGTGGCCGCTCGTGATCCGCACGGGGTACTCGCTGCTGCGCGGCGTCGGAACGCCGCAGGCCTGGGTGGCGGCGGCGGCCGAGGGTGGGTTCGACCTCATTGCCCTGGCCGATTGGGCCAACCTGTACGGCGCCCTTGGGTTTCTCGAGGCCGCCGAGCAGCGAGGTCTTTCCGGCATCCTGGGGGCTGAGATTCCGCTCGATGCGCGTCCCGGGCGCCTGCTCCTCTTCTGCCAGGATCTGTGTGGCTACCGCAATCTGTGCGCCCTGCTTTCCCGGCTCGGTGACGGGCTGCCGCCGCCTGCGCGGAGCACGCGTGTTGGCCGCGATTCCGGCGCGATCGCAGGTGGATCCGCGAGCGCGGATCCGGAAGAGGCTCTGTGCGGCGCCGGCTTGGGGCCGCCGGTGGCCTCGCCAGGCATGTTGCTCGAAGCACTCGCCGGTGGCAGCGAGGGGCTCGTGCTGCTGTCGGATCTTCCCCGGCTCGTGCGCGACCTGCGCGGCATCTGCGGGCCGGAGCGCTTGGCGCTCCTGTTGCCGTGGCCGCCGCCGGTCCGGGGAGTCGAGGAGCAGTCACGCTTGGCGGCGCGGTTGGGGCTGGCGGCGGCGGCGTTGCCGCGAGCAACGGTGCTCGAGCCCGGGGATGCGGCGACGCTGCGATTGCTCGCCGCGGTTCGCAAGCGGAGGCTGGTGGCTGGTGGGGGCGGGGTGGCCGGGGTGGCCGGGGTGGCCGGGATCGCCGAGCCCGCCGAGTCCGCCGAGTCCGTCGAGTCCGTCGAACGGGCCGCGCTGGGCAAGGGGGACGCGGCAGCGCTGGAGGTGCACCCGATTCCCGGCGCGGAAGCGTTGCGGGCGGCCGAGAAACTCTGCCGGCCGGCTCTGGTCCGCGGCCGGGCCCTGCTCGAGAGCTGCCGGCTGCGTTCGGCCGACCTGCGCCCGCGCACGTTCGTGTTTCCGCGGGTGGGTGGGCATGAGGGGCCCGCCGCGCTGCAGCGGGCGTGCCGGGAAGCGCTGGGTACTCGCCGGCTGGAGGATCTGGCGGCGGCGCGGCGACGGTTGCAACAGGAGCTGGCCGTGATCGAACAGCTCGGGTTCGTGGACTACTTCCTGGCCACGGCGGAGATCGCCCGCTGGGCGCGGTCGCGGGGGATTCCACTCGTGGGGCGCGGAAGCGGGGTTTCGTCGCTGGTGGCCTACCTGCTCGGTCTGACCGGAGTCGATCCGGTCGCCTACGGCCTTTCGTTCGCGCGGTTTCTCCACCCGTTGCGCGCTAGCGATTACCCCGACCTGGATCTGGACATTGCCTGGGACCGGCGCGACGAGGTGCTCGTGCACGCCCTTTCGGCCTTCGGGGCCGAGCGCGGAGCCATGGTCGGTACGCATCAGTTCTACCGGCCGCGGGGGGCGCTGCGCGACGCGGGCCGGGCGCTGGGGATCGATGACGCGACACTGAGCAAGGCCGCCCGAGCGATCCCGTTCGTGGGTATGGGGGCGGTGGATGATGCGCCGGCCCGTGACGGGCTGGCGCGCCTGGCGCGGGAGGCGCGGGGGGCGGTTCAGCGTGCCGCCGAGCTGGCCGGTCGGCTGCTTGGGCGTCCGCGCGGCGTGGGCATGCACCCGGGTGGGCTGGTGCTCTCGGAGATGCCGATGTCGCGGATGGTGCCCACCGAGCGATCGGCCAACGGCATGGTGATCACGCAGTTCGACATGCACGGTGTGGAGCGGATCGGGCTCATCAAGATCGACCTGCTGGGCAATCGCGCGCTGGCGACTCACGAGGAGGCCGTGCGCGTGCTGGCCGGCGAGAACGAGACGGTCGATCTGGAGCGGGTCGCGCACGCGGACCCGGTGACCGGGGCGCTCCTCTCCGAGGGCCGAACGACGGGCTGCTTCCAGCTCGAGTCGCCCGCCATGCGGACGTTGCTGCGCCAGGTGCGCGCGACGAACCTCGAGGACACCATCGCCGCCCTGGCGCTCGTGCGTCCGGGACCATCGTCCTCGGGCATGAAGCAAGCCTACATCCGCCGAAGCCGGCAGATCGAAGCGCCGCGGCCGCTGCACCCGTCGGTGGCTCACGTGCTGACGCGCACCTATCACCTGCCGCTCTTCGAGGAAGACGTGATGTGTCTGGCTGCCGAGACGGGGGGCTTGAGCCACGGTGAGGCGGACATGTTGCGCCGGGCGATCGGGGAGGCCGCCCGAGAGGCCGGCCGCCAGGGCGCCGAGACGCCCCGGCTGTGGGAGCTGCGGCGGGGCTTCCTGGCGGCGGCCGGTCGGTTCGGGCGGCAAGCGGCGGCTGAGACGATCTGGAACGAGCTGGTTCGCTTCGCCGCCTACAGCTTCTGCAAGGCGCACGCCGCTGGGTTCGGGGTGCTGGCCTACCACAGCGCCTACCTGAAAGCCCATCACCCCGGGGCGTTTTTCGCGGCGGTGCTGAACCATCATCAGGGCATGTATCCCACCCGCGTTCACGTGGAGGAGGCGCGCCGCCACGGCCTGCGGCCGGTCCCGCCGTGCGTGCAGCGCGGCCAGGCCTGGTGGACCTGGGAGCCCGAGGGGGGGCGGTTGCGCTGCGGCCTGGCGCAGGTGCGTCACCTGCGGTCATCCACGCTCGAGCGCATGATCGCGGCCCGGCGCCGCGAGCCGTTCGTGGACCTGGCCGACTTCACCGCGCGTGTGGGGCCGAATGTGCGGGAACTGGAGTCCCTCGTCCTGGCGGGCTGCTTCGACGAGGCATTCGGCCTGCCGCGCGGAGCTCTGGTGTGGCGGATGCACCGGTTGATGAGGGCGCGACGGGCCGTGCCGGCCGCACGGGAAACGTGGGCGGGCGGCCAGCAGACGGGATTGAGTCTGGCCACTGCGGCGGACACCGCTGACGGCGTGCCCAGCGGCCGGTGGCGTGATGTCTCCACCGAACACCGGGCGGTCCTGGAGCGGCGGTTCCTGGGCATCAGTCTGTCGGCCCACCCCATGGCGCTCTTCGGCGGCCGATTGCCGGAGGCGCCCGCCCGACGGAGTCTGGCCGCGGCGGCGGCCGCGGCGGGTGGTGGCCCGGTGGCGGTGGCCGGCATCGTTTCGGCCACCCGCTCGTTTCGATCCGCCGGTGGGAAGCCCATGCTCTTCTTCACCCTGGAAGATGAGACCGGCCTGCTCGAGGGCACCCTGGGCGGGTCGCTGGCCGGTGATCGAGCCCGCCGGCCGCGCGTGGACGACTACCTCTACGCCGAAGGCCGGGTGGAGGGACGCTACGGCGCGCGCGGTCTGCGGGCCTCGCGCGCGCGCATCGTGGGCCGCTATGAGTGATCCTTCTCCGTTGCATCCGGGTTTTCCGCTTGCGGCACCGGCGTGCTCACGTTTCTACTCGGTGTTCCGCGCTGACCGCGCGCGGCATCACCTCGGGGGCCGGGTGCGCGGCATCGCCTTGGGGGCCGGGTGCGCGGCATCGCCTCGGGGCCGGGTGCGCGGCATCTCCTCGGGACACGGCACCTCTTCGTGAGTGGGGCATTCATGGCCGGCGATTCGCTATTCCGCATCTGTTCACCGGGCAACCACGAACTGATCGTTCGCAAGTCCCGCTTCCTCGCCCTGGCCGCTCCGGCCGAAAGCCACGAGGCCGCCCAGGTCCTGCTCGCCGGGCAGCGGGCCGGACACCCGAAAGCCAATCATCACGTCTCCGCCTGGCGCATCGCCGATCCGGGCGGGGAGGGTTCGCCCCGGATCGAACACCGGTTCGACGACGACGGCGAACCGGGTGGAACCGCCGGCCGTCCGCTCTTGCAGGTCCTGGAGGGGCGCTCTCTGGTGGGGGCGGCGGTGGTCGTCGTCCGTTACTTCGGTGGCATCAAGCTGGGCGCCGGTGGCCTGGTGCGGGCCTACGGCGAGGCTGCAGCTCACGCGGCCGACGCCGCGCGGATCGAAGAGATCATCCCGAAGATCCGGTTGCGTCTGACGGTGCCCTTCGATCACTTGGCCGCGGTCGAGACGTGGGCGCAGCGCCACGGGATCGAGATCGAACAGCGTGACTACCAGCCCGAGCCGTGTTGGACGGTCGTGATCCCGGCCTCCGAGGAAGCGCAGGCGCGCGCCGTGCTGCGGGACCTGAGTCAGGGCACGGTGCGCATCGATCGGGTGGGGAGCCGCTGAGCGGCGAGAGGATCCAGAGGGGGGGTGAGTAGCGCGAGCCTCCAGAGGTGGCGCATACGCTGGGGGTGGCAGCGGCCCGGCCCGGGCGGTTGACCTCAGCGCGGAGTGGTCCGGGCGGTTGACCTCAGCGCGGAGTGGTCCGGGCACTTGACCTCAGCGCGGAGTGGTCCGGGCGGTTGACCTCAGCCCGGCGTCCCGCGCCGGGAAAAGGTGGACAGGATATCGGCGTGGTCGAAGGCCATCGGCTCGGGAAGCGCGTCGAACGCGAAGAACCGCGCCGTTCGCGCGTCGTCACCGGCGTGCACGGGGCCGCGGGCTCGCCCGGTGAAGATGACCGAAACCACGTGATGACGCGTATCCCGCGCCGGATCCGAGTAGACATGGTACTGCTCGAGCCCGTCGATTTCCACGCCGGTTTCCTCGCGTACCTCGCGACGCACCGCCGCCTCGACGGTTTCCCCGCGGTCGACGAAGCCGCCCGGCAGCGCCCAGCCCGGCGGAGGGAATCTCCGTTCGACGAGCAAGACCCGGCCCTGCTGGTCGGTGATGAGGCCGTCGACGGTGAGCAGGGGAAAGGGAAACCGAGGGATTTGCTTACCGCAGCTGGGGCATTCGAATGGATTCACGTCTCTGACCTGCTTCCTGACACGGTCCGGCCGCTTCGGCGCTGTCCGGTCTGCCCACGCCTCAGGACGCGGGGTTTGCGGAGGCCGCCGGCGGCTCGGCCTGTTCCCGCGGCGTCACGATGTCGTCGAGCCTGAACAAGGAATCCAGCGACAGGCCGGCGCGGGCGAGGGCCTCGGTTCCGCCGGCTTCCCGATCCAGGATGGTCACGACGCGCGAGATCTGGGCCCCGGCCTCGCGGACCACTTCGGCGGCTCGCACCAGGGAACCGCCGCGGGTGACGACGTCATCGAGCAGCACCACCCCGCTGCCCGGGGTGAGGTGTCCCTCGATCTGCCGCTGGGTGCCATGGCCCTTCACCGCCGCGCGCACGATGAAGGTGGGCAACGCCATCCCGTACAGATGACTGAGCGCGGCCAGTGCGCCGGCCATCGGATCGGCCCCCAGACTGGGGCCGCCGGCGCCGTCGGGCCACTGGTCCTTGAGCAGATCCATGATCAGGATGGCCACCAGATGGGCGCCTTCGGGATGCGTGGTCGTTCGGCGCAGGTCCAGATAGAAGTGGCTGGTTGCGCCGGAGGTGAGGGTGAACTCGCCGAAGCTCAGCGAGTGCTCGCGGATCAGGTCGCGCAGGCGAGCGCGGGCGCCCTTGCGCTCGGTCTCGGTGTCAAAGAGGGGTTTCATCGACGCTACCTCGCTAGCCTCACCCATCACCGGCCTGGCCTCTCAGCCGCATCGCGCGGAAGCCGAAGCAACTCAATCGACTGACGGCCGAGTGTATGGTCGGCGCAAGGGAGTGTCAAGCAAGGCGCCAAAGAAACACCCCGCCCCGGCAGCGCGCGCCGGGGCGGGGTGAAGCCGAACCAAACTCGAAGCGGTGCGGAGGGAGCGAGCCGCTCCAGAGCCGTCCGGGTTGGGGGGACGACGCCTGAGCTGGAAAAGGAAGTGTTACAGGTTGACCTTGTCCTCGGCCTGGTGATGCGGGTTGCTCGACGGGCCGGTGGGCTCACCCCACTGGGGTGCTTCCCCCGTGCTGGTGCCGCCGGCGCGATCGGATGCGGCGGGCGGGTCGTCGCTGCCGTCGAAGTGGAACTCGAGTGGGATGCCGCCAAAACTTTCGTTGCCTTCACCGTCGACCGCGGTGACCCAGAAGTAGTGCGTACCAGGGCTGGTGTCGCCGCTGTAGGTGCACCAGCTCTGATCCGCGGGAATCATCGAGCCGCCCTGCAGGCATATGTAGCTGTTCGTCCGGTAGGGACTGGGCGAGTAGACGTAGACTTTGTAGCCGGCAAGATCCTCCTCGGTGTTCGCCGTCCAGGTGAGCTTGAACACGTCACCGCTGGCATAGTTGACCTCCAGGCCCGAAGGGGCTGCCGGGGGCGACTGATCCCAACCCGAAGCCGAGGGCGTGAGCGTCGGGGACGTGGAGTTGGAGACGTCACTGTCACAGCCGTTGGAGCAGACGGCCAGGACGGCGAGCAGGACGAAGCTCCAGAAGGTCTTGTGGGAAGTGAAAGCGTGCATGGGTTGCCTCCTCAAAGATTCTGGCGACCGGTACCGCCCCGAGGTTCTCTGGGGTAGCCAGCCGCAGCCACTAGCATTACGGTGCAAGTCCGCAGGGCGAGGACTCGGCAAGAGCTGTGCCTGCGGCGAGTCCGGGCCTGAACGAGGGCATGCGGGCCTGATCCGTGGCGGATTTGGGCCAACTTGGTGCAGATCCGCCAAGCAGGGTACTCAAGTCGGGCGGGATCGGGCCGAGGAAAGGGGCCGCTTGCGTGGCGCTTTGCAATCCGCGAGTCTTGGATCTTGCAAGGAAGCATGCGTTGATCGTCCCGTCGGGGCGAACGCCCTTGATCCCGCCGCAGAAACACCGGAGGGCAGCTCCGATCATGCAGATTACGCGTCGTCTCCCCACCCCCCGGGTGGGGGTGGTCCGGTCTGGGTTCGGCATCAGGGCCTGCACCGGGTCCCTTGCGAGGCTCTGGATCGTGGCAGCTTGCCGGCTTCGTAAGGGAGTCTGCGCCATCCCGCTGGCCACCGGTTCGATCGCTGCCCTCTCCTTCGCCGGTCTGGGCGCCGGCGCGGCTTCCACCGGCCTGGGGATACTCGTCACGAGCGCATACGCCGCGACGGCGACAGAGGCCTACCACGCTCCGCTCGACGGAGAGCTGCGGATCACCGGTACCTTCGGGGAACCCCGTGACGGCCACCTGCACACGGGCCTGGACCTCTCGACCGGCGGTGAGACCGGCTGGCCGGTTCGGGCGCTGGCAGCCGGTTGGGTGGTTCGTCTGCGGGCCGGCGCGACCGGCTATGGACGCGCGCTCTACCTCGAGACCGACGCCGGTGAGATCATCGTCTATGGTCACCTCTCCAGCTTCGCTCCGGGACCCGAGGCTTACCTGCGCGAAGCGCAGCGCCGGCGCGCCGAGTTTGAGATCGATGTCTATCCGCCCCGGGACGGGTTCGCCGTATCGGCGGGGGATACGATCGCCTACAGCGGGGCCAGTGGCGCCGGGCCGCCCCACCTGCACATGGAGATCCGTCGCGGTGACCGCCCGCTCAATCCGCTGTTGGTGGGGATTGCGGCCGCCGATCACCTGACGCCCGAGTGGCGGGCCGTTCGACTGAGGGCTCTCTCGCCATCGAGCTACGCCGGGGGCGCCGAGGAATGGCTGTGGACCGCCGCGCGAGATGCCCGCGGCGGCTTGTCGAGTGAGGTTGGGGTTGGCCTCGCGATCGCCGATGCCCCGGTGATCGAGGTGTGCGGCTGGATCGGCGTCGAGGCAGCGGTGCACGACGGGTGCGGTTTGACGGGTGCGCGACTCGCGCCGCTCGAGATCACGATGACCTTGGACGGGCAGGTGCTCTTTGCCCGCCGGTTCGGGGAACTCAGCTTCGGGCGGGGCTGGGAGGTGAACCGGATCTATGGCCGGCCGGCAGCCGGAGAGCGGACCTGGGTGCAGCGGTTCTACCAATGGCCTCTCGAGACTGGACCGGATGAGGGCTCGATGGCCGGTCACGGCTGGCTCGACACCCGCCGGTGGGGCACCGGCTTGCACGAACTACGGCTGGCCGTGATCGACGCCGCCGGACACCGGTCCGAGTGGATGGCCATGCTCGACGTCGTGGACGCACCGGCCGCGGGACTCGGTGCCGAGCTGCTCGACACGGGGGGCGATAGCGCGCTGGGGCCGCAGTGGCGCGTTACGGGGGTGGAGATCGCCGAGGGACTCGTGACCTGTGACCTGATCGGCCCGCGTTCGGTCGAAGGTCCCTGGCGCGCGCTGCTCGTCACCCGGGAGCGAGAGCGGGTGCCGCTGCGTGCCCGGGGGAGGGGGGCTGACGGTGCCTGGCGTTTCGCCGTTCTCGGTTGCGGGGTTCGCGGTCAGGTGGCCGGCCTCGAGATCGAAGGCGCCGGAGGCTGGTCCGCGGCGGCGCCGTTTTGCGGTCTGGCGTTTCCGGGTACCGCGGTTGCGGGGCACGCCGACACGTTGTGGTTGCGACCCGGTCCGGACCCCGCGCCGGCGCACGCCGGTGCGGCGGTTCGCCTCGAACTGCACGGCCGAAGCCGGCCCGAGACGATCGGGTGCACGTGGTGCCGTCCGGGCGAGAGTGACTGGCCCGATGTTCTGCGGTCAGTGGAGGAACACCACCGGCCCGGTGAGCTGCGCCTCTTGACCCCGGTGGTGGACCTGGATCCGGCCTGGTGGCCGCTCGAGGAGGATGGCGTGTTGGGGTTCACGCACGGGAGCCTGCTCGATGGAGAGCCGGAACTCGCGCCGGGCTGGGGGTTGTACCGCCAGGACGAAGACGGGGGCTGGGAGTACGTGGATGCGCGCAATGGCCCGGGATGGCTGGGAGGTTCCCTGGGGTCACTGGGCCGGTTCGCGCTGCTCGAGGATCGGCTGGCGCCGGGGATCGAGCAGCCCACCCCGGCCGAGGGCGAGCGATTGGCTCGACCTCCGGCGTTCCTTCGCGTTCGATTGGACGAAACCGGTAGCGGCTTCGAGCCGGAACGGGCCGACATCTTCCTCGGCGGACAGATGCTGCTGGCCGAGTACGACATCGACGAGAAGTGGCTGCGGGCAGAGGTTGCCCAGAACCTCCCGGATGGGTCACACTCCTGGGAGGTACGGGTGGTGGACCGCGCAGGGCGGATGGCCAGGCAAATCTACCAGTTCGACCTGCGGCGGGAGGGCGACCGGTAGGCGGGTAAGCGCAGATGGGGCGATTCGATGGAAGGCAACTGGGTCGAGTTCGAGAAACCACTGGTGGAGCTGGAGCAGCGGCTCCGTGACCTGCGGTCGGTCCCGGGCGGCGGGGGGGCCGAGGTCGCCCAGGAGTTGCGCGAGACCGAGCGCAAGGTCGAGAAACTGCGCAAGCAGATCTTCTCGCAACTCACCCCCTGGGAGCGCGTTCAGCTGGCGCGCCACCCGCAGCGTCCCTACATGCTCGATTACCTGG
The DNA here is from genome assembly GCA_964573295.1 of uncultured bacterium. GTDB lineage: Bacteria > Eisenbacteria > RBG-16-71-46 > CAIMUX01 > WJJG01 > CAYQJL01. The sequence goes on along the minus strand of CAZNJE010000003.1, from coordinate 27,946 downwards.
AGCATCTGGTTACCGACTTCTGCGAACTCCACGGCGACCGCGCCTTCGGCGAGGACGCCGCGCTGGTCACCGGACTGGCGCGCTTCGAAGGCCGGCCGGTCGTGGTCGTGGGTCACCAGAAGGGCCGCAACACCCGGGACAACCTGAAACGCAATTTCGGCATGCCCCATCCGGAGGGCTACCGAAAAGCGCTGCGGGTGATGAAGCTGGCCGAGAAGTTCCGCAACCCGATCCTCTGCTTCGTGGACACCCCGGGGGCGTTCCCGGGCATCGGGGCCGAAGAGCGAGGTCAGGCCGAGGCCGTCGCGCGCAATATCCGGGAGATGGCGACCCTCGAGACTCCCGTGCTCGTATTCGTCACCGGGGAAGGGGGCAGTGGCGGCGCGCTGGCCATTGCCGTGGGGGATCGGGTCTTCATGCTCGAACACGCCTTCTACTCGGTCATCTCGCCAGAGGGATGCGCCTCGATTCTGTGGAAGACGCGCGAGAAGGCGGCCCAGGCGGCTGAAGCGCTGCGATTCACGGCGCCGGATCTGCTCGAGCTGGGGGTGATCGACAGCATCCTGCCCGAGCCGCCTGGTGGGGCGCACCGGGATCCGGTGGCAATGGCCGCTACGATCGGCGATACGATCCGCAGCTCGCTCGAGGTGCTCGATCAGCTTCCGGCGGCCGACCTGGTACGCATGCGCCAGGACCGCTACCTGGCGATGGGGGCCTTTCGGGAGCGCGATTCCTCGGGCAGTGTGCGCTGACCGCGGTCCCGGCCGGATGCCGATCAGCCGATTTCCGTTACGGAGAACTGCATTTTGTGCAGGCGGTGGTAGAGACCGCCCTTGCTCAACAACTCCTCGTGCGTTCCGATCTCCTGGATCCGTCCGGCGGCCAGGGCGACGATGCAGTCGGCTCGTTGCACGGTCGAGAGCCGGTGGGCGATGACCACCGCGGTGCGTTGGGCCACCAGCTTCTGGATCGCCTCCTGCACCAGGCGTTCGGACTCGGTGTCGAGCGCGGAGGTGGCTTCATCGAGCACCAGGATCGGCGGGTTCTTGAGGACGGCGCGAGCGATCGTGATACGCTGGCGCTCGCCGCCGGATAGGCGCAGGCCATGTTCCCCGATCATCGTTTCATAGCCCTTGGGCATCGGCTCGATGAAGACGTGGGCGTTGGCCGCTTTCGCCGCGGCCACCACGTCGTCATCGCTGGCCTGTGGATCGCCCATGCGGATGTTGTTGGCGATCGTGTCCTGAAAGAGGATCGTTTCCTGGGTGACGATGCCGATCTGCCGGCGCAGGCCGGCGATCGCCAGCTTGCGCACATCGGTGCCGTCGAGTAGGACGCGGCCGCGGTTGGGGTCGAAGAACCTTGGAATCAGGCTGACGAGGGTGGATTTACCGCCGCCGCTGGGTCCCACGAGCGCCACCATCTGACCGGCCGGAATATCGAGGCGGATATCGCGGAGCACCGGAGTATCGGGCTCGTAGGCGAACCACACATCCTCGAACGAAATCGCCCGGCGGAACCCGGTCACCGGCTTCGGGGCGGCGCACTCGCGAACCGAGGGGACCGAATCGAGCACGTCGAAGATGCGCTTTCCCGCCGCGAGTCCGTGCTGGATGCGCACGTTGAGCTGATGAATGGCCTTGATGGGTTGAATCATGCTGAGAAACGCGGCCAAAAAGAGCAGGAAGTAGCCGGGTTCGGAGTTTTCGAGGATGATCTTGCGGCCGCCAATATAGATGAGCGTGACGGCGACCCCGACCGCCAGGATCTCGGTGAGGGGCATCCCCAGGCTGCCGATCCGCGTCATGCGCACCAGGGTACGGCAGTACTCCCCGGTCTCGTGCATGAAGCGGCGTGCTTGGTGACTCTCGGCGCCGAAGGCCTTGATGATGCGAATGCCCTGGACGGTTTCGCCGACGACGCTGGTCAGATTCGCCATCTTCTCCTGCGAAACGCGCGAGATGCGCCGCAGCACCTGGCCGAGCTGGTTGATCAACAGGGTGCTGGGCGTCAGGATGGCGATTGCCCACAGGAACAGGCTCGCATTGGCGATGAGCACGATCACCAGGTAGGAGATGAGCGCGAAGCTGTGGCGCAGAAGCTCCATGACGCCGTTGGCCACCGCGCCGCGCGCGAGTTCGGCGTCATTGGTGATGCGACTCACCAGGGTGCCGGAATGGGTGCCTTGGAAGTAGTCCAGACTGAGCGACTGGTATCGCTTGAAAATCGAGTCCCGAATGTCACGGACGGCGGTCTGCTCGATGAAGACCGACAGGAAACTCTGCGCATACCAGAAGAGGTTCTTGAGCAGGAAGATCAGAATCAGCGCGATGCAGAAGTTGCGCAGCGTGCCGAGGCGCGTATCGCCACGAATCAGACCGTGAAAGGTCCGTTCGATTCGATCCCGTAGGTTGTTTGCGCTGAGTCGCTCGTCGCCGGTCGCGGTCTCGCCGGCCGAAGCCTCTCCGCCGGTCGCGGTCTCGCCGGCCGAAGCCTCCTCGCCGGTCGCGGTCTCGCCGGCCGAAGGGGCCCCGTCGTTCGCGGTCTCGCCGGCCGAAGCCTCCGCGCCCGGGGAATCTTCGACCAGACCATCCTCGAAGGATTCGTGCAGGTCACCCCGCAGGACGATCTGGGTGAAGGGTACGATCGAAGCCAACGAGAGGCCGTTGAAGGCGGCGCTCAGAGCCATGAAGAAGATCGTGACGGCGAAGAGCACGGCCCGGGGTTTGTGGAAGCGCATCAGGCGCCGCCAGGTGCCGAAGGCCTCCTTGAGGCTTTCGTGTTCGATATCCGCTTTGGGGCGCTTGCTCATCTTCCCCCGCTATCGGCCGTGACCGTTGACTGACTTTGGCGACCGGGATCGTCGCACATCTCAGGCAGCGATGCCATGCCCTCGCGCAGAGCCGCGGCGACGAAGGCAGCCTCCGCGGACGGATCCAGACCCGAAGGCGCCAGTCGCATCCGGGGGCGGGGTCGGCACAGTTCGGTCTCGGGCCGTGGCGCACTAGCCACGTAGGCCCGGCTACGCCTGCCCAGGACGAGGCACAGATGGTCCGGGCCCAGCGGCGCATACCGCAGGGGATGGGAGCTCACGAAGAGACTCACGGTGCGCAATCCCAGCGCGGCGGCCACGTGGAGCGGACCGGCGTCGCAGCCCAGGTACAGCCGCGCTCGCGAGAGGGCGGTTCGAAGCTCGTCGTAGCGGCCGAAGATGGCGTGGGGGACAGACGGGTGCGCGCGGGCCAGAGTCTGGAGCCGGCTCCTTTCGCCCGGACCGCCGATCAAACCCACCCGGCCTCGCTCCTCCGCTGTCAGGGCATCGAGCAGTTGCGCGAACGCCTTCGAAGGCCAGCCCTTACCGCCCCGGCCGCCCACGTGGATGAGAACGTCGCGCGCAAACGGCTCGGCAGAGGTGGCCAAGCAGGGGCCGGCCGGCGAATCCGGCCGTAGCGTCGCGGTCGGCGAGCTCGCGCGTCGGCGCAGCGTCCGCCGGTCGGTGGGCAGGCACAGGGGCCGCGGGTTGGGTGTGGGGCCGAACGCCTCGAGCAAGGCGAGGGGCGCCAGCGAGAAGTGGCATGGATCCGGAGGCGGTGCAATCGGAGTGGTCAGCACCACGCGAGAGCGCGGGTGGTCGAAGCCCACGCGGAGGCTGCCGCCAGAGACCGCGGTCAGCAGGCAGTTGTAGAAGGAATGCGTATTGGGGTTGCTGAGCTCGAAGACCACGTCCCACCGGCGTGATCCGCGGACGCGCCGCAAGAAACCGCCGTAGGCCCACGGATGGCGGATCAGCCAGCGCTTACGTTCGACGATGAACTCATCGATCCAGGGGACATCGCGCAGCACATCGGCGAACCGATCTCCGACCAGTATGGTGATGCGGGCCTCACCAGCCGCCTCGCGAAGGGCCTGGAGAAAGGGGGTCAACAAGACCAGGTTGCCGAGCCGGCTGTCCTGACGGATCAGCAAGATTCGCTGGGCGCGCTGCAGATCAATGGGCGCGGCCTCGACTGGCGGCGAACGCCGGCCCAGCAAGAGACGGGCGGCCAGCGGCAGACCGGCCCCCTTGACCCAGCGCTCGAATCGCTTTCCAAGACGGCGCCGTCCCTTCGAGCGTGCTTCGGGCCCGCTGGCACCGTGGCGACTCGCTCGCGGGGCTCCCACCGAGAGCAGCATGGCGGTGACGAACCAGAGCATGGCGGCGGGTTCCTCGTCGGTGAAATAGCACTGCGCCAGGCCGGCCGTCAGAAACCCGGCGACCAGACCCACGCCCAGCGCAAGACGGGCCCGGGCGAAGGTCTCGAGCAGCGACGGGCGTTTCGTTTGTGCGGCCGGGGGAGCATCCTGAGTGGCCCGGACGAGAACCCCCCTCATGATCGCGATCCACAGCCCCGCCCACGCGATCAAGCCGGCGATTCCTGAGTGAACCATCACGTTGAGGGCATCGTTGTGCGGATGGCCCACGGCCATGTATTCGCCAGGCAAGCGGTAGGTGTCGAAGAGCGTCTTGAACGCTCCCAGGCCGGCCCCCAAGATCGGGTGGTCGGCGAAGATGGCCAGGGCCGTGCCCCACAGCCGGATGCGGGGCATCTGGGAGAGATGCTGGGCTTCAAGGATGCGATCGAGCAGACCGGGACTGGCAAGGACGACGATCGCCAGCAGCGTGAGCCCCCCCAGTCCCGAGGCGAGCCAACGCCATCGGCTCCCGGCCCCGGCCCGGCGGTGGACCCACAGGAGGGTCGCGCAACCGGCGGTCGCGCCCCCGACGCCGCCGAGCAGGGCGGAGCGGGCATAGCTGGTGGTCAGGCCGGCCGCCGCGAGGAGGACGACGAGGGTCAGCCACGCCCTCTGCCGGCCGCGAGATGCCATCCAGAGGAACAGAGCCGTCAGGAAGCCAACCAGCATGACGCCACCGTAGGTGAGGTGCCCTCGATACCCTCCGATGGCGTGAAAGCGTCCCGCTCCGTCGGCTTCGAGAACCTGACCGCGCAGAGGATCGGTTCCGCTGAGGTGTTGCCAGAGCCCCAGGCCCCCTGCCAGGGCGACGGCGAGCAGGAGCATGGCGAGACCTCGTCGCTGTGCCGACCGCGACTGAAGAACGACCAGGAAGATGGGCAGAAACACCACGGGCCAGTCGCCGCGGAGGCAAATCACCGAACGCAGCGGATGCACCGAGTAGATGATCGAGGCCATCTGCACGAGGAAGTAGGTGGCCAGGGCGACGCCCAACAGGCGGTTGCGGGAGAGTGCCTGGCGCGCGACCGCGGGGGCCGCCAGTCCCGCCATCAGGGCGCCGAAGATACCGACCTGCGCGATGAAGATCGAGAACGGCCCGCCCAAAGCGTACACGACGACAAAGACCGCCGCGATGCGGGTCCAGCCCGTACCGGGTGACGACGGCTCTGGCGCGGCGGGTTGCATTGACACTCTATAACCCCTCTGATACCGTCCCGCTGATCAAGCGGCTGATTGGGCAACACCCTGAAATGCTTATCGTTGCCGCGTGATCTTAGGGAGCCGAGCCGGCGGGGGGCAACCCCTAAGGTTGGAGGCTGAACCTGAGATTCGGGTCCGAACGGGCTAGCGGGTGCCGCGCGCCGGGCACGTCCGTTGAAGGAGCGATCATGATTTCGAAGGAACTGCTCGATATTCTGGTGTGTCCAGTATGCAAGGGGGAACTCATCTACGAGCAGGAACCAGAGAGGCTTATCTGCCGTGCCTGCCAGCTGGCCTATCCGGTGAAGGACGACATCCCGGTCATGCTCCCGGATGAGGCCGAGAAGCTCGGTGCATCCTCTCACCAGGGCGAGTAGCAAGCCTGAAAAAGAGAAGCGACGGCAAGCGGTCTTGCGCGCCGTTGCGCGGGCGGTGCCGGACCGTGGCCGCCGTGCGCCCCGGCTCTGGACCGCCGCCAGAGGGCGACGGTAGGCGGAGGAGGGATGATCTGCATGGTGAGCTGGTGTTCGTTGTGGCGGTTTCGGTCGAATCCGCCGGCCGCTCCGAAGAGGGCCGGTGCCCGCGGCCGGGGGTGGTGGGGTGTCCTCGCCGGGAGTCTGGGCGGATGGGCGCTGGCCCTGACAGCTGGCGCTCTCGCTGCGGATCTGCCGGCGGACGAACCACGTGTCACCCTTCTGACGGCCGACGATCGCTTGATCGAGTTCATTGTCTCCTTCCCCCCGGTCGTTCTCGACGGTTCCGAACAGGCCGGGTGGGCGGTGCGCTGTTCGGGCGTCCCGGCCGATGCCCCCGAGGACGGCCGTTTCTGGCCCGTCTGGCACACCCCCGTGGCCTTGCCCCCGGAGGGGGAGTATCGCGTGAGCGCCCATATCACGCCGGGCGAGCATCTGAGCGCAACGGTCAGCGATCTGGCGGTGCCCCCGGATGCGGTCACCGCCGAGCTTGCCCTGGCACCCTCGCCGGACCGCGGCCGGTGGGCCGATCCGCTGGGATTCGTTCAAGAGAGTGGTCCCGGGCGTGCGGCTGGATTGCGGGTACTGGGGCTTCGGCTCTATCCGGTGCGCCCCTCCGAAGACGGCCGGCTTCGCACCGCTCGGGAGATCCTGGTGCGGGTGAGCCTCGCGCAAGGATCCGCGGGGGTGATGGCCGGTGCTGGGGGGGCGCGGGCGACCACGGCCGGACTGCAATCGGCGGTGGTCAACCCCGGGCAGGTACCCGGCTGGATGCGAGTGCCCCCTTTGGCGGTGCGACCTGCGGCGCGCCAGGCGGAGGACAGTTTCACGAGCTCGCCGAATCCGTGGGTGCGCATCGAGGTCCAGGAACGTGGGCTCTACCGTATTACCTGGGAGGATCTGGCCGAGCTGGGGATCGACCCCAGCGAGATCTCGCTCGAGACGGTGCGGCTCTTCTGTAGCGACTTCGGCGAGCTGTCGGAGGATCTGCCGCCCGAGCAGTGGCCCACCTGGATGAATCCCTGTGCGGTGCGCTTCGAGGGCGCCGGTGGCAGCGATGTCTGGACCGAGGAGGCCGCGGTCCTCTTCTTGGGGAACGGTCCGGATGGGTGGCGCGAGCACCTGGGACTACCCGCTTCCGAGGCGGATCCCTACTACGTACATCCCTACTCGGACCACATGACCTACTGGATGACCTGGGGCGGCACGTTCGAGACCGAGCCGCGGCGAATCGCCGAGGTGGGTGAGGCGCCGGGTGCGGGACCGGAGGTCACCACCGGGGGGGTGCGCCTGCACGTGGAGCGCCAGAGGATCCACGAGTCGCGTCCGCGCGAAAGCAATCTGGTCTGGGAGCGATTCTTCTGGGCGCAGTTGATCGCGCGCGATCCGGCCGAGACGGCTTCGATCGACCTGGATCTGGAAGGCATCGTCCCCGGCGGGGAGGCCGACCTTCGGGTAAGTCTGTGGGGCGCGAACTGGGAGTTCACGCGGACGCCGAATCACCGGGTGGCGATGATGGTGGACACCGACACGCTGGCCATCGCCGAGTGGGATCGCGTGAGCCGGGCCGTGCTGACCGACACGCTTGCGCTGGCGCCGGGCGAGGAGTCCTTCGAGCTCTTGCTGGCGGTGACGCCGCGCTACTACCTGACCTGGGACGAGAACCTTCAGCGGTACGTACCCAAGCTGCATCAGGACAACGTCTTCCTGGCCTACGTGGAGGCGGCCTACCAGCGGCAGCTGGACCTCTCCGGTGGCGTGCTCGAGGTGACGATCCCGGCCGACTCGATCGCGGCCGGTTCGGTGCGGGTCACCGGCCTTGCCTCGGACCAGGACTACTATTTCCTCGAGACGAGCGACCCTTACGCCCCCGAGCTGATCGCCGCCGAGTTCACGCCCGGCGAAGAGGGGAGCGAAGCGCACTTCGCCCTGACCACCGATGGGACGCCGGCGCATCTGCTGTGCCTCCGCGGCGATCAAATCCAATCGCCCGCCGCCCTCGAGCGGCGCGACTGGGGGACGGCGAGGGTTCCGCTGCGCGATCTCAGCGATCCGGTGGACTATCTGGTGGTGACCACCGAGGCGCTGGAGGCCGAAGGCCGGCGTCTGGCCGCCCATCGGGCCGACCATTTCTGGGGGGCTGACGGGCGGACCCTGCAAAGCGGGCGCGTTGCCGTGGTGACGATGGAAGTCATATTCGAGGAGTTTTCCTGGGGCCAGTTTGACCCGACTGCGCTGCGTAATTTCTTGCATCACGCCTACCACAACTGGCTGGAGGGTTCGGCACCGGCGCTCTCTCATGTCGTCTTCCTGGGCGATGCCCACTTCGATAGCCGCAACTACCTCGGCGGGAACGCGACGATGACGGTGCCGGCCTATGAGTTCTATGCCGAGCGCTACGCGACCTCGCGCGCTCTATCGCCGGCGTTCTTCGGGGACACCTACTTCTCGCTTCTGGACGGGCCCACCGACCGTGATCCCGAGTTCGCGCTCGGGCGCCTACCGGTCGGTTCGGTCTCGGAGGCCGCGGCGATGATCGATAAGCTCATCGCCTACGACCTCGAGGCTTCTCCCGGCGTGTGGAAGTCGCGCGTGGTGTTGTGCGCGGACGACGTGTGCCAGGGCAATCATGAGGACGGGATCGGGGTCCAGCACGTGGCCCAATCCGAGGACTTGAGCACGGAGGCCCTTCCCCCCGGCGTCCGGCAAGAGAAACTCTATCTCTACGACTACGGCAGCGAATGCGCCTACCTGCGCAAGCCGCAGGCGAGTGCGGATCTGATCGGGTTGCTCGAGGAAGGTACCCTGCTGCTGAACTTCGTGGGGCACGGCAGCGAGACCCAGATCGCTGATGAACGCATCCTCGAGATCTCCTCGATGGCTGGGTTGCAGAATGCCGGCCGCCCCTTCTTGATGATCACCGCCTCGTGCGCGGTCGGCAAGTACGCCCATGGTGGGGATGGACTGGCGCTGGCGGCCATGCGGCATCGCGACGGGGGCGCGCTGGCCGTGGTCAGCGCCGCCGCGGTCGCCTTCAGCGGCGAGAACGCGGTCCTGAACCTCCTGCTACTCGAGCACATCTTCTCCCGGGACGACTGGCTGAACAGTCCAGCCCTGGGGCCGGCCTACTACGCCGCGAAGGTGGCCTATGCGCCGGGCAGTGTGGACAACGAGTATCGCTACAACCTCATGGGCGATCCGGGATCCCGGCTGGCGCTGCCCAGCTACGGGATCGAGCTGACGCTCGCCGATGTGCCGGAGGTGGCGGCCGACGCCGACACCCTGCTGCGCGGCGCGACCGCGCGGGTCGCGGGGCGCGTGATCGATGGGGCCGGCCAGACTCAGGAAGCATTCGACGGCCGGGTGCGGCTGGAGGTTTTCGACTCGGCCACCCTGGCCACAGCGGTCGATCACCGCGCGCGACAAGCCGTCTACGAGCAGACGGGGGCGCGCCTTTTCGCTTCCGAAGTGGAGGTGAGCGGCGGCCGGTTCGAAAGCGTCTTCTTCGTGCCCACGGCGCTGATCACCGGCACGCGTGGCGATGCGCGGATCCATGCCTACGCCTACGATGCCGCGGGTGCCTCCGGGCTGGACGCGGCCGGCTACCGGCGGGACTTGCTGATCCCTGAGTACACCGTACCGGTCTCCGACACCCTCGGGCCGGCGATCGAGCTGGCCTGGGAAGATCCCGATGCGCCGCGTGAGACCGGGAGCCGCCTGACGGCGGTGATGCGCGACTCGAGCGGGATCTACGTGACGGGGCTGGCGCCGTCGCGATCGGTGGTGGTCTCGATCCGCGATGAGTTCGACCGGGTGTTGGTCGCCGAGGATCTGGCGCAGACGGTTACCTTCGGTTCCGACTTTCGCGAGGCGGAGGTCGGCTTCGCGTTGCCCGCGGGCTTGCCGGCGGGTGAGCCGCTCACGCTGACCCTGGAGGCCTCCGACAATGTCGGTCAGCGAAGCGCGGCGACCGTGACCTTCGCGCTGTCGGGATCGGCACAGGAGGCCGGCCCCCTGCTGGGACAGGTCTACAATCTGCCGAACCCAACCGAAAGCGGCACGCGGTTTCTCTTCGACCTCGGTGAAACCGCCGACGTCGAGATCGCGCTGTATACGGTAACCGGTCGAAAGATCAAGACGCTGAGCGAGTTCGAGGTTACGCCCGCGCGGGGGCGCAGTGAGGGGGTGGCCTGGGACGGCCGGGACGAGGATGGCGATCGACTGGCGAACGGCGTCTATTTCTACCGCGTGGTGGCTCGCACCTCATCCGGCCAGCGGGCCGAGAAGATCGAGCGTCTGGCCGTCTACCGGTAGCAAGGGGGGGCGGCTCCCGCCACGGCGGCTGGGGCTGTTCCGGCGGCGAGTTCGAGGCGGGCTCGAGGTGAGTTCAGGGCGAGTTCGAGGCAAGTTCGAGGTGAGTTCGATGTGAGTTTGCGGCGATCTCCAGGCGAGGGTGAGGCGAGGTTGAGCCGTCTCGCGAGGCTGTGCTAGCCTCGTTCGGGCCTACCGCTGTAGGAGCTTTTGTTTCTTGAAGATGAACCGGCGAGAAAGGGAACTCCCGAGGCGGCGCTGTGTTTTCGCTGTAGCGGGAGGGCCGTCATCGGAGGAGGCCGTGTCGCCTCCGCGCGACCATTTCCCACACGGTAAGAGGTGCTTAGCATGAAACCAATTCGCATTGCGAGCCTACTGATCCTGGCGGCGACATTGCTGTGGCTGTGTCCGCCGGACGCCCATGCCCAGACGCACGGCGGTACGGGTATCCTGAAAATCAAGCCCGGGGCCCGGGCCACGGGCATGGGACAGGCGGGCGTGGCGTTGCCTCAGCGGGGTCAGTCGGTCTGGTGGAATCCCGCGCTCCTGGCACAAGCCCACTCCCGGGAGGTGTCCACCACCGTCGTCAAGCTCGTGCCCGATCTGGCTGATGATGTCTACTACCTGAATCTGGCCTACTCCCAGTCGCTGGGGGATGTGGGGGGTATCGGCTTCGACCTGATGTACCTGTCCTACGGCCGGACCGAGGCGGTGGACGAGGAAGGTACCTCCTACGGATTCTTCAGCAGCTACGAGGCGGTGCCGACCGTGGCCTTCGGCACCCGGCTGATCGGGGATCCGATGGCACCGTGGGGAAGCGGGGGGCTCTTGGGTGCCCTCGACATCGGCGTCGCCCTGAAATTCGTGTGGGTCGACCTGGCCCCCGAATGGGCCATGTCGATCGTCGGCGTCGAAAAGGATGGCCAAGCGGATGCCTGGGCCGTGGACCTGGGTGCTCTCGCCCAGGGAACCCTTCCGCTTCCCAGCCTGAGCGGTGATCCGTTGCCCTACGCGCTGGGCGTGAATGTCCAGAACCTGGGTTCGAAACTGGTCTACATCGAGGCCGATCAGGGCGACCCGCTGCCGCACAACTTGAAGGCCGGTCTCGCCTTGGAATTCTACAGCAGCAACGCACTGCGCGCGACCGGGGTATTCGATTTCAACAAGGCGCTCATCGACTACGAGAGCCCGGAGGTCGACATCGAAACCGCGCCCAAGCTGGGGTGGGGCGCAATGGAGCAACTCCTGAACGCGGGCGTCGAGCTGTCCATTCAGGAGCGGCTCCACTTCCGCATGGGCTACGTTCACGATCCCGAGGGAGAAATCGAGTCGCTGACCTTTGGAGCCGGCCTGGACGTTGCGTTCGGTCGCGGGAGGATGGTGCGCTTCGATTACTCGAGCGTGCCACAGGCACTGGATCTGGACCGGGTGAGCTACCTGACCGTCGGCGTTCTCTTCGATCAAGACACCCAAGCCGACACGATGCCTTGACCTTGAACGCTCAAGGGGGAACTATACGTGAGCCGCACGGCGCGCCGGCTGCTGGCCGGCCTTTCCATGATAGTGGCGGGCCTGGCCGCCGGGGGCCCCGGCTGGGCGGGCGACGAGGTGATCGACCGCACGATGCGGTTGCGGCCGGCGCCCAACACGGCCGGAGGTGGACCCGGCTGGCAGGATCCGGTCGGTGAGGCTTCCAGCTTCGAGATGCGGGGTTTCCCCTCGATCCTGCGTGATCCGTCCCTCCCGGCCCAGCCTGATGGCATCCTGTGGCGGCGCCTGCAGGAGCGGTTTCCCGACCGAACGCCGATGGATCTGCTGACGCAGTCGCCGGCCGAGCTGCGGGCTTTCCTGGCGGAGGCAGCCGCGCGGCCCTTCGAGCCCGATACGATTCACGTGCTGGCGATCCGCGTGGACTTCGCCAAGGACGGCGCGGGCGACCAAAGCACGACACTCGACGGTGGTTTCGATCTCAGGCCCGCCGACTCCGCCCAGGTGGCGGTGGATCCGCCGCCGCACGACAAGGCCTTCTTCGACCGGCATCTCGCCGCGATTTCCAGTTACTACCACAAACAGTCCGGGGGCGCGGTGGTCCTGGATTGGGACATCTACCCTTCGGAAAACGATTCGGCCTACACGCTGAGCGATACGGCCGACTATGGCCCGTGGTGGATGAGCGGCTTCGATGTCGATATTCTTTCGCTGGCCGAGCGCTTCGTGCGCGATTCCTACGCGGTCGCCGACAGCTCGGAGGATCCGCCCGACTTCCGGCAGTACGAGAGCTTCCTGCTCTTCCACTCGGGCGCCGACTACCAGGGCGATATCAACTTGAACAGCCCGTACGACATCCCGAGCTTCAACATCTTTCTGGCCGACCCGGTGGCCGTGCAGGATTCCACCTTCTTCATCGACCTGATCCTGGTCGTTCCCGAAACGGTCAGTCAGGACGGGTTCCTGGGCGCACTGAACGGCGTCATGGTGCACGAGTACGGCCATCAGCTCGGGTTCTACGATCTGTACAACGTCTTCAACTTCGTTCCGCAGGTCGGCATGTTCAGCCTGATGGATTCGGGCGAGCAGATGTATGGCCGGGTGTGGGATCCCTACCGGGAACAGGAGGTCTTCGTCCGCGGGGCCATTCCCTCCAGTGTGGATCCCTGGCAGAAACTGATCTTCTTCGCCGAAGGGCTCAACGCCGAGTGGATCACCGAGGACCGCACGATCGATCTGCCACCGGTCCAGATCAAGAACGAGATGGCGCTCGTACCCATCGGGGGCCAGGGGATCGCCGAAAGCGCGCATCAGGCGCATCTGAGCGGCTCGGAGTACTTCATCGTCGAGAACCGGCCGTACGACATCAACGGGGACGGGGTCGTCTACCTCGAGGCCGATTCGACGACCGGCGTGATCATGGGCCCTCGCAACATCCCGCAGGAGGTGACCGACTCGCTGGGCGTGGCGCCCGACACGCTGGGGCAGTACGAAGTCGACTACCTCTTGCCGGGTGAGGGGCTCTTGATCTGGCACGTCGACAACAAGGCGATCGAGGACGCGTTCCGCATCTGTTACGGCTGCGTCAACATCTTCGGTGACCGGCGGGGGGTGGATGTCGAAGAAGCCGATGCGATCGAGGACCTGGGCAATATCTACAGCGTGGAGTGGACCGGGGGGGTGTTCGATTACTGGTTCCCCGGGGGATACAGCCGTTTCGGCCCGGATACCGAGCCCAGTACGGCAACGAACGCCGGTGCCCACACCGACATCTCGATCGAGGTGATCGAGGCCATGGGTGACACGCTGCGCGTCCAGATCGAGCGCGGGCGCGTGGCCGAGGGTTGGCCGCGCTACGCCGGGCAGCCGTTCGGTATCGGTGGCGTCGTGAACGTGGACATCGATGGCGACGGGATCGACGAGATCTGGACGACCGGTGGGCCGTATTTGCAGAGGTTCACTGCGGGTGGCGAGGGCGGCGTCTTGGCTCGCGCCGACAGTAGCTTCGTGCCGGGGATCGCCCACCACGGGGCGTTCGCCTATGCCGATCGGCCGGTGGGGGCCCTGCTGGCCGCAGCCACGAATACGCACGTTCTTGCCTTCGATGGGGCGGCTGATCACGCCCTGCGCCTGCGCTATCCGGATACCGATCACGCCTTTCCCGACCTGCGATTCACGACCGCGCCGCTCGCGCTGGATTCGGTGTTGGTGGTGGGCGACAACCAGGGACGTGTGCGCGGATTGCGCCCGGGTGCGGCGAATGCCATGCAGTGGCGTGCGGGTGAGCCCGGCTTCGCGGTGACCGCGCTGGCCGGCGGACGGCTGGGCGAGTCCGATCAGCCGGTGCTGCTGTGGGGCAACGCACGGGGCGAGGTGTTCCTGGCGGACGGCTCGCAAGCCGCGGGGTTTGCGGTACGTGAGGGCTGGCCGCGGCAGGTGGGATCAGCGACCGCGCCGGTGCGGGGCATTCTGGTCGTCCAGGGCGCCACAGCGGAGGAAGCCCGCATCTTTGCGCTTGGCGGTGAGGGCAGAATCGCCTGCTGGGATGCCAGCGCCCAGACCGTTTCGGGCTGGCCGTACGACCTGGGTGGCGCCCCCGGCGGCTACGTCGCGGTGGGCGATCCCGACGGGGACGGCCGGCTGGAACTGGCCGCCACCACGCGGTCTGGTGAGGTCCATCTGGTGGAGATGGCCGGACGGCCGGCGATGGGCTGGCCGAGATCGGTTTGGCACCCGGATGCCGCGATCGTGGGGGCGGTCCGTTCGGGCCCCATGTTCGCCGACCTGAACGGAGACGACATCCCCGAGATCTTGCAAGGAAGCGCCGACGGATCCCTGCATGCCTGGTCCGCCGATGGCGAGGAGATCACCGGCTATCCGGTGGTTGTCGGCTACGGAATTCGCAGCGGCCCGATCCTGGCACCGCTCGGGCCCGGTGGCGCGTTGCGCCTGTTGGCCGCGGATGAGGAAGGATTCGCCACGGTGATCCGCACCGGACTGGAGGCGCGGCCAATGGCCGCCGGAGAGATGTGGCTCGCTACCTGCGACACGCGCCGCAGCTTCTTCTATCCGAACAGTCTCGTCCCGGCGCCGCTCGGCTACGATGGGCTGCTCGACGAGAACGCGCTGGTCTTCACCCCCAATCCCGTCGAGGGCTCCGAGGGGGCCCTGCGCGTGCGGATGGGGCGGCCGGGAAACCTCGAGATCCGTCTCTACGACACCTCGGGCCACCAGGTCTGGGATCGCTTCTATGACGATGTCGTGGTCGGCCAAGAAGGTGATGTGATTCCGCTCGATCTGTCGGACGTGGCGCCGGGTCTCTATGTGGCCCGGATCAGCGCCCGCGGCGGCGGGGAAGAGGTGAGTGTCCTGCGCAAGCTGGCCGTGGTTCGCTAGGCGCAAGGGGAGTCGATGGCAACGAAGGCAACCCAGAGAGGCCGGACGGCCTTGACCGCGTGCGTGCTCGGTCTGTCGATCCTGGCCGCCGGGTTGGCTTCCTCTCCGCGCGCGCTGGCCGGGGACGCCGATGTGCGGAGCGCCGCGGGAGCGGCAGAGGCCGCGCGGGTGCCGGCAATGGCGGCCGTGGGCGTTCAGGCATCGGCCGGGACCCCCGCGACGGTAGCGATGCAGACCTTCGGCGAGGCTCGGGCCGCCGGGAGGATCCAGCCAGCGGGCGGCGCTTCCGCGGCGCTGTCGCTATGGGATCGAGCCGGAGAGGTGGGTGCGGTGACGCCGGCCCAGCCGGCCCAGCCGGCCAAGCCAGCCCAGCCGGCCTGGCCTCAGCTGCCCTCCTTGGCGCAAGCCCGCGAAACCGAGAAACCGACGAATCCCAGCAGGAGGGCTATCGTGCCGGCCCTGATGTCGGCCGTGGTGCCCGGGGCCGGACAGTGGAAGAACGGCGCAACGCTGCGAGCGTTGGGTTTCGCGGCGGTGGAGCTGACCGGCTGGGTGGCCTACTTGACATTCAAGGATGGGGCGGACGAGAAGCGCAATCAGATGGGCGATTTCGCCGAGCGGTGGTGGGATTACGAGCGATATCACGAGATCGCGCCGGACCCGGCGGCCTGCGAGGAGGCCGGGTGCCCCAAGGACGAATGGTCGGCGGAAGCGGACAGCCTGATCGTCTTGCTCGAGTCAAGAAGTCGAGGCCGCTTTCTCGATTACATCACCCGGGATGCGTATGCTTGCGGGTGGGATACGCCCACCAGCCGTCACCTGTATCAGGGCTTGTGGGACGATCGGGAGGATCTGCAGAGCGCGGCGAGTTTCACCGGGCGCATGATCTTCCTCAATCACCTGGTCTCGGCGGTGGACGCCTTCCTGGGAGCTCGCAAGCTCCAGGTGAGGCTGAACAGAGACACGGCGATGACCATCGAGGTCGAAGGCGTGCCCGATCACGAGCATCCCCGGTTGATGCTCACCAGCCGGTTCATTCCATTCGGGCGGTAGTTCATTCCGTTCGGGCGCAGGGCGGATGGTCAGCAGGGGCACGAGAGAGCAATGAGGGAAGAGAGGCGATGAGGGGCATCTACGATTCGATACAACCGTGCCGGCGTCGATGTGCGGGACTGCTTCTGGCAGGCCTGCCCGTCGTGATGCTTCTGGCAAGCCTGCCCGCCGTGACGCTTCTGGGGTCCCCTCCGGCGGCGGCAGACCTCTACTTCACTGGATTTCAGAGCGGTGTCGCCGCGATGGAAGCTCAAACGGCCGGCTGGGAGACAGCCGCCACGGGCGTCGAGCCCGTATCGAGTGCCGAACTCGCTTCGAGTGTTGAACCCGCATCGAGTGCCGAACCGAACGAGCGGGCCGTCTCACGAAGGAAGCTCATCGGCGCTTCGTTGTTGATTCCGGGATGGGGGCAGTACTTGGCCGGCCACCACACGAAGGCGAAGGCATTCATCGTGGCCGAAGTCGCGATTCTGGCCTCCTATGCCTTCTTGGGGGTCCAAGGTAAGGTTCGCCAGAACCGCTACATCGATTACGCGGAGGAGTTCGCCGGTATCGCCGATGCCTCCGGCAAGGAGGACTACTACTACCGCAACCTGGGCGCCTATGGCAGTAGCGATGACTACGTCGAGTCGATCAGGCGGGGTGCGCGTTCTCTCTACGGTGATGACCTCGAAGCCCGTGAGGAGTATGTGGCGCGTTTCAGTCCTCGGGGGGACGAGCAGTGGGCCTGGCAATCGGACGCCTACCGGCGAGACTATCTCCAGCAGCGGAAGGACAGCCGCAACTCCTACCGGCTGGCCGGCCACATGATAGGGGTGGCGCTGCTCAACCGGGTGGTGAGCGCCGTGGATGCGGCGCTGTCGGCCGGGAAGACATCGCGGTCGCAGAGGGTCTATCTCGAGACCGGCGGAGATGGGACGCAGCGCGTGGGCGTCCAGGTTCCGCTGAACTGATCGCGGGATTCCATGGACAGGATACTGCGCCGATACCGGTTCGCCCTGGCGGCGCCGGCTCTCGTGTGGGCCTCCATGACCGCCTTGGGAATGGCCCAAACGATCGAGCGTCCCCTGGCGGAGGTGCGCGTGCCGACCGGTATCGTGGCCGGGGACCGGTGGGCGCTGCGACCGGGAGACGCTGCTCTCAACGTCGTTAGCCTCTCGACGCATCCCTCGGGCCTCGTCTGCGGCATCGAGGGCCGGCGGCATCGCCTCTTCCTGGTCACCGAGTTCGGACAGTGGGTCGGCTTCGCCGACACCCCACCCGAGGAGTATGCGCTCACCTTCTACCGCCGGGTCCACGCCGGGTCCGGCCTCACCCTCTACGCGCTGGATCCGGACGGCTTCACCATCGATCTATATGATCTCCACGGCCGCTGGCTGCAGAGGCTGGATCTGGAGGTGATCCTGGGGCCGCTCGGAGGAGCGCCGCTCAGCCCCCGCGACATCTGCGTCGACGGCGCCGGCACGATCTACCTGCTCGACAGTGAGGGCGGAGGACTCTTCCGGATCGAGGCCGAAGGCACCCGAAGTCGCCGTCTGGACGAGCTCGGCCAGTGGCCGCTCTGGAACCCGGCGGGAATCGGGGTGGACGGCCGGGGCCAGCTCCACGTCCTGACCGCCGATCCGCCCGCCCTGCTCGAGATCGACCCTGATGGGCTGGTGCGCCGCGCGCGCCTTCTGGAAGAGACAGCGGGCCTGCCAGCAGGGCCCTGGCGGAGCCCGGCGCTGGCGGTGGACCGCTGGGGGAACGTCTTCTTCACCCCCGGGGAGGAGGGGAGCCTCTGGGTTGCCCCGCTCGAGGAACCCGTTCGCGCGCTCCCGGGCGTGCAGCTAGGGCCGCTGTCGGACCTGGCCACCGACAGCAACGACCGCCTACTCGGTGTGGACGCCGACACCGGTGGGATCGTCGTTCTCCAACTCGAGTACGCGCAGCGGGAGAGTTCGCGTGTCCCGCGGTCGCGCTGAGGGGTGGAGGCGGCCTCGACGGCGGCGTGACCCGGCATTGCAGTACGCGCGGGTGAGCGCCGGCGGTATCCCGGAGCCGCGCGGGCGGCCCATCCGCGTGGCTTGTCTCGGCCTTCTCATTCGGCTCGGTCTTGCCATTCGGCTCGGTCTTGCCATTGGGCTCTGTCAGACGCGACCGGTTGGTCTGATTGTTCTCTTCGGTCTGACGTCTGGGCTGGCTCTGCCCGCAACGGCCCCGGCCGACACCGACCGCGCGGGGCCGCCGGGGGGCTTCCTGGTGCGTACCACACAGGAATCGCTGGGACGGCCCGCGGCGGGCGATACGCTGTGGCTCGCGCACCGGATGATCGATGCCACGACCCTGCGGGTCTGGCGCGACAGTCTTCGTTTCGAAGCTGGTCGTGACTTCGAGCCGCACCTGGCCGGCGGCTATCTGCTGTGGCTACGCGATGCTCCTCCCGGCGAGGCGGTACGGGCCAGCTACCGGTTCCTCGATCTCGATCTTCCAGCGGCCTGGTCTCTGGTGCGCGATGGCCCGGCGCCCGACACGCTGCGGTTCACCCCGCGCGCGCCCGAGCGCCGGGAGCTGCCGGCCGGCGCACGAATCCAGGTTGGAGGAAGCAAGACCTTCGCGCTCGAGTTCGGCAATCGCCAGGACGTTTCCCTCACCCAATCGCTCGACCTCACCCTTCGGGGCCAGCTGGCGCCCGAGGTCGAGGTCCGCGCCGTGCTGACCGACCGCAATCTGCCCATCCAGCCCGAGGGCACCACCGCCGAGCTCAGTGATCTCGACAAGGTCTTCATCGAAGTGCGCGCTCCCTGGGGTCTCGCGAATCTGGGAGACATCCGGGTTGAGGAACACGGGATGCGGTTCCTGAGCCACAGCCGCGAAATGGAGGGGGCCCTGCTGCGCGCCGGAAAACCGGGAACCGCGCGAGGCGCGGCGGCGGTCGGCCGCAGTGTCGGGGTCTCGCGATCGACGCGTCTGGCCGTTCAGGAGGGCAAGCAGGGACCGTATGTGCTGGTCAGTCGGGATCCGGCCGACGAAGAGGTCCTGGTGGCCGGCAGTGAACAGATCTGGCTCGACGGCGAACGCCTGCGGCGCGGTGAGGACGCCGACTACACCATCGACTATGCCTCGGGCGAGCTGCGGTTCACCTCGCGCCGCCCGGTCTTGGCCACTCAGGAGGTCCGCGTCGATTTCCAGGTGCGCCAGGGCGGCTTCGAGCGCGGCTATTACTGGCTGCAATCGGCGGCCGGGAAGGAAGACCGTCAGCTGGCCATCGCCTACCTGCGCGAGGCCGATGATCCGGATCGCTCGCCGCTGATCCCGATCGGGGACGAGGAACGTGAGACGCTGGCCGAGGCCGGCGACTCGACCTCGGCCGTGCGCAGCGGCATCGAGTTCGTGGGGGCGGGTGAGGGTCCCTATGAGCTGGTGGAGGTCGATAGTCTGGAGAGCCCGATTTTCGTCTACCTGGGGACGGATGACCAGGGTGACTACCGGGGGGCCTATGAGGTCGACTTCCGGCGGGTGGAGGACGGCAAGGGCGACTACCGGGACTCGACGCTCACCGGTGGCGAGACGATCTACGTCTATCGCGGCTACCGGCAGGCCGATTACCTGCCTGGACGGCGGCTACCGCTGCCCGAGTCGCGCGACGTCCTTGCGGCTCGAACCCGCCTGGAGGTTACCGAAGACCTGACGATCGAGGCCGAGGGCTCCTTCTCGTGGCACGACCAGAACGTCCTGTCGCCGAAGGATGACGGCGATAACGACGGTCAGGCCGTCTTCCTGTCCGGGCGCTGGAGGCCGGTCGGCTCGCTGGGTTCACCGGGCGGCCGGAGCGATCTCGTAGAACTGGCCGTCGAGCACCGGGACGTGAGTGAGACCTATACGTCACCGGAGCCCCTCGATCCGGCCTTCTACCATCGCCGCTGGAACGCCGATCCCGAGGTGCTCGACGGTCGTGACCGGCGAACCCGCGCGGGGCTGACGGTGCGCCCCGGGGCGGGCCTGGCGCTCAACTCGGCCTACGAACGGGTCGAGGCCAAAGAGCGGTTCAAGGGCCGGCGGTGGACACTGGGCGCCGAGCGGACGGGCACGCTCCACGGTCATCTGCGCTGGCGCAGGGGCCGGTCGGAGGCCGATGGGGTCGATGGGACCGAACAGGGCGTCGCGGCGCGCCTGGGGTGGGATGGACCGGTCCGCTTGGAGGGCGACTACGAGGCCGAGGACCTCCGCCGCGGACCCGAGGGGGCGGCCGACGGGCAGTCCTATCAGCGGTTGCAGTGGAGCGGTGCCTACGAGCGTCCCGCATCCGGGCTGACGCTGCGCGGCCAGGCACAGTGGCGGTGGGACTACCAGCGCTCCGGCGGGGAGCGGCAGTCGGCGGGCGTGCGTCGCTACATCCAGATGGGGGCGCAGCTGACCCGGCGGCTGACGATGGCCGATCTGCTCTTCGCCCACCGCACGCAGCGGGATGCTGCGGGAGAGACGAGCCGATCGAACCTGGCGAACTGGACCGTGGAAGCCCGCTCCTCCGACCGATGGCTGCTGGTCAACTGGCGGGGCAATCTCACCGCCGAGGAGGCGGTCCTGCGCGAGGAACGGCTGGTGGAGGTCGAGCCCGGCCTGGGCCATTACGACAGTCTGGGCCATTACGTCGGAATCGGGGACTACGAGTTCTATCAAGCTCCGGCCGACAGTGCGCTCGAGACAAGGCTCGAGTCGGCCGTCCGCATGTCGATTCAACCATTGCGGTTCCTTCTGCCCAAGGACCACGCCTGGGCGAATCTGGAAGGACGGCTCTACGGCCGCATCGATCTGGGCACACCGCAGGCGGTCGGGACCCTGGCGGGCAACGCCGGAAGCCTGCTGAGGGGAAGTGGTCCGGTGCGGCGGCACAACGGCCTGTTGCGGGTGGAACTGATCCAGCGCGCATCAGGAGCTGTCCCGGCGCCGCGGGTGCGCTACGAAGAACGGCGCTACGTAGAACGCAACGTCACCGGTTTCGAACGGCAGCGCCTGGCCAACGAGGTGGAGGGGCAGGTACGCTGGACCCCGCGGACCGGGCTGACCGGGGTCGGCGCGGCGGCCTGGCTCGATGAGGAGGAGATCACCACACGCCCGGCCGCCGGGGAGACGCAATCCTTCGACCGCCACCGCCGGCGGGAGGGTTCCTTGGAGTCGCGCTGGGCCTTCTGGGGGCCGTTGACCGCCCGCGGGCGCTTCGAGGCCGGCTGGGACCGGTTCGAGCCCGACGAGCGGGACCAGCGGACGAGCGAGGTAACCGCCGGGTTGATCGCCGACCTGAGGGGCATGGGGCGGATCGAGGCCGAGGTCGTGCGGGACTGGGTAGAACCCTACGAAGCCAGCGCGCGGCTTTTCACGCAGCGTCCCCCGGGGTGGCTGACGACCCTGTCGGGCTCGATCCGCCCACGATCAGGGTACTCGGTAACCCTGACAATGCGGATCGACCGGCGCGAGGACCAGAGCCGCGTGATCAGCGGCAAGATGGAGATGCGGGCCTTCTTCTAGGCCTGGGAAAGCGGAGAGCGCGGTATCGCGATGAGGGCAGCGGCACGAGAGCTGTGCGGCAGCGGGATGACGGCAGCGGCACGAGAGCTGTGCGGCAGCGGGATGAGGGCAGCGGCACGAGAGCTGCGCGGCAGCGGGATGACGGCCGCAGTGCGAAGTGCGGGACGATTCGCGTTCGTAATCGGCATGGCCTTCGCGGCCGGGCTCTCGGGTGCGGCTGGCGTCGCGTCAGCCGTCACGGGGGGGGGCTCCACGCCGGTGGCCGAACGTTCGTCCTCATCACCCCCCGCGGGCGACACTGTCTTCTCGAGCGCACCTCGGGCCGAGAGCCGACACCGCATCCAGTTGGTGCCCGGAGATCCCGCACGGAGCGACTCGGCGCGGGCCGCGGCCCATATCACCCGGGAGGCGCGGGCGTTGCTGCAGGCCGCACTGGCGCGGGGCTACCCTTTGTCACGGGTATGGGTCGACTCGGTGGCGCTGGGCGACTCGCTCGAGCTGTGGGTTCGCCTCCGGCCGGGCCCCCGGGCTTCGATTGACAACGTGCGGTTCTCCGGGCCGCACCGGAGCCGGAGCGATTTTCTGGAGCGGGTGATCGGGTTTGAGCGGGGGCGGTCCTATCGGCCCGAAGACGCCTTGCTGGCCCTGGAGGCCCTGGAGGACACCGATCTCTACCAGCGAATCGACGGACCCTACTTCCTCCTCCCGGCCGGGGGCGACGGCGGTAAGGTGGAGCTGCTCTACGAGCTCGAGGCGCGGCCGGTCAACCGTCTCACCGGCATCCTGGGCTACTCCGGCGAAGACGAACGGCTCTACGGTTACGTGGACCTGGCCCTGGGCAACCTGTTTGGCACCGGTCGCGCGGCCGAGCTCAGGTGGCAGGGACAAGCCGATCTGGAGAGTTCCTTCTTCGTGAGCTGGCATGAGCCCTACCTGCTGGGGTGGCCGGTGTCCCTCGATGCGCGGCTGCACCACGTGCTGCAGGACACGATCTATGCGGAGACGACCTACGGACTCGATTTGGGATGGTTCCCGGCCCGCCGCTGGCGCCTGGGCGGCGGCTGGGACTGGAGCCGGTTGGTCCTGGGCGGCGAACAGGGCGATCACATCCAACGGGAGACGGCGCGCTTCAGCCTGGGGCGTACGGCGCCTGCCTGGTACCGAACGCCGCGGGGTTGGGCCGGGCAGGTGTCGATATCGACGACCTCGGGGTGGGGCGAGGACGTGCGGCGGGGCCGGTGGCAAGGGCGGGTCTGGTTCGGTATCGGGCGACTGGGCGTCTGGACCGGCCAAGATGCCGGCATCGTCACCGGGCCGGACAGCTTGCTGCGCGTCGACGCCTTCTCCGTCGGGGGGGCCGCGTCGCTGCGCGGCACCTACGAGGGCGCGTTTCGCACGCTGCGCTATCTCGTGCTGCGCAACGAGTTCGGTGTGCGGCCCGGCGGCGGCGGTGGTGGTGGTAGCGGCGGCAACGGTGGCGGCGGCAGCGGCCGGGGCGGCCGGGGCGGCGCCCGATTCTACCTGCTGGCAGACCTTGCGTATCTGCGCCGCTGGGAGCCCCGCGAGGGCAGCGAGTTCGGGCGACTGGGTCCGGAAACCTGGGTGCATTCGCTGGGGTTCGGGATGGAGGTGCCCACGCAGGCTGGGGACGTGAGTCTCGACTACGCTGTCCTGAAGGGGAGTTCCCTGGCCCAAGGGCGTGTGCACTTTCACCTGACCAGTCGATTCTGATGCCAAATGGACATGGGGCTGGGGGGGCGGCGAGCCGGCCTCGCGACGCGTGCGCAGGCGCCCGTGCCTCTGGGGCTGCGGGATCGACAGAGCCGGTGGGACTCCGGGGTGGCAGGAGTTGGCTGCACTCGGGGATCGGCCGGGATCAAGCGGGATCAGCCGGGATCGGCCGGGATCGGCCGGAATGGGCCGGAATGGGTCGGAATGGGCCGGGATCAAGCGGGATCAGCCGGGATCGGCCGGGATCCGCTGCGGGCGTCTGGGGCGCTGGGGTGCTTGTCTGGCCGTGGATGGCAATGTAGACTCCCGTTTTGCTTGTTTCGTGCCGATCATAGGTACTCGAGGGGGGGGGGAGGCGCCTCTGGCGGCGCTCCTCGTGGTGAATTGGAATAGAAGGAGAAGAGGTTCTCATGACACGTGCGCGTATGTGGATTGGTAGTGTGGTTCTGCTCGCGGCCTACCTCGTCGGGTGCGGCGGCGAACAGCCGCCGGCAGAGGATCCGGTCGTGATCCAGGCCGGGGACCGTCAGCTGACACTGGCAGACCTCGTCTCGGAGGCCGAGCGGGTCAGGGGAGACGGGTGGTGGGAGCGTGTGTCCCACGAGAACCGGATGGAGTTCGTCAATCTACTGGCCAACAAAGAGGTCCTGGTCCTGAATGCCATGGACCAGTTCGATGGCGAGTTCACCGACCGGTCACAGCTCATCTGGAACCGTTGGTACGAAAAGCAGGCACAGGCCCGGTTCATCCAGATGCAGCGCGCTTCGATCGATGTGCCCGAGAGCGTCTATGACTCGGTGGCCGCACTGATGCAGGAAGAGCGCTACCTGGTGCAGGTGGTGTGCGACGATGAGTCCACCGTACGGGATATCTATGCCGGCGTGCAAGGGGGGGGCGACTTCGACGCGATCGCCACCGATTTCGAGCAGCGTATGCCCGAGCGCGTGCATTTCGTGACGGTGGGTTGGGTCGCCCAGCCGAGGCTGGCGGGCCCGATCGCTGAGGCGTTGTTCGCCCTCGATGAGCCGGGCAAAATCTCCGAACCGTTCGAGACCCAGCGCTACGGGTGGCACATCGTGCGCTACGACAGCCTGCGGACGACCGGATACACCGCCGAAGCGCCCGAGGTGAAGGCGATCACCGATCCGGTCTACATCGGCGGCAAGATGCGGGATCTCGCCGATGGCATTCAGGAGCGTTGCGATCTGTCCTACCATTTCGAGAATCTCGATCCGATGGCCCGGGCATTCGCGGCGATGTACGATTCGATGAATGCCGGACGAGCCACCAGCGCGGCGCTCGACTGGCAGGCGCTTCACCCGCCCTTGCACCGTTTCTCGCCCGAGGAGCAAGCCCTTCCTCTGGTGGAATACGCGGGGGGCACCCTGACGATCGGCGACTTCGTCGAGACCCTCGAGCACATCGACATCGACTACTGGCCCACCATGACCGACAGCGCCGTGCTCACCGTGAAGATCAAGGGGCGCATGGACCGCTGGTGCCGCATGCGGGAGATCGAGAAGAGCGACCTGGACCAGGATCCCGATTTCCAGCGTGCGCAACGGTTGAAGCGCGACGAGCTGTTCCTCGAGCAGTTCGAGCGGGCCAACATGGAGATGTTCAACCGAGAGGTGAGCGAGGAGCAAGTGCGCGCCTACTGGGATGAGCATCAGGACCGCTATGTGTCGCGCGATCTGGTGGGGTACGGGTTCCTGCGCTTGCCCGCGGGTAACGAGGATCTGGCCTGGCGTACCTACGATCAGATCCAGCGGGGTGCCGACTTCGGGCGGGCGGCCACGAACGCTCTGAAGACCAACAAGTTCGTCGTCTACGAGGCACAGCTAGATCCCACCTGGGGTCCGCCCTATGAGGAGATCACGGAGCTGGCCCTGAATTACGCACCCCAGGAGGACGGCACTCCTTTCATCACCGAGCCGCTGGCGTTGCCGGGCGGGGATTTCGTGATCTTGCGGGTCTACTTCCGGCAGGCACCGAACACGCTCGACTTCGAGTCGGCCCGCTCGTTCGTGACCCGGGACCTGCAACGCGAACTCATCGAACGCGATGTAATGGCGATGATCGATGAGCTGAAGGCGAGGTACAACTTGCAGATTCACGAGGAGCTGGTCCCCTAGGCCCGCATGCCGGCGATCATCTCGCGCAGAGCCGCCTCGTCCAGAATCGGGATGCCGAGCGAGGCGGCTTTCGCATGCTTCGAGCCGGGGTCCTCCCCGGCCACCACGTAGTCGGTCTTGCGACTCACCGATCCGGTGACGCGACCGCCGTGGGTCTCGATGAGCTCGCGGGCTTCCTCGCGTGCCATCGTGGGCAGGGTGCCGGTAAGCACGAAGGTGAGCCCCGCCAGCGGAAGGCCCCCGGCGTCGACCCCACTGCCACCGGCCACCACACGACCGGCGCCTGACTCACCTCCAGCACCTGACGCACCTCCGGCGCCCGACTTACCACCAGCGCCTGACTCACCTCCGGCGCCCGACTTACCACCAGCGCCTGACTCATCATCGGCGCTTGACTCACCTCCGGCGCCCGACTCATCGCCGGCGCCAACCACATTGCTCGCTTGCGAAGGGGATGCCCGGCCGTCAGCGAGTCGGACCCCGGCGCGTTGGAGCTCACGTAGCATCGAGGCGGTGTGGGGTAGGCGGAAGTAGCGGTGCACGGAGGCGGCTACCGCAGGGCCGATCTCGTGCAGCGCGACCAAATCCTCCCGGGCAGCCTGCGCCAGACGCTCCACGGAACCAAAGGCTCGGGCCAGAATCCCGGCTGCGTGGACTCCCACATGGCGGATGCCCAGCCCGAAGAGCAAACGGCGCAGTGGGCGGTCCTTCGAGCGTTCGATCGCGGCCACCAGCTTGGCGGCGTTGGTCTCGCCAAAGCGAACCGGGATCATCTCGCCGGGGGGCGCCTTCGGTTTCTGACGCCACTGCGTGAGGGCGGCCAGAGTCTCGGGAGCAAGCTCGTAGATTCCTTCGAGGTTCGTGAGCAGGCCCTCGTCGACGAGCTGATCGGCCAGCGTGGCGCCCAGACCCTCGATGTCCATCGCATTGCGCGAGGCATAATGGGCGATCTGCCGTATGAGCTGAGCCGGGCAGTGTTCGTTGACGCAACGAATCACAACGGCGTCCTCGTCGCGGGCCAGAGGTTCTGCGCACACGGGGCAGTTCTCGGGAAACGTGAAGACCTGCTCATCGCCGCTGCGGCGTTCGGTCAGCACACCCGTGACCTTGGGAATGATCTCGCCGCCTTTCTCGATCGTGATCCAGTCCCCGACGCGGACGCCGAGTCGTTCGATCTCGTCGGCGTTGTGCAGCGTGGCGCGCCGGACAATGGTGCCGAGCAGATCGGTGGGCGTCAGATGCGCCACCGGCGTCACGGCACCCGTACGGCCCACCTGGACCTCGATTGAGAGCAACCGTGCTTCGGCCCGTTCGGTTTCGAACTTGTAGGCCAGACCCCAACGGGGCGCTTTCCCCGTCGAGCCCAGACGCTGCTGCAGGGCGAGGTCGTCGACCTTGACCACCAGACCGTCGGTGTCGTAGTCGAGCTCGCGCCGCCGCTCCTCCCAGTACTCGAAGGTGGCAATGGCCTCCTCGATCGATCCAGCGCGAGCGATGTGCGGGTTGACCGGCAGGCCCCAGGCGCGCAGCGCCTCGAGGATCTGGTATTGCGTGGTGAACGGGATCTCGTCGGCCACGAGCTGGTAGGCGAAGAAGGCCAAGGGCCTCTGGCGGACCTCTCGCGGGTCGAGCAGCTTCAGCGTGCCGGCAGCGGCGTTGCGCGGGTTGGCAAACGGTCGCTCACCCGCGGCGACGCGACGGGCGTTCAACGCCTCGAATGCACTGCGAGGAAAGTAGACTTCACCGCGAACCTCGAGTCGTGGAGGGGGCGCGGGAGCGGTCGCAGACTTGCGGGCGCCCGCGAGCTCGAGCGGAATGCTGCGCAGCGTGCGGACATTGGGGGTGATCTCGTCACCCTCGATCCCGTTGCCCCGCGTAACGGCTCGGACGAAGCGCCCGTCCTCGTAATGGACGGCCAGCGCGACCCCGTCGATCTTGAGCTCGACGACGTAGGGCACGTGGCCGTCCACCGCACCGGTCCGGCGCACCCGCGCATCGAACTCGCGCACCGCCTGGGTATCGTAGCTATTCTGAAGACTGAGCATCGGCGCACGGTGGACGTA
The DNA here is from genome assembly GCA_964573295.1 of uncultured bacterium. GTDB lineage: Bacteria > Eisenbacteria > RBG-16-71-46 > CAIMUX01 > WJJG01 > CAYQJL01. The sequence continues at coordinate 358 of CAZNJE010000003.1, read as the reverse complement.
GGTGGGAAAGGCGTCACTGGGAGCGCCACCCACGCGATGGGTCGGGCTGTTGGGATCGTCGAGTTCCGGAAACAGCGCCTCGAGCTGCTCAAGCTCGCGCATCAGGGCGTCATACTCCCGATCGCTGACAACCGGATCGTGCTCGATGTAGTAGCGACGATCGTGTTCCCGGATCGCAGCGCGTAGCTCGGTGACACGGGCTGCGGCCTGAGCGGTGTCCATGGTTGCCTGCCTCCTTCGGTCGAGGTGTATGCGGATCTCCAGGGGAGAAGCTAGGGGGCCGAGGCCACGGGATCAATCTGGTTGTGGTCCCAGAAGTGCTGGTGGGATCGGGACAGAGCCCTGAAAAATCTGACGA
>CAZNJE010000002.1:0-197282 GCA_964573295.1 uncultured bacterium | reverse complement strand
TCCTCGTGGCGGCTGGCGGAGGTCATCGGCCTCCTCGTGGCGGCTGGCGGAGGTCATCGGCCTCCTCGTGGCGGCTGGCGGAGGTCGTCGCCCCCGCCGTGGTGCCTGGAGAGACGACGCGCGCCCTCCTCCTTGGACCTACCGGCCCATCCAGACGACCTGATCCTGAGCGCGGTGGACTCTTCCGGCCTCATCCTCGGCCGTCACGCGAACCAGGTACATGCCCGGCGTGAGGGTGCCGCCTGTCTCCGTGGCCAGATTCACGGACGGATGCGCCATCTGAACGAATCCCATCGAAGCGAGTGAACGATGCACGAGTCGCCGGCCGGTCGCGTCGAGCAATTCGAATGTCAGGGGGCGCACCGGCCGGTCCGCCTCGATCGCCAGGGAGAGATGCTCACGCACGGGATTGCCACCGATCCGAAGCCGCAGTGGTTCGGCGACCAGCGAAGGCGGCCGTGGATCGTCAGCCGCCGCGGGAAGCTGCTCGTTGATGAAGAGAGCGATCGGCCCGTTCGCCACGCCCATGGCCAGGTCCAACCACCCATCGCCGTTGACGTCACCGAACGCGATCGCCGTGGCGCTCGAGGAGGCGTCGAACTGCCAGTCGGCCGTGGTGGCGAAGGTGCCGTTCTCGTTGAGGTAGATGCGCACGTGGCCCGTACTGAAGTGAACATTGGCCAGGTCCATGTCGCCGTCCTTGTCGATGTCCACCCAGTCGAGTTCTTGGCACCCGTTGAAAGGTTCTTCCGAAGCCCAGGTGGGCGTGTTCGATAGGATCGTTCCCTCGTTCAGAAAGATCCAATCGGGATCGCCGTTGCCGCCGACGGCCAGGTCCAGGTGGGCGTCCTGATCCACATGAGCCCAGCCCACGCCCTTGTCGGTGCGGGATGGTACCCCGGTCGTCCAGGCGAAGTTGGGATCCAGCGTATTGCCCAGGTTGCGGAAGACGCCGGTGTTCCAGTTCGACCAACCCGAAACCGCAAGGTCGGGATAGCCATCGCCGTCCATGTCGCCCCAGGCGCACGCGCCCGTGATGCCCACCTGGCTCGACTGCCACATGGGTGCGGTACCGAGCGTGCCGTCGTCGTTACGGTACAGGTAGACCGGCCGGTAGGAGTCGGGGTAGACGCCCTGGTTGGAGGTGGCGACATCCAGATCGCCATCCAGATCGAAATCGGCCAGATCGCAGCCGGTGGCCCAGGCCCCGCCGATGTTCTGCCAACCGGCGCTCGTAGGTAGCAGGCCGTCGTGACCGAAGAAGACCTGGCACGGCTGGAAGGAGGGGCCGCCATTGGCGAGGAAGAGGTCCGGATAGGGGTCCTCGTCGATCAACCCCCAGTCCGCATCGCCGGTGTGGCGTTGATCGACCGAGATCCAGCTGGGCCCGTCCTCGAGCATCCCACCCTCGTTGAGATACATATAGTTGTAGTAGTCCTCGAGCGGGGGATACATGTTGGCGTAGTAGGTGCCCACGAAGAGATCCTCGTCCCCATCGTTGTCCGCGTCAAACCAGGTGAGCACCCCGGTTGCCCGGGTTCGGGAACCCACCCAGTCAGGGACCAGCGGCAGGGGCACGGTGCCCCGGCTGTAGCTGGCGCGCGGCGTTTCCTGCAGGAGGCCGTCGGGGGCCAGCAACGGGTCCTGCCGCTCTTCGGGAGTCGGCGGACGACAGGCGCAGGTCGCCGTCAGGTGGCCGTCTGGGCTTATGGTGATCTGCTGCGCGCTCGCGAGCGGGACCAAGAGGAATGTGACGGCTGCGGCCCCGAGGCCCAGAACCCGCAGGATGCCGCCCGGCGGCATACGGGTTGAGTTCGGTGTTGAGTTCGGGGACGGGCTGGCGGAGAACGATGTGAGCAGGGAGCGGTGCATGGATGCCTCCTTGGTTGCTTTGAGCCCCATTCTATCAGGTCAGGTGCCCGTCGAGCGGCCTGTTTCGTCAGCTCCCCTGGATTGCCCAGCTCATTGAGTGATAGGGACTTCGCTTCGCGGGCGAGACATAGGGCCATCTTGTTGCGAACCCGGAAATTGATACAAGTACACACAATTAGGCTAAGATGATTCTTTGCAGCCAGTTGAGGATTTGTGGAGATGGATCTGCCAGCCCAATTCCGGTACAATTATCAGACCGCCAAAACGGCGGCGCACAGTTTGACGAGCTTGAAACCAACGAAAACAGCGAGGATGGCCCATGAGACACTTGCTCCTAAGCGTTTGCATCCTAGCCGCTCTCATGGCGGGCTCCACGGTTGACGCAAGTGCCAGCTGGTACTTGCATTTCACCGGGTTCCTCTACGGGACGGGACAGGGTGTGAGCGTTCGTGTCGACGGCACGAACTACAACAACATGGGGTTGGGACCGGTCACCGGATGGCGGTCGGCGGTCGCGAACCCCACCGAGTCACAGAAAGAGTACTTCGAGAATCCGCTCTACTGCCTCGACATCTTCCACTCCTACACGTGGAGCGATTCCTGGTGGGCGGATGCCTATGTCGTGCCGCCCTACAACTATCCGCCTCCCTACAATACGGCTGAAGCGGCCTGGATCTATGAGAGCTACGGCACCGGGCCCATGAGCGCTGATGAGGCCAAGGGCGTGCAGCTGGCGCTCTGGGAGGTCAGTCACGAGCAGGCCTGGCGCACCACCTATCTGGCCAGCAACCAGACCTGGGCTTCGGCGGGCGGGTTCCAGATCACCGGGGGGGCCAATTCGGGTTCCCGCGCGGTCGCGACGTCCGTGCTGGATGCCCTCTACGCCCAGGATCCCGGCACGCTAACGGCCTCGGCGGTCTACTACCGGCCGATCGAGTATGATGGTGGCAGCCAAGGCATGTTGACCAAGACCCCCGAGGTTCCCGAGCCGGGTACCCTGGTGTTGCTGAGCGCGAGCCTGCTGGTCGGCGCGGCGGTGACCTGGAAGCGTCGGGGCTAGGCGCCTCATCGAGGCGGCGATTGTCGATTCTCACCTGAGCTTGCAGAGCATACAAGTGGGCGGCGGACCGGTTGACCGATCCGCCGCCTATTCTTGTGAGCTAGCCGGTTCTTCCCAGCCGCTACTTCACCATCAACACCTTCTGCGTGGCCTGCTCGCCGGCCGTGCGCAACCGCACGAAATACATGCCCGGCTGGACCCGTGAACCATCGACGAGCTTGCCGTTCCACCCAGCCTGGTGAGTGCCGGCGGGCATCTGCTGATTGAGCAGGGTGGCCACCACGCGGCCCTGGGCATCGTGCACGGTCAGCTCGACCGCCGTCTCCTGCGACAGCGAGAACTTGAAGTGCGCCGTGCGCGAGGCCGGGTTGGGACCGTCGAGCACGAGGCTGAGCGTGGAGCGGGGCTCGGTCGGGCCATCGGCATCCGAGAAGTCGACCACCAGCACGCCACTGACGACCAGCGAGTACCGGGCGTCCATCGCCAGTGTGCTCGGCTCGGCGTCCTGCACGATCTCGTCGGCGCTCACCTCCACCGTCCACTCGCCCTCCGCGGGGTTCTCGACGTAGACACACTCGACGGTGTTCTTGGTGTCCGCGTCGCCTCCCGGCTCGGACCAGGGGCCGTCGTAGAGCCCTACGTTGCCGTAGTAGATCGTTCCGGACGGCGAGGTCACCTTCAGCGTGAGATCGTTGATGCGGTGTTGCGACTGGACGGCCGGATTGCCGGCCAAGTCGGCGTAGGCCATGGTGGCCTTGAAAGCCGGTTCGCCGGCTTCGACCACGACGACATGCTCTTCCACCTGGAATGGCCGCAGTAGGTTCTCTTCATCGACCACGTAGATCTTCTCGCGCAGATCGTACATCTGCTGGACATCCGGCATGCCCCAGCCCTGGTGCGTGCGGGTCTTGTCATGCGATGGTCCCGAGAAGTCGTACTGGCGGGCCGTGTTGATCATCAGGGCCTTGGCGGTGGGCACGTGCGGGCGGTTGGAGAAGACGGTGCCTTCGGGATCGACCTCGTTGCCGAAGATCCCCTCCGACCACATTTGCATGAAGAGGCCCACGTGGCCGGCGATGATCGGCGTCGCGCCGCTCGTCCCGCCGAAGTAGGCCGTATAGGACTCGTAGCCGCAGCAGGTCACCGTGTAGGTCTGGTCATAGAAGTGGCACAGGGTGGGCTTGATGCGTCCGTCCGAAGCCGGACCGGTGCTGGCACCGTTGCACCAGCAGTCGTCGCTGAGGTTGGCGGTGTTGTAGTGGTAGACACCGCCGCCGGAGATGATGTTCTTGGCCCAGGCCTGCGGACGCGAGTCCTCCCACCCGGAATTGCTCTGGGACTGGACGTGCACCAAGTCCGAATCGAGGATCATCTCGTCGGTGTCCGCGGAGACCGTCGTGTACTGCGTGGTGCGCGGGCTGCCGACGCTGGCGGTCTGGAACACCGCGAAGTACGGCGCTTCGAGCAGTTCCATCGTGTTGTTGTAGCGGCCCTGGCCCGTCATGGCGGTGTAGTTGTAATCGGAGATGATGCCCTGGCCGTCGGGCAGCATGCCCCGGGCGATGGCGTTGCCCGAGCCGTCCCCGAAGACGATCCCCGATGTGGAGGAGCCGTGATCGGCTGAGCCGGTGTAGCCGTGCTGGATCAGTGGGCGGGATTGGAAATCGTGGTGGCCCATGTTGAAGCCCGAGTCGTAGACCTCACCGCGAACACCCTCTCCGGTATAGCCGGCTGCGCCTTCGATGTAGTTGGCGCCGCTGACCTCGCGGGCGATGTTCATGTCGGTCTCATACGGGCCCCAGCGGTCGACGAAGTTGATCTCGTTCCAACGAACGACCTCGAAGAGCTGGTTGGGCGTGAGCGTGGCCTCGACCAGGTGCTTGCCCGCATCGGCGCCATCGACCTGTCCACCGATCGAAGCGATCCGGTCGGCGACGACCGGCTTCTGCGCCGGGGAAAGCACCTGAATATTGTAGCGCTGGAGCGGATAGGCTTCGCTGGCGACCTCCAGGTTCTCCAACATGAACTCCTCGAGCCGATAGGCCGGTTCGTAGACGCCCACCCAGCGAACGTAGGGGAGGTCGGCGATCTGCTCGCGGGCAGCCGGGGTGGCCTCGATGAGGTAAGCGTACTGCGCGACGTAATGGCGCACGATTCCGCCGAGATCCTCGATCTGCTCGGCGAAGGCAGCGATCGGCGGCGTCACGAACTGCACGATATAGAGTCCGACAGCCTGGTCCGCACGCAATTGCTCCGGCACCGGAGGTTCCTCGGCCAGGGGATCGAAGTGCGCGTACCGAAGACCAAGAGTGTAGTCGGCCGTACCCGTGCGTTCGGGGCCATTGCCATCGATGTCGATCGCGTAGTGGGTGGCGGACTGGCCAGCGGCATCCAGCCCCTGCCAGACGGTCAGCTGTGTGCTGGTGCCGGGAACAACGATGTGGCGGCCGCCATGCAGGTCTTGGTCGGGGCCGGCGGCGAATCCGTTGCCGGCGCCGAGGGTGGCAATCAGTACCACGGCCACGGCACAGATACCGGATCTCTCCTTGAGACGTTTGAGCAATGCCATGCGTTTCCCTCCGGTTGGTGATCTGCGGGTTAGTAATTTTCTGTCAGGATTCCTGGGTCGGGATTCCTCGATTAGGGTTTCTGCTCGACAGGGAACGCGGCACGATCGGCTGTTCGTGCTCGAATGCGAGCCGGCGCCCTCTCATGATCGAAGCCAACGCCAGTATAGCATAGACCCGCTGGACTACTAACGAGATCCGCACCTGCGAGATCCGTACCTGCGAGATCCGCACCTGCGAGATCCGCACCTTCGAGACTCGTACCTGTGGTCCCCCGACGGTGCTGCTCTGTGCTGGGGAGGGCGGCTATCTTATTATATGTCAACACGTTGCGAATCCAGTCTCTCCGCGGGCATGCAGGCGCGGGCATGCAGGCGCGGGCATGCGTAGGCGCGGGCATGCCAGGTACGAACGGCGCCAGCAGTGAAGTCCGCACGCCTCAAGACCAGCCGGCCGCCCGCGTTGTGGCCCCACCTTCGGCGAAGGTCTCTGCCCAAACGAGGACGCTGACCAAAAAAGATAAACCCCCGGCGCGCCTCATTCGTCCAGTGAGTGAACCAGTGAGTGAACGCGAAAGCATTCCCCCCGGGGGCGAGGGCTTGAGACGATGAGGGCAAGAACCATGAGGGCAGGAACGATGAGGGCGAGAACTCACCGGCATAACCGCCGGGCAACAGGCTGTAGCGCTGCCGCGAGGGTGGGCCTCGCCGCCATCATCTATGTCCTTCTGTGGGGTGGTACGGCCGCGTGGGCGACCTTTGCGGGATTTCACGCGCCCGGAGACGGGGAGCACGGTGAAGCTGCCCGCGATTCGGAGCCGCCAGCGTACATGGCCTCTCCGGCATTGCACGCTCTGCCGCTCACCGAGAACGATTGCATCGCCGTCGACGGCAAGCTCGATGACGCCGTCTGGCAGCGTGCCTCGCGAGGCTGCGGCTTCCGCATGTGGGATCCCGATCGCGGGAGCCGTCCGTCCGAGCAAACCGTCTTCAAAGCCGCCTACGACGACGATGCGCTCTACTTCGCCGTCGCGTGTTTGGAGAAGAATCCGCACAACATTGCCCAATGCCTGGGACGCAGGGACAATTTCAGCAACTCCGACATCGTGTCGATCTACATCGACCCGTACAACGACAAGTCGACCGGCTACAACTTCCGCGTGAATCCGCTCGGCGTGCAGGAGGATGCCTACGTTTTCAACGATGCCGACCGAGATCCGGACTGGAATGCGGTGTGGCAGGCCGAGACATATCAAGATGACGACGGCTGGTATGCCGAGTTTCGGGTGCCGTTTTCCTCGATCCGTTATCGGGCCGACGCCTCCACCTGGGGGCTGCAAGTCTACCGGTATATGCATTCGCGGGGCGAGGACACCGCCTGGGCGGTGTGGGATCGCGAACAGGCAGGTTTCGTGAGCCGCTTCGGCAGTCTGCATGGCATGGAGAGCATTCCCCCACCGCGTCAGCTCGAGATCATGCCCTACGGCGTGTACCGGGCCACCGACCCGTCCGCGCAAGGGAAGGAGGAGATCGACACGTTTCAAAACGTGGGTCTCGACCTGAAGTATGGTGTCACGGCCGCCATGACCCTCAACGCCACGATCCAGCCCGACTTCGGACAGGTGGAAGCGGATCCGGCCCTGTTGAATCTTTCCCCGTTCGAGACCTTCTACGAAGAGAAGCGCCCCTTCTTCGTCGAGGGGAGTCGTTTCTTCGAGCACCGCGGCTTCACCATGTTCTACTCGCGGCGCGTCGGGACCGGAGACGAGAATTCCCGGATTCGCTATGCGGCCAAGCTGAGCGGCAAGACCTCCGGCGACGTCTCGGTGGCCGCCCTGGTCGCGTCCACCGATTTGACCGGCACCGGGCAGGCCCACAACCTCTTCAAGTCGGGAGAACGCACCTCACACTACATGGTGGGCCGCTTCGGCAAGGAGTTCAACGAGGGCAATCAGAAGATCAATGTCATGCAGACGGCCGTGTCGCGGCAGGGTCGGCGAGACGACTACGGGGACTACAACTCACGCGAGGCCTACACCAGCGGGCTGGACTTCGAACTGTTCTTCCGCGACCGCACCTGGGCGGCGAGTGGATCGGTCGTCGGTTCTCTGGTGGATCCCGAGGCGTTGGCCTCGGATCCCACCGTCGTGTCGAAGAAGAAGTACGGGACGGGGGGCACGCTCAATCTCAGCAAGCGCGGCGGACGGTTCCGGGGATCGCTCTACGGGCGCTGGGAGACCGGTGACCTGGATCTGAACGATATCGGCTACCTGTCCTCGCCCGATGAACTCTCCTCCGGCCTCTGGTTGCAGTACGCCTACACGCCCGATGGGGAGAGCCGGGTCTTCAACCGCGGGAATCTGAACTACAATCTCAACACGTCCTGGCTGTACGAACCGCGGACCGGGTATGACCTCCACAGCGGGGAACCGGTCTGGAGCTACGACCGCGGCCACCGTGCCTTCACGAGCACCAATGTCAACGGCTGGGTTCAGTTCCGCAACCACATGGACATGTGGTTCGGCTACAACATCAACCTGGAGGGCTCCCAGCGCTGGCATACCCGCGACTACGTCCACCTCGACAACGGCGAAACAGCCGCGATTCCGGGGGGTGGGCCGCTGATCGACGAACCCTGGACCTGGGGTGGCTGGTGGGGAATGTCCACCGATGCTCGGAAGCGCTTCGTGGCCAGTCTGGAGATGAGCCACTACGACGACGAGGCCGGCAACCGGTCCTATCGCATCGGACCAAGCTGCCGTTGGAATCAATCCAGCGCGGTTTATCACCGCGTGAGCCTGTCGTTCCATGATCGGATCGACGACACCCAGCATCTGACCAACCACGAGAACGAAGGCGGCGGCATTGGCGGCGTGAGCTACGTCTTCGGCGACCTGCATCAGCGCATCTTCAACCTGACGCTTCGTACGAGTGTGCTCTTCAGCCGCGACCAGTCACTGGAAGTCTACGCGCAGCCGTACGTCACGGTGGGCGACTACCGGAGAGCGCGGGAGTTGGCCCGACCGGACTCGTATGATCTGACGCCCTACGAAGAGGCAGGTTTCGACATCGACGACCATGATTTCTCCTACGCCTCGGTCAACTTCAACGCGGTCTATCGCTGGGAATACCGGCCCGGCAGCACCCTCTACCTGGTCTGGACGCACGCGCGCTCGACCTACGATGAGCGGGGCAACCATGCCGAGCCCGGCCGCTTCGAAGACGACTTGGCTCCGGATGCGCTCTTCCAAAACGAGCCCGAGAATCGGTTTCTGGTCAAGCTGAGCTACTGGATGCCCATCTAGGGCGCGCCCGGTTCCGTCCGCGGAGAAGCCAAGCGCATCGTCCCCGGAGGGGGAAGATGTTGAAGAACCGTAGGAAGGGGGGCTATCATAGGCCCGGCTATGACAATGAGCATCGAAGCACCTCAACCCGGGAGGCATCCTATGCGTATCACTGCACTCGCCTTCTCCTTTCTGCTCTTGCCCGCCCTGCTTCTTCCGGCGATTGCCGCCAGCGAACAGCAGGCCTTCGTTCATGAGATTCTGCCGACGGGTACCCGCATCACACTTACCGAATCCGGTGCCGCGGCCGACGCGATGGCTCCCGACCTGGGCGATCGTGTCGAGTACCTGTGGCGCAGCACGCATGAGGACATCATCGGCTCCTCGGTGGGCATCAGTCACTTCGACGAACGCCGGGACGTGATGGCCGGCCACGAAAATGCCCCACCCACGCCGGTCGAGATGTTCGAGGCTGAAGGGAACGGCACCCCCTACTGGACCGACACGGCTATGCTGGCCCAGGTGGCCGCGCGCGGTGGCGTTTATGCACTGGCCAACTTCACCGAAGGCTCGGGTATCGTACTCACCGGTTGGTATGAAACGCTGGATTCGCCGGCCTGGACTCTGGATCTGCCCTATGCGCAGCCCGCCGGCTACAGCAACACTCTCCATGTCAACATGGACGCCACCCGGGTCTTCTATGGTTGCTTCTACCAGAACCAGGTCCGCTTGGTGGTGGTTGAAGCCGCGACGGGCACGGTGCTGGTCGATGAGCAGATCCCGCTGGACTCGCCATCGTTGCGCGGCATGTCGGTGACCGACAACGGGCAGTTCGCCGATCTGAACTGCGGCGCCTACCACGTGGTCTTCGATGTCGACGCCGGCGTCGAGCGTGCCCGGGTCAACGTGGGCGCCTCCACGAACCCGACCGGCATCTCCGAGAACGGGGAGTGGATCGTCTCGGGCTTCAATACGACCAAGGCCTATCAGTGGGACCCGGGCACCGAGACCTATGTCTCCCGCTGGGTGCGAGCGGCTGCCGGTCACTACGTGGGCGCTTCGATGGTCAGCGAGCAGGGTTTCTGGATTGCGGCCTGGTACAGCTCCTCCTACAACAAGAACCGCTACCAGATGTGGAATCTCGAGAACGGCGAGTTGATCTGGTCGGTGGACATGCCGATCAGCAACGCCGGTGTGCAGGATTTGCCGGTGGCGATCGATTACACCCGGGATCGGGACTTGATCGCGATAGGGACCTGGGGTGACACGCAGATGAACGCCCCCGAGATCCTGGTTCTCAATACCGAAGGCGACATCGTCTACGGCTGCCACGCCACCGGCTCGATCTACGATGTGGCCATTTCGGAGAACGGCCAGTACGTGGCCGGTACCGGGAAGCTGGTGCATGCCAATGTGTGGGGCAGCGGTTCCGATACCTATTGCGGGATTGCGTCCGAGTACGCCGCGGTCGATCCCGCGGGGCCGACGGGTCCGGCTGGTCCGGTTGAATTCGGGCCCGAGCTGTCGCTGACGGCTTCACCCAATCCCTTCCGTTCGGCCACCCAGCTTCAGCTCAGGCTGCCCGGAGGGGCCGATGCAGCCGCTCCGATCCTTCGCATCGTCGACTGCCACGGGCGGCTGGTGCGAACGCTCAGCGGTGCGTGGCAGGGAGATCGCTGGGTCGCCGACTGGCACGGACGCGACGCGGCCGGCGAGGCGCTGCCGGCGGGTCTCTACTACGCCACCTGGCAAGAAGCAGCGTCCGCGAGCACCCGCATCTTGCGACTACGGTAGAGATGCGGCCCAGGCCGCCGGTCTTCGGTGAAGCCATTGAGCCGAGTCGAGTCGAATAGGGCGGATTCCGCTTTGGCGGGGTCCGCCTTTCGGCCGGAGAGCGACGCAGGCGAACGATTGAAGTCGCCGAAGCCTCAGAACAGCCGACGCGCCTTCCAGCGCAGGCCCAGATTGAGGATGCGCTGGATCAACCGTTCGTACTCGAGACCGCGGTGTTCGGCCGACTCGGCGAAGTCCTCGCCGTAGGTCAGGGCCGGGTTGGGATTGGCCTCCAGGAAGTAGAGTCGTCCGTCCGGGGTCAGTCGGAAGTCGATGCGGGCATAGCCGGACAGGCCCAGGATCCGGTAGATCCGGCGACATCGGGTGAAGATGCGCCGCTGCATCTCGTCCGAGAGGTTGGCGGCTGCCCGGCTCGTCACGCCCCACTTCCTCTGGTACTTCAGGTTCCACTTGGCGTGGGCCGTGGCGATCAGCGGCGTATCGTCGGTCCGCTTCTGGAAGAGCAACTCCCACACGGGGAAGGTGTCGAGCCGCTCGTTGCCGAGCACGCCCACGTAGAGCTCCCGGCCGTCGATGAACTCCTCGGCAATCGCATCGGTTCCGACGTATTCGTGGACGAAGGCCACGCGCTTGGTGAGGCTTTCCTCGTCGTGGACCAGGGAGGCTCTGGATATGCCGAGCGAGGCATCCTCGACCACCGACTTGACGAAGAGCGGAAACCGCAGCCGCTGGGGACATCGCACCTTTCGGTTCCGGCGGAACACGGCGAACTCGGGCACCGGGATGCGGTGGTAGGCGAGGAGTTTCTTCGAGAGGGCTTTGTCGCGTGCGATCATCATCCCGCGCGGATTGCAGCCGGTGTAGGGGGTGTTCCTCAATTCCAGATAGATCACCACGTGCTGATCCAGGATGGCCAGCCCGCCGAACTCCTCGAGGAGGTTGAAGGCGATGTGCGGCCGGAACTCTTCGAGGGCGTGGCGGATGACCGCCAGATCACTGTGGATTCCGACGACCCCCACCTCGTGACCCAGGTCCTTCAAGGTCGAGACGACGTCGAACTCCATCTTCCAAGGGGCGGAGACGACCTCGCCATCCGCCATCCCCTCGATGGAGTCGGGAGGTTCCAGTCCTGAAGCCAGCAAGGTCAGCACGCGTAGCTTCTTCACATTTTCACCCACCTGCGATTTCGATACAGTGACTCAATCGTGTGCTTCACGAGCAGGATCGTGAAGTCGCGCTTGGTGCGACTCTCGGACGCCTGCATGTACAGCCTCAGTTCTCGGGAACGTCCCATCATGTCCTTGTACACGTGATCGAGCAGGTAGCGGTGTTCTCCGGTCCAGCGGGCCGCCTCGGCGCTGACCTCCGCTCGTACCCGGCGCAGAAACGTGGCGGCCGGCTCACGACCGCCACGGCCGCGGGTCGTCGCGAACAGGCGCAGCAGATCCTGGTCGTAGGCGTCTGGATGCTCGAGCGAGTAGGCGCCGCGCTTGCGGCGGTAATGCTCTCGCAAGGATTTGCGGAGGGTCCGAATCGAGTCGATGTGAGATCGCGTATGCACTCGGGGCCGCGTGCCGGCGATCTCGTTCATCACGTCGTCGACATAGCGCAGTTTGTCGAACGCCTTGGGCCAGTTCTGATACCGTTGCCGCCAGCCGGAGCGGGGTTGTAGCCAGACAGCGAAGGTCTCGGCGAAGTCTTCGTCGGGATGGCTCTGCGCGTACCAGTACTCCAGGTGGTGGACGTGTTGTCGGCTATAGGGATTGGGGCGGTAGTAGCGAGGGTAGCTGACCGAGGAACGGCCGAAGAGCTGCTGGCGCTTGCGGCGGCGGGTAAGCTGGAAGGCGTGATCGACCGCATGGCCGGCTTCGTGACGCAGGAGTTTCATGCACCAGCGTTCGGTAGCGCCTTCGGCTTCGCCCATGATGGAACGTTCCACTCGGACCAGACGAGGATGGGCCAAGTAGAACGGAATGGCGATGCCGGTCATGCCGTCGGGGGTGAACCAGTCATCGGACAGCCAGAAGTAAGGGCGGAACCGGAGGCCCTTGCGCTCGAGTTCTCCATACAGACGCTCGATACGCCGCGCGAGCACCGTTCCCTCGATGCGCAGTCCCAAGTCGCACAGCCGGCACTCCAGTAGCTGTGGGCGCGGCAGAGTGGCCCAGGGATAACCGCTCGATCCGCCGCTGAGCCGGCCACGGTGTCGGTCATGGGGTCGGCCGCTGGGTCGGGCACTGCGTCGGCCGCTGCGTCGGCCGCTGGGCCGGCTGGGCGTGTGCTTCTGGACGCGGGACGGACTCATGCCATCTATCGTAGGCCCGCAACAGGGCGCGTGCAACCGGTCTGCTCGCAGCGGGTCTTCTCGCAGCGGGTCTGCTCGCAACCGGTCTGCTCGCAGCCCAGCTCGTAGCATCCGGCTTGCTGGGTCCGGTCTCGTCGACGCCAGGGGGAGCGCAGCTCAGGCGGCGGATTGGTCGTCCCGCTTGGTCTCTCCCAGCAGGTCCCGAACCGCGCCCAGGAGTTGGCGACGGTCGACCGGCTTCTGGAACGTCACGGCTGCTCCCAGGAGCTGAGCGTCCTTCAGGAAGTCGCGGGCGTCGACCCGCCCTCCGCCGGAGATGGCGATGAGCCGTGTTCGAGGGTAGTTCTTGCGGAAGTGCATGATGGTCTCGAGGCCGTCTTCTTCCGGCATAATGATGTCGGTCACTACCAGGTCGGCCGGCTGGCGAGCCTGCACCTCTCGGGCCGAACGCCCCGAGTCGGCCTCCAAGGTCTCGTAGCCTGCCTGGCGAAGGGTCATGCAAAGCATGGTGCGGACCTGTTCATCATCTTCCACGACGAGAATTCGTGTCACGAGATCAAGCTCCTCTTTCGATGGACTCGTCCAGAAGCGACCGAAGCGATCGGGCCAAGGCCCGCATCTCGATCGGCTTCTCCAGGTACATGTCTATTTCGGCAAGGGCGGCCGGTTCCTTCGAGATCATTCCGCTGAAGCCCGTACACAGGATGATCGGCAGATCCGGCCGCAGTTGGCGGATGTGCCCGGCCAACTGGACCCCTGACACGTGGGGCATGGCGTGATCGGTGATCAGGGCATCGAATCCTCCCGGGTCGGCGCGGAAGATCTCGATGGCCTGACGTGGGTCGGTGAACCCGGCTACGTCGTAGCCCAGGCCACCCAGGTGGAGCTTGCCCAGCCGCACAATGGCGTCCTCGTCGTCGACCAGCAGAATCCTCTCGTTGCCCGGAGTCGCCTTCCCATCCCGGTGCGGGACGTCGGGTTCTTCGCTGGCGGACGCATGGATGGGAAGGAAGATGTCGAAGCGGCTTCCCTCCCCAATCCGGCTCTGTACGGAGATCGACCCGTTCATCGAGGTGACGATACTGTGGACGGTGGCCAGTCCCATGCCGGTGCCTTCACCCACGGTCTTGGTCGTGAAGTAGGGCTCGAAGATGCGGCGACGCACCGTCTCATCCATGCCCACGCCCGTATCCTGGATCGAGAGGCGGGCATACTGTCCGGGCGAGAGGTCCAGAATGGATTGCGCATCTTCTTCGGAGAGCGTGACCTCGCACAGGGACACGGTTAGCACGCCGCACGAGTCCCGCATGGCGTGGAACGCGTTCGAGCACAGGTTGATGATGATCTGGTGAATCTGCGTTGGATCCGCCAGCACGGGACCGCAGTTCGCGTCGATGTGAGGCCACAGCTCGATGGTGGCGGGCAGGGAACCGCGCATGAAGTCCAGGGCCTCGCGCACGATCTGGTCAAGGGCAATGGGGGCAGACTCGACCTTGCCGGGATGGCTGAACGCCAGGATCTGCTTGACCAGGCAGCTAGCCCGTTCTCCCGCCGTGCGAATCCGCCGCAGACAATCGTTGGCGATGCTATCGGGGGCGACATCGTCGATCGCGAGATCCGCGAATCCCAGGATGGCGTAAAGCATGTTGTTGAAGTCGTGAGCGATGCCACCGGCGAGGGTCCCGATGGCCTCCATCTTCTGTGACTGGCGAAGCTGGGACTCCATCTCGACGATTTCGGAGACGTCGCGTAGCTGAGCGACGATGCTGACCACGCGCTGCCGATCATCTCGGACCGGTGAGATGACGGCATCGGCCACGAAGCTCGAGTCGTCCTTCCTCCGGCAAGTGATGCGCCCTGCCCAGACCTGGCCATTGGCCAGGGTCTTGAGGCAATCACCTTGCTCCGGCGCTGGATCGGCTGCGTCCAGGAAATCGCTCAGCAGACGATCGGTGGTGTCCTCGCAAGAGAAACCGGTAATCCGGTAGAAGGCCGGGTTGATGTACTGCATTTTCAAGCGTGCGTCGGCCGTGATGACCATCTCGCCGCTCTGCTCGATCGCGGTGACGAGCTGGTGTCGCTCTTCCTCGGCGTTGGCCATCCAGACGATCTGCGAGGCAGTGGCCGCCAATCCGGCGAAGAAGACGTCGTCTTCCGGGGTGATGGGTCTCTGGCTGAAGATCGCCAAGACACCGATGACCTCCCCGCTCGGGGAGAACAGCCGGTAGCCCGCGAAGCTCTTCAGCCCCCGGGCACGGGCCCACTGATGATCAGGTGTCTGGGGGGCATCCGAGGCTTGGTCGATCAAGAACGGAGACTCCTCGCTCAGTGTCGATCCCGCAAGGAAGTCGCAACCGAACGGAACAGCCCAGGGGTCGAGATTCTCGGGGTTCTCGGAGTCCTTGGAGAGATCCGAGTTCGCCGCCATGTAGAGGCATTCACCGCGCCGCGGACACTGCTCGATCTCTTCGCCGCGGCTGCGGTACTTGCAGCCCCCGTCGCACAGGTCACCCGGCCGAACGATCCAGATCCGAGCGACATCGGCGCCGAACTGCTGCACGAGCTCGTCGGTGACCCGGCGAAGCTTCTCCTCCAGCGGAGCGGCTCGGAGCAAATCCTCCTTGAGAACGTTCAGCCGCTCGAGCCGGCGCTCGCCTTCCACTTGGGCGGTCACGTCCCTGAGCACCTGGCAGGTGACGTTGCGAGGACCGAGCTGATAGTTCTCGGCCGAAATCTCGACCGGGAAGAGGGTGCCATCGCGGCGCACGTGAGAGGATTGGTGGGGGCGCAGCGGGGATCGGCCGGCGTCGGTGGTGGCTGGACTCGTGGATTGCTCCGGTTCCAGGCTACCGATGGGAAGACCCATGAGCTCATCCCGCTTGTAACCGTGCATGTGCAGAGCTGCCGCGTTGGCGTCGATGATCTCGAGACTACGCGTGTCGTAGAGCAGGATGCCGTCGGGCACTGTGTCGAAGAGCCGGCGGTACTTCTGTTCGCTCTCGCGAAGGGCCTCCTGGGCCCGGCGTATCGCGGTGATGTCGCGCGTGATGCCGATCAGTGCTGATGGTGCCCCTTCCATATCGCGAATCGGCGAGACGGTTACCTCTGCCAGGAAGCTCGAGCCGTTCGGCCGCAAGAACCGACACTCGTACACCTGGGGCTCGCTGAGGTCCCGAAGGGAGGATAGTCCTCGGTGAATCGTATCCCTGTGATGCGGCGCCACCCAGTCGAGCAGCTGCCGGGAATGAGCCAGTGCCGCAGAGACGTCGCCGAATCCCATGAGCCGGGCCCACTGCTGGTTGGCGGCCGTGATCGTGCCATCGAGATCGAAGACGGTAATCGCATCGGGGGAGGCCTCGAAGACCGCCCGCAGGCGGGACTCGGACTCGCGAATGACGTCCTCGGCTCGTTGTTGCTCACGGATGTCACGCAAGGTAACGAGCAGGCCGCGCGCCCGGCCCGCTCCATCGTCGAGGCGCTGCATGATCCATTGCACCGGGACCAGCGAACCATCCGGTCTCCGTACCGCGATCGGGATGCCCTCGCAGTGACCTTCACGCAGCACGAACTCAATACAGCCTGCGAGCGCCTTGCGGCGGCTGTCGGGTACCAGGGTCGATAGATCCCGGCCTCGCAGCTCAGCCGCGTTCGTGGCTCCGGCGAGCGCTACGGCCGATGGATTGGCCTCCACGACTACCCCCACCGAGGAGGCGACGATCTGCGGCAGCGGGTTGGCGTCGAGAACCTGCTCGAGGTTGGCGATGCGCTCGAGGGCCTGAGCGTAGCGCTGCCGCAGAGATGTCTCCCGCCCGGGAGCATCAGATTGGGGTGGGGAGTTCACAGACCACATACTCCTCGTTGCCTACCTTTGTGCCGGATTGCAGACATCGGTCCCGCCGCCGATGCGACGTGGCGGGGCGGGCCGGCTGTGTTCGTCTTCTAAGGATCGGCAATGGGCTGGACCATCCTCATGGTGGCCTGTTCGCTGTGGCGGATGAGATCCAGGCTGTTCGATGCGAACTCGTCAACGACTCATCACCAGTTCGTGACTAGCTCGTGGCCGGCTCGTGGCCGGCTCGTGGCCGGCTCGTGGCCGGCTCGTGGCCGGCTCGTCTCAGAACAAGGAGTTGAGGGTTGGGCGACTTCTTCTTTGGTGTTGCTCGGCCCTAAACATCTGTAGTATCGCGTCTTTGGGGACCAGGCCCGGTTTTCGGTAGCCACAACCGCAAGGTTGCATTGGTGTGTATTACGAAGTAATATCCCGATTGGGAGGGCACCATGGTTCACGTACCACGCAAGCAAGAAGTCATCACCTTCAAAGCGGACGCACACCTCGCCGCTGCTCTCGATCGGGTGCCGAACCGATCGGCGTTCATCCGCAACGCGATCCTGGCCGCGCTCGAGAATACCTGCCCGCTTTGCAACGGTACGGGCACGCTGACCGTGGAGCAACGCCGCCATTGGGATCGCTTCGCCAGGGACCATCATGCCGAACGCTGCGCCACGTGCCAGGCGGTCTATCTGGTATGTGGAGCCCATGAGCCGGAAGGCGCAGAGCACGAAGGTGGTACGGAGCCCGGAGCGTATCGCGGGCCACAGAAGCCCTGATTCCGGAATCGGGGAGAAAGGATGGTGGGGATGACCGGACCGGAATTCGTCGGCATCAGCGCTGCTCGCTGCCGGTTGTGGCGCAGGGGCGGCTCGGCGACGATGCTGGCACCCGCTGCACTGCTGGCACCCGCTGCACTGCTGGCAGTCGCTGCACTGCTGGCCGCGGGTTGTGGAGGGGGGCCGGACGCGGACCGGTCGTCGGAGGGGCAGCCGCCCGAGGTGCAGACCTCGGCGGGCGGAACCGCTGCGGGCTCATCGGAGGCCCTGCTCGAGGTGTTCGTTGGCATCCCGCCCCTGGAAGGACTTGCCGAGACGATTGGGGGCGACCGCGTGAAGGTTCGTTCTCTCGTGCCGGGCGGGCAAAGTCCGCACACCTACGAGCCCACGCCCAGTCAGATGGCTGCGCTCGCGTCCGCCGATCTGTACTTGTCGATCGAGATGCCGTTTGAGAAGGTCCTGATCAGCAAAGTGAGAGGCTCGGCGACCGGCTTGCGATTTCGGGACATCAGCAGGGACATCGATAGACGGCAAATGATCGCGCACGCTCACGATCAATCGTCGCATGACCCGCACGACCATGCCGGCCACGACCATGCCGGCCACGGGCATGCCGGCCACGGCCATGCCGGCCACGGGCACGACCGCGGGGGGGCGGGCGACGACACGCATGCGGATCCGCACGTGTGGATGGCGCCGGCCAACCTCCGGCAGCTGGCGGAGGAAGTGGCGCAGGCGTATGAAGAGGCCGATTCGGAGGGCGCTGCGGCCTATCGCTCGAATCTCGAACAATACCAGGGACGGATCCAGTCGCTCGAAGCCGAGCTTGCGCGCATCCTGTCGCCCTTCGCTGGAGATACCCTGTACGTCTATCATCCCGCCTTCGGTTACTTCACCGACGCCTTTGGTCTCGTGCAGACCGCGGTGGAGATCGAGGGCAAGGAGCCCACGCCCCGCCAGCTGACCGAACTGATCGCCCGGGCGCGCCGCGAGGGCGTGCACTTGCTGATCGTCCAGCCGCAGTTCGATCCCCGTAGCGCGCAGACCGTAGCCGAGGCCATCGGGGGAACGGTGCTTCCGGTCGATCCGCTCGGGAAGGACATTGCGACCGAACTGCGTAGGCTGGCCGAAGCCATCCGCGCCGGCTCGCCGGCGGACTCATTGAAGAAGCTGGAAGGGGGCCCTTGATGCCAGCGGTCGAGGAGAATGCCCCGGCTGTGCGGGTACGGGATGTCTGGTTCGCCTATGATCAACGGCCGGTGATCGAGGAGGCGAGTTTCATCATCCGCCAAGGCGACTTCGTCAGTGTCGTCGGACCCAATGGCGGCGGCAAGACGACGCTGCTGCGATTGCTCCTCGGTTTGCTTCATCCCCAACGTGGCGAGATTCGCATCTTCGGCCACCGTCCCGAGCAAGGTCGGCGCTACATCGGCTACACGCCCCAGCATGCCCTGCACGACCTGCGTTTCCCGATCACGGTGAGCGAGGTCGTGCACATGGGCCGCCTGGGCTTCACCCCGGGACCCTTTTGCGGTCGCAAGGACCGGGAGGAAGTCTTGCGGGCGCTCGAGGAGGTGGGCATCGCGCACCTAGCCCGTCGCAGTTACGCCGACCTCTCCGGCGGGCAGCGTCAGCGCGTGCTCATCGCGCGCGCCCTGTGCGGGCAGCCTCGGTTGCTGCTCATGGACGAGCCCACGGCGAACGTCGACACGACGACCGAGCAGAAACTGGTCGGCCTCCTGCACGAACTCAATCAGCGGATGACGATCGTCCTCGTCTCGCACGATCTGTCCTTCGTCTCCCAGGCGGTGGAGCAGGCGATCTGTGTCAATCGCCGGGTGGCCGTCCATCCGACCTCCACCTTGAGTCAGGCGGCTCTGAGTGAGATCTATGGCGACACCGTGCGGGTGATCCGCCACGATCACTGTCTCGACGGAGAGGAAGGATGCGAATGAGCTTCTGGGAAGCGCTGGGAAACCCGGATGTCGCGTTCTTGCGCTACGCCTTCGCGGCCAGCTTGCTGGGCAGCGTGGCCTTCGGCGTGATGGGCAGCTACGTGGTCGTACGACGAATCAGCTACATCGCCGGCGCGATCGCTCACTGCGTACTCGGAGGTATCGGCGCCGCGCTGTATCTCCAGGCGGCGGCCGGTTGGAGCTGGCTGGACCCGATCTATGGCGCCATCGTGGCCGCGTTGCTCGCGGCGGTTCTGATCGGCGTCGTCAGTCTGCGTGCCCAGGAGCGGGAGGACACCGTTATCGGCGCGCTCTGGGCGGTGGGCATGGCCGCCGGCTTGATCTTCCTGGCCAGGACGCCCGGCTATATCGATCCGATGAACTATCTCTTCGGCAACATTCTGCTGCTGGGCGCGCGGGATCTGTGGATCGTCGGCCTGCTGGACGTGCTGGTGGTGGGGACGGTCTTCGTCTTCTACCGGCGGTTTCAGGCCGTGTGCTTCGATGAAGAATACGCCCGCCTGCGGGGCTTGTGGGCGGACGGGCTGTACTTGCTGCTGCTCTGCCTGATTGCCCTGACGGTGGTATTGATGGTGCGGGTGGTGGGGATCGTCCTGGTCATCGCGCTGCTGACACTTCCGGCCGCAGTCGCCAACCTGTTCGCTCGCCGGTTGTGGCAGATGATGCTGCTGGCCATCGTTGTCGGGGCGGCAGTCAACGCGATCGGGGTGGGGGTCAGTTTCGAGAGCGACCTGCCGACCGGCCCGACCATCATCCTCGTTGCCGGCGCGGTCTACATGCTCAGCCTGATCTTCACGCGCCGACGCCGCAAGCGGGGCCTCAAGACCGAGGCCACGCCGGAGTCCGGAAACGTAAGCTAGAGGCGCGCGCACGGCGGACCCTGGATTTAACTTGCTTCATTGCAAAGAGTTGCAATCCCAGTGAAGGTTGTGGGGACGCTGAGGGATCATCCAGGATCATCCAGGTTCATCCAGGCTTGCCCGGGCTCATTCGGCTCGTTCATCCGGCTCGTTCGTCCGGGTAGTTCTTTTGTGGCGAATTGGCGGGAACCTGTCCATACCCGATAGGTACTCGAATGCATGAAATGGGCGCCTAATAGTCTATCAAAATGACAGACTTACTTGATTTGGCGGCCGAGTCGTCATAGAGTTGCTCTCTCGAGAGTGCGTTGTCTCTCACATTGGTTCTCACAACCCAAGCATTGGAAGAGGTACCCACATGCACGTCGAATCCACCACTCAAACCGACTATGCCGCGTTGCTGCGACGGGTCGGCCTCAAGGTGACCCGTTGCCGGGTGGCGATGCTCGAGTACATTGATGGCCACAGCCAGCACGCTACGGCCGACGAGATCACAGCCGGGCTCAAGACCAACGGTTTCCCGGTCGATCGCGTAACGATCTACCGCAACGTAGACCGGATGTTGCAGAAGGGCCTGCTGGCCACGATCTACGTCCCCGGACGAGCCATGCGGGTAGGTCTGTGCAAGCACCCGGACTCAGAACACCACCATCATGTTGTCTGCATCGATTGCGGGAGAGTGCAGGAAGTCGAGTCCTGTTTCCTGGCCGATTCCTGGCCGGAGGTGTGTTCTGAAGTCAACAGCGCGAGTGGCTTCGAACTCACCGGTCACGTGATGCAGTACCTGGGCCGCTGCTCGGAGTGCGCGCACGGCAACGGGCGGCCCTAGGGCTGGTCTTGGGCTGATCTTGGGCTGATCAGACGAGCCATCGCACAATCCTGGCGAGAAACCCCTTCCCTGGGCCGACCGGTTCAGAGGAGGGTCACTTGATGCCAGGGACCAACACATACAGCCAATTCCGATTGGCGTTGCGGGCCAGTATGTTGGGTACCGGCTCGACGAGCTGGATGTCGCCCCGGCGCCGATGGGTGGCCCGCATAGCCTTGTTGCTGGCGGTAGCCAGCATGGGCGCGGCCATCGGTATGACGATTCAGGGCTCGCTGGAGACCGGTATTCGCGTACCCTTCTTCTTCAGTGTTGGGATCGCCCTGATCTGCTTTTTCGTCTACGACGTTCTGATGGGCATCGAGATCCTCGAGAAACGGGCTTACGAAGCGGAGATGTCGGTGGCGGCCCAGATCCAGTCCCGCCTCTTTCCGGACAAACTCCCCAATGAGGATGGTCTCAGCCTAGCGGCCTATCACCGCTCGGCGCGCGCGGTGGGAGGCGACTACTACGATGTCATTTCCTTGGGTCCCGGCCGCTATTTGCTCGTGGTGGCCGACGTCTCGGGCAAGGGCGTACCGGCCGCCATTCTCATGGCCAGCATCCGTGCCCAAATCCGCGTGCTTGCACCTCGTGACCTTTCGCCGCGCACCCTGATCACCTATATGAACGAGAGCATTCACAAAGACACCGAACCATCCCAGTACGTGACGCTCTTCTTCGGTTTGGTCGACCTCGATACCGGGACACTCACCTACGTGAACGCGGGACACGTGGCCCCGCTGATCGTGGGGAGCATGGGCACGCGCCGCTGGCTCTCGACCGGGGGGCTGCCGCTGGGAATGTTTTCGGGCCGTGCCTATGAGCAGGGCACCGAGTTCTTCGGCCCCGGAGAGAAGCTCGTCCTTTACACCGACGGCATCTCCGATGTCGGGCTCGGTGATGGCATGACGCTATCTGCCGAACAGCTCGAAGCCCTGGTGATCGACTACCGCAACGAATCGGTCGAGACGCTCAAGGAGAGGATCCTCCACGAGGTCGCTCGGAATCAGACGGGCGCCGAGCAGCCCGACGATGTCACCTTGCTCGTCGTGACGCCCAAGGCGGCCTAGACACGAGCGAGACCTCGTCTCTCTTTCGCTGCGGTTCCCTTCCCCGGGGCGCAGACCCCGCTTGACAGTGCCTCGACCGATCACCAATCATCCTGAGGAACACACCATCAGGGAGGGACCATGAAGTTTCTGAAGACCGATCCAGAGAAGTGTGAGAATGTCCGGGCCTGCGAACACCGCTGCGCGCAGGTCTACTACAATACCGATGATCCCTCCTATTCGGCCATTCGCGTCTCCGAGCGGCGCGGCGGAGGAGTTCGGTTGCAGGTCTGCACCCAGTGCGGCGTCTGTATCGACGTGTGCCCGACCCGCGCGCTGAAGCGCAACAAGCTGGGCGTCGTGATGCTCAACCGGAAGACCTGCATCGGGTGTTTCCAGTGCGTGGGCTACTGCCCCGAAGAAGCCATCTTCCAGCACCCGGAGTTGCCCTATCCGATCAAGTGCATCGCCTGCGGGCAATGCGCCAAGGAGTGCCCGCACGGCGTGCTGGAGGTGGCCGAGGTGCATCTGACCACCGTGGCGGCCGAACGTACAGCGGTGTAAGGCTGGATCGAACCATGTGGGGGAGTGAAGTGATTGACAACGCCCCCGCTAATAGGCTACCATTTAGGTTCACAAGATAATTTCAGCGGATCCGTCTGCCCAACGGTGCGTGGGGAGGCGGACCCAGGAGAGAAGAGGATTCGTTGATCATGAACCACCAGATCCACCGGCACGGCTTGGGCACCCTAAGTGCCCTCATTAGCTGGCGATGGTGGCGTGCGTCCCGGAAGATGGCGACGCGCGGTGGTTCGAGTCCTGGGCATTAGGCCCTTACCAGACCAGAGATTCCCACGGCGGCCCGCCATCTGAATAGGTGGCGGGCCGCTTTCTATGTGCCGAAGTGAAGATTAGACGAGACGACACGGCCGCAAATCGAAGGAGGGCGTTCGATGGTCAGCCCGACAGTGGACGAGTATTCCCGGATCGCCGGCCGCGGGCAACGGATGCCCCTGCGCCGGCGGATTCCCGCCGACTTGGAGACGCCGGTTTCGGCCTTCCTCAAGCTCAAGCCCCTGGGCGCGACCTTCCTGCTCGAGTCCGTCGAGCAGGGCATCCAGGTGGGCCGCTACTCATTCATTGGCATTGGGCCCATGAAGACGATCCGGCTGGTGGAAGGGACTGTCGAGATCCGCTCCGGGACGACGGAGGGGGCCGGCGACGGCCGGGATGACGGAGACGTCGGGGACGGCGGAGACGGTGGGTACGCCGTGTCACGGCGACTGGTCGACCCGCAGGATCCCTTTGCGCCAGTGAGAGAGCAACTCGCCCGCTATGAGGATCTGAACGGCGACGACCTGCCAGCCGCCTTCGCCGGAGCGGTGGGCTATCTCGGCTACGAGGTGGTGCGCTACTTCGAGAACGTGCCGGTGCCCGATGAGCCCGGCATGAAGCTGCCCGACTACTGCTTTCTGATACCGCTCACGCTCGCCGTCTTCGATCACGTCAAGAGCGAGATCGAGTTCATCACCTTGCCGGCTGATGGGGAGCCCGATGCGGCCTACCGCCAGGCCGAGACCCGGATCGAACAGCTCCTGGGTGGTCTGCAGACACCGATCAACCACGGTCTGGCGAGCGGGCGGGACGTTCCAGCCAAGACCCTGCAGCCGAACATGACCGAGGAGAGCTTCCACAAGCGAGTCGAACAGGCCAAGGAGCACATCCTGGCCGGAGACGCTTTCCAGATCGTTCTCTCTCAGCGTCTGGCCGGCGAGACCACCGTGGCGCCGTTTCAGATCTACCGCGCTCTGCGCATCCTGAATCCCTCGCCCTACATGTTCTTCATCGACTACGACGATTTTCAGATCATCGGTTCCTCGCCCGAGGTGCTCGTGAAGCTCGAGAGTCGCCAGGCGCTGGTCTGTCCGATTGCCGGGACCCGTCCGCGAGGGGGTAGCCCACAGCGTGACCAGGAACTCGAAGAGGAGCTGATCGCCAACGAGAAAGAGCGTGCCGAACACGTGATGCTGGTGGATCTGGGTCGCAACGACCTGGGCCGGGTCTGCGAGATCGGCTCGGTCCAGCCCGAATCTTTGATGCACATCGAGAAGTACTCGCACGTGATGCACATCGTCTCGCGGGTGACCGGCACGCTGAAGAAGGAACACGATATGTTCGATCTTCTGCGCGCCACCTTCCCGGCCGGGACGGTGACCGGCGCGCCTAAGATCCGCGCCATGGAGATCATCCGCGATCTCGAGGGCGATGCCCGCGGCCCCTACGCGGGCGCGGTGGGTTACTTCGGCCGCCAGGGGGACATGGACCTGTGCATCACGATCCGCACGCTCGTCATGCAGGGCACCACCTTCTACGCCCAGGCCGGAGCGGGCATCGTGGCCGACTCGGATCCGGAGGCTGAATACCAAGAGACGCTCAACAAGATTCGCGCCGTCACCCGTGCGATCGAGATCGCCGAGGAGGGGTTTTAGCGATGCACCTGCTGATCGACAACTACGATTCATTCACCTACAACATCGTGCAGGCACTGGGAGGCCTGGGTGCCGAAGTGCGCGTGGTGCGCAACGACCAGATCACCGTCGAGCAGGCGCGGGCCCTGGCGCCCGAGACATTGGTCATCTCGCCCGGTCCCGGTACGCCCGCTGATTCAGGTGTGTCGGTGGATCTGATCCGCGCCTTCGCAGAAGAGATTCCCATCCTGGGAGTGTGCCTGGGCCATCAGTGTATCGTCAGCGCCTTTGGCGGCGCCATCGAACGCGCCGACCGGGTGATGCACGGCAAAGTCTCGAACGTCTACCACGACGGCACCACCATCTACGACGGCCTCTCGAACCCTTTCACCGCCACCCGCTATCACTCATTGATCGTCCGCGAACAGCAGGTGCCCGATCGCCTGCAAATCTCGGCCTACACCTCCGACGGCGAGGTCATGGGCGTGCGGGCCAGGGCGGGCTTCATCGAAGGCGTGCAGTTTCATCCCGAGTCGATTCTGACGCCGGAGGGAGTACAGCTACTGACGAACTTCCTCCAGCGTTCTCGGAGCTAGAGGCGCAGAGAGCAAGCCGAACCGGGCAGGCGAGGCCACGCAAGCCGAGCCAGGCAAGCCGAGCCACGCAAGCCGAGCCGGGCAGGCGAGGCAAGCGCAACCAGAGCAAGGTAGCCCGCCATAAAGCAGCAGGAGAGATAGCATGATGAGTCGCACGTTTCTCGAAAGGCTGATCGGCCGCGAGGACCTCACACGTGAAGAGGCCCGTTACTGGATGAGCGAGGTGATGGAGGGGAAGGTCTCCGAGGTGGCGCTGGCTGCCTTTCTCATCGCGCTGCGCGCGAAGGGAGAGACATCGGGCGAGATCGCCGGCCTGGCCGAGGCCATGCGCGAGCACGCCGTGGCGGTCGAGCCGAAGTGCGACGGGCTGGTCGATACGTGCGGAACCGGGGGCGACGGATTGGGGACTTTCAATATCTCCACAGCCACTGCGCTGGTGGCCGCTGCCATGGGGGTACGCGTCGCGAAGCACGGCAACCGGGCGATCTCCTCGCGCAGCGGCAGCGCCGATGTGCTCGAAGCGCTGGGTGTGCGTATCGATTTGCCGCCGGCGTCGGTGACGCGGCTGATCGAGGAGGTAGGCATCGGCTTCCTCTTTGCGCCCAGCCATCACCCCGCGATGCGCCATGCCGCCCTCGTGCGTAAGCAACTGGGCATCCGCACGGTCTTTAACATCTTGGGCCCCCTCACCAATCCGGCCGGAGTGAAACGTCAGTTGCTGGGTGTCTTCGATGCGGCCTTGACCGAGACGATGGCGGAGGTCCTGGGCGTGTTGGGCGCCGAAGCAGCGTTTGTGGTTCACGGCGCCGACGGCGGCGACGAGATCTCGATCACCGGGGAGACGCGGATCAGCGCCCTGCACGACGGCAAGGTGTCGACCTACTCGTTTCATCCCGCGGAGGCGGGTCTGGAGGTGAGCGGCGCCGCACAGATCGCGGGCGGTAGCGCCGAAGAGAACGCCGCCTACCTGGAAAGCGTACTGGCCGGCGAGCCGGGCGGTCGGACCGACGCAGTGCTCCTGAACGCCGGTTTCGTGGCCGTGCTGGCCGGCCAAGCGGCCGCGCCCACCGAAGGGGTGGCCCGCGCGCGGGAGACGGTCGCCTCCGGGAGCGCATCAGCACTACTGGGTCGGTTGCGGGAGGCGTCCTGGGATCTGGCGTCCTAGGATCTGGCGTCCTAGGATCTGGCCTCCTGGGATCTGGTGTCCTGGGATCTGGCCTCCTGGGATCTGGCCTCCTGGGATCTGGCGTCCTGGCGGAAGGTTGGCGTTCTCGATAGACACGTGGAGGCCCTGAAAAGCGAGGTGAGGTGAAGCGTGGGTGACTTTCTCGATCAAGTCGTCAAGCAGAAGGAGCTCGAGCTGACGCAGAAGCGCGAGCGGGTGACGCAGGAACAGCTCGAAGCGAGGGTGGCCGCCCAGAGCGGTGATCTGCGCGACTTCGCGGGGGCGCTGCGGCCCGCCGGTCCCCGTACTGGTGCCGGTGCCGGGCATCGGATCATCGCCGAGATCAAGCGACGGTCGCCCAGTGTGTCCACGTTCCGTCAGCAGGGGCCGGTCGAGGAACTGGCCCGCATCTACGAAGAGGGCGGAGCCGTTGCGATCTCGGTCGTGACCGACACGGCGAACTTCGGTATGACGCTGGCGGACGTGGGACGCATCCGTGCCGTATCGCGTCTTCCGGTGGTGGTCAAGGACTTCATCATCGATCCCTATCAGGTCTACGAAGCCCGGGCGAACGGGGCCGACGCGCTGCTCTTGATCGTGCGCATTCTTTCGGTCGAGCGGCTCACCGCCCTGCAACGGCTCATCGAGCGGCTGGGGATGGCGGCACTCGTCGAGTGCCATGCCGAGGCAGACCTGCGCAAGGCGATTGGCACCGGGGCGCGCATTCTGGGGATCAACAACCGCAATCTCGCCGACCTGTCGGTGTCGCTCGACAACACGCGAGGCCAGCTGCGCATCCTGCCCCGTGATGTGATTTCGGTCTCCGAGAGCGGCATCGACCACCACGACCAGATCGCCGAGCTCGCGGACGCGGGCGTCGACGCCTTCTTGATCGGCTCCGCGCTGCTGCAATCGACCGATCCGGGCGCCACGCTGCGCGCATTGAGAGGGACAGGGCGATGAGACGAGGTTGCCAGCCGTGAGCCGCGTGCGTGTCAAGGTGTGCGGGATCACCCGGCCCCAGGACGCGGCCGCCTGCGCCGCGTTGGGGGTGGACTTCCTGGGGCTCATCTTCGCCGCGAGCCCCCGGCAGGTGACTCCTGCCCACGCACGGGAGGTGCGTGAGGCGGCACCCAGCGCACGCTGGGTGGGCGTGTTCGTGGATGCGCCACTCGAGGAACTCATCGAAGTGGTGGTGACGACCGGCCTCGAGTGGGTGCAGCTCCACGGCCGGGAGACAACCGAGTACTGCGCCGCACTGCGGGAACGTTGTGGGGTGAGCGTCATCCGTGCGGTGTCACTGGGTATGGAGACCGATTCGCCGTCTTCGATGGGCACCTCGGGCAGCTTGGACACCTCGGGCACCTCGGGCAGCTTGGACACCTTGAGCTCTTTGGGCGCCGCGGACTACCTGCTTCTGGATTTGCCGAAGGGCGTGCCGGTGGCCGAACGTGACCGGCGCTGCCGCGCGTTGTGGCGAGAGGCCGGTCGGTACGAGCAGCGGGGAGAGCATCTGTTTCTGGCGGGCGGGCTGACGCCGGCCAACGTACGGGAGGCGATCGCGGCGGTGGGACCGCATGCGGTGGATGTGGCCAGCGGCGTCGAGCGCGAACCTGGCATCAAGGACATGAACGGGGTGGAGGCCTTTCTGAAGGAGGTGGCCACGTGTCAGTAGATTCATCCGTCACGGGAAGCCGCGCCGGCAGCCCCCCTCGGGTGGGGCGCTATGGGATCTTCGGGGGACAGTACGTTCCCGAAACGCTGATGCCCTGTCTGGAGGAGCTTGCCGAGACCTACGCGGGTGCACGCGAGGATCCGGCGTTTCACGCCGAACGGCGCAAGATCGAGGCGGAGTTCACGGGCCGGCCCACGCCGCTCTACCCCGCCGACCGCTTGACCGAGGCCTATGGAATTCGAGGACGCATCTACCTGAAGCGCGAGGACCTCAATCACACCGGCGCGCACAAGATCAACAACTGCGTCGGCCAGGTCCTCCTCGCGCAGCGTATGGGCAAGACCCGCATCGTGGGCGAGACCGGCGCCGGCCAGCACGGTGTGGCCACCGCGACCGTCTGTGCCCGGGCGGGTCTCGCATGCACGATCTACATGGGCGAGGTCGACATGGCCCGCCAGCGTCCGAACGTGCTTCGCATGCGTATGCTGGGCGCCGAGGTCGTCCCCGTATCGAGTGGCAGCCGCACGCTCAAGGATGCCACCAACGAGGCCATCCGCGATTGGGTGACCAACGTGCGCGACACGCACTACATCATCGGCTCGACCGTCGGGCCGCATCCCTATCCGCTCATCGTGCGCGACTTCCAGCGCGTGATCGGTGAGGAATGCCGCCGGCAGATCTTCTCGGCCGAAGGGCGCCTGCCCAGCCACGTGGTGGCCTGCGTGGGCGGTGGATCGAATGCGCTCGGGATTTTCGTTCCCTTCATCGACGATCGGGACGTTCGCCTCGTGGGGGTCGAGGCCGGTGGATCGGCCGAAGGACACTCCGCCGCACTGGGCACGGGCAGTCCCGGCATCCTGCACGGCGCCCTGAGCTACCTCATGCAGGACGAGGATGGGCAGGTGGCGCTGGCGCACTCGATCGCCGCGGGACTGGACTACCCGGGCGTGGGCCCCGAGCACAGCCACTTGAAGGATTCGGGCCGGGCCACCTATCACAACGTGGACGACCAAGAGGCCCTGGCGGCGTTCGGCGACCTCGCGCGCACCGAGGGCATTCTGCCCGCGCTCGAGTCCAGCCACGCGGTGGCCCACGTCAAGAAGCTGGGCGGCGACCCCGAGGCCGATCTGATCGTGATCAACCTCTCCGGTCGCGGGGACAAGGATATCGAGAGCATCGAGGGCAAGGTGCCCGCCGGTCCGGCAAGCCCCGGTCCGGCTAGCGCCGGTCGGGACCACGCAGACTAGGCATTGATCCGCCTGGGTTCTAGAAGGAGTGAACGCACGCGATGAAGCTGATCGACTACACCACCGGCATGCGAGCACGGGGTGAGAAGGCCCTGGTACCGTTCTTCACCGCCGGCTATCCCGACGAGGAGACCTTCTGCGACATCGTGCGTGCCGCAGCGGCAGCCGGCTGCTCGGTGATGGAGATCGGGATTCCCTTCTCGGATCCGATGGCCGATGGGCCCGTGATCCAGCAGTCCTCCCGGGTGGCTCTCGAGCAGGGCATGACCTTGCGCCGTGCGCTCGATCTGACGGCTTCGCTTTCGAGCGAGGTGGACGTCGGCTTCGTCTTCATGAGCTACATCAATCCGCTCCTGCGAATGGGCTTCGGCGACTACGCCGCCCGTGCCCGTGACGCCGGCGTGCGCGGCACGATCGTTCCGGACCTGCCGCTGGAAGAGTCGGGGGAGATCCGGTCCACCTTCGCCGGCACTGGGATGGCTCTCGTCGATCTGGTGGCGCCTACCTCCGGCGAGGAACGGATTCAGCGGTTGTGCACAGGTGCAGACGGGTTCTTGTACCTGGTTTCGCTCACCGGCGTGACGGGGGTGCGTAGTCATCTATCGCGTGATCTGGGAGGCTTCGTGTCGCGCGTGCGGGCACACACGCCGGTGCCGCTCTACGTGGGCTTCGGTGTCTCGGGGCCCGAGCAAGCCGTGCATGTATCGCAGCATGCCGATGGGGTCATCATTGGCAGCGCACTGATCCGCATCATCCAGCAGGCCGCCTCCGGCGAGGAGGCCGTCAGGGCAGTGGATGCGTTCTTGCGGGAAGTGCGCGCGGCCATGGAGGTGCCTTCTGTGCCATCCGAGTCGGCCGAGTCGACCGAGTCGACCGAGTCGACCGAGTCGGCCAAGTCCGCCGAGTCGGCGGAGTCATCCCAGTCGGCGGACAGGCGGGGTTCGTGACGCGGAATCTAGAGACGCGACACGGAGTCTAGAGATGTGAGGCGGAGGGGGAGGATTCAGCCATGATGATGGTGGTGATGAACGAGGGCGCGTCGGTCGCCGAGATCGGCAGCGTGATTCGTGAGATCGAGCAACGAGGCCTGACGCCGCGACCGTCCCACGGGGCCAAGCAGACCATTGTGGGGGTCATCGGGGCCAAGTCGCCCGAGCAGCTCGAAGCGCTCACCTCCTTGCCGGGTGTGGCACAAGTGACACCGGTCACGAAGGCGTTCAAGCTCGTGGCGCGCGAGTTTCAGCCCGAACCCACGGTGGTCAACGTGGACGGGGTGGCCATTGGCAGCGACGAGTTCGTCGTCATGGCGGGTCCCTGCGCTGTCGAGTCCAGCGAGCAGGTGCTGGGCACCGCGAAGGCGGTGCGCAAGGCGGGAGCGCGCATCCTGCGCGGCGGGGCGTTCAAACCGCGCACCTCGCCCTACAGTTTCCAGGGGCTGGGAGAAGAGGGCCTGCGGATCCTGCTGGCGGCCAAGCACGCCACCGGGCTCGGCATCATCACCGAGGTGATGTCGCCCGAGCTCGTGCCCCTGGTGTGCAAGTATGCCGACATCCTCCAGATCGGTGCTCGCAACGTGCAGAACTACGCCCTGCTCGAGGCGGTGGGCAAGGTGCGCAAGCCGGTGCTTCTGAAGCGCGGTATGATGTCCACGATCGAGGAGACCCTTCTGGCGGCCGAGTACATCCTCTCGAACGGCAACCGCCAGGTCATGATCTGTGAGCGGGGTATTCGCACCTTCGAGACGGCCACTCGCAATACACTCGATATCTCGGCCGTGGCGGTCATCAAGCAGAGTTGCCACCTGCCGGTGATCGTCGACCCCAGTCACGCGGCCGGTGTGCGCGACTACATCCCCTCACTCTCGCGCGCAGCATTGGCGGCTGGCGCCGACGGGATCATTGTGGAAGTGCATCCCGATCCGGCCAAGGCCACCTCCGACGGGCCGCAGAGTTTGCACTTCGATGAGTTCGAGGAACTGATGGAGCAATTGCGCCCAATCGCCGCGGCCGTGGGGCGCACGATCGCGCCGAAGGAGTAGATCGTGAACCGAACCGTGGAACCCGCCGCCGGGCTGCGCGGGGTCTTCCGACCGGCCGGCGACAAGTCGATCGCCCACCGCGCGCTGCTCTTCGGTGCCTTGGCCGAGGGGGATCACGAGGTCAGCGGACTTCCGCCGTCGGAGGACGTGGCCAGCACCGCCCACTGTCTTCGTGAGCTGGGCGTGCGGATCGAGGAGACCGGCCCGGGGAGCGTACGCATCACCGAGCGGCGGTGGCGGGAGGGCCGCGAGCTCGATGCCGGCAACTCGGGCACCACGGCGCGGCTGCTCGCCGGGCTGCTGGCTGGACAGCGGCTATCGGCCTCGATCGACGGCGATGATTCGCTACGGCAGCGGCCCATGGAGCGGATTGCCGCACCGCTACGAGCGATGGGCGCCCGGGTCGAGACGCGCGACGGCAAGCTGCCGATGCGCATCAGCGGCGCGCCGCTACGCGGTGTGCGTCTCGAGCTTCCGGTCGCCAGCGCGCAGGTCAAGAGCGCCGTGTTGCTCGCGGCGCTGGGCGCCGAGGGTGAGACTACGATCATCGAGAAGGCTTCGACGCGGGACCACACCGAGAGGATGTTCCGCGCGATGGGGGTCGCGATCGAGCAAGATGGTCTCGAGCTGCGACTGCGGGGCGGTGGGCTGCTGCGCGGCACCCGGATCATCATCCCGGGAGACATCTCTTCGGCCGCCTTCTTCATCGTAGCCGGTCTGATCACCCCCGGCAGCGATGTCACGATCGAGCGCGTTGGGATGAATCCCACGCGCACCGGCTTGCTCGATGTGCTTGCCCGTATGGGCGCTAGACTCGAACGCGACCGGGAAGAGGTTCTGGCGGGCGAGGCCATGGCGGATCTGCGCGTGCGGACGCGAACGCTGCGAGCCACTGACGTGGGCGGGGCTGAGATTCCCGCGCTCATCGATGAGCTTCCGGTCTTCGCGGTCTTGGCGACGCAGGCCCAGGGCCGCTCGAGGGTCAGCGGTGCCGAGGAACTGCGGCACAAGGAGTCCGACCGGATTGCCTCGACGGTGGCCAACCTGCGCCGGATGGGAGCGCGCATCGAAGAGCGGCCGGACGGCTTCGTGGTGGAGGGGCCCACCCGGCTGCGCGGCGCGGAAGTGGCCTCTATGGGTGACCATCGCATCGCGATGGCGATGGCGGTCGCCGCGCTGGTGGCCGAGGGACCGACGACGATCGTGGGAAGTGAAGCGGTCTCGATTTCATTCCCGAACTTCTTTGGCGATCTCGGCGGGTTGCGGGCGTGAACCAAATGGTGAGCCGATGGATCTCAACGAGGTGACAGGCCACGCAGCCGTCTACGGAGTGATTGGCGATCCGGTGGCGCACAGCCTGTCGCCGGTCATCATGAACGAGGCGTTCGCCGAAGCGGGGATCGATGCGATCTACGGCGCCTTTCCCGTTCCGGCCAAGGAACTGGCCGCTGTGCTGGCCGAGTGCCGCGAGGGGGCGGTGGCTGGACTGAACGTCACCTATCCCCACAAGGAGGCGGTGGCCGCCGCGGCCGACACGCAATCCCCTCGCGTGCGTCTCCTGGGGGCCGCCAATACCCTCGCTTTCCGCGCCGGTGGCGCGGTGCACGCCCATAATACCGACGCCCCCGGAACGGCGCGAGCGATCGAGGTCTTCGGCCGCACTGCATGCGGAGAAGCCAGGGCCGTGATCTTCGGCGCCGGTGGCGCCGCACGAGCGGCGGCTCTGGGCCTGCTCGAAGCCGGGGCACGCGAGATCCGTTTCCTGGTGCGGGATCCCGCGAAGGCCGAGGCCGCCATTGCCCGCCTGCGTGCAGCCTACCCGGACACGGCCATGCGATGCCTGTCCCTGCGGGAGCGTTCGGATGGACTCCAGCAGGCGGTGCACGATGCCGGGATCGTCGTTCAAGCCACGCCGGTGGGGATGCAGGATGTGACCGAGGACAGCGACCAGCTCATCCTTCCCATCGCCGGTGCGTCCGGCGTTCTGCACGAAGGACAGGTGTGTCTGGAGATGGTCTATCACCCCCGCGAGACACCGTTCTTGACCGCCGCCCGGCGCGCGAACACAACCGCCCTCGACGGCCTGTGCTTGCTCATCGCGCAGGCGGCGGAGTCCTTCGCCCGCTGGACCGGCGAGCGCTTCGATCCGGTGCGAATGTATGCCCACCTGGAAAGCTACCTGGCGGAGGTGACCGGTGAGTGATCCGATGCGCTACACCTTCCATGAGGACGAGCGGGTGGCCTCGAGATGGGACGTCTCTGATCCACGCTTGGTAGAGGCATTGGCCAAAGATGCCGTGGCGAGGGATGCCTCTGGGTCTCTTGAAACCGACCGACTGGTCGTACTCACCGGTTTCATGGGTACCGGCAAGACAGCGGCCGGTCGCCGGCTGGCACAGATGTTGGGGCGGCCGTTCCTGGATATGGACGAGGAGATTGCCGGCCGGGCAGGGC
Source organism: uncultured bacterium (assembly GCA_964573295.1). Lineage (GTDB taxonomy): Bacteria > Eisenbacteria > RBG-16-71-46 > CAIMUX01 > WJJG01 > CAYQJL01. The sequence goes on along the minus strand of CAZNJE010000002.1, from coordinate 163,397 downwards.
TGTCGGTGGCGGAGATCTTCGCCCAGCGTGGTGAGGCGGCCTTCCGGGTCCAGGAGACTGAGTTGTGCCAGGAGCTTGCCCAGGGTACGGAGGTGGTGATTGCCACCGGCGGGGGCACCTTGCTCGATGCGGGTAACCGGGATCTCTTGCGCCAGGCTGGGCGCGTCTTCGTGCTGCAGGCGTCCGCCGAGACCATCGCGCGGCGCGTGCGGGAGGGCACCACCCGTCCGCTCTTGCTGGGCCGCGAGGGCCGGCCGCTCGAGGGCGTCGCGCTTTCGGCGCGGATCGGTGAGCTGCTCAGCGCGCGCCGTATCGCCTACGCCGAAGCTGGCGAGGCGATCGAGACAGGTGCGGTAGATCCCGACCGCGTGGCCGCGCGGATCGCGGCTCGTCTACCACTCACGCACCGCACGATCACGACCGAGCTTCCGCCCGGCGGACGAGTCCCCGCCCGCGATCAATCGCTCGTCGAGGTCGGTCGCGGGATCGCCTTGCACTTGGGGCACCGGTTGCGGGCTCACGGGCTCGATGGACCGGTCTTTCTGATGATCGCCGAACGGCTCGTGCCTCTCTATCAGGATCTGCTGGAGATAGCCTTCGAGGAAGCGCGGCTCACCTGGCACTCGATTCCCGTGGCCGACGGTGATGGAGAGAAGACCTTCGCGCAGGTCGAGCGAATCCTGGGCCGTCTCGTCGACTTGAACGCCACGCGAGATGCTACCGCCGTCACCTTCGGCGGTGGGGTCACCGGAGACATGGGCGGGTTCGCCGCGTCGATCTACATGCGCGGCATGCCGCTGGTGCAGGTGCCCACCACCCTGCTAGCCCAAGTCGATGCGAGCATCGGCGGCAAGATGGGCGTCAATCATCCTCGGGCGAAGAACCTGGTGGGTAGCTTCCACCAGCCTCACTTGGTGGTCATCGATCCATGCCTTCTACGCACCTTGCCGCGACGAGAGGTGAGCTGCGGCATGGCGGAGGTGATCAAGACTGCGATTGTCGGATCGGCCGAACTCTTCGGCGACCTCGTGGCGACCTGCGGGAACGTACCGGAAGGCAGCACAAGCGACCCGCTCTTTCTCGAACGGTGCGTGATGGCGAGCGCGTTCATCAAGTCCACCGTCGTGCAGCGCGATCCCTTCGAACGCGGCGAACGCAAGGTGCTCAATCTGGGCCACACCGCCGGGCACGCGTTCGAGGCGATCAGCGGTTACGGTGACCTGCGCCACGGCGATGCGGTGGCAATCGGGCTCGTCATCGCCGGGCACATCGCGGTCGGACGCGGTTTGTGGCCACCGGATCGGCTCGAGCAGACCGTGCATCTGTTGCGTGCATGTGGGTTGCCGGTCGTGGCACCGCGGTTCGATCCGAAGGTCTTCCTGCGGAGCCTGCATCTGGACAAGAAGAAGCGCGCCGGCCGGCTGCGCTACGTGTTGCCGGTCGAGGTCGGCACGTGCGTGGTCGCGGACGATGTCACCGACCAGGAGATTCTCCGAGCGGCCGAGGCCACCCGTGAGTGGAGGGGAGCATGATGCGCATCCTCGTCATCCAGGGACCCAACCTGAATCTTCTGGGCTCGCGCGAGCCACAGCATTACGGGCACCAGACGCTCGATCAACTGCACGCGGCCATTGCCGAGCACGCTGACCGCCGCGGCGCCGAGGCGGTCTTCTTTCAGAGCAACCACGAGGGTGACTTGGTTGATCGTATCCAGGCCGCGGCCTTCGGCGAAGCGCACGAACGCGCCGACGCGATCATCATCAACGCGGCCGCCTATACCCACACCAGCATCGCGCTGCTCGATGCCCTGACCGCCGCCGGATTACCCGCGATCGAGGTGCACCTGAGCGACATCGGCGCCCGGGAGTCCTTTCGCCACCACTCGATGATTGCCGCCGCTTGCCGCCGGCAGATCTCGGGCCGGGGGCGGCAAGGGTACTTGCAGGCGGTCGATGAGCTGGTCGATGAGCTGGTCGATTTGACGTAGGGGCGAGTCGCTGACCCAGGCCTTCGCCAGGCCAGCCGAAGACCTTGCGCGAGCTGCATCCCCAACTCGGCTCGGACCGCCGGTGATGTCTGCTCAGCCCACCACCTCCGGCAACGCCCCGGCGGCACGGGCCATGAAGTCGGCGAAGAGCTCCCGGTCGCCGCGTTCAATGGCGCCGGTGATTTCGCCGAGTGTGCCGGTCAGGGCCGCGTAGACCTCGCCGCGGAAGGGATTGAGGCGCTGGATGGCGAAGTAGAGGTCCGGATCCTCGCCCAAGACCGATTGGGCGGTCGCTACCTGGCGCGCGAAGGTGGTCGAAGCGATCCGCCCCAGCGAGGCCGCATCCAGCCCGGAGTGGCTGAGGGCTCCCCCGAAGAGCATGCCGCCCAGATGCGCCAGGCCCAGCAGCCATCCCATGAGCCGGTCGTGCTGCTCGAACGGAAGGCTCACCAGATCCAGGTAGGGGTGGGCGAGCAGTTCGGTGAGCCGTTCGCGCTCTCGGGCCTCGTCGCCGCGCACGGCGTGCACCATCGTCAGCGGTTCATAAGGATTCTTCCCGGGGCCGAACATGGGATGCAGGGCGAGCGGCATCATCCCTGCCTCTTCCAGCTCGGCAAGGGGCTCGGCCAGGTGGCTCTTGATCGAGGCGATTTCGACGACCGGCGCGCTCAAACCGGTTGCGGCCAATTCGCGCAGCGTCTCGGGCATCGTCTCGAGCGGGGTCGCGACGAAGATCGCCGCCAGCTGGGCGGGGTCGGGCACGTCGGCCAGTCGCCCGAAACGGTCTTCGGCCGGCACCAGCGCCGCCCAGGACGGATCGACGCCCACCGGCCGGTGGCCGAGACTGCTCAGGAAGGATCGCAACCAGCCACCCATCCCTCCCGCGGCGCCCAGGATGAGAACGCGCCCGCCCTCACGCACTCGCTCGGTAATGCCCACGCGATGTTGACGTTCCACCGAAGCCCGGATGATGGCGGCGAAAACGGCCTCGAGGACCTCGGGAGAGGTGCCACAGCGCTCGGCCGCATCGCGGGCGCGCTTCAGGACGTTTTGCTCGACGTGGCGAACGACGATCGGCTGGTTCTGGGCGGCCTTGAGACGGCCGACCTCGGCGGTCAGCTCCAAACGTTGTTCGAGCAGGCTCAAGAGCCCGCGGTCGATGTTGGCGATGCGCTCGCGCAACTGGGCGAACTCGGCGCTCATGATGGATCTCCCCGATTCCCTTGTTTGCGCAGTCCTGTGACGTAAGCCTGCTGACGAAGCGCCATGTCCGCCAAGACCAAGGCGGCCATGCTCTCGACGATCGGCACGGCCCGTGGCACGACACAGGGGTCGTGGCGTCCTTTCGCCTCGAGGGTGACCGGTCGACCCTCGAAGTCGACGGTCTCTTGCGGCAGCCCGATCGTGGCCGGCGGTTTGAAGGCGACGCGCATGGTGATGGGGGCACCGTTCGAGATCCCGCCCTGGATGCCTCCGCTGTGGTTGGTACGGGTGGTCAGGATCGCTCTGCCCGCGCCATTGCCGGGCGACGGAGTCCGGCCCTTGCTGTCTCGGCCCCCGCGCGCCACGAAGGGATCGTTATGCTCCGAGCCGCGCATCCGGGTCCCTGCGAAACCGGAACCGATCTCGAAGCCCTTCGTTGCCGGAATCGACAGCATGGCCTGCGCAAGCTTCGCTTCCAGCTTCTCGAAGACCGGCTCGCCCCACCCGGCCGGCACGCCCCGGCATACGCAGCTCACCACGCCCCCGATCGAGTCGTGCGCGTTGCGCACCTCTTCGATCAACGCGCGCATCGGTGCCGCCGTAGCTGAATCCGGGCAACGAGCGGGATCCCCATCGACCTGGGCTCGATCAATTCTGGTGATGTCGGGGGCGCTCGCGGTGACCGAGCCGACCGCGCTCACCCAAGCGACGATCTCAATGCCGTAGAGCTGGCGTAGCAGCTTCTCGGCAATCGCCCCACAAGCCACCCGACCGATCGTCTCCCGGGCGCTCGAGCGGCCGCCACCGCTGCTCGCACGGATGCCGTACTTCATCTGGTAGGTGTAGTCGGCGTGGGACGGCCGGGGAATCTGGCTCATCGCTCGGTAGTCTCCGGGGCGCTGATCGCGGTTCGGCACGAAGAGCCCGATGGGCGTGCCGAGGGTGAGGCCATTCTCGACACCCGAGAGAATCTGCACCTGATCGGCCTCTTGACGAGGCGTGGCCAGATCACTCTGCCCGGGACGCCGCCGGTCGAGCTGGGGTTGAATGTCCGCAGCCGAAAGCGGGAGGCGGGCAGGGCAGCCGTCCAGCACCGCACCCACGCCTGCGCAGTGGGATTCTCCGAATGTCGTCACCCGAAACAGGGTGCCAAAGGAACTCGACATGGTCATCTTCCTCGTCTGCCGGCCGGATCCGGCCTCATCGGTTGGATCCGACGGCATCGGCCGGTCCACTCCACGGAAGATTCCGCCTTCCACGGCCCGGACCGAGGGTGGAAGAGGAACCTGTTCTTAATATCGGCCATTGGGCGGGCTTGCGGCAGTGTCGGGAAGATGGCGGACAAGGTCAAGGCGCCCGTGAGCGGGTCGGCACAGGCCAGTCGCAGCAGACTGGCTGCCGTGAAGGTCGCTACAAGCCGCCGATCCAGCGCTCGGGTCTGGGCGTAGCCGGTCAGGATCGAGCGCCCGCCCGTGCGACTTTGCGGATCGCCTTGTCATTGGGTTGCTCGCGCTTGCTCCCGATGGCACCGTAGGCGATGTTCTCGCGGATGGTTGCGCCGGTGACGACGGCGTTCTGGGGAAGCAGGCTGATCTACCGGCGTAGCAAGCGCACTCGGATCTCCCGCACGTTGATCCCGGGGTAGACGGATCAGGCCCTGACCGAAATACAGCTCGGCGCAAGCTATCGCCAGATCAATGGGCCCGTGAGCCCGAATCATTCTATCGCAACAGACTGGTCAGAGCGAAGACGACAAAGGTGACGAGGATGAACATCGTCACGAATTGAAGATTGTTGCGGTTGCGGTCGGGATCGTAGTCGGGCCTGTCCTTCTTGAAGGGCTCCACCGGATTCCGTCCGAATGACACTAGGGCGGAGACGACCTTGAGGGAGACCTTCTCGCAGCCATCGAACACCATCCCGGTTCCGTCCACGAAGACCCGGCGGAGTAGCGGCGCTGGCGCCCGGTAGGCCCAGTCGGTGTCGAGCGAGAGGCGTGCCTTCCCGGCAAGCTTGCCCCGGAGAAGCCAGAAGGCAACGAAGGTGAAGATCGAGATCTGCACGACCTCATTGAGGTGGTACAGAGTGTAGGGATGATAATCCACGGGGAAGGGCAGGTACCGGTAGAGCAACTCCGGATACACTCCGTATAGGATACACAGAAATGCGGCTATCCCCATGCCGATGTGCATGTTGATCGGGGTGCGCGCGGGCGTGACCTTTTCCTTGCGTTCGTTCCACCATGTGAAATACGGCAGCTTCAGGCCGACGCTGAGGAAGGTACCCACGGAGGCGAGCAGGAGCAGCAGCATCGCCACGTCGCGATGGGCCGCCCCCGCGGCGGAAACCACCATCGACTTGCTGATGAACCCATTGAACAGGGGAAACCCGGAGATCGAGAAGGCCCCGATCATGTAGAGCCATAGAGTGAGGGGCATCGCTCGGGCGAGGCCGCCGAGTTCGGTGAGCTTGCTCTTTCCCGTGGCCTTGAGAACGGCTCCGGCGCCCATGAACAACAGAGCCTTGTAGAGAATGTGGGAGTAGGCATGGGCCGCGGTGCCGTTGATCGCCATCTCGGTTCCAATACCCACACCGGCCACCATGTATCCCACCTGGCTGATGATGTGGTAGGCCAGGATGCCGCGGATGTCATTCGAAAGCACGGCATAGACCACACCGTAGAGTGTCATGATCACGCCGAAATAGAGCAAGATGTCCCAGCCGCTGAACATCCGTATCAGGATCAGGACCGCCGATTTGGTGGTGAAGGCGCTCAGGAATACGGCTCCGGTCACGGTGGCTTTGGGATAGGCGTCGGCCAGCCAGGCGTGCAGAGGTGGCACCGCCGCGTTGAGGGCCACCCCGCCCAGCATCAACCAGGAGGAGAGGGAGTTGTCCTGCAGCAGGGATGTGATCTCCAGGGACCCGGTCTTGGAGATATGCATCAGGATGCCCAGGAGAAGAAGGCCGCCTCCGAAGAGGTGTACGAGTAGATAGCGCATGCCCGCGTTCTCGGCCTCTCGGGTCCGGCGCGCCCAGATCAGGTAGGTCGAGGCGATCGCCATCAGTTCCCAGAAGACGAAGAGCGTCAGGTAGTCGCCGGCGAAGGTGACTCCCAGCGCGCCTCCGGCGTAGAGCAGGGCGGCCGACTGCTGGCCGGTTTCCTTCTGATGAAACGAATACACGCCCCCGATGGCGGCGATGAGGGCGAAGATGGTGCCGAAGAGCCGCGTCAGGCGCGTCATCTCGCACAGGATCAGTTCATAGCCCAAAAACGGCAGCCTGGAACCCTGGCCTTCCGGAAGAAGCCAAACCACCGCCAGCGCCGCCAGGGGGAACAGCACGAAGGCGCCCGCACGGAGGCGTCGCGGCAACAGCGGAAGGATCAATGCTCCCGCGAGCATGAACAGGACCGGGGGTAGCCGCAACTCAGACGGCATCGTAGTAATCCTCTTTCTGCTGAATGAACCACGCACCTAGCCGCTTCGACACGAAGATGATGACCGCGCAGCCTGCGAATCCGAGGAGGCTGTAGAAAGCGGGCACATGGCTCCACCAGTGCTTCTTGGGATGACCGGCAAGCAACACGAACTCCACCACGAAGGAGGCCGCCGCGATCAGGCCGATGATGATCCAGTGAGTTCTTTGCATGTCAAGACCCGCCCATGATGCTCTGCGCGATCGAAACCGCCAGGTTGAAGAACTGGAAGAACTGATTGGGAAAGATGCCAAAGAGCACGGAAAGCAACGCTGTGATGACGATCGGAACCACCATCAGAGGCGAGGCCTCGCCATGCTCGGCGAGTCCGGTGCCCTTGCGGAAGAAGGCTCGGTGCACGATCGGGAAGAAGTAGCCGGCGTTGAGCAGACCGCTCAGGATCAGGATGAAGAGCGCAATACCGACGTCTGCCTGAAGGGCACCGATCCCCAGGAACCACTTGCTGACCGCCCCGTTGATGGGGGGTACCCCCGCGAGTCCCATGGCGCCGATCGTGAAGGCCACCATGGTCCAGGGCATCACCCGGCCGATGCCGTCGAGCTCGCTGATGCTGGTTCGGTGCAGGTTCACGTAGATCGCACCGGCGCAGAAGAAGAGCGTAATCTTCATCGTGGCATGGGTGGCCATGTGGAATATCCCACCCGTGAATCCGGCCGGCGAGAGAAGGGCGGCCCCCAGAACGATGTAAGAGAGGTGGCCGACCGTGGAGTAGGCCAGCCGCTTCTTCAAATTATCCTGTCTCAGCGCCATGAGTGACGAGACGAGGATCGTGATCCCGGCCAGGACCAGGAGGATGTCATCGAGTCCAAAGGTCTTCATCATGGCCGGGCCGAAGACGAAGCCTACCACGCGCAACACGCCGAAGACGCCGGACTTGACGACGGCGACCGCGTGAAGCAGCGCGCTGACCGGTGTCGGCGCCGCCATGGCGGCGGGCAGCCAGCTGTGCAGGGGCATGATGCCTGCCTTGACGCCCACGCCGCACAAGAAAAGCAGGAAGAGCAGGACGGCGGTGTTCTGCTCGAGGACGATACCGCCGAAGAGCCCGCCGGCCTTGAAATCGAGCGTGCCCGTGAGCGAGTAGGTCACCCCCGCCGCGGCGATCAGCATCAGGCCGGCCGTCAGTGTGTAGACCAGGTACTTGCGACCCGCGGCGATCGCTTCCCGGTTTTCCTTGTGAATCACGAGGGGATAGGTGGCGATGGTCAGCATTTCGTAGAAGATGATGAAGGAAAGAAGGTTGGCCGAGAAGGCAATGCCCATCGTGGCCGATAGGCAGACGGCGAAACTGGCGAAGTAGCGGGTCTGCTTCACTTCGCCGTTCCCTCGAACATAGCCGATCGAATAGAACGAAGTGAAAATCCACAGACCCGAGGCGATGAGGGCGAAGAAGACGCCGAACGGATCGGCTTTGAGGGCCAGTCCGATCCCGGGGGATACCTCCAGGACCGTGTACACGGCCGACTTCCCCGCGATGGCTGCCGGGAGCAGGGAGACGACCAGAGCGAACTTGACGACCGCCGCGAGAATCGTCCACGACTCGCGGAGGTTGGGGCGGCTGCCGCTCACGAGAATGAGCGGAACGGCTCCCAGGGACACGAGGACCGCTAGGAGGGGAACGATTGAGCTGTATGTTTCCATAGCACCCACTATATGGCGTCCGGTATCATGTTGTGGATTTGGGATACGATCAGCACATTCAAGATGCCGAATAGAATCAGCCCCACCGCCAGCGTCAACGTCGGAATGAGCATCGAGGGCCTGACCTCATCCCGGACGACCGCGGCTTCGTTGTCTTGTGAAGCGGCGGGATTCCTCATGTAGACTTTCTCCAGAATCCTGAAGAAGTAGACCGCGTTCAGAAGGCTGCTCGTGAGAATCACGGCGAGGAACAGCCACTTGGAGCTGTGAATGGTTCCCAGGGCCAGATACCACTTGCTGAAGAAACCCGCCAGGGGCGGCAGTCCAACCATCGAGAGCGCCGCCACCGTGAACGCCGCCATGGTCCACGGGAATCTCTTGCGGTACGTGTGGTCGAAGAGGGTGATGTCGGATCGCCCCGTCTTGGCGATGAGATTGCCCGCGACAATGAACAGGCAGGCCTTCATGAAGGCATGGTTGAGCACATGCAGTACCGCGCCGATAAAGCCCAATGGATTGGCCAGGCCGATGCCAAGACCGATGTACCCGATCTGGGCGACGCTGCTGTAGGCCAGCATGCGCTTCAAGTCCTTCTGGGCGATGGCCAGAATGGATCCGAAGAGGATGCCGCCGCAGGAGAGCACGGCCAGAACCTCTCCCACCACAAGCTGCCGGCTGAAGAAATCCGCCCCAAACATGAAGAGCAGGATCCGGATCATCACATACGCACTCACCTTCGTGCCGATGGGCGCGATGAGGGCCGAGGAGGTCGAGGGCGCCGTGGTGTAGGCGTCGGGTAGCCAGCCGTGCATCGGAAAGACGGCCATCTTGATGCCGATGCCCACGACCATCATGATCAGCGCCACCTGGATCGAGGGGCTGCTGCTCAGCTGGGGCACCATGGCGGCGAAGTCGGCCATGTTGAGCGTCCCGCTCGAGAAGTAGATGAAGCCGACTCCCATGAGATACAGAGAAGCCCCAATAGTCCCGATGATGAGATAGCGCAGGGCCGCGAAGGGGGCCTTTCCGCCCCCTACGGCGATGAGGCCGTACATTGCCAGTGATGAGATCTCAATAAAGACGAAGAGATTGAACAGATCTCCGGTGATGACGATTCCGTTGAAGCCGGCCAGTAGAAGCATGGCGACCGAGTAGTAAGCTCTCTCCCGGCCCGCGAGTTCATTCTGCACCATGAAGCTCGAGTGCATCAGCACCAGACAGGCGACGGCGTTGATGACCAGCGAGATGAAGGCCGCCAAGGGATCATAGACATACTCGATGCCCACGGGAGGAAGCCAACCGCCGAAGTGATAGGTCAACGTGCCATGCCTGAGAACATGGAGGAACCCATAGATCGAAAGGGCGGTGGCGGCAAAGGAGGCAAGGAGAGCCAGATAATAGGCCGACCTTCTCTTGCAGAGTCCCACGAGCGGGACCACTAGGGCCGCTACGAGGAATATCAGCGGGAACAGCGCGGGCAGGTTCTTCCCGATCATTTCATCTGTCCGAGGATGTCGGCTTCGTCAAGGGTCTGATAGGACTTGTATATCATCGACAGAAGGGCGAAGGCCACGCCCAGCGTTGCCACGCCGACGACGATGGCCGTGAGCATCAGTGTGGGCGGCAAGGGGTTGAGATAGTTGACAATGTCGTCCGTGGGAATCTCCTTTGCTACGATCGGCACGGTAGCGAAGCCCTTCACCGATCCGGAGACGTAGAAGAGAATGATCGAAGTCTGGAAAATGGTTATCCCGATGAGTTTCTTCACCAGGTTGGTCTTGAAGATCGCGCCGTACAATCCCGTCACCAGAAGCAGAATGATCACCCAGTAGTCGATATGGCCGCCAAGGAACTCAATCACGATTGCCCTCCAGGAGGTTGTCATAGATGGCCACCAAGACGGCCATGACTGCCAGGCCAACACCGATTTCGATTCCCAGGATCCCGAACGATCTGATGTGGGATGTCTCGATGCCGTATAGAGGGAGCAAGCCGTAGTCCAGGAAGCGTCCGCCGAGTAGAAGAGGCGTGAGGCCGACGCCGATGTAGATCAGAACACCGAGGGCGGCCAGGGGAAGCCCGAGGGCGCGCTTGAACTGCAACTGATGTACTTGTTCGTTGTAGGCGATGCGAATCAGTAAGATGGACGCCGCCATCATTGCCCCGCCCTGGAATCCGCCGCCGGGGCTGTAGTGTCCGTGGAAGATCACATACATGCCGAACAGCATGATGTAGGGGGAAACAACTCTACTCAGGAGAAGGACGATCGGGCTCCGGCTGGCATCATGCATTTCTTGGGTCCCTCCGCAAGAGAAGGTAGCAGATGATACCCGCCGCGAAAATGACCACAGTCTCGCCCAGCGTGTCGAAGCCGCGGTAGTCGGCCAGAATGGCCGTGACGATATTGGGTGTATGGGTGTCCTTGTAGGCGTTCTGAATATAGTAGGAAGACGCCACGGGGGTCCCGGTCAGGCTGACTTCCTGATTCACCAGGGCATCGTCGTCGCCGCGGTTCGGAAGGCCCGCCGCCGCGTACATGAGAAGCGCCCCAAACGCTCCCAGGATGAGCAGGTTGATGACCTTCAATCTTTGCTTCTCCTGCAGGTCTTGAATAATAGGATAATGTAGAGCACACCGGTCACTCCCGCTCCCACGGTGGCCTCGGTGAACCCGACATCGATGGCGCCCTGTGAGACAAAGAGAATCGCGCACATGAAACTGAACACCGAAAGGGAGACGACCGCGGCCAGCAGGTCCTTGAGCCGAAGGGCCAGGACCGCCGCGACCAGCAAGAAGACGTAGATCAGGAGCTGAATCTTCAGATGCATGTCAGGGCTTCTCCTTCTCTTCCTTCCTGAACCAGGGCTTCACGCCCATGTTGAAGGCCGCCCGGGTGAGGGCATGGGAGCCCACGGGATTGGTGAGGGCGGTCAGGATGAAGATCACGAGGAGCTTCAGGCTGTCCATGTTCATTCCGTTGTAGACGATCATCCCTGCGGTAAAGAGGATGATCCCCAGGGTGTCGCTCTTGCTGGCGGCATGCAACCGGGCGAAGAAGTCGGGAAGGCGCACGATACCGATACTGCCGGTCATCATGAAGAACGTTCCGGCGGTCAGCAGTATGACGGTTAGTGTGTTCTGCAGCGCAATCATTGTCTTGATTTATCCGTTGTGAAGTAATGGGCGATGATCAGCGAACCGATGAAATTCAAGATTGCGTAGGCCAAGGAGATGTCGATGAACATATTGATGCGGTCGAAAATGAAACCAAAGAGCAGAATGAATATGATGGTCTTTGTGCCCACCGCGCCGGCCCCCAGCAGCCGGTCGAAGACGGTGGGGCCCACGACGGTCCGGTAGAGCGGGATGATGATGATGATCGCCACCCACACGGTTATGATCTTTATGAACAGGTCCATGCGTCCAGCTTGTCCTTGGAGTTGATGATGACCTCATCGCTGACGACCTTCTCCGGGTCCCGGCCGTAGAGCTTGGCCACCGCGGCGGCGAGACCATGATCCATCCACACCGGATCCCCGGCCTTGGTGAGGGAGTGCACGATGAAGGTGTTACCCCCGGTGATGTCGACAGTGATGGTGCCCGGTGTCAGGGTGATGGAGTTGGCCAGCAACACCTTGGCGGTCATGTCCGGCAAGTCTACCTTGAAGACCGAGACGCAGGTCTTCAAGGGCATCCGGGGATGCAGGATGAGATAGGCGACCTTGAGGGCGGAGATGACGATCTGTGCGATCAGGTACAGCAGATAGACGGGGAGACGGAGAAGCCGCAAACCGGTCTTCCTGCCCGCCGGCTCGCCGAAGCTGTCATGGTTCAGAAGCCGGAAGTTGATCCAGATGACGGTGATGACCGAGAGGACGCCAAGAGATATGTGAAACAGGTCGAACATCTCGCTCATGACGAGCCAGAACGCCATCAAGAGGACGAAGTGAAGAGCGAGCTTTCGAACATTGGCTCTTATCATCGGCTTCTCTGGAGTCTTCTGGGCAATGGCCCGTTGCAGATAAGAGATGCGCATCCGAGAGGTGCGTATCCTTTACGCCGCGCCTCTTGGGGACCGCCTTCCCAGGTGGCAGCAGACGAGGCCGGGCCCTTTGGGCAGCCACGTACCCGCCCGTGAAGCGAAGGGGCCAGAACCACAATACTGATGCCTGTTTCAGCGTAACTATCTCTCCGAACATCGGTGTTCTGTCAACCATAATTATGGGGCCCTCGCCCAGCCGACGGCATTCCCGCGCTGGCAATGGTGACCGCCTGCGGTGGCGTCGCGCGGCCGCGGGGCCAGCGTCCGGTAGATCATGTACCCGGCTCGGTCTCGCCAGGGGTCCCAGACGCCTAGGTGAAGCTCTCCGAGAACAGCCGGGATGAAGGAAATCGTTCGTCGATGATGTGTGCCAGGTCGCGGATCATCTCGGCCCGTCCACACGCGTAGAAATCGTAGATGCCCTCCTCGAGTCGCTCAGCCACGTAGGAGGTCACCCGTCCGGAATAGACGCGCTCTAGGCTCTGATCGGCGGCCTCGGCTCCGGCCTGGTCTCCGGTTCCGGCTCGGGCCTGGTCTCCGGTTCCGGCTCGGGCCTGGTCTCCGGTTCCGGCTCGCGTCGCCCCTCCGGTCAAGCAGGCCAGGAAGTCATCGGCGCAGGCGCGCATCTCCTTGGCGAAGTAGAGTTCCTCCGCCGTGCGCACGCCATGCAGCAGCCGGAAGCCGCGAACACCGGTCCGAGCCATCGAAACGAACGGCGCGATACCGGTGCCGGTGGCCACGAACAGGGGTGTGTTGCCCTGGTCCTGGAAGATGAAGTACCCGTGTGGTCCCTCGATCTCGATCGCGGTCTCGAGAGGCAACTCGGCCAGATGCGACGACATCGGGCCGCCGGGAATCCTGCGGATGAGGATGTCGAGCGTTGGAGCCTGGGGCCCGCTGACGAGGCTGTAGTCGCGCAACAGGCCTCCGCTCTGCAGACCGATCCGCTGCCCGGGGCTGAACGTGAAGCTCTCCGGACGTTCCAGGCTCAGTACATACGAGTTCGTGGTGAGCCACTTGCGCTCACGCAAGATCGTCTTCACGCTTTCTCCCACACTTGGTCGCCCACCCCGGCGCGCAGGTTGCACGTCCGGGCGAGGACGAAGAGGTAATCAGACAGTCGGTTGAGATAGACGAGAACATCGAGCAGCGCTGCTTGATCGCCTCTGCCGGCATCGCGCAGCGCTTCTGGATCACTGCTGCCGACATCGAGCGGCGCTTCTCGCTCGCTGCTGCCGACAGCGGCTGAGCCAGGATCTGAGCTGGTGTTGACTTCCGGTGCGCCTGACCGTCCACCGGCCGGCGATTCCTGGCTGGAGAGCATCCCGGTGGCCCGGCCCAGCGCGACCACCTTGCGCTCGGCGCGGCGGCAGACCACCCGGCTCAGATGGGCCCACGCAGCCGCGGGCGTACCGCCGGGGAGCACGAAGGCCGACAAGGCAGGCAGGGCCTCTTGCTGCCGGTCGATGGAGGCTTCCAGAGCGCCGATGTCTTGCTTGCCGATGCGAGTCAGGTGCACCATCGCCGGAGAACCCGGTGTTGTGGCGAGGAAGGCGCCCACGCGCAGCAGCGCGGACTGGACCCGCTTGAGCTCTTCGGCCAGGTCGGCCGTGTCCCGATCGAGCCCGGCGACGAGCGCCCCGATCACCGAGCCCAGCTCGTCCACGTCACCGTAGGCCTCGATGCGCGCATCGGACTTCGGCACGCGCTCTCCGCTGAAGAGACTCGTGTTGCCGCGGTCGCCAACCCCAGTGTAGATCTTCATGGCTTCGTCCCCTTCCCTGGAACGGCGCGCCGATGAGGTTCGGTCGTTTGCGCGCCCGTTGCTGTCACCATCCGCCCGCCTCACGTACCGCGGCGGCCAGGTATTCGTATTGCTCTAGGGAATTGTACATCTGACCCGATATGCGCAAGAGGCGCAAGCGTGGATCCGGCCACGGGATCACCGGGACCGTGATGCGGTAGCGCTCATAGAGAATCTTCTCGAGCGGATCCTGATAGGGAGTGAACCTGCCGGCGGGATCCGGCAACTCACGGCTCAGGATCAAGGCGCCCAGGGAACCGATCATCTCTTCCGGACACGGCGGCTGGAGGCCGAGGGTCTCGCACAGCAATGTGCGTCCTTCCACCGTCAGACGATGGTTGTGGGCCCGCACGGCGTCCCAGCCGCCCGGAAGCAGGGCGGCCATGAAGTCGATCGCTTCCGGAATGCAGTAGTAGGCTGTCGCATCGTGCGTGCCCGTCCAGTCGAACTCGAGCTGGTAGCGGGCACGGTCGGTGCGGGGAGAGTTGGCGCCGTGGCTGGTCACGAGTGGTCGCAGCCGCTCGCGGGCTGCGGGGGCCGCGTAGAGGAACCCGGCGCCCTTGGGCGTGCACAACCACTTGTGACAGTTGCCCGTGTAGTAGGTCGTCCCCAAGCGATCCAGGGCAAGCGGGACCATACCGGGCGCGTGAGCGCCGTCGACAAGCAGCGCCACTCCCCGCTCGGCGAGCCGAGCGGCCAGTGCCGCCACCGGAAGGAGGATGCCCGTGGGACTCGTGATGTGATCGATCATGACGAGCTTCGTCCGCGGACTCAGTGCGGCCTCGACGGCATCCAGGATCTCCTCATCCCCGGCCAGTGGAAAAGGGAGCGCTGCCACCGCCACCCGCGCACCGCGACGGCCGGCGATGCGATCGAGCGCGTTGCGGCAGGCGTTGTACTCATGATCGGTGACGACCACTTCATCGCCGCTCTCGAGCGGGAAGGCGTGGAGCACCGTGTTGACCCCGGTGGTGGCGTTGGGGATCAGCGCGATCGCGTCGGGGTCCGCGCTCAGGAAGGCGGCCAACCGCCTCCGGGCCTCGTCGAGCAACGGTTCGTGGCGGCGGATGAAGAAGGCGACCGGATCACGTTCCATCTCGGTCCGCAGCTCGCTCTGCCGTTTCAGGACGGCGCGTGGCGTGGCGCCGAAAGATCCGTGGTTCAGAAACACCGTGTTTGGGTCCAGGTCCCAGTGCCGCGCGAATGCGCTGGGTACCGGGCGGGATTCGTGGGTGGTGACTGTCATACCTAGTCGACCATCAGGAGCCGGATCGTGCGGGTGCCCGTGCCACCGCCGGTTGGGCTGCCCGTCGCTCCGCCGGACCCGCTGCCCATGCCGGACACCCCGGCGAACTCCCTGGCGGATTCTGCGCGAAGGTGCGCGAAGTAGACGCCGCTGGGTTGCCGGACGCCGTTGTCGTCTCGCCGATCCCAGGCCCACAGCCGCAGCTCGCCCGTCAGGGGGCCGCGATGAAGCGTTCGCACCCGGCGGCCGGTGGCGTCGACGATGTCCAGCTCGGCGTACTGTACTGCGGGCCCGTCATAGCGCACGTGCGTGAGACGTGCGGCGGGATTCGGACGAGCCGCAAACACGGCGGCCGACAGAGTTGGCGCCCGGTCCGCGAACGTCTCGCCTTCGGGCGTGCCCCCCGGTGGTGGTTCGGCCGAGGCAAGACTCATGTTCAAGAAGAGCAGATTGCCCCGGTTGTTGTCCCAGTTGGTTACCCCGAGGTCGAGGTGATTCGAGTAGCTGAAGTCGATCTCCACGTTGTTCTGACCTGGCGGAGGGGGAGTGGCAAGGGAGATCCATCCGTAGGCGGTGTGGACGGTGTAGTCGCCCGGATCCAGCGGCGCGCCGTCCACCCGGACTTCATCGACCGAGCGGACCGGCGCATAGCCCAGTGGGAAGAAGGTTCGCGCGCCATCGCCGCCCGCGATGCTCAGCGCGCCGCCATGAAGCCCAACATTGTCGACATCGCCCCAGAAAAGGTTCTCGATCACCGTCGTGGTGTTGCTCGCCCAAACCGGATCGCCCGTCAGATCGGCGCCGGTGTTGTCGTAGATCCGAACCGGGCCCCACCACTGGCCCGTGACCAGCTCGAAGTCCCCGTCTCGGTCGATATCGCACCATGACACGTGCGAACCATAGCCGCTTTGGTTGGACGTCCAGGCCGGGGTGGCGCCCAGCGTGCCACCGTCGTTGGCGTAGACCTTGAAGCGTCCCGCGCCGCCGAGCTGGTTGTTGTCCGCCACGGCGAGTTCGGGGAACCCGTCCCAGTTCCAATCGCCGAAGGCGGTCGTGTTGCCGTACTGCGGGGTGTCCCCGCTCTCCCAGGATGCGGTAGTGGCGATGCCGCCTCCGGTGGTCTGGTGATTGAGGTAGACGCGCATGGGCGCGGACGTGCCGCAGAAGGCCACGTCCAGGTCACCGTCCTGATCGACGTCGCCCCAGAAGACATCGAGGGCGTAGGCGACCTCGTCGGATACCCACGACGGCGTTGCCTCGAGCGTGCCGCCCTCATTGAAGAAGATGCGCTGCCGTTCGGGGTTGTTGTAGTAGTCGTCGCCGCACGCGCAGGCCAGATCCAGGTCCCCATCTCCGTCGGCATCTCCCAGGGCCACCGAGAAGCAGTAGAACTCCTCCGCCGAGATCCAGTCGGGCGTGGGGCTGAACCCACCGGCGCCGTTGCCGAAATAGACCTTGGCGCGGCCGGGTGATCCAAAGCCGCTCGGCCCCAGGTAGACCCCCACCGCGACATCGGGCCAACCGTCGCCGTTGATATCGCCGATGTCCAGGTGAGCGTGGTAATCGATGTCGGCCGAGCTCCAGGTGGAGTCTAAGGGCAGGGTGCCATCGCCGTTGTTGCGGTAGACCACGACCGTCTGGCGGAAGATGTCATTGCCGTTGGCGGCTACCAGATCGAGCCAGCCGTCGCCGTCGAGGTCCGCCCAGCCGCCGCCGGTGGCCACGTGGTTGTTGGGCGTCGATTCCCACGAGGGGCTCGTCTGGAGCGGAACATCCGCCCCGGCTGTCTGTGGCAGAGCGGCCGCCAGCATGAGCGGCAGGGCTACCCAGAGCGCTACCCAAAGCGCCACCCATAGCGCCAACGAAAGCCTTGCCCACAGCGCTGCCGGTGGTACTGCCGACGGAGTCGGCCGGGGAGTCGCTGCCAGAACCGCCGCCAGTACGCGGATCCAAAAGGGAGGTTGTGCGCAAGTGCTACTGTTTAAATAGGTTGCCAGTGTCATCTTGGGGTTCTCCCTGTTCCGTTGTCCGGCTCCCAGGCCACGGTTTCGTTCCAGGTGGCGCCGCAGTGTCCCGGTTCGGTCCCATTCTAGCACGTCGGCACCGGGTCCATCACGTTGCCTGTGCACCTGGCGTACGGGACCACGCAACCCTGCCCAGACCGATTTCGTCTTGGTGGGTACATGACGGTTTCCACCACGGAGCAAGGAGCAAAGCCATGAAACGGATCATGTGGGCATTGAGCCTCATTCTGGGAGTCGCGGTTCTCACCGGGGCGGAGGCCCGCGCCGATGATGAGGCATGGTTGCATATCAAGGTCGATGAAGCCGGGCGCCACGGAGAGACCGTCCGCATCAATCTGCCGCTCTCGCTGATCGAAGAGCTTCTGCCGCTCGTGACCACCGAGGTTGAGAATGGGGACGTTACCTTTGACCGCGGCCGCGTTCGGATCCTCCCCAACGAAGTGGAGATGGACATCCCGGCCATCATGAAAGCCTTGCGCAAGGCGCAGGACGGCGAGTACATCCGCGTGGAGAACCTCGATGAGAACGTTCGCGTCGCGAAAGTCGATGACAAACTCGTTGTCCACGTGGACGAGGCCGACGAGCAAGTGCGCATCAATCTGCGACTCGATATGATCGAGGCGATGACCACCGAGAACAAAGACGAGATCGACCTGGTTGCTCTGGTGCGGGCTTTGCGTGATCAAGGTGACGGGGATCTGGTTACCGTGATCAGCGAAGACGAGCAGGTGCGGATCTGGGTTGACGACCAGGCCTCGACTGACTAGGAGCGCTAGGAGTGGCCAAGCAGGACCGAACCGGCCGCGGCTGTGCGATGCCACGGCCGGTTTGGCAAAGGGGGACGCCATGTCCAGAACCACGCAACGAGCGGTAGGCTCGATCGTCCTCGTGACGGTGCTTCTCTTGACCATGGGAGCGGGCTTGACCTGGGCGGTCAATCGGGCCGGTGTGATCGAGATCGACATTCGGTCAAAGGGTGCTGGAGGCACCGACCTTCATGGACTCCGCATTCCCGAGGCGCTCGCCGAGGCCGCGCTCTTGTGTATTCCGAACTCGGTGTTCGAGGAAGCGCGTGCCGAGGTTGGCGAGTGGGGCCCGGTGATGCGCAAAGCGTGCGAGATCCTCGATGAGCAGGACGATTTCACGCTGGTCGAGGTGCGCTCTCACGATGAATACGTCGAGATCCGCAAAGAGGGCAACCAGCTCGTGATCAAGGTGGATTCAAGCGATGAATGGGTCCACGTCAAAGTGCCGCTGGGTTTGGCAAAGACGGTGGCCAAGAAATTCGAGAAGCGCACGATGTGGCTCTAGGACGCAACGAGCCCGGAACGACGCATCGTTTCGGGCTCGCTGCGCGCTCGTTTCGGGCTCGCTTCGGGCTCGCTGCGTCTCATTCAGACTCCGGAATCGTTCCAGCCGGTTCCCCAGAGGAGGGTCAATCCGTCTCCTCGAGCAAGTCTTCGACGTCCCGCGTTTCCTCATTCTCCCGCACCCGTTGTTTGACCTCCTCGTAGTCGGCCCACAGCTTGGCCGTGAACTCCCCGCTGGTCTTGTGAGCCAGGGCTCCGGATTCGGGGCTGCGGCTGCGCATCAACCGCAGGAAGGAGCGGTAGGGATCGTCGCAGGTATAGGCACGCAGGGTATAGCGCGCCACGAATGTGCCGCACTCGGCGCATTCGACGAAAACGGAGGCATCCTCCCCAGGGGTGACATGCACGTAGTTGTGCATCGAGACGCTGTCGCACTTCGGGCAGTGTTCACGCTTGCTTCGGCGGATCTGTGTCATCGGTACCTCCCTCCTCGATTGAGCCCCCAGTCAGACTCCCCTAGAGAAACGAGGGCAGCAGCCTGGGCAGGAGCTGCACGTAGGCCAGTGTGACCAGGATTCCCAGAATCGTGATCATCATGCCGGCCTTGAACATGTCACGCGCCTCGATCATCTCCGATCCAAAGGCGATGGCGTTCGGCGGTGTACTGATCGGCAGCGCCATCCCGTAGGACGCGCACAGCGCGACCGGGATCAAGATGGTGGTTGGCGCGGCCACCGCTGCCGACAGGGCGATCGGCAGGATGATGTTGCCGGCCGCCGTGTTGCTCATGAACGTGGCCAGCAGGGCGGCGGCCGAACCCAAGATGAGGATGCTGCCCAGTGACGAGAGTCCGGCAGGCAGCAAGCCGGCCGCCAGCGTGTCGGCCAGGCCGGTTTGCTTGATGCCCACGCCCAAAGCGATTCCGCCGCCGATCAAGAGCAGGATGTCCCAGGAGATCTCGCGCAACCGGCGCTTGGGAAGAAGACCCGCAATCGCGAAGACCACCACCGGCACCAGGGCCACCAACGCCGACGGAACGCCGTGCAGCTTGTCGGTCATCCACAGCAGGACGGTGGCGAAGAAGGTCGTGTAGACCAGGCCCCGGTGGGCGATCGAGGGACGGCCACCCATCTCCATCTCGAAGTGGTCGCGGCGAATGGGAAACAGGAGCGTCAGAAGGCCATAGGTGACCGCCAGCAGCACGATCATCACCGGGAAGCTGGCCAGCATCCAGGCCAGGAACGAGACCTGATACCCCGACTCGGCGAGCAGACCGATGGCGATCGCATTCGGCGGGGTGCCGATGGGGGTGGCAATGCCACCGATATTGGCGGCAAAGGGAATGCCGAGCATCAATGCCTTCCGCATCCCGGCTCCGGGCGGAAGCCGGCGAACGAACGGCAGGACCGTGGCGACCATGATCGCCGTCGTGGCCGTGTTCGACATCCACATCGACATCGCCGCGGTGAGCAGCATCATGCCGATCAGGATCTCCTGAGGCCGCGTGCCCAAACGGCGCAGGATCATCTGGCAGAACTCGATGTCGAGGTTGTTCTTGCTGAAGACGGTGGCCATCACGAATCCGCCGAACATCAGCACCACCACGGGACTGGCGAACGCGGCCAGGTACGGCTGATAGGGAAGCGGGGGTATGCCGAACCACCGCGAGGCGGGTCCGAGCAGCAGGCTCGTGAGGAAGGCCGCGAGGATGGCCGTGACGTACAGCGGAAGCGGCTCGGTGATCCAGTAGAAGACCGTAAGGACGAAGATCGCCGCCATGACCCGTTGTTGGGGAGGCAAGGCCCCCGTCAGGAGCAAGGTGGCGCCGGCGAGGAGCACACCCCCCGCCATGCGAAGCCAGTTTGCCCGGAGGAACCTGAACATCTTTGATCACCCCGAATCTTGGCACCACTGGCACGAGGCGAACGCCAGGGACGCGAGGAACTTGCGCCTGCCCGCGCCTGCCCGCGCCTGCTCGCGTCTGCTTGCGCCTGCCCGCGCCTGCCCGCGCCTGCCCGCGTCTACTCGCGTCTGCCCGCGCCTGCCCGCGCCTGCCCGCGTCTGCTCGCGCCCGCTCACGCCTGCTTGCGGCCTTTGGCTTCCAAGCCTGCGCCCGGCTCTTCGGTCTCGCAAGCCGACCGTTGGTAGGGCAAGGGAAGGAGTCTACACCCGCCGCGCCCGATTCGAGCTTGAAGCATTCTTATCCTCTGGAGTTGGAACGGTGACCCAGCGAGCCGGTCGCGGGGCTGAACGCGCGGGGGGAATGCTCTATCATGCGCAAGAGTAGGGGCCGGACTCGAGCCCGGCCGGCGAGCCGCCCGCTGCAGACCGGTTGCGGTGGGTGCGAATGGGAAGCTACGCGCTTGGCATCTCGTTTCCTAGGAGGTCGGTATGCGTGCCGAGGAGTTTCGTCGCCACGGCCATGACGTCGTCGATTGGATCGCCGACTACATGGCGGAGGTGGCCACCCTACCGGTTTGCCCGGACATCGCGCCGGGCTCCATTCGCGCCCGGCTGCCCGAGCACCCGCCCGAGCAAGGCGAGGCAATGGAGGCGATCCTGGCTGACTTCCGTGAGCAGATCCTGCCGGGAGTCACCCACTGGAATCACCCGCGCTTCTTCGCCTACTTCCCAGCCAACAACAGCGGTCCCTCGATCCTGGGAGAGATGATCTCGGCCGCACTGGGTGTCAATGCCATGGTCTGGCAGAGCTGTCCGGCGGCCACCGAGTTGGAAGAGCTGGTCATGGACTGGGTACGCCAGCTCTTGGATCTGCCCGCGGCATTTCGGGGATCGATACAGGATACCGCCTCGACCGCTACGCTCTGTGCCCTGCTCTGTGCTCGCGAGCGATGCTCCGGACAGCGGATCAACCAGCGGGGGATGAGTGCCTGGCCGGCTGACAGGCCGCTACGGGCCTATGCCTCCACGGAGGCGCATTCGTCGGTCATCAAGGGCGCCAAGATCGCCGGGTTTGGTGTCGAGCAGGTGGTGGCGGTCGCAACGGATGCGTGCTATGCGATGGATCCAGAAGATCTGGCGCGGCAGATGGAGGCCGATCGGGCGGCCGGACGCATCCCGTGCTGCGTCATCGCCACGGTGGGAAGTACCTCATTGACCGCGATCGATCCCCTCGAGTCCATCTGCGCGGTGGCCCGCCGTTACGAGGACGTCTGGATTCACGTGGATGCCGCCCTGGCCGGCAGCGCGGCGCTCTTGCCCGAGAAGCGGGAGATCCTCAGGGGCGTTGAAGAGGCCGATTCGTTTGTCTTCAACCCTCACAAATGGCTGTTTACGAATTTCGATTGCTCGGCCTTCTACTGCCGTCACCCCGAGGAGCTGACGCGCACCTTCGCGATCAATCCGGAGTACCTCAAGACCGCGGTCGACGAGCAGGTTACCAACTACCGTGACTGGGGCATCCAGCTCGGCCGGCGGTTCCGGGCGTTGAAGCTCTGGTTCGTCCTGCGCCACTTTGGTGCCGCCGGCCTGCGGGAGCGTCTGCGGGCGCACCTGGCGCTGGCCCAGGAGTTCGCGAGCTGGGTGGACGAAAGCCCTGACTTCGTTCGTCTTGCGCCGGTGCCGCTCAACACGGTGTGCTTTCGCTACAAGCCTGCCGGCTTGTTTGCGGAGGAACCTACCGAGGCGCGCACCGGGGAACGCATCGACGAGCGCACCGAACAGCGCCTCGCGCGGCTCAACCGGGATCTGCTGGACCGGGTGAATCGCCAGGGTGATATCTTCTGCACCCACACGAGTCTGGGCGGCCAGTACTGCCTGAGGATGAGTATCGGGCAGACGCATACCTCCCGGTCTGACGTGGGGCGGGCCTGGCAAGTGTTGCAGGCGGCCGCGGAGGAGAGTAGTCGCGACGAGCACGACCCTGACAACCACGACCCTGACAACCACGATTCTGGCAACCGCGACCCTGGCGGGCACGGGCCGGCAAGTCGGAGAGGGCGTTGACAAAGAGTGCCGCACACACTAGTCTATAGAATTCATGGACATTTTGCCGGGTGGGGGCACCGATGATGAAAGGGTGCGACATGAGGATCACCACCAAGGGGCGCTATGGGTTGCGTGCGATGGTGGACTTGGCCCAGCAGGACGGCCGCGGGCCGGTACTGATGAGCGATATCGCCGAGCGCCTGGGTGTCTCGCGCAAGTACCTGCATGCCCTGCTGACCGCCCTGCGGGGCGAGGGCCTGGTCCGCAGTGTGCGCGGAAGTGGTGGAGGATACTGCCTCACCCGTTGCGCTGCCGAGATCAATGTCGCCGAGATCTTGAGCGCCCTCGAAGGTCATCAGACCCTGGTTGACTGCGTGCAAGATCCCTCCTTGTGCCCGCGTTCCTCCGAGTGCGTGGCGAGGGAGCTGTGGCGTGACCTGGGTGATGTCATCCAAATCCACCTGTCCGGGATCTCTCTGAAGAAGCTGGCCGAGCGAGGCGCCGAACTTCCTCTGGACCTGACCCAGTAGTCATCGTCCGGCCTTCGCCGGTGTCCGGGGGCCGGGGGCCGGGAACACGCATCACCAGCATGCGCCACCGACGAGATGAGAGATGGGGACCGCGAAACGAAAGACCGCCCGCATGATCTCCCCGACACTGGCCGAGAAAGCCTCCGCCTTGGAATCGCTGCTGGCTTCCTACGGCAGTGCTTTGGTGGCGTTCTCGGGAGGCGTGGACAGCACCTATCTCCTGGCCGTCGCTCGCGACGTTCTCGGTGAGAAGGCGGTGGCGGCGACCGTGAGCACCGTGCTCCACATGCGCGACGAGGAGGAGGAAGCCCGCCGGCTGGCCGTGCGCCTGGGCGCCGAGCATCTGGTGCTTTCCGCTGACCCCCTGGCTGACCAGGCACTCCGCGCGAACCGGCCGGACCGCTGCTATGTGTGCAAGCGGCACCTGATGGGCGAGCTTCTGGCCGTGGCCCGGGAGCGAGGGCTGGCGGTGGTCGTCGAGGGCAGCAACGCCGACGACCCAGGTGACTACCGGCCGGGCATGCGAGCGGTCTCCGAACTCGGGATTCGGTCCCCTTTGCTCGAGGTTGGCCTGACCAAGTCGCAGATTCGAGAGCTGGCGCGCGCTCGCGACCTACCCAACTGGGGGCTTCCCGCCCGAGCCTGCCTTGCTTCACGGATCCCCTACGGCGAGCCGCTCTCGACGGACCGGCTGGAACGGATCGATCGCGCCGAGGCCGCGTTGCGAGCACTCGGCGCCGTCCAAGTTCGCGTGCGCGACCACCAGAGCGTCGCGCGGATCGAGGTGCCCCCCGAGGAGATCGGAAGCTGGAGCGATCCGGGCATGCGCCAGCGCGTCGTCGACGCCATCAAAGGTGCCGGCTATGCCTACGTGGCCATCGATCTCGAGGGATACCGCACGGGCTCGCTCAATGACATCATCGGGCCGGGGCGCGATGCGGCCGGCGCGGCCGCGACGGGCACAGCACGGCCGGGCCGGCTGGCACCCGGCGAGTCCGCCCGTTCGGTGCGGCGGCCGGTGGTGCGGGTCCGACGCGGCGATGCGGAAGATACTCAAGATGCCGTCGCGTGCGAGGCGCCGCTCGAGATCCGTCTGGGGGACAGGCCCTGGATGGTGGTCATGCGCACCCCCGGGGAGGACGTGGCTCTCGCCGCGGGGCTCCTGCTGTCGGAAGGCATGCAGTCGATGGTAAGTGACCTCCGCTCCGCTCGGCTCGAGCAAAGCGCTGGCGGGGACCGGCTGCTGATCGACCTGCGGGAAGCGGAACCGGCGACGGCACCACCCCCTGGGCCGACGCCCGCTCGCTGGAGCACATCGAGCAGTGGCCTCGCGGGACGGAGAAGCCTCGCCGAGATCGAGCGCGATGTGGGCGTCTTGCCGGTGTCCAGCCGTGAGGTTCGATTGAGCGCTGGGCTGTTGACCGAGGCGCTGAACCGGATGACCGAGCGCCAATCCTTGTTCGCGGCGACAGGGGGCGCCCATGCGGTGGCCCTCTTTGATGAGGACGGCGACTGGTTGGCTATCGCAGAGGACGTGGGGCGGCACAATGCGATGGACAAGGCCGTCGGCCGGGCGTTGCTCGACGGACGACTGGGGCGAACCGTCTTGCTCGTGGCGTCGAGTCGGGCAAGCTTCGAGATGGTGCAGAAGGCGGCCGCCGCCCAGATCCCCGTCATGGCCACCGTCTCAGCACCAACCGACCTGGCGCTGCGCGTGGCGGACCGGGCTGGAATCACACTGGTGGGCTTCTTGAGAGAGGGGCGGTTCAATCTCTACACCCATCGTGACCGCATACGTGTCGGGGAGCGGCCTTGAGTTCGCCAGGGGGGGCGACCTTGAGTCTGCGAGAGAGGCGAACATGGGCCTGTGGTGGCCCGATGGTTGTGGTGTCAAAAAACCGGTTTTTGTGACGGAACTCTTTGTCATGAAGGCGGTTGACTCGTAACCAACGTAGCTGTCCTGAGTGTGGTCATAACGCCTTTCTATGAAAGAAGTTGAGTCTCGCGCGGCGGGATTCATGGAGCCACAACCTGCAAGTCCCCATTCGGGTAGGTTTAGCACCCGCGCATCCTCCCTCCTCATCCAGATCCCTCTGCTTCCTGCCGATCCCTTGTGTGGAGTTCGAATGCCACAAAAGGGGGGGGCATGATCCCCGCATACTTCCTGCGACGACTGCGACGACTGCGACGACTGCGCGCGCCCAAGGGGGTGGCCACGGTCGTCCTGTGCGCGTTGGGCGCCCTGTGTAACGCCTGGCTGCAGCCATCGGTCCCGGCAGCCTCCGAGACGGACGCGGATGAGACCGCATGGCAGGCAGTCCCGCGCGATCTGCCCGAGGTCCGGTCATCCGGGGTTCTGCGGCACCTCGGCGTGCCGTACGCGAATTTCGTGACCGGTGATGGCGGCGGCCTCGACATGCGGCTCATTCAGGAGTTCGCTGAAGAGCTGGGCGTGGAGCATGTCTACGTACCGGCTTCATGGGAGGACATCTTCCCGAGGCTGCTGGGAAGAGAAGTCGCGCGTAACGGGGGCGAGGTGACGCTGGGGGCTCCGGTGGCCATCGAGGGCGATCTGATTGCCAATGGGCTCACCGTACTGCCCTGGCGTGAGCAGATCATCGACTACTCCCATCCCACCTTCCCGACCCAGATCTGGCTGCTGACCAGGGACGATGCCGAGCTCGAGCCGGTCCGCCCCTCGGGGTCGATCGAGGCCGACCTACGTGCTGTCAATGCCTGCTTGAATGGACGCACGTTACTCTGTAAGGGGGGAACCTGTCTGGATCCGGAACTCTATGGATTGCGGCAGCTTGGGGCAAGGACGATCGAATTCGAAGGCTCGTTGAATGAGCTCGCTCCGGCGGTCATCGCCAACCGCGCCGAGATGACCATCCTCGATGTCCCCGACGCGCTGGTTGCCTTGCGCAAGTGGCCCACACGCATCAAGGTGATCGGCCCGATCTCACCCGAGCAGACGATGGGCGTTGGGTTTCCCGAATCGGCCCCGCAACTGCGCGCGGCGTTCAACGCCTTCTTCGAGGAATGCTGGGAGTCGGGTCGTTACCGGGAGTGGATCGTCGAGTACTACCCCACCGCACTGAAATACTACCCGGACTTCTTCGCCCGCCGTTCACCGGCGGAACTGCCGGCGCGGGTGGCGCCGGTAGTGCCGGAGGCGCTGGAGACGCTGGGGGCGCCGAAGGCGCCGGTGGCCGAACGGGAGTAGTCGCGAGAGAGCATGCCACACGCAGCGCAGACACCCCAGGGCCCCCTGCAATCGGGCAGCCCGCCGCGCCAGGGCCCCCTGCATTCGGGCAGCCCGCCGCGCCAGGGCCCCCTGCAATCGGGCAGCCCGCCGCGCCAGGGTCCGCTGCATTCGGACAGGCCTGCGCGTTTGGGCGCATTGCGTTTGGGTGCCCTGGTATGCCTCACCGTATTGCTGGTCGGGTTCATCGCGTACTTGCTGGGCCACAACTACATGGTACGCCTCGATCAGCAACGTCGGGCGCTGGATGGTCATGCCCGCCGGACCGCGGAGATAGGTCTGACGCTCGAGTACTTCTTCTACGAGCGCCGGCTGGACCTGCAGGACCTGGCCGAACGCGGTGCCGTGCCGACCTACTTCAGCAACCGGGCACTCGGCATGTCGATGGAGTACGGTCTCCAGCTCAGCCTGGAAGCGATCGCCACCGATTTCGAGCGCGTGATCCGCAAGAAGCAAGTCTTGGGCCAGTCGATCTACGAGTTCTTGGCGCTGCAGGACGAGGCGCACACCATGCTCGTGGCCCAGGACCGCTACGGTGCCGTCGAAGATCCGAACCTGAGCTTCGTGGCCCTCAGGCCGGCGGTGGAGTCTCGGATCGAGCAGAGCTTCTTGATCTGCTCAGATCGTGTACCCGAAGCCGTCGGAATCGCCACGCCGTGCTTCTGCGGGGGCGAGTACGTCGGCCGTGTGCTCGCGGTCTTGCATCCGCAGAGTCTGCTGGCCCAGCTCGGTCGTGATCGCCTGGTGGCGCCCGATCGGGTCTGGCTGGCCGTGGGGCAGGTGATCCTGGGAAACGGAGCGATTGCCGAGAGGGGTGGCGCCAGGGGGACTGATCCCCCGGCCGATGCACCTTCGTTTGGCAAGATGGATCTGCTGGCCGAAGAGCTCGCCGGCGTCGAGCTGGAGCCCCAGCGACCCACGATCGTTCGTTTGCACCACATCGGGACGAAGCCGGCTGACTATGTGGCGCTTCTGTCCCCCGTGGCGGGCACGCCCTTCAATGTCATTCATGTGGCACCGGTTGGTGAACTCATGCCGGGCCCGGCGCCCTGGCGAGTGTTCGTAGGGTTGGTGGCCCTGGCATTGGCGACCTTGCTCGGCGTGACGCTGGTCGTGCGAGGTGCCACCAAGAGCCTGATTCTAACAACCCGCTTGGATCAGGAGTCGCGCCAGCATCAGGCTGCTCTGGAGCGCAAGGAACAGCTCTCGAGGGAGATTGCGCAACGTCGCCGGGCCGAGCGGGAGCTGCGGCGCGCGATCGCGATCGCCGAGAACAGCGCACGCAGCAAGTCGATGTTCCTTGCCAACATGAGCCATGAGATTCGCACGCCGATGAACGGAATCATCGGCATGACCGATCTGCTGCTGACCACTGACCTCACGGCCGAACAGGCGTCCTACGCCCGGATCGTGCAGAACTCCGGCGAGGCGCTGCTGACGCTGCTCAATGACATCCTCGACCTGTCCAAGATCGACGCGGGCAAGGTAGACATCGTTCCCGAGCTCTTCGACTTGAGGGAGTCTCTGCGGCCCTCGCTCGAGCCGTGGCGCATCCGGGCTGAAGAAAAGGGCCTGGTTTTCAAGGTTGATCTCGATGATGGGGTGCCACGACAGCTGTGGGGCGATGTAGCTCGGATTCGCCAGATTCTGACCAACCTCGTGGGCAATGCCATCAAGTTTACCGACCGGGGGGAGATCAGGGTCTCGGCCGAGTACGCGGCCGGCCAGGACGGGCAGGTGATCCGATATGCCGTGCGGGACACGGGCATCGGTATCCCCGAGGAGAAGCAGGAGGTCATCTTCCAGGCCTTCGAGCAGGCCGACGGTTCGACCACGCGCAAGTACGGGGGGACCGGTCTGGGGCTGACGATCTCGAGCCGGCTCGCTCACTTGATGGGCGGGCGGTTGGAGGTCGAGAGCACGCCCGGCGAGGGAAGCCTCTTCCGGCTCGTGTTGCCGGTGGCAAAACCGCTCCCGGCCAAAGCCCCTTCCACCGGGGTTTCTGCAGGTGAGGTTTCCGCGGCCGCGGTTCCTGCAGACGAGACCCCTTCGCCCGCGGTTCCTGCAGACGAGATTCCACCCGGTGAGAATCGCTCCGCCGACCTTCCGCGAGCTTCCTAGCCGGCACTGCCTACAAGCGCGACATGAGTTCTATGCGTACCCCTTCGAAGGGCTCCTCGTAGCGGCAGACACCGCCCGAGCAGGTGATGCCGCCGCGCTCCTCGCCGATCTTGACGGTCAGCTCGTGGGAGTATCCCAGGGACCAGGCGAGCTGCACCAGATACCAGGTGTCGCCCATCTCATAGTGGGGTAGCTCCTCGCTGGCCGAGATGATCGAGAAGGTGATCGACTTGCCCGACGCATGGCTCAGGGTGACGTCGGAGGTGACCTCGGTGTACTCCACGTCGTCATCGGTGCGGTCGTAGATGTGGCCCTTGAAGGCGATCGACATCATGTCGGTGAGATAGTAGGAGACCTCCAGGCTCGGCCCGGCGTACTCGCGGAGCCAGTAGCCGGTCGTAACAGCGAGCGAGTCTTCCTTGACGTACTCGCCCCCGATCTGAATCGATCCCTTGCCCCACCAGTCCTTGCGGATCGTGAGGCCCGCGGCGGTTCGTTCGGTGTCGTCGTCATCGTCTCCCGACTCAGCGTAGGAGGCGTTGCCGTCCAGGGTGATGTCGGTCGTGGGGCTCGCGGTCAGAATCGCGCCAAAGCCTTGTTCGTCCTGCCCGTTGTTGAGCGGGGCGCCGTCCTTATTGACCGGCGGCGGCGTCGAGTAGCCGAAGTCGAACTCCTCGTACTTCTTTCCTTCCAGAAGCAGCACGTAGCCCGGGATGCCCAGTGAAACCGCGCCGTAGTAGGCTTCGCCTTCCTTGGGTCTTGAACCGGTGAGGCCGGTCCAGCCTCCGCGAGGATCCCGAATGCCGCGGCGGATGCGCTGCGCGCCCTCGAAATACATGTCGATGATGCCGCGCGTGAACTGAATGCGCCCACCGGCCAACTCCTCGATGGGCCGCCGGTAGTCGTTGTGGTCACCGCCGGGCTCACCCGGCGGATCGCCGGCATCGAGCCGCACGTATCCTCCGCCGATGCGCAGTGGGCCGGTGACCTGGTAGGCCACATCCAGGCCTGAGAGCATGTCGTCCCGTTCGTAGGTGATGTCGTTGCGGGGCCGTCCCACGAATCCCTGCCCGTCGAGTCCCTGGTAGCTCACCATCCCGTGCAGGCCGTCCATGTCCCGGTCGAGGCGCACCTCATCCTCTTCCATGGCCCGCAGGAGAAGCCCCCGTCCGAAGGTGGCGTAGTAGTTGCCGCCCCGCAGCGTGAAGGTCTCGTCACCGTACTCGGCGTACCGGCGGGTGATCTCGGCTCCGCGGTCCGGATCCCAGATCGATTCCTCGTCGTATTCGAATCGCGCACCCACCAGCCAGTTGTCTGTCTGGTACTGGACGTCGAACTTGCTCAGGTAGGCGGCCGCCCGCAGCGAGTCGTCCACCCAAACCTCGAGCCGGTTGGCGCCGGAGATCTCTCCCGCGGCGGCCTTCGAGGCGACACCGGGGAGGATTCCCGGAACGAGGATCGATACAAAGAGAGCCGAACAAGATAGCGCGGCCAGAACAAAGCTGACCCGCAGCAGGCTCGAATGCGCTCGCGCGCGACGGATCGAGAGCACGCCTTCCCCCTTCAACATGGGTCTCCGGCCTCGATGCGAACTGGACCTCAAAGCCCCAGGACGCCCGCGGCCGGATATCTCGTTCCGGCTAGTTACCGGAGTGGTCCAGGCCTGCCGCGAGCGGTGCGCCTTGCGGCAGGGCGATCATGGCAGCTTGCAGAACTTCGCCGTAGCCCGGTTCCTGCAGGTAGGCCACGACATGCACATGTTCGAGGATCCAATCATCTTCGATAGCGATCTGGGCGGAACGCTGCAATGTGGCGCCGCCGCCCACCTCGAGCGGTTCGGTCACCGCCCGGCGGGCCGTGTAGCTGAAGATGCGTGCTGGGATCAGCGGCAGCGGCGTCTCGTGTTCGACCACGACCACGTGAAGCTCGAGTTCGGTCGCCTCCATCGCGGCCAGTGATTCGATCGCGATCGTGGCCTCGATCGTCTCGGCGGCGCCGAAGGAAGCCTGGAGCACCACGTTTACCTCGCTCAGGGGTGCGGCCTGCGCCTCGTAGCTGGCCCGGTACTCGTCGTAGGTTTCCTCGGTGCCGCTGGTGATCCGTTCGTTCCCGGAGAAGACGCTTGTGGGGTAGGAAGTCTGGCCTCCAAAGCGGCTCGTATACGCTGCTATCCGCGAATCGGTCTCGGGGATCCCCAGCCCGCCGGTGTCATCGGAGAATGGGTGCCAGTGGATCACGGCCAGCTGGGCTGGGCCTTCCTCATCATAAAGCGTATCGAGCGCCTCTTCCGCAGCGGGACAGTTGACGCACCACCAGGTCGTGAACATCTCCCCGAGCACGGTGCGCGCGAAGCCCTGCTGAGCGCCCGGTGTCTCGAACTGGAACACCAGGGTTGTCGTCAGGTCCGGGTCTCCGGTCGAAGCCACCGAGATGCCGACCTGCCCCCGGCCCTCGCTGTAGGGGATGACGTCCACGCCCCAGCTGTCGATCGTATCGCCCGTACTGATCGGCAGGTCCAGATGGGGGCCGATGCATACCCCGCGATCGTCGCAGATCGACAACGCCCAGTCGTTCGGAATGGTGGTGAGTGCGTCGACGATGTCGACCGCGAGAATGTCGTCCTCCTCGCCGGTGTTCTCGAAAATGATCTGGGCGAAAATGGTTTCTTCAAGCTCTGGAGTGAACTCGGTAACGGGTGCGGTGGCCGTGAAGCCGAAGCTCTGTGCCGAGACAACGTACTCCAGGGTCAAGGTGGTCTGAAGCTCCGGATCGCCCATCGAGGTTACCTGGACCACGACTTCACCCTGGCCAGGGACAGGAGGGGTGACCTTGATGCCCCAATCATCGCTGATGTCATTCACATCGAGGGGAAGGACCAGGTGGTTCTCGATATCCTCCCCCTGGCTGTCGCTGATCCACAGGTCCCATTCTTCGGGGATGGTGGTCAGATCGTCGATGATGTCCACTGTCAACGTGTCGGGGAAGTCGCCGGTGTTCTCGAAAATGATCTGGGCGAAAATGGTTTCTTCAAGCTCTGGAGTGAACTCGGTAACGGGTGCGGTGGCCGTGAAGCCGAAACTCTGCGGCTCGCCCGTGGTGAAGTGAATACGCAAGCTGTCGGTGAGGGACGGATCGCCCCTCGATTCCACGGTGATGCCCACCCAGCCCTCGCCTTCGGAGAGCGCATACATGTCGATGACGAGGTGTTCCTCGACCTCGCCGGCCCCCAGGTACAGGTCGAAAGGGGTCGGGAAGCAGGATCCTTCCTCGGTGCAAAGGAAAGCGCCCCAGTCATCGGGCAGATCGCGGTAATCAGTCGGCAGATCGATCCGCAGCGTGTCACCCAGGGTGCCGGTGTTCTCGAAGTAAAGGTGCGCGAAGCTGGCTTCGGGGCTTACCTCCACCACGAGGCTCGTATCGGGGGCCGAGAACACGAAGTCATAGAAGCCCTCTCCACCGTCCTCGGACACCTGCGCCATGGCCGACTGCAGCACCTCGCCCAGGTCATCTTCTTGGAAGATGGTCACCACGTAGAGCTGATCGCGATTCCAGCTACTGTCGACCGAAAGCGTGGCGGTGAGTTGGTGGACGCTCCCGGGCGTGAGGTCGACTTCCTGAAGGCAGGTGGCGCGAGCGACGAAGCTGAGCGTGTCGGGACCGGGTTCCCCCGCCGGCTTCGGGACCTTATGTTCGACCAGCACGGTGGTGAGATCGAGGGTGCCGGCGGCCAGTGCGCTCGACGTCTCGACATCGATCTCGACGTCGACGCGGTTGCCATTCAGGACGGGAGTCAACGTGGCAGTGAACTCCGCCGGGAGGAGCGCCTCGTTCTCGAAGTGTCCGCGATACTCGTCGTAGGTGCCGGCATTGCCGGCCAGGACAGGGGCGATGCCGTTGAAGACGCAGG
Source organism: uncultured bacterium (assembly GCA_964573295.1). Classification (GTDB taxonomy): domain Bacteria; phylum Eisenbacteria; class RBG-16-71-46; order CAIMUX01; family WJJG01; genus CAYQJL01. The sequence continues at coordinate 130,870 of CAZNJE010000002.1, read as the reverse complement.
TCGGCAGACCCACGATGCCGGAGAGGTTGTCTTGATACGTCTCGTAGCGGTCGTCGGTCATCTCGATGCCGAAGACATCGGGCAGAGTACGCGTGGGATGCCAGTGGATGACGGCGATCTGGCCGATCTCCTCTTCGTACAAGCGATCGAGCGCGTGTTCGGCCTGGGGGCAGTTGGCGCAGTCCAGCGAGGTGAAGAGCTCGGCCAGAACAACACGCTCATAGGTGCCCTCGCCAGATTCGGCGGTCGGCAGATCCTCCCCGCATCCCGTGCCGAAGAACGCCAGCGCCAACCCTAGTGCCAAGAGACGCTTCACGATGATCCCCCTTCTGCGTGTTGGTTCTTCGCGATGGTGAGAAACCGTCTACTCTTGGGCGGCGGGCGCCTTCTCGAGCAGCCCCTTGATGTGCTTCTCGTACTTGACCTCATCACCGGGCCGGTAGCCCACGTGGCTGTAGACGATCTGGCCCTTTGAATCGATCATGAAGGAATGGGGGACGGGCTTGATGTGGTAGAGTCGCTTCACGTCGCCCTTCGTGTCGAGCAAGATGGGATAGTTGAGCCGCCGTCCGGTCACCCAGGGCTTGACCTTCGAGACGGTCTTCGTGCCGTCGATCGAGACGGCCAGCACGGTCAGACCCTGCTCCTTGTATTGGTCATAGAAGCGCTGGAAATGCTTCATCTCCTCCGGGCAGTTCTTGCACCAGGTGGACCAGAAGGTCAGGAGCACCGGTCCGTCTTGATAGACCTCGGAAAGTTTCACGGTCTTGCCCTCGAGATTCTTCAGAGTGAAGTCGGGAGCCGCGTTCGTGTCTTGAGCATGGCTGTGTACAGTTGCAAACAGTAGCCCGACAGCGAAGGCGATGATGATGAAACGCATGGAACCTCCGAGAATGTAGAGTGCTCCCCACCGGCGCCGAGACGTTCTACAACGACTGCCTTGGCACCGTCCATGATCTGATTGCCAGTGAGACATCAAAGATAGGTAAAGAGCCTAGTCGCAATAGGTTCCCATGTCAATCCGACGTACGCGGGCAAGGAGTCGTATGGTTCCGATCCCACCGTTCCTGATTCGAGGCGAACGGGCCCAACTTTTTGACCTTCTGTGACTTGCACCTGCCGCCGATCAGGTTGGCTTGAAAACGGCGATCGCGGCCCTTATGATCGACCGGTAGGGCTTGTTGCGTCTGGAGTTACCCAACGGAGAGTGAAAATGGCAGATAAGTTGCAAAAGACAAAGGGTGGCAGCTACACCTATGAGAAGTTGCCGCCCAAGCTCCGTGCGCGGAAGCGACAGGCGTGTTCCGAACCCGTGCGGCCGGTCCGACTCACGGCGAAGACGAGCGTAGCGGACCTGGTCGAGGCCATGAGCGGCATGTCGATCCAGGCGCGCAATATCGGTCTGTGTGCCGAGGTGCTCAAAGGCATCTACACCGATCGCAAGCGGCCGACCGTCTTCCTGGGCCTGGCCGGCCCACTGGTCGCGGCCGGATTGCGAGGGGTGATCCGTGATCTGATCGCGGCGGGCGGAGTCGACGTCGTCGTATCCACCGGTGCAATTCTTTATCAGGACATCTACCAGGCCCGGGGCTTCCAGCATTTCAAGGGAAGTGCGCAGGCCGATGACGCCGAGCTGCGCGATCTTCACCTGGATCGAATCTACGACACCTATGTCGATGAAGATCACTTCTGGGAGACCGATGCGTGGGTAGGCCGTCAGGCCGATGCGCTGCCGCCCGGGAACTACTCCAGCCGTCAGTTCATGAACCACTTGGCCGACCAGCTCGAGGACGAGGATTCGATCGTGGTCACGTGCCGGCGTCGGGGGGTGCCCATGATCGTGCCGGCCATCAATGATTCCTCGATCGGCATCGGTCTCACCGAGCACCGGCTGCGCTGCCTCCGTGAGGACCGGCCGGGTGTCGCGATCGATTCGATCCAGGACAATCACGAGTTGACCCAGATCGTCGTTCACTCACCGATGACCGCGGCCATCTACGTGGCCGGAGGCGTGCCAAAGAACTACATCAACGACTCGGTCGTGATGAGCTATCTCTACGGCCTCGAACGTGGGCACGACTATGCCTTGCAGGTCACGACCGCCGTCACGGCCGACGGCGGCCTGTCGAGCTCGACGCTCAGCGAAGCCCGGTCGTGGGGGAAGATCAAAAAGGCCGCGCGATTCGCGATGGCCTGGGTCGAGCCGAGCGTGTCGCTACCGCTGCTCGTGGGCTACGTTCTCGGCCGTAAGCTGACGAGTCAACGAAAGCCGCTCGCCCTTGAATGGGACGGGTGTTATCTGCGCTCTCTTCGTTCCGCCGTACCGGCCCGGCGCCAGCGCTCCGGCCGGACGTCTACGAAGCAGCCGTCAACGACCTAGCACCGTCTGGAACCGGCACGTGGTTCCCGCACATCGGAAGGCGGGCCCCGCACGGGACTCGCTCAGGCGAAGCATTGCCAGGAGGAACTCGTGGAAGAAACCACCCAGTTCACGGCCGAATACGTCAAGGCCCAGGCGCCGGACCTGTTCGCTCAGATCGAAGCCGCCTCCAATCTGGGGCACCTACGTGCCCGTCTGTCGGGCTATGCCAATCAGATCCGTTTCGATACCTTCAGTGGGGCCGACTGGGAAGCCGGGCTCCCGGTCGTGCGGGTTCGCGATTGCGTCCGTGCGTTTCAGAGCCTGATATCGCGGCGCTCGGATGACAGGGCCGGATTCAGTGTGGCCCAGGCGCTGCAGGATATCGCGCGGGGCGTGAACCGGACCGATCTCACGCCCGCCTTCTATGCCGACATCGCCCACATCATTCTGGGCATGCACGGCCGGGGGCCCGGATTGAGTCCCGCGGACGCCGTTCTGGCCCCTTCGGAACTCGCCGGGCGGAAAGCGGCCATCGAACGCTCGCATCAGCTCGATGAGCTTTGGGGCCGGCTCGAGCGCTCTATGGATCGCTACGTTTCCGGCCTGGATGAGCAGGTCATCGAGCGGCGTCGCCATCGCAAGGCGCGAATCCTGGCGGCCTTGGGTGGAACCGAGGAGCAGTGGCGTGACTGGCACTGGCAGTTGCGCAATTCGATTCGTGATGTGGAGACGTTGTCGAAGGTGGTGGATTTGCCCGAGGAGGTACGGACGGCGGTGGCCCGGGCGCGGGAGGCACGTGTGCCGATGGGCGTGACGCCCTATTACGCTTCCTTGATGGACGAACAGCCTTCCGAGCAGGACCGCGCCGTGCGGTATCAGGTGCTTCCATCAGGGGAGTACGTCGAAGGACTGTGCCATCTACGCGATCAAGATCCGGCGATTCTCGACTTCATGCGGGAAGAGGATACCTCGCCCATCGACCTCATCACCCGGCGCTATCCGCAGATCTGTATTCTCAAGCCGGTCAACACATGCCCCCAGATCTGCGTCTACTGCCAGCGTAACTGGGAGATCGAAGATGCGATGGATGCGCGCGGCTTTCTCCCCCAGGAACAGATCGAGGAGGCGATCGGCTGGATCGCCGAACACCCCTCCATCCGTGAGGTTCTGGTCACCGGCGGCGATCCGTTCATCCTCTCCGACGGAAGGCTCCGTCAGATCCTCGACCGCCTGGCGTTGACCGGCTCGGTCGAACGTATCCGCATCGGCACGCGAATCCCCGTGACGGCACCAATGCGAGTGACCGGCGAGCTGGCCGACTTGCTGTCGCTGTACTCGGTGCCGGGACGGCGTGAGGTCTGTGTGGTCACCCATGTGCAGCATCCGTACGAGATCACACCCGACATGATCGAGGCGGTCCAGCGGCTCCGTTCCCGGCGCATCCCGGTCTACAACCAATTGGTCTACACCTTCTTCATCTCGCGCCGGTTCGAGGCTTGCGCGCTCCGGCGCTTGCTGCGGCTCGCGGGCATCGACCCCTACTATACCTTCAATGTGAAGGGCAAAGAGGAAATGATGGCCTACCGCGTGCCGGTGGCCCGCCTGCTGCAGGAGCAGAAGGAGGAGGCACGTCTCTTGCCGGGTCTCTCACGCACGGATGAAGCAGTCTACAACGTGCCTGGCTTCGGGAAGAACTACTTGCGTGCTGGCCAGCACCGTGATCTGCTCTCGATTCTTCCGGACGGATCGCGGGTCTACGAGTTCCATCCATGGGAGAAGAATATCACCGGTACGCTCGAGACCTATGTGGGGCCCGACGTGCCCATCCTGGAGTACTTGGAGCGGCTCGAGGCGCTCGGTGAAGACCCCGCCGACTACGAGAGCATCTGGTACTACTTCTAGACACGATCAAGGGCGCCCGTGTGACCGCCGGCACGGGTACGGAGATTGACATGGGCACCGGCACATGAACGGGCAGCCCGCGGGTGGCCCATGGTGCGGGATCGATGTGGACATGGCCGGCCCCCAGGAGCGCTCATGGCGCGGTTGACGATCATTGCTACCCCGATCGGTAACCTGGGCGACTTGACGCCGCGGGCTCGCGAAACCCTTGAGTCGGTGGATCTGCTCGCTTGCGAAGACACGCGCAAGACCGGCCTGTTGCTCGCCCGAGTCGGGGTGAATCCACGGCCGCACCTGATGGCCTACCACGAGCACAACGAAGAGAAGGTCACACCCATCCTGTTGGCCCGTCTGGAGGATGGGCAGTCGGTGGGGTTGTGCTCGAACGCCGGCTATCCGGGGATCAGCGATCCCGGGTACCGGGTGCTCCGGGCGGTGATCGAAGCCGGTTACGATGTCGAGGTGCTGCCCGGCGCTTGCGCGATCGAGCCGGCCTTGCTGCTGTCGGGACTCCCGGCCTCCAGCTTTCTGTTCAAGGGGTTCCCGCCGCGCAAGCCGGGGGCACGCCGCCGGTTCCTCGAGCAGGAACGAGATCACGTCCACACCCTGATCTTCTACGAGTCTCCCCATCGCATCCGCAAGCTGTTGGCCGAGTGCCTGGACGTCTACGGCGACCGCCGGGCGGCGGTCTGCCGGGAACTGACCAAGAAATTCGAGCACATCTACCGCGGACGGCTGAGCGAGCTTCCGGACCAGCTGGGTGAAGGGAAGGTCCGGGGCGAGATCACGCTTGTGGTGGAAGGGGGCGCGAACTGAGAGCCTGCCTGTGGGGCGCGGTGATGAGAGGATCTGCGCGCGGACGGGATCTGCGTGTGGACGGGATCTGCGCGCGGACGGTTTTCTCCGGCCTGCGGATCGGTTACGCTGGTGGGAGAGCAAGACCATCGACAACCGCGTACGGTGCCGCCGGTGGGGAAGGATTGGCGCCGTACGAAGAAGCGACCCGGGGAGGTTGATGATGAAGTTTCATGGTGGGATTTGGTGTCTGGCCCTCTTGCTGGCGGGCGTCCTTGCGGCGACCGACTTCGCGGGACCGGGATCGGCCGGCCCGGCGGCCGCGGGCGCCGAGCAGCCGCTGCTGGTGGACAGCGATTTCAGCGACAGCGACACCTACGCGGAACTGCGTCGTCTGAAGGAACCCCGAAGCTGGTATGAGAGCCGCAACGACGGCACATCGGGTCCCAAGCTGCTCATGCTCAGCAAGAAGAACATCGGGGGAAACGATACCCACAAGGCCATGATCAAGGCGGACCCGAAGTACAACACCTACGTTTCCCAGGAGTTCAGCCGGCCCCTGACCGGTCCGTTTTCCCTTCAGTGGGACATCTACGTTCGCGAGATCCTGCCGCCCTTCAATCGCACCGCGTTCCAGATGATCGGGAACACCTCGGTGAAGGGAAAGGGGCCTAACGCGACCGGCCGCGAGCGGTTCGTGTTCTTGGGCTTCATGAACGGTGAGATCGAGGGAACGATCAACCTCTTCGCCTTCGAGGGCGGCGAAGGCGGAGAATGGGACGATCGCACTGTCCTGGTTCGTGGTCTGGACCTGAAGGAGTGGTACACGATCCGGGTCGACGGCAATGTCGAGAAGGATAGGTACGAAGTCTCGGTGGTGGGCGTGACGGAGGAGCCGGTTCGCGTCAAGGCCTACAAGACGAAGCGTTCGCCGATTCCGGAATCACTGACGCACATCAGCTTCGCGTCGTGGAACGATGGCCCGGGGACCTTCTACGTGGATAACGTTCTCGAGCCCTGACGCTCTCCCTGACGCTCTCCCTGAGGCGCTCGGCGCTGAACTATGCCGCCCCTCCCCCCGCGAGGCATGCGGTTTCGAGGCATGCGGTTTCGAGACATGCGGTTTCGAGGTGTACGGCTTCGAGGTACGTGGCTTCGATGGCTGCGCCCCTTCTGAGCTCGCAACACAAGGCCCCGGCCGGTTCCATCGGCGGACTGACCGGGGCCATTGGCAAACTGACCGGGACTTCGATGTGAGTGTGGTCCCAGACCTCGGGATTGTCCCGGGCTAGCGGACTCTCACGACCCGGTATTGCCGGACTTCCTCGCCTACCTGCAGCCGGTAGAAGAAGACACCCGTCCCGACTGTCCCGGCCGTCCTGTCCGCGGCCCGCATCCCGGGCCACTGGAGCTCATATGCCCCCGGCACAAGACGCCCATCGATCAAGCTCTCTACGAGCCGGCCTTCGGGACTGAAGACCTGCAGCGACACCTCTTCCTCACTGAACAGACGCAAGGCGATTCGGCCGGTGGCGGCGATGGGGTTGGCGGCGATCAGTTCGAAGCGGGCTTTGGCGGCGACGCTCGGGGTCACCTCCGCCCCGGTGATCTCGAAGCCGTCGACGGTGAGGTCGTCGACGTACCAGCCCTCGCGAGCAGAGTTGTTGTCGGAACCGAAACGGAAGCGGAACCGGGCCTCCCCTTCGTAGCTGGCCAGGTCGAAGACGGCCTCGGTCCATCCCACGCTGCCGGAGAAGACGCCGGTCTCGGCCGGGAAGGGACCGCTCCCGCCGGTGTTTCGGATGAGATAGGGGTAGCCGCCGACCGGCGTGATCGTTTCCCATCCGGTTCCCGTGTCGATCTCCACCAGTCCGCCGTCGTAGGCGTATCCGGCGTAGTAGGAACTGGTCTCGGCCTCGATCCAATGCCAGATGCGCAGCTGTGAATCGGTGCCGAGCTGGCAGGTCTCGGTCACGAGCCCGGCATCGAGCAGATCGGCGTAGTCACCGCCGCCGGCGTCCCCACACTTCCAGCTGGTTTGGCCACCTGGCGTGTGATTGCGCTGCGAACTGAGATGCCACTGGTCACCGTAGCCGGAGCTGACCGGTTCGTGCGTCCAGGTGGAGCCGCTCTCCAGATCAGTGGTGAGGTAAATCGTGACCGGCGCGACATAGAAGCTGAAGCTCATGGACGGCGCATCGGGTGGATCGGTGGCCTGATTGCCGGCGTCGTCGGCAGCGAGCACGTAGTACTCGACGAAGCTGCCGTGCGGCTGCCCCGGAATGCCGGCGGCGTAGGTACCGCGACCGCCGGGCGTCATGGCCACCGCGGAGAAGACTCCGCCGTTGACCCGGAAGCGGAGTTCCACGGCATCGAGGGTCATGTTGTCGGTGACGGTCGTCGTGACTGCGTAGGGTCCCATCGGGTCCTCGGTACTGCGCAGATCGGTCGTGCCCGTGATCGTCGGCGGGATCAGATCCTCCTCGATGGTGAAGACGAAGGGGCCATCGGGACCAACGATGGGGAAGTCCTGTGCGCGGCCCGAAAGGTCCTCGGCGTGCACGTAGTACTGGACCGTGCTGCCCAGCGACTGGGGCGGGATGTCGGCGTAGAAGGAGTCGGTTCCGGCGACGGCCGCCATGATCTCCGCGCTGAACGGGCCGCTGTCGCCCACTCGCCAGCGAACCTGCACTTGGTCGGGAACGAGGCCAGCCTCGCTATGATCAACGATTTCAGCCGCTACCCGGTACGGTTCGTTCGTGTTGGCAGTGTTGCGCAAGGGGCGCGACCAGACATAGAGCATCTCGAGGTCGGCCACGCCTTTCGTCCGGCAGTGCAGCGCATCGGTCGATTGCCACGAGCCGGAGAAGCCCAGCACCTCGTAGCCGGGCATGGCCGCTTCGTAGGTTTCCAGCGCTTCATCGTCCCAGCTACTGCCGGTTACCGGTACGAGCACCTTCTTGTTCAGGATCAACGAGTTCGTGTACGGCTCGTCGTTGGGGGTGTAGACACGCACGACCTCGAAGGGCCATCCATAGGTGCTGATCTGGACGGCGAAGTAATCGGCGGTTTCCTCGATCTCTTCAAACTGGGGGTGAGTGGGAGGCACCTCGCGGATCAGGACTTTGTCGACCGCGAGGAACTTGCCCCAGCAATCGATGTGGTCGATGTAGGTGTTGTTCGGATCCGGCACTACATGGTAGGTGTGGATGCCGAGATAGTCGGAGACGATCTGGTCGATCTCATCCGGCGTAAGATCGGGATTCTCTTCCCAGACCAGCTCCGACGAGGCTGCGATCCCGTGCCCGTCGACCATCCAGTTGCCCCCCGTGTGGATCAGATCGGGACCGTAGGCATCGATGCCGAGGAAGGCCGCGAACTCGGTGGGGATCTCATCGTCGTTCGGACGGGGGCGATTGTAGATCAAATCCACGATGCCGGGGGCGAGGTCGTCATCAAAGATGTACCAGGGGCCATAGTCACGCGTCCAATGAGAATCGGTCGCCTGGTTGAAGAAGACGACGTGATCCATGTTGACGCCGGCGCCGATGAAGGCCTGCTCCGCGTTGTTCTGCTGGCTGGAGGTCACGATGCAGTAGACGATCGTCTCCTCGGCCATCTCACGCACGATCGAGGAGCTGATGCCCAGCGGATAGGTGATCAGCACACCCTGCATGGGTTCGAACTCGGCCACGTGGCGGATCGGCTGCGCGGTGGGCGGCGGGGTTTCCCTATGGCGCAGACCGATCTCATCGAGGATCAGCCTTTCCTCGGGGGTGAGCTCGTGCGGCAGGGAGATCACACCGCCGGGGGCCTGCTCGGCGTCCTTGTAGGTCTGTGCGCCGGCGACCGGCGCCCAGGCGAAAAGGCACAAGGTGAAGAAACACAAGGCGAAGAAACACAAGGTGAGGTGAGACGGGGCGAGCAGAGCCGGCAGAAACGTGCTGCTGAGACGCCCGGCAAGAGAAACCGGTGGACGCGCGTCGAAGTGCGCCGTGCGATGTCGGCTGCCGCCGTGTGCCGATGGACCGATGAGCGAATCCGCGAATGCCTTCATGGCGAGAGCCCCCTTGGATGCTGGATTGCGCATTGCGCCATCTGATGCGAGCGGGTGACGTTTCCATTCTACCATGACCCGGTCCGGACTGGACTCCCAAACAAGATCAGACGAGTACAGACGGGTGCGGCAGTGCCTGAGCGGATTCAGGAGTCCTCACACCAGGGAATAGCGATGATCGCCTGCCTGTCCTTGGCGCACCACGTGCAGGCGCCCGTTGGCCGCCAGATGTTCGAGCAGATGGAAGATCTGGTCCACGCGGGGCTCGGCCTGCAGGCGGGCGGCGATCTCAGAGACGGTCAACGTTTCCGTGCCGGCCGCGGTGAGAATGTCCAGCAGCTGTCCCTGTAGCGCGAGTACATCGCCGGCGGCTCGCTTGCCGGCCTCGACGCCGGGCTGATGGTAGGGATTGATCCCGATCAAGCTGGCGTAGAGGCCCACCGTGCGCTCGTAGAGGGCGATCAGCGCCCCCAGCGAGATGGCATCGACCTGGGGAATCGTGATCGTCATCGAGCTGCGTTGGGCCTCGTGCAGAGCCTCGCGGGTTCCGAGCAAGAAGCCGAGCAGGTAGTCGCCCGAGGTGACCCCGGGTTCCACTTCGAGACTCTCGCCCGGGCGATCCCGCAACACCTCGATGAAGGTGATGAAGAAGTCGTTGGGACCTTCCCGCAGCTGTTGGATGAACGCGTGCTGATCGGTCGAGCCCTTGTTGCCGTACACGGTGAAGCCTTGGTGAACAACATCACCGGCCAGATTCTTCTCCTTGCCGATCGACTCCATGACCAGCTGCTGGAGGTAGCGGCTGAGCAATATCAGCCGGTCCTTATAGGGCAGTACGACCAGATCCCTCCGTCCGCGGCCCTCACCGGCGGCGTGCCAGTGCAGCGCCATCCGCGCGGCGGGATTGTGGTCGGGATCGTCACGGCGGGTCAACTCGTCCATGCGGCGGGCGCCTTCGAGCAGTGCGTCGATGTCGATACCTTGCAAGGCCGCTGGGAGCAGGCCGACGGCCGAGGTGACCGACGTGCGACCTCCCACCCAGTCCCACATCGGGAAACGGGCGAGGAATCCCTCCCGCTTGGCCAGCTCATCGAGCGCGCTTCCCTCGCCGGTGATCACCACCGTCTGGGCGGGAAACGCTAGACCTGCCTGCTCGAACGCCTGTCTAACCTCGAACATGCCGTTGCGGGTTTCCTTGGTGCCGCCCGACTTCGAGATGATCAGGACCAGCGTAGCGGGCAAGTCCTCGCCGATCAGGGCCAGGGTACGGTCGATCCCGTCGGGATCGGTGTTGTCGATGAAGTGCGGGACCAGGCGGTCACCGGGACCGCCCAGCGCGTCGGCGACGAGTTGGGGCCCCAAAGCCGAACCGCCGATGCCCACGAGCAGCAGACGGCGGAAGGGGCCGGCCGCACCCTGGATGCGGCCGGCATGGATATCAGCCGAGAACTGCTTGATTCTCTCTTTCGTCGCGCGAATGGCCTCGGTGAGTGATGTCTCGGGGGCAAGCTCGGGAGAGCGCAGCCAGTAGTGACCGACACGGCGGTTTTCGTCGGGGTTTGCGATCGCCCCCTCCTCCAGCGCCTTCATCTGGCCAAAGGCATCGGTGATGCCATCGCGAAGCGCATCGAGGCGGTTTGCGTCACTCAGCATCCGGCTGGTATCGAGGCGAAACCCGAGGACGGGTTCTTCGATGAGGTCTGCGCGGAAGCGCTGCCACCGGTCGGGCATGGCATCTCCTCCCCAGTTGATGTTCACGATCAGAGCGCGGCCGCCACATGGCCGGGGTCAACCGGCACACTGCCGAGGGCGACCGACGACGGCCGGGGCGATCGGCACACGCCCGGTCGTAACCAACACCGGACCGGAGTGCGTCCTGGCGTGGCCACAGGCCCAGCATACAGACTGGCGGGGAGCATAGAAAGGCGAGAGCGGCTCTCTCCCAAAGGAGAAAGCCGCTCGTTCGCCTGCAGTCCCTAGCCGCGTGACCGCCGGCTCCGCCGGAGCTGGACCCGGCCATCACGGGTTCGGTTTCATGGACGCTCTCCTGCGCGTCCGAGTAGATTCGATCTAGCGGTACAGAACTTTGATCGAACCCCACGTGTCGCCGTCCGAAGGAGTCGGACACGGATTCGGGTCGCACGTATCCCACTCGGGATACCAATCACCGTCGAGCGCGATGCACTCCTCCTCGCTGAAGACAATGTAACAAAGCTCACCCACGCAGCAGACGGTCGGCTGGGGACAGGGGTTGGGCTCGCAGGGGATGCCCTGGCCCAGGAAGTCCCCACCGATCGTGCCGCAGTCTTCCTCGAGGATGAAGAAGCACTCGCCCGTTTCCAGACAACACGCACCGGGCTCATCCGGCGGCGGACACGGGTTGGGTTCGCAGTAGTCCCACTCGGGATGGAACACGCCGCCGGCCTGATCGCAGTCATACTCGGCCAGCAGCTCGCACGATCCATCATCGAAGCAGCAGGCGAACAGCGCGGGTGACTCCGGACAGCATTCGGCGCCCGGATTGTCACCCGTTCCCATCACACCGAGGCAGACCGCGTCCCAGATCTGGGGCGGAATGTTGCAGTTGCCCGTCCCCGCGAAGTTCTGAGCCGGATCGACGTCCAGCGCGATCTCCGTACTGTAGTAGCAGTACCCGAGGAAGTGGTAGACGGCCACGAAGTTGCCTTCCCACTGAATGTCAGTGGCCACGACCGCGGTCCCCTCACCAGCGCCGGGCCAACCATCGGTCGAGATCTCGAGGTGGTTCGGCAGGCAGGCACCATACTCGGTGAAGTAGAATGCCTCATCGAAGTCGGGGCTGATGCCGAACTCGGTTCCGCACCAAAGCTTCGCCTCGTCCCACGCCGCCACGACGTAGAAGAGGGTTGGGTTGGTCGGGTCTCCCAGGGCCGGCATGTTGGTGTTCTGCTCGTCGCAGCTCACGATTCCGTATTGCACGTCGTACTCGGCGCACCAGTCCATGCCAGCCGAGTAGACGAAGCCGGGCGGGGCGTGCGTGATAAAGACGCCGCTCTCCAGGTTGCTGGGATCGGCATTCACACCCACCACGGAAACGAGTAGCGCTAGAGCCAGAAGCATACGTTTCATCACGTTGACCTCCTTAGCGCAAGTTCAAACACGGATGCATAGATGTAGGTCTCGGGAAGTACCCACTTCCTGGTCGGAAGCCTTCCCCTCTCCTCACGTCCACCCTCGCTGAGGACACCGGAACGATCGTGCCGAACATGGACTCGGGTGACGAGTCCTCCGAGCCCACATGGCACTTCTTGGGGCTCGCAAGATCATCGTACTCGATGCGAACCCGAAAGGGAAGATGGCAGACAGGGAATGTGCAAGTTTGGGGGAAATCCCGGTTTCTGCAAGGTGTTCAGTCTAGGAGAGTTACGAATCAAACTTCTCTCGAGAAAACGCTTAGGTGGAGCAAGTGTACGACACCTCTGCAGGAGATAAACGTCCCGGCTTGATCCGATCGCACATCACAGAAATGGCCCCCTCCCGAAGGAGGGGGCCATACCCGTCATCGAACGAGCGTGAATCCCGCCGAAACGGGACTCACCGGCCTCAGCATCGCTTAGCGATACAGAGCCTTGATCGAACCCCAGCTGTTGTCGTCAGCCGGAACCGGATCCTCGCACGGGTTCGGATCGCAGGTGTCCCACTCGGGGTGGAAAACACCCTGCATGTCCGCGCACTCGAACTCGTTCACGATGTAGCACTCCTCACCCACGCAGCACACAGCCTCGGGCGGCTGCGGGCAGGGGTTCGGATCGCAGACGGTACCTTCACCCAAGAACTCGCCACCGATGGTGTTGCAGTCATCCTCGAGGACGAAGAAGCACTCACCGGTCTCGATGCAGCACGCACCGGGCTGGGGCATCTGAGGGCAGGGATTCGGGTCGCAAGGACCGCCGTAGAAGATACCACCGGCGGTTTCGCACTCGAACTCCAGCATCAGCTCGCAGGAACCGTCCTCGAAGCAGCAAGCCTCGGGATCGGGACCGGCCGGCGGGCAGACAGCCTCACCCATGTCGTCACCGGTACCCACGGCACCCAAGGCCACGGCATCCCAGATCAAGGGCGGAGTGTCGCAGTTGCCCGTGCCAGCGAAGTCCTGGGCCGGGTCGACATCCAGCTGAATCCGGGTCGTGTAGTAGGTGTAGCCGAGGAAGTGATAGACAGCCTGGAAGTTGCCTTCCCACTGAATATCGGTGGCCACTACCGCGGTACCCTCACCAGCGCCGGGCCAACCATCGGTCGAGATCTCGAGGTGGTTCGGCAGGCAGGCACCATACTCCGTGAAGTAAAAGAGTTCGTCAAAGTCGGGGCTGATACCGAACTCGGAACCGCACCAAAGCTTGTCCTCGTTCCACGCCGCAACGACATAGAACAGGGTCGGGTCGACGTTGGAACTCGTGATCGGCATGTTGTTGTTCTGCTCTTCGCAGCTGGCAATGCCGTACTGAGCGTCATATTCGGCGCACCAGTCCAGTCCAGCCGAGTATGCGAAACCGGCAGGGGCATGGGTGATGAAAACGCCATTCGACAGATCGTTCGGAACGGCGCCCGCACCCGCCACAAAGCCGAGTAACGCTAGAGCCAGAAGCACTCTTTTCATTGCGTTGACCTCCTTAGCGCAAATCTTACCACTGATGCAAAAGGGCCTTGGGAAGCTACCCACTCCCTGTCGGGAGCCTTCCCCTCTCCACACATCCACCCTGACTGAGGATACCGGAAACCTTCGTGCCATACTCCCGCTCCACTTTGGAGCCTCGGAACCCACAGTGGCACTTGTCTTGGGGCTCGGTGATGAGTATAGCACGGTACCCCGAGGGTCCAAACAGAAAATCTGCGCTCTATCTGCGGAGGCTGACATCGGGCAGCCGCAGGGAATGCCTTGTAAGGCAACTAGTTGTCAGTGGAAGATTCTGCGTTAGTTTACATTGTACCGGACGAGAGTTTACAATATTGCAATCGGGGATTAACAGATCTCTCACCTGCCGGGGGCCCTCCCTTCCTCGTCCCCTCCCTGGCTCATGGAGCCCCTTTATAATGTAGAGGTCGGGCGGAGCCGCCTCTCGAACGGAGGTATCGGCCGCAACGGCAACAAATACATGACCTTGGCTGATTCGAACCTTCTGGGCAGTCTCTGGCCCACCTGAGTTTCCGGCCCTGAGTATCCCGCCCTGAGTTTCCCGCCCCCGAGTCCCGGATCCTCGACCGGATCCTCGCTCACGGCCGGGCGCCCTCTTGATAGCCACTCGCGGTATGGAACATGGCGCGATCGAAGAAGAGCACCAAACGCCGGTCCAGTTCGAGCACGCGATAGACCTCGATCGTGCGTTGCCACATGTTGTGGGCACGGGAGGTGCGCACGATCTGCTTGCGTAGCAGCATGAGTGAGCTGAGCAGTTCGGGCAGAGGGACCCCTTCGGTGAGGCGCTCTCGTCCTAATTCCTGATAGAAGGCGCGAACCTCGCCTGGCCGGTCTTCGCCACGCAGCCAGCGTCCGAATTGCCCCAGGGCCCAGAGAGCGCGTTCACGCAGCACGGACAACTCCGCTCGGTGATAGGAGGGGGTGCTGGGGTGGGTGCGCACCTCCGCCAGCCAGGCCGAAGCAATCTGGGCAGCCTGCTGCTGGATCAGAAGAATGAGCGCATCGGAGAGCATGCCGGGGTCCGGTGCCTGATCGAAGCGTACGAATGAGTCCTGGATGGCCCACTCGTCCGAGTGAAGCTCGCGGCACCGCGCCAGCGCCGTCACATTGGAGCTGAAGGCCAGCTCGGGCAGATCATCCAGGGGGAAGTAGGCGGCCTCGGTGGCGTCGTCGCCCGGGCATTCGGTACCCGCCGTCTTGCGCACCTCAAAAGTGACGACCAGCAGATCGCCGTAGTAGTCGCTGGGCGTAGAGCTGGCGTCGAGCAGATGAAGAATCTCGCCGCCGATGCCGGCTTCTTCGTGCAGTTCGCGTAGGGCGGCTTCGGCGATCGTCTCCTGGAGCTCGGCAAAACCGATCGGCAGGCACCACATCCCGCGCTGCGGCTGGTTGCCCCTCCGTACGAGCAACACCTCGCGATCCTCGTTCAGCACGACGGCCGAGGCGACCGGCAGGGGATTCTGGTAGAAGACTGTGTGGCAAACCGAGCAGACCTGCCGCTGGCGGTCGTCGACGGTCCGCGCGGTGACCGGGGCGCCGCACTGCGAGCAATAGCGGGGAATCAGCGGCATCGTAGTCATCCTCTCCGGGGGGACGGCCAGCCGGAGCCAGCTACCGGCGGGAGCGGGGGCAAGGCAGCCGGACGATGGGCCGGCTGCCCCCGGGATGCGCTTGGGGAAGAGAGCTCCTCAGGCGGGTCCGCCTACTCGTCCTCGCCGGCACTCTCTTCAATGATGGTCGCGGTCTTGATGTAGTCCAGTTTCGGGAATTCTTCCTCCAGATAGGCGTTGCCTTCATTCTGGATACGCATCTGCGAGGGGCCGTTTCCGCGCGGGGCGCCCTCACCGTAACCGGCGTAGAGATTGTCCACGACCTCCATGCCCTCGATCACCTTGCCGAAGGGCGAGAAGCCCTGAGGGTCGAGCGCGGAATTGTCCCGATAGTTGATGAAGATCTGTGTGGAGCGGGAGTTCGGGGCCCCGGTCTTGGCGAAGGAGACGTAGCCCCGCGTATTGCTCTGGGTGACCTTGTCATCCATGATGTTGGCGTTGCGCCACTTGGCCATGACCTGGGGTTCGCCGCTAATGCCCACCTGCGCCATGAAACCGCTGATTACGCGGAAGAACCGGCAGCCGTCGTAGAAGCCGTTCTTGACGAGGTTGTAGAAACGCTGCGCGCCGCGCGGCGACCAATCGCGGTGAACCTCGATGATGACATCGCCCTTGGTGGTTTCGAACTTGGCCTTGAATACCTCTGGGGAGGGCTGGTTGACCGCGTCGCTATCGGGATTCATGAGCGGATTCTCTCCCTTGGTTTCCTCGGCCTGCGCCGCTACCGTCATCGATAGAGCTGCCACCAGCAGCATGGCGATTCCGTAGGTCCACGACCGTGTGATCATTATGAAAGCTCCTCTCCTGCTAGATTTCCTATGGGCAAGCCTTTGACCGGCCGGGAGTATACCAGAGCCCGTTCAAGGAAGAAACCGCACAGCTCCCCCCTGCGTGGTCCCGCAGATCGCCGCGCGAGCTCCCGGAATGCGAGATGCGGCTGGTACGGGACAGGGGGCGAGACCCTGCGGCCTCGCCCCACACGACCGGTCGCTACTGCTTATACTTCAGGAAGCGGGCATTGATCCGCTCCCAGTTGAGATTCTCTATGAGATTGTCGATGTAGGCCGCCCGTCCCGGGCCATCCTTATGATAGTAGGCGTGCTCGAAGACGTCACAGGCGATCAGGGGAATCCCGCCCCAGATGGCGCCGTACTGGTGTTCGTCGACCAACACGTTCAGCAGCCGTCCGCTGTAGAGCGGATCGAGCACCAGCAGGCCCCAGCCGCTGAGCTTGGCGGCGAAGGCGGTGGCCTTGAAGTCCTCCTTCCACGTCTCCAGCGAGCCGAACTCCTTCTCGATGGCAGCGAGGATGTCCGGTCCCTTCGAAGGATCGCCGTCTCCGCCGAGGTTGTCCCAGTAGACGTCGTGCAGGAGGGCGCCCGAGTGGTTCCAGGTCTGACGTCGCTTCAGCTCACCCAACTCACTGTAATTGCCATTGGCCTTGCCGCGGTCGGCTGTCTCGAGTTCCTTCTCGATCGTATTGAGGGCCGCGACGTAGCCGGCGTGATGCTTGTTGTAATGCCAGTCGGCGGTCTCCGGCGAGATCACATCCTTGAGCCGGGTCTTGGCTTCGTCGTCCGAGTACGGGCGCTTCCGATGTTCCCAAGTGTAAGCCATTTCAACACCTCCACTATGGCAGCGGCCGCGCTTTGGGGGCCGCGTAAGGTCTCCGTAAGTCGTCTGTCCTACAACTCCGTGCGTGGGCGGCGGTGGCGCCTCCCGCGGCGGAGGTTCTGATAACCGATCGGCTCTGGCCAAGTTCCCCCGGGGGGGGTAGGAGCTGCTGCGGGGATGCTCGCCCGCCGTTTGACTGAATGGGGAGCGCGGCGCATGATATGGGGACTTCCCCCAGGCAACTTGGATCGGGCACCGACGCGCACGTCGATGGGGAGTGCCGGCACAGAAGGTCCGGCACCGAAGCTCCGACAGCCGAACGTACGGCCATTCAGACCAACAGGCCGGATGACCATTCGAAGGACAAGGAAGGAGATTCACATGGCGAGATCGATCTCCACCCGGAGACTGCCCGCGATGAGCCTGGCCGGATTGACGATGCTGCTCCTGTTGCTCGCCGCTCCGGCCAGCGGCATCAGCGGCCGCGAGGTCATGGAACGGGCCAAGAAATCGAACCAGAGTGAGACGCAGATCTCCGAGGTCCACCTCTTGCTCGTCGACAAGCAGGCCACCGAGCAAGAGCGGAGCATTAGGATCTGGGCCGTTCAGGGTGATGAGGACAAGTCGCTCACCCGTTTCACCCAACCCAAGTCGGTAGCCGGCGTGGGCTTTCTGGTCATCGCTGAAGGAGGCGATGCCCAGCGGTGGCTCTACATGCCCCGTTCGCGCAAGACCCGCATGATTGCCGAAGGGGACAAGAACAAGCCTTTCATGGGCACTGACTTCACCTACTACGACCTGAGCCCGCACGATATCGACGGGGAGGCTTTCGATCCGGTGCAGGAGGGGGAGTGCGACGGTCATCCTTGCTACATCGTCCGCGGCCGGTCGAAGACCCCCGAGACCTCGCTGTATGGAGATGTCGTCAAGTTCGTGCGCAAGGACAACTGGGTGCCGATCCGCGTCGATTTCTACGATCAGAAGGGGGAGCTTCTCAAGCGCTCTCGCGTGCTGGATCTGAACCAGATTGATGGCAACTGGACGCCCATGAAGGTGGAGATGCACAACGTCCAGACGGACCACAAGACGATCATGACCATCACCAAGATCGAGTACAACGAAGAGATCCCCCAACGCTACTTCACGAAGGCTCACCTGGAGAAGGGACGGTAGCGCGTGAACCGGCCGCGGAAGCGGCTGTGAATGGAGCATACCATGACGAGCGTGGCCGAGTGGATCTTGCGCGGAAGGTGGTGGATTCTGCTGGCGGCCCTGGGCGCGACGGTCTGGCTCGGATCCTACATTCCCCGGATTCAGTTCGACTCCTCCAGCGACGGCAGCGTCCCGCGCGGAGATCCCGAGCAGGCGTTCTTCGAGCAGACCATCGAGACCTTCGGCAATGATCAAGTCTCGATCGTGGTGGTCGACGCCGCCCCGGTCGGCGATGTGTTCAATGCCGCCACCCTTCGGAAGATCGACCGGCTGACCCGCGCGATCGACACCATCGTGGGCGTGGAAGAGGTGGTCAGCCTCACCAACGGGCGCTACCTGACCGGCGCGACCGACCTTCTGGAAACCCCGCCGATCATCGAGACCATCCCCGAGGATCCCGACTCGCTTGCGCGGCTGCGGGAGTTCGTGCTGGGCAACGAGCTCTTCCTCAAGACCCTCGTCTCGCGCGACGGTCAGGCCGCGGCCATCAATGTGTTCGTTCGCGACTATCCGGATTCGGTGCTGATCGCCATGGACATCGATGGTCAGATCAAGGCGTTTCTGGACGAGGAGGCCGGTCCCGAGAATCTGCACTACGCGGGCCTCACCTACACCCGCCGGACCATCAACGCCACGATGAAGCGCGACCTGCGGCTGTTCGTGCCCTTGACGGTCGGCCTCATCATGCTGGTGCTGTTTCTGAATTTCCGCAGCGTGCGTGGCGTGGCGCTGCCCATGCTGACGGTGGCGATCAGCACGATCGGCACGATGGGGCTCTTGGGCCTGCTGCAGAGACCGATGTCGCTCGTGATGACCATCCTGCCGCCGCTTCTGATCGCTGTCGGGAGTTCGTACTCGATCCATGTCGTCAGTCACTTCAACGAACGACGACGTTCCGGGGAGGACAGCCGCACGGCAGCGCGGCGCACCCTGCAGCATCTGGCCAGGCCGGTGTCGATGACCGCCCTTACCACGATCGTCGGGTTCGGATCGCTGCTCGTCAACCCGATCCCCAATATCAGCAAGATGGGCCTCTTCGCCATGGCCGGCATCGGGTTTGCATTTCTTGTGAGCTTGACGGTTCTGCCCGCGGTGCTTTCGATGCTGAAACCGGCGCCGCAAGCGCGGGCCAGCCAATCGGGCCAACCGGGTCAACCGGGCCAATCGGGTCAACCCGGCCGCCCCGCCGATCGCCTGGACCGGTTCCTGGGCGGACTGGCCGCATTCAACGAGAACCGGACCCTCTGGGTAGGCGTGCTGCTGCTCGCGATCGCGGCCGCCTCGGTGTGGGGCCTGCTGTCGCTGCGCGTCGACACGAACTTCCTTTCCTACTTCGACAAGAACTCCGAGATACGCCGCACGAGCGACATCGTCTCGGCGAAGCTGGCTGGCGCTTCGACGTTCTTCCTCGTGATCGAGGGCCCGGAAGCGGACAGTATCAAGGAGCCGGCCCTGCTGCAGGCGGTGGCGCGCATCGAGGATCGCATGGAGGCCATGGTCGGCGTGGACAAGGCGGTCTCGATCGTGGGTCACCTCCAGCGCCTGCACTCGGCCCTCAGCTACGATGATCCCGACTCGCTCGTGATTCCCGACGACGGCGGCGTGATCGAGGAGGAGATTCTGCTCTTCAGCATCTCGCACGATCCCGGTGCCATGGAGCGCTACGTCAACGGCAACTTCAGTCAGATGACTGTCTTCGCGCGGACCAATCTGGTGGGATCGAGCGAGATCCTGGCGGCTCTCGATGAGATCGAGGTCTTCGCGCAGGAAGAGCTGCCGGCGGGCTACACGGCCAAGCCGACCGGTACGCTGGTGGTGCTGACACGCGCCACCGAAGCGGTCGCCCGCGGCCAGCGCAATTCCCTGGCACTGGCACTGGGGATCATCTTCGTGGTGATGACGCTGCTCTTCCGCTCCCTGCGGGCGGGGCTGCTATCGATGGTTCCCAACGCGGTGCCGATCTTGATCGTCTTCGGGCTCATGGGCTGGTCGGGGATCACCCTCAACATCGGCACCAGCATCATCGCCTGCGTTGCGATCGGGATCTCGGTGGACGACACGATCCACTTTCTCATCGACTACCAGCGACGGCAGCGCGAAGGACGTGACCGGCGGCAAGCCGCGCGGGAAAGCGTCCTCGCCATCGGCCGTCCCATGGTCTACACCAGTGTCACGCTTTTCTTCGGATTCCTGATCCTCACCCTGTCGAGGTTCGAGATGATCAGCTCGGTGGGCCTGCTCACCGGTACGACGATGCTGACCGCGCTAGGGGCCGACCTGGTCGTGCTTCCGGCGCTCTTGATTGCGACCCGGCCGATCGTGCCGGTGCCCGGGCGACGGTCAAGCCCGAGACGCTCAGGCGGGAGACACTCATGCGAGAGACGATCATGGTGAAGGCCGTGGTGCTGAAGGTGGTCATGATGGGGATGATCATGGTGGTCATGCTGGTCATGCTGAGAGCTCAGGATGGGGCTCGCAGAGGGAACATCGTCCGGCACCGGTCGGGGCGCGGCTCCAGAATGTGGGCTCTCCTGTGGGCCGGAGCGCTGTGCGCTCTGCTCCCCGGAGCCGGCCGCGCGCTCGAGTTTGGTGGCGAAAACACCTACTTCGATGTGGGTGGTTTTCTCAGCACCGGCAATGCGCTCCGCATGGCGGGGGCCGAGGATCTTCGGATCGGTCTCTCGACCTACGAGCAAAGGGCCGTGGTGGCGCAGATCAACAAGGCCCGACTGGGCCTCTACGGGACCTACCCCGGCGGCGTATCTTCCCAGCTCACCCTGGATCTGGAGCACACCTCCGAGCCCGCCCGCGCCTTCTCCGACCGCGGCGAGGTTCGTCTCGACGAGGCCTACGTGGACTTCCGCCTCGCAGAGTTGGACTTTCGCGTCGGACTGCAGAAGATCGTCTGGGGCAAGGCGGATCTGGTCTCGCCCTTTGATGTCCTGACCGCGCGCGACCTGCGGGACCCGTTCGTGTTCCCCACGCTGGAGGATCGCATCGCGCAGGCCGGCATCCGCGTCAACTACTACTTCGGTGACTATTCTCTGGAGGGCTTTTTCTCGCCGGTTTGGATCCGTTCACAGGTGCCTCAGGCCGAGACCGACGCCGATGGGGATACGCGCATGGATGAGTGGTTTCCACCCATGGCGATCTACCCGACCGAGGGCGCCTACTTGGAACCCAACGAGATGGGACTCGACTGGTTCATCTTCATGGCCACCTACGACGAGATGGAGAAGCCCGACAAGGACCTCAGCACCGCCTCCTTCGGCACGAAGATGAACATGCTCAAGGGTGACTACGACATCGACTTTTACCTGCTAAGCACGATCGACCCGATGCCCACGGCGGAGGTGCGGACGGTCATGGCCACCGGCACCATCGACGGGCTGCCGGGCCAGGGACTCGTGATCTCGATCGACGGCCACATGCTCTTCCGGAGGGTCACCGTTTTCGGCGCCGCGGCGGCGCGTACGTTTGGCCCGGTGGCACTGCGGTCGGAGGTCGCGTTTCAGGGCGGGAAGCAGTACTTCCGTCTGTTCGATCCCGAAGACTCGGAGGAGGCCTTCGCCGAAATGCTTTACTACGGGGTGGGGGAGGTGCGTGGCAAGCCCAAGAGCCACGCCGCGCTGACCTGGATCACCGGGGTCGACTACGAGATCCCCAATCTGCGGATTCTGACATCGAACCAGCTCATTCTCACGACCCGGTTCAACCACGAGGACTACTACACTCAGGGCGCGCTGGATGTGAACTGGTCCTTCCACTTCTCGAAGGGATTCAAGGACGATCACCTCTCGACGGGTCTGACCGGCATGGCCCAGTTCGCCTCCGGTTCGATCTGGTTCGGCCCCTCGGTCACCTACACATTGCCGAGCTACGAGGATCTGCAGCTGGGACTCAAGATGAACATCTTCGGTGGAGAGGAGTTCTCCACCGTGGGCATGTACAGCGGGCAATCGAACCTACTCTTCACGGTCAAGTGGTGGTACTAGGGCGGCGATGGCGGCGAGGGCGTGAGTTGCTCGTCGCGGGTGAGCGTGAGCTCGCCGGCGCGCGAGAAGAAGGCCGGATCCGGGAGGGGCCCGAATCCGGCCTTGCCCGCCGGCTGCGCCTTCCGGGGGGAGCAGCCGGCCGGGAGGGGGCGGTCGTTCTCGCGGTCAGCCAACGTAGCGTTCCCGAGAGGGCCGGAGCCGCTAGTATTCCTGCACCACGAGCCGTTCGCGGAGCCGGTCACGGCTGATGCTCTCGTCCGAGTAGTCGCGTAGATCTCCCATCTTGATCCGGATGACCAGGCGCGAGATCTCACGCTTCTCGAAAAGTTCCTCCTCGCCCAGATAGGCGGCGATGGCGATGTACTCGTCGTCTTCGAGGCCGGTGAGCGTCTCACCGTAGTCGATCAGCGTGTCGATCAGCTCGATCTTGCCGTCCTCGTAGAGCTGTTGTTCGCGTTCGCGGGCCTCGGCGCGCATGTCCTCGATCGTCTTGTGCTCGACGTTGCCCTTTTCGTCCTCGACTTCGACCTGGGCTTCCTCCTCACCTTTCTCGGGCGTGTGGATAATGATGCGGCCGCCATCGCGCTCGATCTGGATGTTCCCGAACAGGTTGGACACGTCGAACTTCTTCCCGAACTCCCAGGTGCTCCACCCGAATCCGCCTACCAGGGAGGCTTCGAACGTGAAGAGCGCGCCGAAGCCGTTCAGGTAGATGCCATGACTCGGCGTGGTGGAGTGCACCAAGAGGTTTGGGCTTTCCTCGAGAACCTCGTTGATGACCTTCTCCATGATGCGGATCTGCTTCTTCAGGCGACTGGGGACCTCCTGGGCTTGCGCGTCCGAGACGACCATCGGGATCACCAGGGTGGTCAGTAGGACCGTCGCCAGTGCCGCGGCCGCGAGCATCCCCGGACGTTTGAAGGTGGTTTGGTCTGTCATCTTATCTACCCTCCTCTTGATCGGGCGCCACCTGGCGCGCGGGGGAGACCCGCACGTCTTGCGGATTGGCTGACTGCCCCTGGAAGGCGGGATTGCCTCCAGCCGCCATCATGCCGACGACACCCAGCCATATGTCTTCGAGCTGAGAATCGTATCGCACCTGCTCCCTGAGCCGCTGCTCACCCAACGTCTGATTGAACTCGTTGAGCAGATAGACGAACTCACTGCGGGTGACCTGGCGCGTCTCGCGCAGCCGGTCTTCGGTCATGCGCATGAGCTGATCGGCGAAAACGGCCAAATCCGCGCGCGTCACGTACCCGCCCAGTGCATCGGCCTGCGCCTGCGTCACCGCGTAGGTGGTACCGCTGCCGGTGCCGGCGAAGGTCCCGTCGTGGGCCCCGCCGTGGCCCCCGCCGTGGCCCCCGCCGTGGCCCCCGCCGTTGGCCCCGGCGTGGGTCCCGGCGAAGCTCCCGTCGTGGCTCCCGGCGGACGCGCCGGGTCCCGAGGCCGTATCCAGAGGAATGCCCCCCGAAAGGGCCGGGTTCCGGACGGCTCGGGAATTCTCGGCGGTATAGGGCCCATCGGTGGTCTGGCGAGGCGCGGTCGCGGCGAGGCCGGCTTGCCCGGCACCCGGTGCAAAGCGAATGGCCATTCCACCTTCGACCCGGTCGATCCGCAGGCCGGCGAACACCAGGACCGCCAGCGTGAGCGCGGCGGCCGCGAAGCCGGTTGCGGGAGAGAGCAGGAGCCTGCGCCAGCGAGCTGGCCGAGGAATCCGCGAGGCCGGATCCGGTTGCCCGGGCATCAGAAACGAGAACACTTCGGCCTGCTCGGCGGACTGGGCTTCCATCTCGGCGCCGGCCTTCTGCAAGAAGGCCCGCGTACCTTGTAGCTCTTCCCACTCGCGTTCGAGATCGGCGTCTTCCTTGAGCAGGGCTTGGAACCCCTGCATCTCCTCGGGCGATAACTCGCCGTAGAGCGCCGCGATCATCTGTTCGCGTCTTGGATCGAGTGGTGTTTCGGTCATGGCTGTCCGATCTCCCTTTCCGTGTGACCTCATCTATGTCGGCTAGGTCGTTGATGGCCCTCTAGATCGTTGCTGCCTCTGTAGGTCGTTGATGGCCCTCTAGATCGTTGCTGCCTCTGTAGGTCGCTGATGGCTCTCTACGTCGCTGACGGTCCTGCGCGTTGTTGGTAGCTCTCTGGCTCGTTGCCTGTCCCTCGGCGCCGAGGGTGGCATCCGAGAATCCCCTCTGGCCGAGATAACGACGCAATCCTTTCATGCCGTAGAAGATCCGCGTTCGGACCGTGGCCTGGGGAACCCCGGTGATCTCCGCGATCTCGGCGGTGGTGAACCCCTGGTACTCCCGCAATAGGATCGCGGTTCGTTGCTCCTCTGGGAGCCGCCGGAGCACATCGCTCAGCAAGCCCGCCAGGCTGCTGCGTTCGGCCGCCTGGTCGGTCGCCTCGAGGCGACCGGCGTAGCGGGGAGCTGTTTCGTCCTCGCGGATGCCTTCCTCGTAGGGCTGGGCCACACGGTGTTTGGCCGCCCGGCCCCGGTCGCGGCACAGGTTGAGCGCGATGTGATGCAGCCACGCCTTGAACTTGGCCGGGTCCCGCAGCCGGCCGATGTTCTGGTAGGCCTTGAGGAAGGTGTCCTGACAGGCGTCCCGGGCGTCCTCGTCATTGCCGACCATGCGGCGGATGAAGAGGAAGAGCGGGCCCTCCCACCGGCGTGCTAACCGGTTGAATGCCTTCAGGTTACCCTTCTGACACAAGGCCGCAAGCTCTGCGTCGTCCATCGAGTTCAAGCCCTGCCCCCTCCACGCGTCTTGATCCTCTCTGGCCATAAGACGGGTGATCCTGCCCGGGTGTTCAGCCGGATCGCGCAAAATCCCGGGCGCCCCCCTGGCGCAGAATTGCGATCCGGCCGCGAAGATGCAATCATAGACCTTCGTGTGTTCAGGAAACCCTACGCAGCCCAGAGCGGATTGGAGTCAAACGATGAAGAGCATTTTCCACCCCGAAGGCAATGACGGCGGGATGGGGGCCGTGCCGGAGCGCTCGTCCCTCGATCCGAGTTTCCAGTGGGACCTTGCTCAGCTCTACGAGAGCGACGAGGCCTGGGAAGCCGACTACAAGAAGATCGATTCGATGGTCGAGCCGCTCGAGAAGATGCGCGGCCAGCTCAACTCGGCCGAGGCCGTGGCCGGCTATCTGGACGAGGAGATCGAGCTCGATCGCATGATTCATAAGCTCTACGTCTATGCTCACCTGAAGCAGGACGAGGATACCGCGCACAACGGCAACCAGGCCCGGATGTCGCGCATGCAAGCGAAGCTGGCCGAGGCGGGTGCCCGGCTCGCATGGTCCACGCCGGAGATTCTCGCGAACTCCGAGGAGGACCTCAAAGCCTGGACCGAATCGGAGGTCCTCAAGAAGGACCGGTACGCGATGATCCGCCTGCTGCGCCGCAAGCCGCACACGCTGTCGGATAAGGAAGAGATCCTGCTTTCGCAGGCCGCCGAGGTTTTCGCCGCTCCGGGCAAGGCGTTCCAGTTCTTGACGGACGCGGATCTGACCTTCCCCGAGCTCAAGGACGAGAATGGGAACCTGGTCGAGCTGTCGAAGGGCCGCTACATCCTCTTCATGCTCAACAAGGATCGCCGCGTCCGCAAGGATGCCTTCGAAGCCCTGGCCGACACCTACGGCGGCGTACGCAACACGCTGGCCAGCACGCTGTCCTCGCAGGTGAAGCTGCAGAACTTCATGGCCAAGGCGCGGCATTATCCGTCGGCGCTGGAGGCCTCGCTGCATGAAGACAACGTGCCGAAGGATCTCTACGAGAGCTTGATCTCGGCCACGCACGCGGCGCTGGAGCACTACTACGGCTACCTGGACCTGCGCAAGCGTCAGCTCGGCATCGAGGATCTGGACATGTACGACGTGTATGTGCCGCTGGTCCCTGAGTACGAGGTCAAGGTGAGCTACGAAGAGGCCCAGCAGTGGGTGCTCGAGGCGTGCGAGCCGCTGGGCAAGGCGTACGTCGATGTCCTCAAGACGGCCTTCACCGATGGCTGGATCGATGTCTACGAGAACCGGGGGAAGCGCTCCGGCGCGTACTCGAGCGGGTGCTACGACTCACTGCCCTACATCCTGCTCAATTACCAGGGCACGCTGTCGAACGTCTTCACGCTCGTCCACGAGCTGGGACACTCGATGCACTCCTACCTGGCGAACCAGGCCCAATCGCCGCGGTTCTCGCGCTATCCGATCTTCCTGGCCGAGATTGCCTCGACCTTGAACGAAGGGCTGTTGCTCAAGTACTTGCTCGAGAAGCAGACCGATCCGCGGTTCCGCGCCTACCTGCTCAATCACCTGTGCGATGGCTTCAAGGGCACGGTCTACCGCCAGACGATGTTCGCCGAGTACGAGAAGATCATCCACGAGATGGACGCCGCCGGCACACCGCTCACGCCCGAGAGTATGTCGAAGACCTACTATGACCTGAATGCCCAGTACTTCGGCCCGGGCCTGAAGGCCGATGAGCGCATCGGGCTCGAGTGGTCGCGGGTGCCGCACTTCTACTACAACTTCTACGTCTACAAGTACGCCACCAGCTTCTGCGCCTCGCAGGTCTTCCTGCAGCGGGTGATCGAGAGCGAACAGATGCGCGATCAGTATCTGGGCTTGCTCAAGGCGGGTGGATCGGATGATCCGCTGGCGCTGATCCAGCGCGCGGGGGTGGACTTGACCGATCGCAAGACGCTCGAGAGCGCGTTCGAGACCTTTGGCCGCACGGTCACCGAGCTCGGGAAGGTGCTGGAGGAGTTGGGGCGGAAGAGCCCGAACCGCATGTAGTACACACCGGTCTGTACGGAACGGTCCCGGCGGGCCATCGTCCGCCGGGACGACCGGGCTATCGAACAACTAGCATCTGATGCGGAGTCTCCCTGTCTCCTACTCGCAGAACATAGTAGTAGACGCCTTGAACCACCTTTGTCCCATTCACTGTCCGTCCATCCCAAGTCACAGCATGAGGACCAGTCATCATTTCACCGCTAATCAGGGAGCGCAGCTTCCGTCCAAGCACGTCGTAGATTGCCAGCTCCACGGTTCTCGCCTCAGCCCCGGGGATGCTGAAGTGAATAATGGTACAGTCCGAGAATGGGTTTGGCAGAGCTCTCGGCTGCGTCGCAATTCCTGACTGCCCAGCAACGGCCCCCATAATCGGCGTCCTCTGCGTCTCCCTACGAAGTGATGGGGCAGGGGAGATTAGACGTCCACCTCCATTTGGGTCATCAACATAGCAATACACGGTGCCATTGTTGTCACAAGTAATCACCCTTCCGCTGACAACAGCTGGTGAGGACCAGGATCCCCTACAGGATGAAGTCCCTATGGAGTCGCTTCTCCACAGTGTCGCAAGATCAGTTCCTAGACCATAGATTGCGAATCCGCCCCCCTGCCCGCCTGAACCAGCGAAGAAAAGCGTTTCGCGCTCAGCGATTGTGTTGCGGGCAGATGAAGCAGGTGAGGACCAGTACTCCATCTGAGTCCCCCCGGGCCTAACACCTATGGCACTGCTTGTTCCCAGTCTGTACCTGGGAATTGAATCTGTCTCTGTGGCAATCGCGTAGAGGCCTCTTCCGGAACTAACATAGAGCCACCTTTCATCAGCGATGCGCCCGTCCATGAGGACTGGAGTGCCTCGCACATCACACTCGATGTCGACAATCCAACGTGGGTAGAGGTATATGTTTGGGGGTGCTGTTCGGTAGACAATATCCATAGTATCGAGTTCTACTACCGCCCCACCGACGTTCGATGTGCCGGTATGACGATTCACGCCGACATAGACATAGACCCCGTCAATTACAGGGGAGCCCATGGTTCCACAGCAGTTGCCGTCATCATAGGAGTACTTCCAGAGAATGCGGCCATCATCCTCGTCAACGCAATACACCCCACTTCTGCTGTACGCCAGGCTGTCGTGGATGCCGTAGGTCCCCACGTAAACTTTGTCATCTAAGTATGCTGGGGAAGACCAAATGGCTTTTCCGAGGCGCACCGTCCAGATAGTGTCGCCATCTGCAGCGTCAAACCGATAGAGGGTGCCGTTCCTTGCGCCAACATAGACAGCTGAATCGCCGACGACCACAGGCGAGGAGTCGACCCACTGTCTTCCCGCTGTGACATCGTCAGTGTTCCAGTCGTTCTGACTTGGGCTCAGCTCCATACTTGCCCAAATGCTATCCCCGTCCGACGCGTCGATGCAATGCATGCGCCGGTCACCTCTCCCTCCCATTACATATAGACGTCCGTCGGAAACGGCCGGAGTGCAGGCAATGGCGTCGGAGACTTGAACGGCCCACAGCGAGTCTCCGCCTTGAATGCCAAAGCAGTAGATGAAGCCGTGTCGTGTTGCTGCATAAACAAGTGTGTCGGCGACTACGGGGGAGGCCCAGATGAGTGGTTCGCTTTGGGGCCACCCAGGAGGCCTATGAATTGTGTACTCCCAGGCCGAGTAACCGTTCTCCGCTCCATCATGCTGCGTCTGCCCTGCATGTTCCCGATTCCTCCGGAACATCGGCCAATCGGCAGCACTCTCGGTGACTTGGAACACGAGACCCAAGGCTATGGCACAAGAAACGAGCAACAGCGCAGCCTTTCTCCTCGAGGGGCAACACATGTCAACCTCCTTGTCGCATTGCAGTTGGCAGGAAAAACCCATTAAGAGAGATTTCTCGAGGACATCGACGCAAATAGGCATGCGGATGTTGGCAAGATGGAAGGGGTCTTCTCCTCCGGCGCTGGCGCAAACAGGTCAAATGGCGCCGCACAGCGGCTCAATGCCCGATGGTCGTTACGTTCTTGACATCACATCCACTAATGATCAGAATATTAAGGAAGGGTGTCTTGTCAAGCGCTCCATTCGAGGAGGCGAAAGTGACCAGGAGCGTGATCGTCTGGGCT
The DNA here is from genome assembly GCA_964573295.1 of uncultured bacterium. Lineage (GTDB taxonomy): Bacteria > Eisenbacteria > RBG-16-71-46 > CAIMUX01 > WJJG01 > CAYQJL01. Next base: position 101,733 of record CAZNJE010000002.1, on the reverse strand, counting down.
GCATGGCTTTGGGTCTTCAGCGCGTCCGCTGCGGCGAGCACCTATGTGCTCAATCCCCAGGGTACGGGCAGCTTCCCCGACATTCAGTCCGCCTTCAACTCGGTGGCCGACGGCGACACGATCTTGCTGGAAGACGGCCACTATACCGGAGTGGGGAACAGGGGGATATCGACGAACGGCCGCAACGTGCTCCTCTCATCCATTTGTGAGAACCCTGACGACTGCGTCATAGACGCAGAGGGCTTGGCCCGCGGCTTCAGTATCAATCATGGTGAAACATCGGGCCTGGTGCTTCGTGGAGTGACTGTGCAAAACGGATACACAGAGGGAGAAGGCGGTGGCATCTACATCGCTGGGTCATCCCCGACGATTGAGAACTGTGTGATCCAGAAGAACCGTGCGCACTATGTGGGGGGGGGCTTAATCTGTGCAAACGGTGCCCCCTACCTATCGCATTGCACCTTCACGATGAATGAGTCGATTGCGTCGATGGGCGGAGCCATTCGATTCGACTTGTCTTCCATCAGAATCGAAGACTGCGAGTTCATTGGCAATCGCGCCCAAGTAGCCGGGGCAATCTTCTGCTACGGCGACACGGCACGGATTCTCCGCTGCACGTTCTTGAACAATGAGGCGATCGGCTCGACGGGGGCCGGTGCGATCGGAGAGATTGGAACGGACCTCACCATCACCGACTGCCATTTCGAGGGGAACGCGGGGGAATGGGGCGGTGCCATCATCTCCAGAAACTGCCGGGTGTATGGTTCAACGTTCGTCCGGAATACGGCCAATGTTGTGGGCGGTGCGGCTGTGTGCAATGCGGGCGACGTGCTGTTTCGTGACTGTGTGTTCCTGGGGAATGTGGCCCAGTGGTCAGGAGCCATCCATTTCGGAAACGCCTCCGGGTTGGTGGAGAACTGCACCTTCGTTCAGAACGCCGCCACCGAGGAGGCGGCCGGGATCTATGTCTGCGATTCTGCCACGCTCACCGTTAGCCATTGCATCATCGCCTTCTCGCCCGATGGTGAGGCGGTACGGGTCGATCCGGACAGCGAACTTGACCTCGACTGCACCAACATTTACGGGAACCTCGAGGGCGATTGGATTGATGAGATCGCGGATCAGTTTGGGGTGGATGGCAATATCTGCGAGAATCCTCTCTTCTGCGACATGGGCAACGACAATGTGAAGCTCCACGACGGATCCCCGTGCGCACCCCACTCACCTCCCAACCCCGAATGCGGCCTCATTGGAGCGTTGCCGGTGGGCTGTGAGTTCCAAGCCCTGGACGACTCCTGGGTCTCCGATGAGCTGGCCGAGCTTCGGGTCGTGTCCCCATGCCGAGGCATAGCGGTGATCCAGCTGACAAACCGCGCCCATGAGAGGACACCGATGCATGTGGCTGCCTTCGACCTGGTGGGTCGCCGGGTGGCTTTGGTATTCAGCGGTTCGGTGGCGCCGGGCGTGCATGAGATCCACTGGCCAGGCGTTCGCGATGACGGCGCCATGCTGGCCAATGGGGTGTATCTCATCCAGTTGACCGTCAGCGACAAGCCGGCCGGACGAGGACGGCTGGTTCTGCTCCGATGAGCTGACCACGTCGGCGCTCTCATTGCCGGAGCCGGTGGGCTCTGGCTCTCCCTTATTGCATCCCGCCGGTGGGCAGGTGCATCATCTGCCCATGGAATTGGTCGATATCCATTGCCATCTGTTCATGGAGCCGCTGTCGCGGGATCCTGACGCGGTGCTCGAGCGCGCTCGGGCCGCGGGCGTCCGGCGGATCATCGTGCCGGCCTATGACCTGACGTCCTGGCCGGCGGTGGCCGACCTGGCGCGCCGGCCGGGCGTTCACGCTATGTACGGGCTTCATCCCTGGGTCGCTGATCAGCCGCTTGATCTGAATCGTCTCCAGGAGGTTCTCTCTGGGCCAGAGGTAGTGGGGGTGGGGGTGGGGGAGATCGGTCTCGACTTCAAGGTGCCTTCGCCCGGCCGCGAGGTGCAACTGTGCGCGCTCGAGGCGCAACTCGACCTGGCCGTGCAACTGGACCTGCCCGTCGCCCTCCACTGCCGCGGTGCCTTCGAGGAGATGCTTGCCGTCCTGGCCGCGTATGCGCCCAAGCTTTCGGGGCTCGTCCATGCGTTCACGCGGGGGCCCCAGCTAGCCGAGCGCTTTCTTGCGCTGGGCTTGCATTTGTCCTACGGCGGAGGGATCACGCGCCGGCATGCGAAGCGGGCCCGCCGGGGCGCCGCCGGCGCTCCGCTCGGCCGGCTGTTACTCGAAACCGACGCTCCCTCGATCGGCCTGCAAGAGGTGCCGCCGGAGCAGGTCGAGCCGCGCCATGTTCGGCCGATTGCCGAGGCGCTGGCCGAGATTCGGGGAATGTCCGTGGAGGAGGTCGCCGCGGCGACGACCGAGAATGCCAAACGACTCTTTCGAATCGAAGGATAGGAGGGATGGGTGTGAGCCCGGGAACGGGCTCGGATCTTCACCCGAGCCGGCGCCTGGGCGGGACCCGGGAAGTGCTCCGCGTGCGGTTGAGCCAGGAACCCCACCGGGGCGGTTCACGAGGGTCATCGACCTCTACGGCGAGGACGGGTTCGCCCGCTTGCGCGAGGCGTGTGTCACCGTTCTGGGACTCGGCGGGGTGGGCAGTCATGCCGCGATCGCTCTCGCGCGCACCGGGGTGGGCCACCTTGTGCTGGCGGATCACGACCGGCTGACCCCTTCGTCGCTGAACCGCTTTCCGGGGGCCGGACCCGAAGATGTGGGGCGCCTGAAGGCGGAGTTCTTGTGCGAACAGCTGGCCCGAACCTGCCCCGATACGACGACGCGGACCTCGCTGGCGTTTTTCCACCTGGATCAGGCCGAGACGCTGTTCGCACCGAGGCCCACCATCGTGGCCGATGCGATCGACAGCCTCAATCCCAAGGTTGCGCTCCTGGAGCATTGCATCCGAACCGGCTTGCCCGTCGTCAGCAGCATGGGGGCCTCGGTCCGCCGGGATCCCACTCGCATTCGCGTGGGCGAGCTGAGTGAGACGAGCGGCTGTCCACTGGCCCGCCAGATTCGCCGTCGCCTGCGCCGCCGCGGCGTGGCCGGACCGATCCAGTGCGTGTATTCCCTCGAAGAGGGCGGCCCCGTCCTGCCGCCCGATCCCAGCGAGCCGCAGAACACTCAGGGCCGGATTCGCAACCGGCTGCCCAGCCAGATCACGATCCCCGGCATCTTCGGCTACGCACTGGCGCACGCGGTGATCGAGGAGCTGGTGCGCGACCGGCTCAGATGAGCTCCTGTGGTCTCCTGGCTTGGCATCGAGCCCCATGGAGAGGGTCATCTTCGCTATAATGTCAAGACGTGGGCGGTCCGAGATGCCCACCGGCGAGGATGCCATCACCACAGGGGGGGTGACCGATGAGAATCGCAACGGTCTGGGTGTTGTTGGGCGCGCTCTGCACGCTTTGCATGCTCTGTTCGGTTTCGGCAGAGCGGGCCTTTGCCTTCGAGACGGGGCCGAGCGTGTACGAGCTGGCGGGCGGGGGGACGCTTCGGATCGATACGGCCGATACCCGCACGCTTCCCAGCCGGATCGAGCGATGTGATGCGAGCGGTCGGACGCTGTGGACCGATGAGCTGATGCGCCTATCCGACCCGGTTTTCAGCCCCGCACAGTCGTTCTTGGCGGTCCGATCGGGCCGTGGGGTCCGTTGCTACAACCTCTCCACCGGTGAGTCTGTGACCGGCCCCAACGGCCGGCCCTACGCCCCTACCAACGATGGGCGCCTGTGTGTGGTGCTGCCCGCTGCCACACCCCACGAAGACGCGGCTCGCGTGCTGCTGGTGGCACACCCCGGGGGTGACGAGCGAGTTGCGCTGCCCATCGGTTTCGTTCCCCAGCAAATGCTGTTGTCGCCGGATGCCGGAAGCGCCCTGCTGCTCGGCAGCGACCGGCTGCTGCGCGTGGAGCTGGGGAACGGGCGGATCGCCGTGTTGCACCGCGCAGCCGAGGGTTGGCGTTTGTGGGAGCTAGCCCGCGCGGGCTTATCGAGCAAGGCCGGGCAGGGGGAGGTCTACCGTCTCACCGAACGGCGCTACGACCGCGACCAGCAGTGGGAGCGCACGTATCTACTCGATGAGCAAGGCACGGCGCTGTCGGTCGCCGATGCCGCCGAACGACGCATTCCGCAGGCGGCGGATCTCCCTCTGACCCGCGACGGCCTGCGCTGGCCCACCGAGCCCAACAGCCAGAACCCGATCGGCAATACCTATGGCGAATTCCAGTACTACGGCGGCGCGCCCTACATGCATCCGGGCGTGGACGTCATGGGCGAGGCCGATCAGCCGATCTACGCGGTCAAGGCCGGCTGGGTGAAGGCGATCCTGACGACCAGCGGTGAGTGGCACTGGCGGGTGGCGGTGGGTGACTCCGCCGGTGCCGGCGAGTGCGAGGGCTACCTCTACGCCCATCTCGAGCAAAACAGCATTGCCGTCCAGGTGGGCGACTACGTGGAGGAGGGGCAGTATCTGGGCGCCCTGGTGGACTGGCCGGTGGCCGGCTTCACCCACATCCACTTCGCCCGCATCCGGGACGCCGGCGTGGAGTGGTACGGCAACTGGCTGTGCCCCGACAACCCGCACCTCGATTTCGTGGAGCAGACCGAGACCCAGCCGCCCGAGTTCGAGCCGGCGGTCGGCTCGGATCTGCTGGCATTCTGTCGCAACGAGACCTCCAACTATCAGGATCCCGGAGCCCTGAGCGGCCAGGTGGACATCATCGCGCACATCGGCGACCAGATCCTGACCGACTGGGTCTGCACGGTGCAGGAGGTGCGTCTAACGATCCATCCCCTGGGCGATCCCGGGAGCCCGGTTATCGATGATCTGCTGGCGATCTACTACGACATGGCGCTCGACACCTACTCGGGCGGCCCGATCGATCCCTTCTTGGTCGACCTGTTCTACAAGCAGGACGGCACCTGCTTCACCGAGGGCGACTACGGTGCGCGCGAGTTCTACTACATCCTCACCAACACGAATGGCGATCTGGTCTACGAAGAGGAAGACTTCCTGGAGTGCTGGGACACCCGAGTGATTCCAGACGGCGAGTATGTGGTGCAGGTGACCGCTTTCGATGTGGCCGGCAATGCGGCGTCCGACTCGATGGTCGTGACCGTGGCCAACGGGTACGCCGGGCTCGACGGAACGGACGCGGGGGCGGGGCCATCTTCGCCGATGCGCATCGTGCTGGAGGCGCCTCAGCCGAATCCCACGCGCGGCTTCAGCGAACTCGCCTTCGAGCTGCCCAGCGCCCAGCGTCTGGAGGCGGTGGTGCTGGACCTCGGCGGGCGGCAGGTGCGGCGTCTGGCCGGCGGATGGCAAGCCGCCGGTGCCCACCGGCTTTCCTGGGACGGCCGCGACGAGCTCGGCCGGAAGGTGACACCAGGGGTGTACTTCTATCGTCTCGTGGGCGAAGATGACACCCGTCGACAAAGGGTGCTCATCTTCTAGTCGGGAAGACCATGCGACACGGCGCCGTTCCGATGATCCTGATCGCCGTGGCGGCGATCCTCATCGCCGGTGGGCTGCTTCTGCGAGCGGGCTATCGCGACCGCCGTCCGCAGCCCCAGGGGCTCGAGGTGCTCTACCGGCCCCTGCGCTCTCCCGAGGACATCGAGTCGCTCTCCGGTCCGGCCGTCCCGCCGGTGACCTATACGCGGGGCGTATCGCTGGCCGGCCTGCCCGTGGATGAGAAGAAGCAGAAGTTCTTCGACATGCTCCTGCCCTCGGTCTTGATCGCCAAACACAAGCTGGCGAATCTGCGCCGGGAGATCGCGCGCATCGACTCTCTTTCCGAGCGCACGTCCGAGGAGGATCTGTGGCTCCAGGCCATGTTGGAGCGTTACCGCGCGGAAAACGTGCGCCAGCTCATGCTGAGACTGAGAGACCATCCCAACAGCCTGGTCATGGCCCAGGCGGCACTCGAGAGCGGTTGGGGAACCTCGCGCTTCTTCCGTGAGGGGCTCAATGTCTTCGGCGTCTGGTCGTTCGATGAGAACGAGCCCCGCATTCCCGCCGGCGAGACGCGGGGCGACTACCGCGTCTACGTCAAGCGCTACCCTTCCCTGCTGGGATCGGTGGAGGACTACTTCCTGACGCTGGGCCGAGGGCCCTACAGCGAATTCCGCCGGGCGCGCACGCAAGTGCGCGATCCCCTCGCGCTGGCCGAACATCTCGAGAACTACAGCGAGCTGGGTGAGGAATACGTGCGCCGTGTGGCGCTGACGATCCGCAGCAACGACCTGGACCGCTATGATGCCTACCGGCTCGATCCGCGCTACCGCAGCGCGGAAGGGGAAGATGCCACACCGGGCAGGTAGGGCTTTGGGGAGACAGACATGTTCGAAGAATTTACCTATCAATTCGGCGATGACCTGGTGAATCTGGGACTGGCGGTGCTGGTTCTGGCGGTCGGCTATGTGGCGGCCCGCCTGCTGGGCAAACTGGTGGCCCGGGTGGTGCGCGCGGTTGGCGACGAACGCATCGCGCGCATGATCGGGGTGCCAGCGCCGGATCCGAAGCGCGCGCCGTCGCGGATCGCGGCGAACATCACCGTCGCCGCGATCCTGCTCTTCGCGGTGGTCGAAGCCTGCGACCTGATCGGCTTTCAGCTCGGCGTGGAGCTGGTGACCCGCTTCCTGGCCTTTGGTGCAGACGTGCTGCTCGGCCTGGCCGTTCTGGGCCTGGGCCTCTATGTAGCCCGACTGGCCGGGGATGCGGTGGGTGGGATCGTCGGCGACCGGATCCCCTCGCTTGCCCCGGTGACCCGCGTGGCCGTGGTGGTGCTGGCCGTCTTCATGGCGCTCGATCAGATGGGCATCGCCGGCGATATCGTAAGGCTGCTCTTCGGCATCACCATCGGGGCCGTGGCTCTGGCGGCCGCGCTGGCTTTTGGTCTGGGATGCCGTGAACACGCCGGCCGATTGATGGACCGGTGGATGGAGGGTCGGGGCCGCACGGGGCCCGGGACAGGCGCCGAGCCCGACTCGCGCGAGGAATCCTAGAAGCGCGATGCGTCTCGCTCGCCGGCGGACTTTCCGCCGGCGGTCATTTCATCTGCGGCGCTCTCGCCAGCAGACCGTCCCCTAATCGGCCTCGTATTCGTACAACATCGCATTCAGGTTCGGGCTCCAGTCCTCACTTCGCACCCGGTCGGCCATCTCGGCGATGGCGGCCAGCGGGATCTCGTACTTCGTATCGGCCGTCACGTCGGGGAAGCCGAAGGCCTCCGCGTTCATCCAGTCATCAGGCGGCGTGTTGGCGGGCGTGTCGGGCATCTCGCTTCCGTAGGCCGGATTGACGGCCTGGGCGTAGACCCGGTCCGGGTTGAGCCGTACCCAGGGTAGGGAGGCGCCGTTGGTGAACCCGTCGTAGGCCTGCCGAATGTGGGGTTTGTCGGGGGCGGCCTGCACGTGGTCCTTCTCCGCGAAGACGAGCATTACTCTGAGTTGGGAGAGGGCCGCGGGGATTCGGGGGTAGTTGTGCACGGTGATTCGCTCGGACCACGCCTCGCGCGCCTGCTGCGGCGTGGCGAGATCGGCCGGCCAGTTGGTCTCCGGGTCCAGCACGCCGCTGTCGACGAGCGCAGCCGTTAGACTTCGGGAGTAGTAGCGCCGGTTCCACATCTTGGGGCAGATCACCGGATGCAAGTAGCCCAGCGGGTTGCCCTCGCCGTCGACGTAGTCGGGCCGACCGTGGGGGGTGATGCCATCGTCGATCCAGGCCAACCCGGTATAGTCGACCACGATGGTGGTGGGCGTGTACTCCTCGGCGTGATAGTGCGGGTTGTCGATCTGTTCCCGCGTATCGGTGAAGTGGCCGATCTCGAGCGGGTACATCTCGTCACGCGTGGGGTTTTCGCGCCCCACCAGATACTGGAGCTTGGGCATCTGATCCCCGTGATGGGCCAGAACGTTCGTGGCCACGATCCCTGAATGGGAGGATGCGAACAGACCGACGTTGCCGGTGAGCGGTGTCACGGCCACCAGCTCGTCGATCGTGCGGCCCGCCGTGTCGGGAGTCGCGCCGCAGGCGAAGCGGATCACATCGCGTAGCGCCGCCAGGTGATTCGGGCCTCCGTAGTCGGTCGTTCCGCTGCTGCTGGCCCCGGTCTGGGGGTCGGTGATTCCGGGACGGAGGTAGGAGACCGCGATGGCGCCGACGCGCGGGGAGTCGAAGTGCTGGTGGAAGGTGCGCTCGCCCGCGAAGAACGTGGAGGCGTGCACCACCACCGGCGCCCCTTCGGGGTAGCGCGGAGCATCGGGGAGCGCCACGCGAACGGCGATGAGGCCGTTCTCCGGTGAGGCCACGTGCGTGATCAGGGTGCCGCCCGCGGGCGTGAGTTCCGGGTCGTCTGTGGTGGGCACGGTGCCGTGATCGTCTTCGCAGGAGACCGGTGCGAGGAACACCAGGAGGCCTGCGAGAGTGGCCACCTTTTTCCAGGCTGATGTTGGATGCGACCATCGATCGAGATCGCGGAAGCGTCTTGGCATATCTGGCTCCTTCGGTCGAGAACGAATGGCGGCCTGCGGGGCGTCCGGGCTACTCCCGGGCCGGGCCGGGTCGGGTGGCCAGGCTGGCCGGGCTGCCTGTTGCTTCCGGGTGCGCTGAGTCGCCTCTCTGGTACCCCCATCGTCAGTACGGTGGTGCAGCCTGAGCCCTCGGACAGAACAGAGTGGCCAGCTCCGCCGCATCCGCGCTATCATCGCCCGCGCTGACGGCAGGCTCTGATTCCGCGCCGGTGACACGTGTACGCGCCCTCGGGTGCGTGGGAGATGCGTGGAACGCTGTCACGCGGCCAAGCCGCACAACACGACCGATGCCAATGACTTCTGGGAGGCAGACATGACAAGCAGCGACACCCAGGTGCGCCAATCGTTCCAGGATGCCATCCGGCAGGGGATCCCGGCGTCGATCCCCGAGATGCCCCCCGAGGAACCGGGCATCAACCACGCGCCGGTCCGTCCGCAGGTGTTGTCCCGGCGGGAGCAGGAGCTGGCGCTGCAGAACGCGCTGCGCTACTTCCCCCAAACCATGCACGAGAGCCTGGCGCCGGAGTTCGCGCGCGAGCTGGCCAACGATGGACGCATCTACATGCGCCGGTTTCGCCCGAGTTACGAGATGAAGGCCCGTCCGATCGGCGACTACCCCGCCCGAACGAAGCAGGCCGCCGCGATCATGCTGATGATCCAGAACAACCTCGACAAGCGGGTCGCGCAGCATCCTTACGAGCTGGTGACCTACGGCGGCAACGGCACGGTCTTCCAGAACTGGGCGCAGTACCTGCTGACGATGAAGTACCTCTGTGAGATGACCGAGGAGCAGACGCTGGTGCTCTACTCGGGGCACCCGCTGGGCCTGTTCCCCTCGCACCCGGAAGCGCCACGGGTGGTTGTCACCAACGGCATGGTGATTCCCAACTACAGCTCGCGGGCCGAGTACGACCGGCTCTCGGCCCTGGGCGTTACCAGCTACGGGCAGATGACTGCCGGCAGTTTCATGTACATCGGCCCGCAGGGGATCGTCCACGGCACGACCATCACGCTGCTCAACGCGGGCCGCAAGTATCTCGGCCTCGAACCCGGCCAGGGCCTGGAGGGAAAGCTGTTCGTGACCTCCGGCCTGGGCGGCATGAGCGGCGCGCAGGCGAAGGCGGCGGTGATCGCCGGCGCGGTGGGTGTCATTGCCGAGATCAACCCCAAGCCGCTCAAGACCCGTCACGAACAGGGCTGGCTGGACGAATACGAAGAGGACCTGGACAAACTGCTCTCGCGCATCGATCGCGCCGTGGCCGAGCGCAAGCCGGTGTCGATCGGCTACCTGGGCAACATCGTCGACTTGTGGGAGCGGCTTGCCAAGGAGGGCATCTCGGTCGAGCTGGGGAGCGATCAGACCTCGCTTCACAATCCCTACCTGGGTGGCTACTACCCGGCCGGGTTGCCCTTCGAAGACAGCAACCGCATGATGACGGCCGATCCCGAGGGCTTCGCGGAGCGCGTGCAGGAATCGCTGCGCCGCCAGGTGGCCGCGATCCATTCCCTGCACGCACGCGGCATGAACTTCTGGGACTACGGCAACGCTTTCTTGCTCGAGGCCTCGCGCGCCGGGGCCCCGGGGATCAACCGCCCAGACGGCGGCTTCACCTATCCCTCCTACGTCGAGGACATCATGGGACCGATGTGCTTCGACTACGGGTTCGGGCCCTTCCGCTGGGTCTGTACCTCCGGCAACCCGGCCGACCTTCACACGACCGACCGGCTCGCCGCCGGAATCCTGGAAGAGATGGCCGCGAGTGCGGACGAGCAGATCAAGCAGCAGATGCTCGACAATGTGCGCTGGATCCGACAGGCCGAGGAGAACCGCATGGTGGTCGGCTCGCAGGCCCGCATCCTCTATGCGGACCGGCAAGGACGGATCGATATCGCGCTGGCCTTCAACGCGGCGATCCGCGCAGGACGCGTCACCGCGCCGATCGTGCTGGGCCGGGACCATCACGACGTCTCGGGGACCGATTCGCCGTACCGCGAGACGGCCAACATCCTCGATGGCTCGCAACTGACCGCCGACATGGCCGTGCAGAACTTCGTGGGCGACGCGTTCCGCGGCGCCACGTGGGTGTCGCTTCACAATGGCGGCGGCGTGGGCTGGGGTGAGGTCATCAACGGTGGTTTCGGTATGGTGCTCGACGGATCGGCCGAGGCCGACCGGCGCGCCCGCGGCATGCTCTCCTGGGACGTTTCGCACGGCCTGGCCCGCCGCGCATGGGCCGGCAATCCGGGCGCGCGCTACGCGGTCGAGCGCGCCGCGGGCGCGGAGGAAGGGATGCAGGTCACCCTGGCGGCGGAAGCCGATGCGGACACGGTGCGCGGCGCGATCGACGAGGCGTTCGGCGCCTAGCTCGCGGACTCGAAAGGCGGGCGCTCTCGTGATCGGGCCAGAACATCCCCGGGCTGTGCCGGCCGCTATGGCACCGGCCACAGAAACGCGCCGTCGCCCCGAAACGCCTCGATCTGCTCGATGCTCTGCTGCGCCTTGCGATCCACGGCTTCGACACTGTTGAAGGCGTTGTGCGGGGTCAGGATCGCGCCGGCCGTGCGCGCCAACTCGAGTGTGGCGCGCACCTCCGCGGCCACCTCACCGGAACCGGTCTCGCCAGGTCCGGTTTTGCCAGGGCCGGTCTCGTCAGGGCCGGTCTTGTCAGGTCCGGTCTTGTCAGGTCCGGCTTCGCCAGGTCCGGCTTCATCGGTGTCGGTTGCGCACGGGCTCGCATCGCCGACGCCCGCGATGGCTTGCCCCGGCACTTCCCCGCGGAGCTGAACGGCGAGCGCGCTCTCCTCGGCAAAGACGTCCAACCCCACGCCGCCCAGGTGTCCGTCTCTCAGCAACGGTAGCAACACTCGCGAGGGCGCCATCTGCCCGCGGGCGACGTTGACGAACACGACGCCCCGCGGCGCCGCCAGCAGGCGCTCGCGACTGAAGTAGCCCACGTTCTCCGGCGTCAGGTTCATGCAGCAGGCGATCACATCCGCGTGCGGTAGCGCCTTCTCGATGGGCTCATAGGGCACAGAGTCGTCCTTCGGCTCGAGGTCGACGCCGATGACCCGCATCTCCAGACCCTGTCCGATACGGACGACCTGTGAGCCCACGTTGCCGACGCCCACCACGATCAGGGTCTTGCCCTTGCACTCGGCGCCGGTGAGCCCGTCGCGCTCGAAGTGGCGAAACTGCTCGATCTGACGTGGGAGCCGGCGTAGCAGGGCCGTCCACAGAAGCATGGCCTGCTCCGCAACCGCCCTGTGGCAGTAGCGCGGCAGGTAGCCGCACGGCAGCGAGATGCCGGTGGTCTCCCGGTAGTGGATCAGGTGGTCGTAACCGGTGCTGCGGCTCAGGATTGCCTGCAGCTTGGGCGCCCAGGCCGGGGGCAGGACCGACTGGGTGCGCGTACTGATGATGGGCGCCGCTGGCTCGACCTGGCCGGTTTCTTGAATGGTCTTCCAGGTGAAGCCGGCACGCAGGTCGGTGGGCAGGTACTGCCCCAGCAAATCGGCCTCCTCCTCGAAGGCCTCGTAGAAGAACACATCGTAGGGATCGGAGACCGCATCTGACCTGCTGCTGTCGTAGGCGTCGCTCATTGGCCTCCTCCCGCGCTCGCGCCCTCGGCCCGGGGATCGGTACGCCGGATGATGTCGCTCACGCTCTTCTGGCTGAAGCCTTTGAAACCCAGTCCGCGCTGGATGTTCTCGATGTGGCTGCCGATCACCCCCTGGGTCCCGAAGCGGTCGGCTTGCTCCTGATCGATGACCTTCTGCGCGACGAGTCGCTCCAAGCGGTCCCGCGGGACGGCCCAGCGCTCGCCTTCGGAGAAGGCCTGGCGCAGCAGGTCGGTGTTGGCGAACGGATCGAGCATTCCCCGGCCCTCGCGCGTGATGTCTTCACGAAAGCGGTCGAATTCGAACCGGCCGGCCAGGTGGTGGAGGCCCGCCTCCAGGATCGACTCGCCGTGGAGGGCGCACCAGAGGCCCACCGTGCCCAGCTCTGCGCGTGGGGGCAGTGGCTTGTGCGCGAAGTCGCCCTCCACCTCTTCGGGCGCCAGATCCACGTCGGCGAAGATGGCGATGCGGCACACCGGGTGCTCCAGAACCTGTGCGCCCCAGCCGGCCTCGCGCCCAGCGTAGAACTGCTCGCGGCACTGGAAGCCGAAGGTCTCGAGGGTCTCGATGAGGTGCGGGAACGCCTGCCGCGAGCTGCGGAAGGTGTGGTGATCATGGTTGGCCCAGCCCAGGCCCAGAGCGTCCAGACGGCGCTTCTGCGTGCGCGCGGTCAGATTGCGCTGCTCCCAGTAGATGCGCTCGGCCTCGAAGGCGATCCAGGCTGCTTCGTCGCGGCCGAAGTCGGTCACCAGATCGCGAGCCAGTTTCAGGGTCGCGGTCAGGCCGTCTTCCAGGCGGTCGTAGCGGCGCTGGCGATGCAGCCACCGCTCGACTCCCAGGAGGTAGCGGTGCGCGTGGTCCGGTGCCGTCCGCGGCGGAACGTGATCGAGCGTGCCGCGGCGCTCACTCAGCACCCACTCCAACTCGCCGGTCGAGGTCAGGACGGCCCGGCGGTAGGGGGCCAGCGGATCGCCTGCGATCACCGCCGTCCGGCCGATCGCCGCCAGGCAGCGCGAGAGACTCTCGACCTGTAGGTGAATGCCGAGGGGCGTGTCGCCGCCGGCGCCCGAACGCAGAAGTATGCGCGGGAAGATCGCGCCGGGGTGATGGAAGCTCGTCTCTGTCGGCGCGCATGCCACGCCGGGCTCTTCCGCGAACCCGAGCTCCACGAACCGGCCGGTCACCGCGTCGGTGTCCGGCAGGACGAAGGCGTCGACATAGTCGTAGAGTCGCGAGCTGGTTTCATCGAGCACGCGGCCTGCCAAGCATTCCAAGGCCGGGAAGTGCCGCAAGCAGGAATGGAAAAGACCATCCAGGTAGGCGGCGGCTTCGGGCTGTTCCTTCCAGCTGCCGCTGTAGGCTTTCTCGCTCATGATCGTTCCTCGATTGGAGGTTGAGATGGTGGCGGCCCCACCCTGGCCAGGGTCGCCGCGGGCCGGCCGCCGGCGATTCTGCCGATAGTCGGCAATCGGCAGCCAAACATCAAGCGGAGCCGCAGCCCACGCAGCAATTCTCATTCTGGCGTGCAGATCCCGCTACCCAGGATCCAGGAGAAGGCCAAGGGTCCAGAGGGGCCGGGCCGTGGCCCCGGTGTGGACCGGTTGGGGGTGAAAGAGAGGCGCTAAGGGGCTGCGTTAGCGCGGTTGCGGGCGTCACTTCTCAGTCGCGAGGGCCCCAATAGCTGTGAGTGAAGTCGCCCGGGCATAGCTCGCCCTGAGGGCGGCTCATTTGACCTCGTACGGGCCGATCTCCAGTCCACGCATCATGAACTCCATGAGTGCCTTCCAGGAAGGGAAGCACATGTAGTGAGTCAGGGCACGGATGAGAGGTGCTGTTTGCCGTGGCCGAGTTTGCCCTTCTTTGAGGTAACGGTTACCTCGCACCAGTTGACCTTCAGCGCGTCTTCCTCCTCCACCAGGGGAACGGTGTTGGCGTAGCGGTAGATGTGGTCCTCCCAGCAGCGATCCTCTCGCACATCTGCCAGAGGGGTGGACGCGACCCGTTCGAGGGTCGCGGGCCGGCGGCCCACGCGGGCGATCTCGCGGACATAGAGGTAGGGTCTTCCATAACCGTGAAGGCCGATCTGCCAAACTACTGTCCGTGAGTGCTTTACGGAGTTCCTGCTGAGTACGGCCGATCGGCATTGCGGCGTGCACAGTCGTGTTGCGCCTTGACGAACACGCTGCACGCAGCCTAGTTTCATTCTGTAACCCTCCTGCTGTCCTGTGCTGTGCCGAAGTTCACACATATGAAGGAGGATATCATGAGACCTCTTCTGTGCTGCGTGCTCTTGCTGATTGCCATCTTCACTGCTCTGGTCCTGCCTCAGGCGGAAGAGCAACCTTCCGAGCCGACACCTTGTCCCAAGCTCGGCTGCAATGCCGCCGGACACTGCGTTTCCGTTGCGACCGAGACAATGTGCCTCTACCGTCTCTTGCCAAGTGGCCTGTGCGTTTGCGAGGGAACAAGCCCGTGTTGAGGCTACTTCTGTGCGTTGCATTCTTGCTCGCCCAGAGTGCTCTTGTGGGAGCCGTTGTGGTTGTCCAGAACCCTGACGAGCCGGCTCAGGGACTCAAGACACTTGGCTTCGAGTCGGGTCGCCCGCTGGACACCGACGGGGCCAATTGCTTGGTTGGCTATCCAGTCTCGTTTACCAACGCTGGGGACTGCTTGCTTTTGCTGGACCGGCAATTGTGCGCCGTTCATGCGTTTGACCGCTGGGGGGAATGCGTGGCGAGCTTTGGTCAATCGGGCGAGGGCCCCGGTGACTTTCGTGTACCATGGAAGCTTCTGGCGATGGATGACAGCACCGTCTGCATTCTGGATCACCGTCCGGCCGCGATTCACATGTACAGCACTGAGGGCGTGCATTTGGGAAGTGAGTTCATTCCGGGAACCGGCCATCAGGTGGTCGCGGATGATCTTGCCGGGAACAGGGGCTTTCTTGTCGCGCTCCGCGCAGATGTGGATCCCATTCGCGAAGCGGGGAGGGCCGGCTCGCGAACGAGAAGCCACCTCCTTCGCGTGCGGCTCGGTTTCTCGCCCGGTCCCGTGTATCATGTTGCCACGTGCGACTTCTTCTACTCGGATGATGTACCGGTCTGTCACGAGACCGAGCAGTACCAGATCTCAGGATTCGCTTGCGATGACACGTCAGTCTATCTCGCGGGGGAACGAAATGACTACAGCATCACGCAAACATCGGTGAGCGGAGATGTCATCAGGAAAATCACGCGCGAGTACCCCTCACGTTCTCGGCGCCCCTCCGAACGGGACAGCATTCACACGGTGCGATCGGTATCAGTGGGTGGATGTCTGGTGATGGAGTACCGGGAGGCCCCGACGGATCCTGACATCATGGACATGCGCATCGCCGCCGATGGGAAGCTCTGGGTGCTGCCGAGTCGTGGCGCCCTGGATCCGCCGCCAGGAATCTACCAGGTCTGGGATGTATTCGATCGGAACGGGATCTTCTGCGAGCAAGTTCAGGTCGTACTCGATTGCGACCCAGCCGTCGACCGGGTCTTCTGGTTGAGCACCGATGACGTCGTTCTTTGCCGCAACTGGAAGCCGGTCGAGAAGGCCTTCAACGCGGGGCCACCAGACGGCAACGGCCGTGACGCGGAAGACCTGATCGGCAGGCCGCTGGAAGTTGTGCCAATGTTTGGCAGGTGGACGGACTGAAACGAGGCGACGTTGCTGGCCGGCGTGGTCCGCGCCTTCATCAAACGCATCTCTGCCGACACGCCCGGTTGGGGAGAGGACAAGATCACCGAGGAACTGGCCGCTAAGTTCGACATTCACCACAGAACGTGGGTGATCTTGTGCTGGCGGGCTTCGGCGAGCATCTCCTTCTCCGACCGCTTCTGCAGATCGCGCACTCCGTCAAGTTCCTGGTAAAGGAGCGCCGCCAGGGGGCGCGTTTTCGCGGGAAGCTTCCGCAGCGACTTCTCCCGTGCCGCTGGCGCGTAGACCTCCTTGCCGATGGCAGGAATCCCTCGCGAACGATAGAGGCTCTTGATCCGGTTCTGCACGCGAACTGAATCGCTGACCACCATCGTGTACGCCCGACTCAGTTCGCGGAGTTGTCCGAACTCCTCGTCTCCTTTGTACACCGTGTCTTGATCGCTCCAATCCGCGCAGCTGCCCAAAGGGCTGCCAGTGGCCGGTTGGGGTTGATTCTGTGGTTCGGGTGGCTGCCACCGCAACTTCTTGGCTTGCGCGGCCACGACCGCTCAGGCACCAGGAGACACCTGGGGGGCGGCGCTCGCCGGCCCCACGGGCAGCCGGAGAGCCACGCCCAGGGCGCGCATTGAGACGACGTTCCATCCGGCCGCCTTCAGCCTCACGGACGGAAACATTTCCGCGCCAGGGGGTTGCGGGAGTGGAGGTCTTGCGTGGAATGCGCCACTCCCGTGGCGTCACCGGCGGGGACGGCCCTCGGATGCGGTATAATTGTGGAACGTATCCGAGTGCCCACCGGCCCTCACTAGGGAGGGTCGAGGCCGGAGGGGGGAAAGCTATGAACTCGAAGACGTTCCGCGCCTTGGGCGCGATCTCATTGTTGGCTCTGGTGACCGTGGTCGCAGTGACACTGGCGAACCTTTCGCCGGCGGCGGCGCTGGGGTGGGGCGCCGCGCCGAAGGCCTCGGCGCTGGATCACCAGACCGCCGCGCCCACGGGGCGCATCGTGGTCAAGTTCGCCGAGGATTCCGGCCTGGAGGCCAATCATGGCCGTCTGACCGTCCTGGGCGCCACCGCAGGCGCTGGGCCGGAAGTCTCCGCCGCCGAAGCCGCCCGCACGCGGATCGCGCATCTGATGGCGTCGCAGGCGGTGCCTTTCGAGGTCAAGCGGCACTTCTCGCGCAGTCCCGAGGCGATCGACGCCGAGCGGGCCCGCGCCGAGGCGCGCACAGGTCTGGACCTGCCCAATCTCAATCGCTACGTCCGGCTCGTGCCGCAGGTTGAGCCCAAGCGGGAGGAGCTGCTGGCGCTTCTGGAAGAGCTGCTCAGGGACCCGGCCGTCGAGACGGCCTTCCTCGAGCCGGTGGCCGTGCCCGCCGCGCTCGGGTTCGATGCGTTCACCGGCACCTATGACCCCCGCGCCGCAGCTGCCGAATTGGCCGTCCGTGGCGTGGCAGCCCCCGAGGCGTCCGCGGAGTCCCGTGTGGCCGATGGCTTGCCCGTCCTCGTGCCCCTGGCCGGAGGCGATCCCATCCCCCCGACCCCCAACTTCGAATACCAGCAGGGCTATCTGGACCCGGCGCCCACCGGCGTGGACGCCGAAGGTGTCTGGGCCTTACCGGGTGGCAAGGGCGAGTCGGTCAAGGTCCTCGACATCGAGGGCGCCTGGAAGTGGGATCACGAGGACCTGCCGGATCCGTTCTTCACGGCCGGCGGCAGCTACAACGATGTCGGCTGGCGTAATCACGGCACTGCGGTGGTGGGTGAGATCCGCGGCGTGAGCAACGGTTTCGGCGTCACCGGTATTGCCCACGAGGTCGAGGTCGGCGGCGTCTCGATCGCTGAACTCTCGGTGGCCGATGCCATCAACACATGCGCCGCGGCGCTGGATGAGGGCGACATCTTCCTGATCGAGCTGCATTCCCCCGGCCCCAACGCCACCGGCTCGGGCCAGCACGGCTATGTCTGCATGGAATTCTGGCAGGATAACTTCGACGCGATCCTGCTGGCCACCGCCAGCGGCCGCATCTGCGTAGAGGCGGCCGGCAACGGCGAGCAGGATCTGGACGACCCGGTCTACCAGAACCTCTTCGACCGCGACTTCCGGGATTCGGGGGCAATCATCTGCGGCGCCACCAACGGAGAGGAACTCGAACCGGCCTGGTTCACGAATTACGGCAGCCGAGTGGATCTGCACGGCTGGGGGTACTCGGTCGTCACCACCGGGTACGGTGACCTGCAGGGCGGGGACGAGACCGAGTGGTACACGGCCGGCTTCAGCGGTACCTCCAGCGCGTCGCCGATCGTGACCGGTTCGGTGGCCGTGCTCCAGGGTCTCAGCAAAGCGGCCTACGGAATCGAGCTCAACGCCAAGCTGGCGCGGGACATCCTCGTGGCCACCGGAACGCCGCAGACCGGGTGGAAGCAGATCGGCCCGCGGCCGGATCTGACCGCCGCCTGGACCTTGGCCCAGAGCGGTATCGGCGAGGTGGCCGGCCAGGTGACCGATGCGGTCACCGGCGAGGCGCTCCAGGGGGTGATGGTGCGGGTGGCGGAGACCGGCGCATTCACCATGACCGGAGCCGACGGCATCTACGAGCTGCCGCTGCTGGCGGATGCTTATACCCTCACCTTCGATGCCTACTACCATCAGCCGGCGGTCGTGCCGGTCATGATTGAAGGCGGCGTCACCACGCCGGGCGACCTCGCTCTCGAGCCGCGGACGCTCGTCGATGTGCGCGGTTACGCGTTCGCCGACGATGGCGCTACGCCACTGGCCGGTGTACGGGTCACGCCCATGGACGCGCCGATCGAACCCACCCTCACCGGCTCCGACGGCCGCTGGACACTGGCCGGCTTCCCGGCCGGGCGCACGTACACCTTCCGCTTCGACGATCTGCCCGGCTACGGGGCCGACGTCGACAGCCTGGTGATTCCCGAAGACGTTCGCACCGAGTTCAGCCTGATCGGGCAGCTCTCACCGGCTGAGGAGGACTTCGAGGGAGGCGACGGCGGGTTCGCCTCCGATCCGATCTGGGAGCGTGCCACGCCGACCGCCGGCGGGCCCTCCGCGGGCTTCAGCGGTGACTACTGCTTCGGCGTTGGCATGGACGCCAACTACGGTGACAACGTCTACGGGCTTCTGACCAGCCCCACCTACGACTTCTCCGGCGAAGAGGTGTTCTTCCTGAGTTTCCACTACTGGTGCGAGACCGAGACCGGCTACGACGGCGCCAACGTCCAGGTGTGGTCGGCGGCCACGAATGCGTGGGTGACCGTACACCCCTATGGCGGTTACCCGTCGGTTTCGCTCTCGGGCATCGCTTACGAGCCGGGTTGGTCGGGTTCGACCGGAGAGTGGACCGGCGCGGTCTTCGATGTCTCCGAGTATGCCTCCGAGGAGTTCGCCTTCCGCGTGCAGTTTGGCTCGGACGGATACGTCAACGGTCCTGGTTTCTGGATCGATGAGGTGACCTTCAACTTCGGTGACGCGGTTTCCTCGGTGCCGGGTGAGACGGCCTTCGCCTCCGCGCTCAGTTTCAGTGCCAGTAGCCCCACCCTCGGCGGCAGCCATATTCGCCTGGCCTTGCCGCAGGGCGCCGATGTGGAGCTGGCCCTCTACGATGCCGGTGGTAGGCGAGTGCGCACCCTGCACGACGGCCATCTGGACGGCGGCCTGCACTTGTTGCGCTGGGACGGCCGGGATCAGGCGGGGCAGACGGCTGGTAGCGGTGTGTATTTCCTGCGTCTGGCGTCCCGGGACCAGGGTCTGGATCGGACGGCGCGGATCGTGATCTCGCGGTAGAGGACGTTGGGCGGTTGGTCTCGGACGGCGGTTGCCTGAGGGTGACGCCGGCGACCTCTTTGTGTTCTACGACGGTCCCTATCGACCGGACGGTGGGCCGCGTGAGTCGAGCCGTTCCAGGCTTGGCTTGACTCCGGCCCTTGAAACCCCGAACATTCTCTCTTCACATGCGGGCCCACATCGGGCCCGCATGCGGTATCAGCTCTTTTCGCAGGGGCTCTTCGTAGGGGCTCTTGCAGGGGCTCTTGCAGGGGCTCTTGCAGGGACTTTTCGTAGGCAATTGCGAGGCAGGTCGTTCCACGTGGGACACCATCATGAGGTCTTCCATGGCATCGTCCACACCGCCGACACCACCGCCGGCACCGCCACCACCGCCACCACCGCCACCGCCGACACCACCGCCGGTACCGCCACCCCCGACACCATCACCATCAACTGAGGTGCGCACCCGCATCGCGCCTTCGCCGACCGGGGATCCCCACGTCGGTACGGCGTACCAGGCGCTGTTCAACCACGCCTTCGCGAAGGGCCGCGGCGGCACGTTCATCCTTCGCATCGAGGACACCGACCAGGTACGTTCCACCAAGCAGTCCGAGGAGGCCATCCTTTCCTCGCTGCGCTGGCTCGGGTTGCAGTGGGACGAAGGGCCCGATGTGGGCGGTCCGCACGCGCCATACCGCCAGAGCGAGCGCTCGGCAATCTACACCGAGCACGTGGAGCGCCTGCTGGAGGCCGGGCACGCCTACCGCTGCTTCTGCACGAAGGAGCGGCTCGATGAGATGCGGGTCCGCCTGCAGGCCGAGAAGGCCTCCCAGTTGGGCTACGACCGCCACTGCCGGTCGATCCCGCCCGAAGAGGCGCAACGCCGGGCGAAGGCGGGAGAGCCGCACGTGGTCCGGATTAAGATCCCGCTGGAAGGCGAGTGCGTGATGCACGATCTCCTGCGCGGCGAGATTCGCAAGGACTGGGCCTCGGTCGACGACCAGGTGATCATGAAGTCCGACGGGTTGCCGACCTACCATCTGGCCAACGTGGTCGATGACCATCTGATGGGGGTGACCCACGTCATCCGCGGCGAGGAGTGGATCAACTCGGTGCCGAAGCACCTGAAGCTCTACGAGCATTTCGGGTGGGAGCCTCCGGTCTTCTGCCACCTGCCCCTCTTGCGCAACAACGATGCCAACAAGACCAAGCTCTCGAAGCGCAAGAACCCGACCTCGATCCACTACTACCGGCGCGCCGGCTATTTGCCCGAAGCGCTGCTGAACTTCCTGGGGATGATGGGCTGGTTGATGCCCGATGGGGAGGAGAAGTTCACCCGCGAGCAGATGGCCGAGCACCTGAAGCTGGAGGATATCTCCCTGGGCGGGCCGGTCTTCGACACCGACAAGCTGCGCTGGCTCAACGGCCGGTACCTGCGCGAGGATTACGACGACCAGGGCCTGCGGCGCCAGCTCGAAGCCTGGGCCTTGAACACCGAGACTTTCGACCGCATCATGCCCTTGATCCATCCCCGGCTCGAGACGATGGCCGACTGGGGCCGTTTGACCGCACCCTTCTTCAGCGACGAGGTGGCGGTGGATCTCGAGCAGCTGAAAATGAAGGGCAAGGAGGTGGAAGACCTGGTAGCGATTCTGCAGATGGTGGTCTGGGAGCTCGAGAAGCTGCGGGAGTTCACCGCCGAACGGATCGAGGGTTGCCTGAAGCAGATCGCCGAGCGGATCGAGGTCAAGGTCCGCGACCTCAATTTGCCGCTCTATGTGGCCTTGAGTGGCACCAAGGTGTGGACGCCGCTCTACGGCTCGATGGAGGTGCTGGGCTCGGACATGGTGCGCATGCGATTGCGCCGGGCGATCGAGCTGCTGGGTGGCGTCTCCTCGAAACGGCTCAAGAAACTGGAGAAGGAGTACGCCGCTCTCTTCGGAGGTGAGTAGGTCGGGTCGGCCCGGTCGGACCAGCGGGGGGGTGCCCGGTCCGACCAGCGAGGGGGCACCCGGTCCGACCAGCGAGGGAGAGCGCGATCGGGCGGCCGAGGGCGAGCCCGATGGCATCACACGAATGCCCCGGAGAGTCGCTGCGGAGACATGGAGCGCGAAGGCCTCGCGCGGGAGAGATGTTCACATGAGCGATCCGACGAAGAACTCGAACGAGACGGCCCAGGTGGATTTCGTGCGGGCGATCATCCAGACCGATCTGGCCGCGGGGAAGCACGAGACCGTTCAGACTCGCTTTCCCCCGGAGCCGAACGGATATCTCCACATCGGGCACGCCAAGGCGATTCACCTGAACTTCAGCGTGGCCGAGGAATTCGGTGGCCAGTGCAACCTGCGCTTCGACGACACCAACCCGATCAAGGAAGAGCAGGAGTTCGTCGACGGCATCCAGGCCGACATTCGCTGGCTCGGCTACGACTGGGAGGACCGGCTCTACTTCGCCTCCGACTACTTCGAGCAGCTCTACGACTACGCGATCCAGCTGGTCAAGATGGGCAAGGCCTACGTCTGCGACCTCACACCCGACCAGATGCGCGAGTACCGGGGCACGCTCACCGAGCCGGGCAAGGAGAGCCCCTTCCGAGATCGCTCGATCGAGGAGAACCTGGATCTGTTCACGCGCATGCGAGCCGGGGAATTTCCCGACGGGTCCCGGACCCTGCGGGCGAAGATCGACATGGCGGCCGGCAACCTAAACATGCGCGATCCGGTGGTCTACCGCATCCTTCGTGCGCACCACCACCGGACCGGGGACACATGGTGCATCTACCCGATGTACGACTTCACCCACTGCCTGTCGGATTCGATCGAGCGGGTGACCCATTCGCTGTGTTCGATCGAGTTCGTCGATCACCGGCCGCTCTACGACTGGTACATCGAGACCCTGGGGGTCTTTCCCTCGAAGCAGTATGAGTTCGCCCGCATGAACATGACCAACACGGTGCTGAGCAAGCGTCGTCTGCGCCAGCTCGTGGAGGAAGGCTACGTGGCCGGCTGGGACGACCCACGGATGCCCACCCTCAAGGGGATGCGTCGGCGGGGCTATTCGCCGCCCGCGATCCGCGACTTCCTGGGACGTATCGGAATCGCCAAACGCGAGAACGTGGTGGACCTGGCCCTGCTCGAGTTCTGCCTGCGGGAGGACCTGAACAAGCGGGCCCAGCGGCTCATGGCGGTTCTCAAGCCGCTCAAGGTCGTGATCACGAACTACCCGGTGAATGAGGCCGAAGAGGTCGAGTGCATCAACAACCCCGAGGACGCTTCGGCCGGTACTCGAATGGTCCCGTTCTCCGGTGAGCTCTACATCGAGCGTGATGACTTCATGGAGGACCCGCCCAAGAAGTTCTTCCGTCTGGGCCCCGGCCGGGAGGTGCGCCTGCGCTACGCTTATTTCATCAAGTGCGAGGAAGTCGTCAAGGACCCAGCCACCGGCGAGATCGTCGAGTTGCGCTGCACCTATGATCCTGCCACGCGGGGCGGGAACGCGCCCGACGGCCGCAAGGTGAAAGCTACGTTGCACTGGGTATCGGCTCAGCACGCCCATGATGCCGAGGTCCGCCTCTACGACCACCTCTTCACCAAGGAGAACCCGCAGGAGGTGCCCGAGGGGGGGTCGTTCGTCGACAGCATCAATTCCGACTCCCTCACGGTTCTGCCAGGTTGCAAGGTCGAGCCCGCGGCGGCCGAGGCTCGAATAGGGGATTTTCTGCAGTTCGAGCGCCAGGGTTATTTCTGCATGGATTCGGAAGACTCGAGTCCCGCGGCGCCCGTGTTCAACCGGACGGTGACCCTGCGCGACACTTGGGCGAAGATCAAGAAGTCGATACAACCCTGACCAGCCGGCGCTGAGGAGGCTCGGGGGCGGCGCAGATGGGCCGCCGGGCTGGCGCCAAGGAGGCTCGGGGGCGGCGCAGATGGGCCGCCGGGCTGGCGCCAAGGAGGCTCGGGGGCGGCGCAGATGGGCCCTCGGGGCTTGCGCTTAGGTGGCCTCGGGCCCTCTCGTGACAGGCATCTCCGGCCACGCGCGCTTGACATCGGCAAGCGTTGTCCTCCACCATTCCCAGGCTCCGCGGGACGGAACCTTCTCTTGCAACGATGGTTCGCTTCATCATGCTGGCCGTGAAGTGGGCGGGCCGTGCGCTTCTCCGGCCCCGCAGAACGTGTGAAACGTAGAGTGCAATCTCAAGACCACTCTCGATAGGAGAACCCCAAAAGGGGCGTGAATTCATCACGGGGACGTGTCGTGCCCGGACGGGTCGTGGCACGGCCGAGATCTGGTCACGCCAGGGAGGATCTTGTGCCATGAAGACGAGGATGATGGTGTCGCTGTGGGTAGGGCTGCTGATGGCAGCGGGTATGGGAGTAGGCGTGGCGGCCGGGCAGGAAGAACCCGTGACCGGCTGGCAGACGACGGCGGATCTGTCGCTCAACCTCAACCAGGCCAGCTACAGCGATTCGTGGGATGGCGAGGAGAACGGCTCGATCATCTGGACGGCCAAGGCCAACGTCACGGCCGAGAAAAGGCTCAGCGAGCAGTTCGACTGGCGTAACACACTGAAGCTGGCTTTCGGGCAGACGCACAACGAGTACATCGGTGATGACCGCAAGCGCCAATGGGAGTCGCCGGAGAAGTCGACCGACCGGATGTTTTTCGAGTCGTTATTGCGAATGACCCTGGGCTATTTCGCCGACCCCTATGCCGCGTTCACCTTCGAGAGTCAGTTCTACAAGGTGCACACGAACGAGGCGGATTCGACGCAGAGTTTGAATAAGGCCCTCGACCCGATCACCTTGACCGAATCGGTGGGCCTGGGGCGCAGCATCCTCAAGAATGAGCAGACTGAGCTCTTCTCCCGCGTCGGTTTCGCCATGCGGCAGCATCTCATGAAGAATGTCGTCGACTATGATCCCGAGGAGGTCGACAGCGAGAGCGTCACCGACGGCGGCCTGGAGTGGGTCACCGATTTCGCCCACACCTTCGGCGGCGACAACCTGAAGTACGTCTCGAAGCTGCGCGTCTTCCAAGCGCTCTTCAACTCCGAAGAAGACGAGTTCGAGAACGACGACTGGAAGACCGCTGACCTGGCCTGGGAGAACACCTTCTCGGCCAATGTCGCCAAATACATCCAGGTGAGCCTGTTTGCCGAGCTGCTGTACGACAAGGAGATCGACGAGCGTGGCCGGTTCCGCGAGACGTTGGGTTTGGGCTTGAGCTACACGCTGTTCTAACCCCTCTTGGTGCTAGAGAGGACGACCAGGAGATCGGTATCGCGATCACGAGATCGACACAAGTGAGGCGCCCCGGGCGGCGCCGGTGAGGAGGAGAGGCAGATGGAAGAACTGAGCACGATGGAACAGATCATGAACACGATCGTCAAGTTCGCGACCACCTACGGGATAAGTGTGATCGGCGCCATTCTGGTGCTGATCGCCGGTCGCATCGTTGCTGGCTGGGCGCGCAAGTTGGTTCGAAACGCCATGACCCGTTCGAAGACCGATCCGGCCATCGTGGGTTTCACGAGCGCAATCGTCTACTACCTGGTGATCATCTTCGCGGTGGTGGCCGCCTTGGGCAACTTCGGGGTCGAGACCGCCTCGCTGGTCGCCGTCTTGGGTGCGGCCGGCTTCGCCATCGGTTTTGCGCTGCAGGGCTCGCTTTCGAACTTCGCGGCCGGGATCATGCTGCTGGTGTTCCGGCCGTATAAGATCGGTGACTACGTGGACGCGGGCGGGGCCGCCGGCACGATCCGGGACATGGGCATCTTCACGACCGAGATGACCACGCCGGATAACATCAGGATCATGATTCCCAACAGCAAGATCTTCGGCGACACGATCAAGAACATCACCGCCAACGACACCCGCCGGGTCGACATGGTCTTCGGCATCGGCTACGGCTCCTCGATCGCCAAGGCCGAGGAGATCATCAAGAAGACCTTCGAGTCCGACGAGCGCGTGCTCAAAGATCCGGCGTATCAGATCGCCGTATCCGAGCTGGCCGACTCCAGTGTGAACCTGGTCGCTCGTCCCTGGGTGAAGACCTCCGACTACTGGGGCGTCAAGTTCGACCTGACGCGCAAGATCAAGGAGGAGTTCGACACCAACGGCATCGAGATTCCCTTCCCGCAGGTCGTGATGCATCAGGCGGAGAAGTAGCGGAGGAGTAGCGGAGAATCGCGGAGACATCCCGGAGACATCGCGGAGCGATTGCCGAGCGATTGCGGAAGCGATTGCGGATCAGTCTGAGGACAATAGAGGCGGCCCCGGCAGCGTGCTGGGGCCGCCATTCTCATGGGCTGGAGTAGGTGATGGGGAGATCGAGTCAGATTCGATCTGGATGCAATAAAGGTGAATAATGATCTTGCAATTCGGCCGCTTTGTCGAATAAAGGACTCGTGAGTGCTTGTGATTTACGAATATTCAACGATAGGATTCCGCCATGGACACCACCGATCTCAAACTGGCCTCTCTGTTGCAGGCGCAGGGCAGGGTGACCAACGTCGAGCTGTCACGCCAGTCGGGCTTGGCTCCCTCGACCACCTTGGAACGCGTGCGGCGCCTGGAGGAGCGCGGTGTCATCACCGGCTATCACGCGCGACTCGATCCCCATGCCCTGGGGTTGCACGTGCAGGCCATGGTTCAGATCAATCTCAACCGGCACGAACCGGGCGTGATCGATGCCTTCGAGGCGCAGGTGCGGAGCGTTCCGGAGGTGAAGGCCTGCTACCACGTCACCGGGCAGTACGACTACATCCTGCATGTGGTCGTGCGGGACATCGATCACCTCCGCGAGCTCGCCAAGCACACCCTGGCGGGTCTCCGCGGCCTCGAGAAGCAGGAGACCTTCCTGATCCTCTCGACGGTCAAAGAGGACGACGGGTACGCACTCGAGTCGGTCCGGGCCGGCAGCCCGACCACACAGGAGGGGTAAGCCATGGCGGATGAAAGCATGCAGCAGCAGAACACAGGCAGCGCGGGAGACGGCGGCGTGGCCCGTTACGTGAAGGCGGCCGAGGTGGCGGCTCAGCAGCGTGCCGAGGCGCTTGGCAAGATGCGCGCCTGCCGATTCGACACGATCGCCGTCCACGGCCTCTACACGATGAACGAGGCTCTGAATCACAATCAGGGCTCGATCATCGAACCGATCTACATGGCGTCCTCGCAGGCCTATCGCGATTCCGACGAGATGGAAGCGGCGCTCGGCTACCAGATCCCGACCTGGTGCTATTCGCGCATCGCCAACCCCAGTCTCTACTATCTCGAGAACACCCTGGCGATGCTCGAGGGGTACGGTTTCGACGGGGAGACCTCCTGCGTGGCCACCTCCTCGGGCATGGCGGCGATCCTGAGTGCCACCGACGCCTTCCTGTGTGTCGATTCCAAGGAGCCCAGCCGGCCGATCAACTTTGTCGCTACCTGCCAGGTCTACGGCGGTACGTTCCAGCAGTTTGCCGTCCGTAAGATGCAGGAGCGGGGTATCGAGTGCCGGTGGGTGATCAACTCAGCCGATGCCGAGGAGTGGGTCTCGAAGATCGATGAGAACACGCGCTTTCTCTATGGCGAGCTGCCGTCGAATCCCGGCCAGGCCTTCTTCGATCTGGAGCGCGTAGCCCAGATCGCGCACCAGCACGGTCTGCCGCTCATCATCGACAACACGGTCGCTTCACCAGCGCTGCTGCGACCGCTCTGCCACGGCGCCGACGTCGTCATCCAGTCGGTGACCAAGACGCTGACCTCCTCGGGCTTCGGCATTGCCGGCGCGGTGATCGCGCGCAAGAACTTGACCTGTCGGTATGCCTCCGAGGAAATGACCAGCGATTTCGCCATGTACTTGAAGACGCTGCCCAACCGCGACAACGGGCAGAACCTCTCGCCCATGAACGCGATCCTCTCACTCAACGACATTCGCACGTTACGGTCGAAGGTGGATCTCTTCAGTCGCAACACGATGGCCGTGGCTGAATTCCTGGGCTCGCACCCGCAGATCGAGCAGGTCGACTACCTCGGTCTCCCCGGGCATCCTCTGCACGAGTTGGCCAGCCGCTATCTGTATCTGGTCGACAGTGAGTTTGATAAGCAGTACGGGGAGAAGGTCAACCGCTACGGCCACCTCATGTCCTTCCGCGTCAAGGGCGGGGCGGCGCCGACCCGCACGGTCTTCGATGCCATGCAGCGTATCTGGCGGGCCACCGACCTGGGACGGATCAAGTCGGTCGCCACGATCCCGGCGATCTCGACGCATTCACAACAGGGTGAAGAAGGACGCAAAATGGCCGACATTCCGCCGAACTTGGTGCGTCTGTGTGTGGGTGGCGAGCATACTGATGATATCATCGCCGACCTCGACCAAGCGCTGGCCGCCATCACCGGGCGGGTGACGGTGAGTGTGCCGTCGGCCTTCAGTGTGGGAGGCGCATCCTACGCCAGGCCCGGGAACTAGTGCGGAGCAGCCGCTCGCGGAGGACCCATGACGACCTACTACAGCACGAATCACAACGTGCCCGAGGCGGATCTGGCCGGCGCGCTGCTTCAGGGACAAGCCGGCGACAGGGGACTCTTCATGCCTCGCCCCATCCCCAGCTTCCGGCCGGGATTCCTGAAGGCGGCGCGTGAGAAAAGCTACCCGGAACTGGCGGCCCAGATCATGACCCCGTTCGCCGACGGCAGCTTCACACCCGACGCCTTGCGCGAGATCTGTCACGACGCCTACGACTTCGCGGTGCCCCTGGAGCGCGTCGAGAGGGATCGCTACGTGATGCGGCTCGACCAGGGCCCGACCGCTTCTTTCAAGGACTTCGCGGCCCGGTTCATGGGCCGGGCACTGGGGCGCCTGGCGCGCGAGCGGGGGCGGGAGATCCTGATCTTGACGGCGACCTCGGGCGATACCGGATCGGCGATCGCCCACGCCTTCCAGGGCGTCGAGGGCATCCGGGTGGTCGTGCTCTTCCCGATCCACGAGGTGTCGAACCGACAGCGCCGTCAGATGACGACCTTGGGCGGCAACGTGGCCACCCTGGCGCTGGACAGCAAGTTCGATAACTGCCAGGCGTTGGTGAAGCAGGCCTTCGCGGATCCGGATCTGGTGGATCTGAATCTGTCTTCGGCCAACTCGATCAACATCGGCCGCTTGCTGCCTCAGTCGGTCTACTACGTGTATGCGGCCGTGCAGCTCACCGATGCGGCTGGCGGTCAACCGGTGATCTTCTCGGTGCCTTCGGGCAATTTCGGCGACATGATGGGCGGCCTCCTGGCTTTTCAGATGGGCCTGCCCGTTCACCGCTTCGTGATCGCCACCAATGCCAACGATGAGTTCCCGTGCTTCTTGGCCACCGGTCGCTACGAGAAGATCGAGCCCTCGCGACGCTGCATCAGCAACGCGATGAACGTGGGACACCCATCGAACCTGGCCCGGGTGGTGGATCTCTACGGCGGTCACATGGATGAGGTGGGGCGGCTCCACCGGGCTCCGGATCTGTCGCGCATGCGCGAGGACCTTTTTGCTACCAGCATCGACGATGAAGCGACGCGTGCGACGATCGTGCGGACCTACACCGACCATGAGACCATTCTGGAGCCGCACGGCGCCGTGGGGTGGGCCGGGCTTCAGCGTTATCTCACCGCCGAGCCGCAGGCCGCCGGACAGATCGCCGTCTCGCTCGAGACCGCCCACCCAGCGAAGTTTCCTGAAGAGATCCGCGAACTCATCAAGATCGATCCGGAGCTGCCGGCCAGTCTCCAGGGACTGGACGAGAAGAGCGAGAACTACGTCGAACTCGAGACCGACTACGACGCGTTCAAGGACTATCTGGTGCGGACGTACCGATAGCGGTGATGCCGGTCGCCCGCGCGTCGGCAGAGGAGAGTCATGAAGTCAGTCATCGTGCTTGGCGACGGCATGTCGGACGTGCCCATCGAACGCCTTGGCGGCCTGACCCCGTTGATGGTGGCCCAGAAGCCCACCATCGACCAGGTGGCACGCCAGGGGCGCATGGGCTGCCTGCGCACTATTGGGGAGACGGGCCCAGCCGACTCGGCTGTGGCCAACCTGGCGGTCCTGGGCTACGACGCGGCCAAGGTCTCCCAGGGTCGGGCGGTGCTGGAAGCCGCTAGTATGGGGGTGGAGGTGGCCGAGGATGACGTGGCCCTGCGCTGCAATCTGATCTGCCTCCACGATGCCGTATCGCCGGTTTCCCGCCGGATCAAGAACCACTCGGCAGGCCATATCTCGAGTGAGGAAGCCTCGCGCTTGATCCGGGATCTGGATCGCGAGCTCGGCGGGGGGCGGGGTGACCGGCCCATCCAGTTCTATCCGGGAATCAGCTACCGGCATCTTCTACTGCTGCGCGGCGGATGGGCCAGCTCGGCGGTAGTATGCGCGCCACCGCACGATCACCTCGACGATCTGGCCGAAGACCTCCTGCCGCGGGCGGGCACTGAAGCCGCTGAGGGCACCGCCGGGCCAACCGCCGAGGGCACCGCCGGGCCAGCCCCCGAGGCAACCGCTGAGCGCCTGCGCGAGATCTACCGCCGTTCGCTGGAGATCCTGCGTGACCATCCCATCAACGTGGCACGGAGAGAAAAGGGCCAGGACGAGGCCAGCTGCATCTGGACCTGGTCGCCCGGATGCCGGCCCCGGATGAAGACGCTCCAGGAGCTATACGGCGTTCGCAGCGCCGTCATCTCCGCCGTGGACTTGATCATGGGTCTCGGGGTCTATGCCGGCATGGACGTCATCCGGGTGCCGGGGGCCACCGGCTTGCACGACACCAACTACGAGGGCAAGGCCGAAGCCTGTCTGGAGGCTCTGCGCGATCACGATCTCGTCTACGTCCACGTGGAGGCTTCGGACGAGGCGGGGCACGCGCGCGATCTGGATCTCAAGATCCGTTGCATCGAGTACCTCGACGACCGGCTGGTGCGCCCGATCCTGGAAGGCCTCGAGGGCCGCAGCCCGCAGTGGACGCTGGCCGTTCTGCCCGATCATCCGACGCCGGTCGAGACGGGCCAGCACGGACGTGATCCGGTGCCGGTCGCCATCTGGCGGCGCGGTGATGAGCCGGACGAGACGACCGCCTTCGACGAGGTACAGGCCAGGCACGGCGCCCTCGGCCTGATGGTGGGTGATCAGTTCATGCGTCGCGTGGTGCAGGCAACCGATTGACGCGCCCAGCTTGCGGTCTCGCGGCCGCCGGCCGGGCGGGTGGCTCACGGTTCACTGCTGCCGGCCGGGCGGGTGGGCTCACGGATCACAGCTGCCGGCGGCGGGTTGGCTCACTGGCGCGGTTTGCCGAGTGATCCGGTCGGTGCGCCGCTGCAGGGCGATGCCGGCGAGGATGAGTACCAGCCCCACGATCGAGGAGCGGAAGATCTCCTCACCGACCACGAAGTGAAGCAGCACCAGTGAGATGAAGGGCGACAGGAAGATGAGGTTGCCTACCTGCGCGGTCGTGCGTGAGAGCCGCAGGGCCGTGAGCCACAGGACGAACGTGAGACCCATCTCGAAGAGGCCGGCGTAGATTGCCCCGGCGACCCCCGGCCACCGCACCGCCAAGGGATCCCCGGTTGCCAGGGCGTAGAGGCCCACGAAGGCGGTACCGAAGACGAAACACAGGGCCAGCTTGACGATCTCGTCCCGAGGATCGCGCACGTTGCCGATCCAGAAGAGCGCCCAAACGACCGAACTGCCCACCGCCAGCAGCACGCCCACCGGCTCGGCGAAGTGCGTCGAGAACACGTCCCCCCGTGTGGAGATGACCCAGACCCCCGCAAAGCTGATCACGAGCGCCACGAGGCTGGCGGGCCGGATACGCTGCTTCAGAATCGGAATCGACAAGAGCGCCAGCGTGATGGCCCAGGTGTAATTGAGAGCCTGAGCCTCCTGGCCGGGCAGGAGCTGGTAGGCGCGGAAGAGGATCGTGTAGTAGAGAAACGGGTTGAGGAACCCGAGCCCGGCATAGGCGAGCCACTCGCGACCCCGGATCTGCCTCAAGACCCCCAGACGGCCCTGCCAGGTCAAGATGGCCAGCAGGATGAGCAGGGAGGTCAGGGACGCGTAGAAGAGCATGGCCACCGGCGTCAGCTCCCGCAGCGTCAGCTTGAAGGCCGATGCCACGGTCGACCACGCCAGCACGGCGCCCAGTCCGTGCAGATAGGCTCTGGATTGCTGATCCAAGACCCTCCTCCCCGACGCTTCCGTGTTTTTCGTAGATCATTGCATAGCAAGACGTTAGCGCGCGAGGTCGGCCTCGTCTCGCTTGCCGTCAGATGCTGTTCCGAGGCCGCTGTCCCGAGCATAGCTGTGGTCCCGCCATCCCGGCGCACGTATCCGGATGGTATCATCGCGATTTCATCGTCGCAGCCTGTCTGTGCGGGGAACTTCAGCGTCTTGCTACGGTTTTGCATCGGGTCGTCGCCTGGCCAAAGAGCGGTGAAAACACGAGACGGATTGAGCAGGACGAAGGGACTGGTATGAACGCGCATTCATCTTCCCCCAATATGGGGGCTTCACGGTTGGCCCACTTCCCCATCACCCTATACGGCTCGGTCATGGGCCTGTGCGGCCTGGCGATCGCCTACCTTCGCGCCGCGGCCATTCTGGACTGGCCCGGCGTGATCGGTCAGGTCATCCTTTATGTGGCGGCCGTCTGGTTCGTGATCCTGACCCTGCTCTATGTGGCGAAACTGAGCCGCTACCCTCATCGGGTGGCCGAAGAGTTCAATCACGACGTCAAAGTAAACTTCTTTCCGGCGATCTCAATTTCCTTGCTGCTGCTCGCCATTGGATTCATGCATCTGCAGCCGGGCCTCGCCGCTGTGCTGTGGTGGATCGGCATGCCCCTCCATCTGATCTACACGATGCGAATCCTGCACGAATGGATCACGCGGGACCTTCACGTGCACAGCTTCAACCCGGCGTGGTTCATCCCCGCCGTGGGCAACATCCTGGTGCCGGTCGCCGGGGTTGACATCGCCAACAAGGAACTGTCCTGGTTCTTCTTCAGTGGTGGACTGTTCTACTGGGTCGCGCTGTTCGCGATCGTGCTCTACCGCGTCTTCTTTCATGATCCCTTGCCGAAGAAGCTCATTCCCACCCTGGCGATCATGTTGGCCCCACCGGCGGTCGGATTCATCTCCCTCTACAAGCTGACCGGCAGCTTCGGCGACTTCCACCGGGTGCTCTACATGATGGCGCTCTTCACCTTCTTGCTGCTGCTCACCATGGCCAACCGCTTCCGCAAGACGCCCTACTTCGTGTCCTGGTGGGCCTACACCTTCCCCCTGGCGGCCATCAGTATCGCGACGATGCTCTACTACCATTTGACCGGCTTCCTCGTGATGCGCTTCGCCAGCATGGCGATGTTGGCATTCGCGACGGTGGTCGTCGTGGTCGTTCTCATCCGCACGATTCGCGCGGCCTTCGCTGGTGAGATCTGCGTACCGGAGGGCGAGCCGAAGCCAGCGGCGACGGCTGCTGCCGAGGCCGGGACCTGATCAGCTGCCGGCCCGGCCGCGCGGGTGGGTACGCGGGCCGGGATCTGATCAGCTGCCGGCCCGGCCGCGTGGGTGGGTACGGAGGCACGTGGAAAGGTGAGCCTCGAGATCCGGCCAGAGAGGGCACACCAGGGTTGCAGGTACTCCAAGCCGCCTTGCCTCTTCGGGTGGGAACGCTAACCGGGCGGCATGGAGCCACAAGCGCGGCGGCGTGAGTTCGGGTGTGGGACTGCCGTAGCGGTCATCCCCCAGGAGGGGATGGCGGAGCGCGGCCAGATGAGCCCGGAGCTGATGGAAGCGGCCGGTGTGGAGATCCAGTTCGAGGAGGCTCCACCCATTCCCCGACTCGATCGTGCGGTAGCCGGTCCGGCTGGGGGCGCCGGCGGCAGCGGCGCGCATCCGCCCCGATGCATCCCGCATCAGCGGCAGTTCTATGCTTCCGGTTGCTGGTGATAGCTGGCCGCGGATCACACCCAGGTATCGCTTCTCGAGCGTTCGCTGGCGAAGAAGCCTCGTCACCACGCGGTGTCCGGTAGGGCTGAGCGAGAAGAGCAGGATCCCCGAGGTGGCCTGATCCAGACGATGGAGGACGCCCGGATGAAGTCGAGGCTCCTCACCAGCCAGTTCGTTGGAAACCCACTCGAGGAGACTCGTCCGAGCGCCGGCCTTCGCCCTGTCGGCCTTCGCCCTGTCGGCCTTCGCCCTGTCGGCCTTCTTTCCATCGGCCTTCGTCTCGCTGGCTACCGGCACGGTCGGCATGCCGGGTGGCTTGCCGACGACGAGAAGGTGCGCTGAGCGCTCGAGGATGCGTGGGGGGGCCGCCGGCTGTTCGGAACCGGTCTTTGCGTCCTGCGGGTGGTCGCGGATGCGCACCCGATCACCCCGCTTCACATAGGTTCGGTGGTTACCGACTCGGCCCCGCTCCTCGTGCCCCTGCTCCGAAACTCCGGATGAGGATCCCGAGAAGATCTCGACCGCCCCGGTCCGTAGCAGCCGCTCGATGTCCTTGTGGCTGAGCTCCGGGCAGGCCTCGCGGAGGAATCGGTCCAGTCGGAGCCGGTGTTGCCCGGCTTGCACGTCCACCTCGCGAGCTGCCATGGCGTGCGAATCAGCCGGCCGGTCTCAGATCGCCGGGCGAGGTCTGGCGCGCCTTGCGCAGCACGTAGACGGAGATGACCAGGATCAAGACCGCCACGGTCAGCAGGCCGATCTCATAGAGCGCCAGCTTGAATTTCTCCGGATCCTTGGCGAACAGGTGGGCCGCCTCGACCGAGATCGTCAAGATTCGGCGCACCGCGGCGATCATCCCCACGATCAGAAACGGTTCGGCCGAGAGGCTGTGCGTACGGAGCGAGACGGTGACCGTGTAGAGGAGCTCGGCGGCCATGAGTCCCAGGAGCAGCTCCTCGAGCATCGTGATCACCGCGCTGCCGAAGTCTCCCTTCATGATGTGGTCGATGAACATGTAGACCGCATGGCCGAGGATGACGACGGCTACGACCGCCAGCAGAATCCCGGCGAGTACGTAGATCAAGCCCTCGACCTGTTCAAACCTCGCGGCGGCGCCTTCCATCGCGTGCGTCGACTTCTGTTCGCTCATGACGGCTCCCTCTAATCACGGTAGAGGATGCGGCGGTGATGGCCTTCCTGGGTCCGCGGGACCGTGTGGCAAACTGTGCAGCTTGTCTCGGTTCCGATGGTGCCCGCGATGCCCTGGTACTGCAAGGGCGGAATGTTATCCAGATCCTCGGCCATCGCGTTCTCGGCCGGATAGATCGCATGCGGCGATCCGTGACAGGCGATGCACATCACGCCCCGCGAGTCGGTGCGGTTGCGGTAGAGCTGGTCGCCGCCGGTGGTCCATTCGTTGAAGGCGTTGAACTGCATGATCACATCGGCGTCGAGGAAGGCCTGGTGGGTGATGGTGGCCTTGACGCTGTCGGGTAGCTCGAAGGCGCGATGGCAATTCAGGCAGTCGGGCTCGTGGATCCAGGGCATCCGGCCGTTGATCTCCTCCACCGAAGCCACCGCATCGGGCTCCAGGTGCGCCATGAGCCGGGCTGCGCCCTTCTTGCCCGCCTCGTGCTCATGCTTCACCAGCGAGAGCGCGTGGTCCTCCAGGGTGCCGTGGCATTCGACGCAGGTGAGGCCTACCTGCGATCCGTGCCGGCCTCGCAGGCAACGGGTGGCCCCGTCCCAACGGGATGGATGGCACAGGAGGCATGCGGTCTCCTCCATGTCGGGCATGTAGTTGGCGTGGAAGCCGTGAATGGCGGTGGGGAGGTTCAGTAGCTCGGGATCTCCCTCGGTGCCCAGGGCCAGGTCCTGATGGCAGGCGCCGCAGATCTTGGGACTACCCGCCTCGGCCTCGGCCAGCAGGTTCGTGCGGCTCATCCGATCGTGCACGCGGAGGATGTCGCGGCTGGTCTCGGCCGTGAAGCCGGCCTGATTCTGGAACCTCCACTCGCCGCCGTGGCAATTTTTGCAACCCATCTCGGAGCTGGTGGGCGCCACCATGCGCGTCTGGGCGATCCGCTCGCCGGTCGCGGTGTCGTAGGCCTCGATCGTGAAGGTGGGGTAGGGGTCGTAGATGCCGCTGTCTGGGTAGGGCACGACCGGCACCAGTTCGGCCACGAACGCGGCCACGCCCTCCTTGGGCTCCATGTGGCCGCTCATGGCGTTGCCGGCCAGGCCGGTCGGCGGCTCGAGGGTGGCGCCGAAGTTCGAGGCGACGTGGTCCCAGAACTCGACGTGACGCTCGGGGTGCTCGAAGCCCGTCTCGACCTCATAGCGAAGCTCCACGCCCTCGGTGACGAACTCGGGGCTGGGCCCGCGGCGCACCAGCTGTGCCCACAGCGAGTTCGCCGGGGGCAGGATCACCCACCACGGATCGCTGTCACTGAGGCAGTGCATGCCCAGGTCGTTCCAGGCGAGGAGGACATAGTCGTCATTCTCCGGATCGAACTCGGGCACCGTGAATTCCTTGCGCGCCACGTCGATGGCCGGGAAAGGATCCTCCTGCTTGCCATGGAGATCCTCGATGAGGTAGCCGGCGAGCGCATCCTTCTCCGCCTCGGTGCCCAGGAAGGGCGGCATGTAGGTGTTGATCTTGCCCTGGCCGCTGAGCTGGGCGGTCATGCCGATCAGATTGTGTTTCGCGGTCTGTTTCAGGACGTCGTTGTAACCGCCCACCGTGTGACAGATCAGGCATTGGTGGGTCAGAAGCTCCTTGCCGGCCTCGATCCGGTTCTCGGGCGTCACCTCCTTGTGGACTGCCCACTTCGCCTGCGACAGGAATCCGGTCTCGCTCATCTGTTCGGCCTGCGCCGGCGTGACCCCGCTCGAGTACATGTAGCCGAAGATGACGTAAGGCTTGCGCGCGATCTCGCGTACGTACTCGAATCCGCCGATCCAGCTGAGACCGATCAGCATGACGACGACCGCGGTCAGCCGTTGCAGTCCCGGCGACAGGCGCAGCAAGGCGATCAACCCGCCCACGAAGACGATGGCGCTCGTCCACAGGAAGACGTGCGTGAAGGGGATCACTTCGGGGTTACGAATCTGGATATTCTCGAGCGGCTGCGCTGGAATGCTCCCCAGGTACCACAGGCCTCCCACGATCGTGAGCGCGAAGGGCACCAGGATCCAGGTGCCGCAATAGCGGATCACCTTCTGCCGGTATGGCTCTTTCGAGAACGCGGCGGTCACCAGGCCGAAGATCCCGGCGATCGTGAGCGCCATGCCGGTGCGGAAGAGAAGGGACGGCCAGAAGGTGGGATTGAAGAAGCCGTCCCAGAACCCCAGCGTGGCCGACCAGCGTCCGGGGGTCAGCATGAAGGTCAGGATGCCATTGATGACGAAGAGGCTCAGCCAGGCGAAGATGAAGTAGAGCCAGCCGAGGGCCATGTGCACCTTCGGCGCGAGGCGGTCCCACAGGTAGTAGTAGAGCAGAAGCGCGACGATTTCACCGATGAAGAAAGTCCACTCGATGGCCCATCCGAAGACGAAGTTGTGAATCAGGGCCGAGGTGCCCTGGGGATGGACCAGGGAGATGATGAACCAGATGCCCACGCCGGTGACCCCGCCGAAGACCATCGTGAGCAGCAGGAAGAACCGGGTGTGCTTCTTGACGTAGGCCAGAAGCCCCTCGTCCTGCTCCCGGCGCGCCTTGCGCTCGGTCAATACCAGGAACAGTCCGCCGCCGACCGCCAGATGGGCGATGTAGACGTGCAGGATGGCAATGATGGCAATGAGCAGTCCGCCGCCGATGGCCGGGACCTGCCAAAAGGGATAGTTCACAGCATCACCTCGTGCGTTCTAGGGACTCAGGCCTTGGCCTTCCACGCCTGGCGCAGCATCCAGTAGAGGACACCGGTGACCACGACCAGTGAGATCAGGAAGAAGACCAGGGAATTTGCCTGCGGAACGACCGTCAGATCGCCCGGATGGAAGACCGGCTCCAGGTAGGCGGTGCGCACCATGTCGCGGACCACCACCATCAAGACGATGGTCACCAGCGTCAGGACTGTCGTCAGCCACACCCGCCCGCGGAAGGCGAAGTGGACGGCCAGTGCCGCCAGCAGCACCCCGATCCACAGGTGGAATGTGTGCACCAGGCTGGTGCCCATGAAGAGGCGGTTGATCCGCTCGGGCAAGAGCATCCAGAAGACGAGCCCGATCGCCATCTGTGCAAGCGTGCTCCAACCGAAGATGCGCAATCCGCCTCGAACCTCTTTCTCGCGTTGGGCCTCGCTCCCGGCGTCTTCTCCAGCCCGCGGTCCGCGGACGCGGTAGTAGATGGCCCGGCCCAGGCCCGCCACCGCCACCGAGGCCATGACGAAATGCAGGTAGCGCGGGATCAGCGTCGGTTCGGACAGATTGAGATAGGTGCCCCCTGGATGGGCAAAGTAGACGTTCCAACGCTCGGGCCGCAGCATCAAGGTCATGTTGTTCGACAGCATGAACCCGATGAAGAGCATCAAGAGGGTCGAGATGAAAAGCCACACCGTGCCGGCCGTTCCGCCCCCTTTCTCGCCGTGCACGAACCCATAGGCCGCGTAGTAGGCGGCGATCAACACCGGGATCACGAGGATCCACCCCACGGCCATCAGCACCGAGCTGCTGTAGAGGAACTGGCCGAAGAGCACCTGCACGAAGAGCAGCGGCGGGATCCCGAGGTTGATCGTGAGGGCGATCAAGACCGGGAGACTGCGAGCTTCCTCCGTCGGGGCCTGCCCGCGCAGCCGGCGCCCCAGCGCCAGCAGCCCACCGCCCAGCATGAGGTTCATGAGGAGCAGGTGGAGCACGAAGGTCAGGATCAGAAGGAACTTGAACCAACCCCAATGAACAGGGATCGAGTCGGGGATCGGGATCAGCACGCTGGGATCCATGGGCAATTCCTCGATCGGCTAGAGGTCGACGACCACGGGTTTGACGATGAGTCCCGGCCCGTTGCGGGTGTGGCTGGCAGCATGCGCTGTGACGCGGACGCACACTGAGGATGGGTAGCCGGAACTGGCGGCCATGATAGGGATGCCGCCGGAGCTCGCAACTGAAATATGGTGGCGCTTGGGGGGGGGGGTGAGACTTTGTCCAGGTACTATCTAGTTAAGTAGCTTATGAGTAGGAAGATGTGCCGATCGTGCTACGACCGATCATACGACGTCGGATCGTGCGGCATCCGATGGTGCGGCATCCGATCGTGGGGCACCCGATCGTGGGGCATCCGATCGTGGGGCATCCGATCGTGCGACGTCAGCGCATCTCATTGTGCCCCGCAACCGCGCCAGCGCTACTCGCCGATGATCTTTACCAACACCCGCTTGCGCCGCAACCCATCGAACTCGCCGTAGAAGATTCGCTCCCAGGGGCCGAAGTCCAGTTTGCCGCCGGTGACTGCCACGACCACTTCGCGACCCATGATCGTGCGTTTCAGGTGGGCGTCGGCATTGTCCTCGCCGTTGTTGTGACGGTACTGGGAGTGCGGCTTCTCCGGCGCCAGCTTCTCGAGCCAGACTTCGTAGTCGTGATGGAGGCCGGACTCGTCGTCGTTGATGAAGACGCTGGCCGTGATGTGCATGGCGTTGCAGAGCAGCAGACCCTCTTGAATGCCGCTCTCGTGCAGGCAGGCCTCCACATCGGGCGTGATGTTGATCAGCTCCCGGCGCCGCTTGATATCGAACCACAGTTCCTTGCGATAGCTCTTCATGGCGTTTCCCCCTCCGGCCCATGGCGAAACCAACCGGCCGTCCGCAGACAGATGCGCACCAGCATGAGCATGACGGGCACCTCGATCAGGACGCCCACGACCGTAGCGAGCGCGGCGCCCGATGACAACCCGAAGAGCATCGTCGCGGTGGCGATGGCGACCTCGAAGTGGTTCGAGGCGCCGATCATCGCCGACGGGGCCGCATCCGGATAGCTCAGGCCCAGGACCTTGGCCAGGGCGTAGGTCACGGCGAAGATCAGGACCGTCTGCAAGAAGAGCGGAATCGCGATCCAGACGATGGTCAGCGGATTTCCCAGGATGACATCGCCCTTGAAGGAGAAGAGCAACACCAGGGTGAGCAGGAGCGCAATGATCGTGATGGGGGTCAAGATGTGCAGGAACTTCTCCTGGAACCAGGCCTCGCCCTTGGCGGAGACGACCCATCGGCGTGACAGATAGCCGGCCACCAAGGGCAGGGCGACGTAGACGCCGATCGAGAGCAGCAGTGCCTGCCAAGGAACGGGCAGGCGGCCCACGCCCAGCAAGAATCCTCCCAGCACGCCGTAGAGAACGAGCATGGTCAGCGAGTTGATCGCCACCATGACGAGGGTGTGGGCGGCGTTGCCGCGGGCCAAGTGGCCCCAGACCAGCACCATCGCCGTGCAGGGGGCGATGCCCAGCAGAAGGCATCCGGCCAGATAGCTGCGCCACAGCGGTACGGCCAGCATCTTGACGCCGTCGACGAGGACGACCCGGCCCGACCCGTAGATCTCGCCCACGGCCAGGTCCAGTCCCAAGGGCATCTTGACGTGATCGACCGCCTCGGGGCCGATGAACTGCCGGAAGAGCACCCCCAGGAACAGGAACGCGATGGCGTACATCGTGAATGGCTTGACGAGCCAGTTGATGACCAACGTCAGGGTCACCGGCTTCGCATTGCGCCCCGCACGCAGCACCTCCCCGAAGTCGATCTTGACCATGATTGGATACATCATGAAGAAGAGGCAGATCGCGATGGGAATCGAGACGACCGGCGCGCCGTCGCTGTAGATCGCGAGACCATCAAGCGTGCGCGCTATCCCCGGCGCGAGCCGGCCCAAGACGATCCCCAGGCCGATGCAGAGCAACACCCACAGGGTCAGGTAGCGTTCGAAGAAGCCGAGCCCTGTGGGCTCCTTGGTGATGCAAGCTTTCGTTGCCATGGTGAACTTGTTCTCCTTCCAACCCGACCATGCGATCGAGCAGTGTGAACCAGGTTCTCAGAACTCTTGTCTTCGGGTCCATTGCTGGGCACCAGCCCATCCGGCCCGAGAGTGGGCACCAGTCCCCATGAGCCCGACAGCGAACCTCGCGCAGCGCAACCAGAGGCCGCCTCGGGAGGCCTCGTTCCAGTTCATGTCGCGGTGCACCCAGCCGGCCGAGATCCCGGCGGCGACGATCACCGCGCGGTGCCCCACACCGCAGAGCAACAGCAGGGCTCCGCCATAGAGCCGGTTGTCATGGGCTGCGATGACCGGGATGCTGGCAAGGCGGCAGGGGCTGAGGAGGACGCTGAGAACGCCCGAGGTGAACGCGGCCATCTGCGCGGCCACCTGCGCGGCCACCTGCGCGGCTACCTGCGCGGCCACCTGCGCGGCCAAGAACGCGGTGGCCAGTGAGCCCTGGACTGCATTGGTCAACTCTGTGAAGAGATACTCCATCGACTCGTGCTCTTGCTCCGGGTGGAGTTGTCGGAGGAGGCGGGATCGCTCCGGCCTTCTCTATCTGTGCGCTTCACCGCCCGGGGCGGATGGGATTTCGACGGCGAACTCCGGGCCCAGGATCCGTGCGGTGAGAATGATGGCGAGGACGCTGACGGCCGCTCCCGCGTAGAGCAAGGCCACAAGGGGCGAGCCATCGCCTTCAGAGTCTGGGCGCGTGCCTCGAGCTGTGCGCTATGTACGGAATCCATGAGGAGCTTCCTCGACGGCGTGATCGGAAACAACAAGAAGATTGGGAAGATTGTAATTTGGCAAAATCGCCAAGCCAAGACCGAATTCGATGATTCGTCTGAGATTCGTGTGAGACAAGCCCAGGGTGCGTTGATATTCTCCGCGGCCTCCTGTCGTGGATCGAGTGCTCCCGCCCACCATCCCATTTCGGGAAAGGGGCTGGCGCTAAGCGGCCATCTGCGGGCTGGCACGGGTTATCTGCGGGCTGGCACGGGTTATCTGCGGGCTGGCATGGGTCAGCCGCTGGCCGGCACGGTTCAGCCCTGTCCAGCCTGAGGTCGCGCTTCTGGACGACGACATACTTTAGCGAACTCCAAATTTGACAAGGGCAAACAGCGAAACTCTTTGTCTTGCAAGGACTTAGGCCTTGATTCCGGAATCCAATGATAACTCGTTGATTCAGAATGAGTTACGCCGTTTTGCCTTGACAACATTCCGGCGTGCTCGTCTTGCCACCCAGATCAAGTGTCGCGCGCCCTTGCCTCCGCCAGTCGCCCGCACGGGTATCTCCTCCACGGTGAAGCCTACCTGGCGCAGACGACGGGTGAACGCTTGGTCGGGGTGGGAGGACCACACGGTGAGCACGCCGCCGGGCTTGAGGGCCGCGTAGGTGATGCCCAGACCCGTGAAGTCATAGAGCCAGTCGTTTTCCTCACGGGTCAATCCTTCGGGGCCGTTGTCGACGTCCATGAGAATCGCATCGAACGGCCGGTCGGGGGTCCTCAGGATGACAGCGACGTCCATCTCGCGAACGGTGACTCGATGATCTCCAAGGGGGTGACCGGCGAGATGGGCCAGCGGACCGCGGTTCCAAGCCACGACGGCGGGGATCAGCTCGGCTACGGTGACCTGCGCCCCGGGCGGCAGCTGGCGTAGGGCCGCCGCCAGCGTGAAGCCCATGCCCAGCCCTCCGATTAGGAGTTGGGGCTTCCGTTTGGTGGCCAGCGGTTGGCAGGCCAGCTCCCCAAGCCGTTCTTCGGAACCGTGTGTCTGGCTTGTCATGAGCTGGGTCTGGCCGATCCAGATCGAGTACTCCGAGCCGCGCTGGTAGAGGTGCAGCTCTTCGGAACTCAGGGGAACCGGGGCCCGATCGAGCAAGACTCTAGGGATCATAGGCGATCATAAGCGTTTGTCTTCCAGCGTCTGCCGTCCGCCTACGGCGTAGGCCTTCCAACGTCTACTTCCCGCCAGGGCGTTTGCCGTATCAGCCGGCGCGGGGGGCTAGTCATTACCCGAAACGGCGGCTTCCTCCCGCTCGCGCTCGTCCTTCTCGACATAGCTGAATACTTCGTCGGTGACATACAAGCCCATCGAGAGAGGATCCTCGACATAGTCCCAGACCTCCCAAAGGGCCATCCACTCGAGCTGCTGGCCGTCTCGCCAGCGGGTCAGCACGACCATGGTGTCGTCGATGTCGTAGTACTCGCGCAAAGGAGCGTTTCGTGGCTCGTCGATGTTGATCAGCCGGAATGTTAGCTGACCATCCTCGAGCTCTGAGACGAACTGCTCTTCGATCGCGTCTCGGGCGTAGGTCTCGATCAGGATGCAGTCGGCGCAACGCTCGGTGGCGTGGAAATGGAGCACTGTCGTGCCGTCGCTGGGCTCAATCACTTTACGAACCTGGATGAGCAGAGAATCGGCCGCGGTGCTGCTGACACCTCCGGC
Organism: uncultured bacterium; assembly: GCA_964573295.1. Classification (GTDB taxonomy): domain Bacteria; phylum Eisenbacteria; class RBG-16-71-46; order CAIMUX01; family WJJG01; genus CAYQJL01. The sequence continues at coordinate 58,692 of CAZNJE010000002.1, read as the reverse complement.
TTCGGATGCGCTTTCGGTGACCGGGTCGGCGGCCTCGACCTGGGCGGATGCGCTTTCGGTGACCGGGTCGGCGGCCTCGACCTGAGCCGTGGCGTTCGGCGTCCAGAGGGCCGTGAGAGTGAGAACAGTCAAGAGTGCCAAAGGAGCCAAAGGAACCAAGGGAACCAAGGGAACCAGAGGTACCAAGGTCCCGAGGAACGACGTGGTTCGCGGAAGTGACCTGATTCCTGGGAGCGCTCGGGCTCTCAAGGGCGTCCCGGCCGGCATGGGCGCACCGTTTCGCGTAGTCGCACCGTTTCGCGTAGTCGCACCGTTTCGCGCGGTCGCTGCGGCTGGGGAGGTCGGTCCGGTTCGCGTGGTTGGCGTGGTTCTGTGGACCGAGATGCATGCCGGCGCGCGGCGACCGGGGTGTTGGTGTGCCGATTGGTAGGTATGGAGGGCTGGGTGCATTTCGTCTCCTCGACCGTTGGTGCCGAAGCTGCGTTCAGGCTCGAGCCGCGTCTGGGCTCGAGCCGCGTCTGGGCTAGGGCCGCGTTTGGGCTAGGGCCGCGGATCGAACCGCGTTCGCAAGTGTCCCCAGCTGATGCAATGGCAGCGGACGCCGCCACACGCCACGCCGAAGCGCCCGATCTGGCCGCAGAGCGGGTTGTTTTCTTCGGCGCAGGGTGAGTTTGTATCGATTGTGAAGTCGTAGCTGAACACATCACAGAACAGAGGATCGGCCGTGAAGTTGCCGTCGGTGCCTGAGGGATCCTCGAAGTTCAGGAAGTTCAGGGGGTGATTGTTCCAGAACGCGTTGCACACGAACGCCGGCAGGGCGCTGTCGACGAAGACGCCGTAGCCGCCCAGGGCCTCGGAGAGAATGCAGTTCTCGATCAGGGGGGTGGCCCCGTTGAGCACCGCCAGGTGGCCTCCGCTGCGCTGGGCAAGGTTGAAGTAGAAGGTGCAGTGGCGCAGCTCGGCCGAACCGCCATCGACTGTGAAGATCGCGCCGCCGTCGAGAGCCGCCCGGTTGTCGACGAAGGTGCAGGACTCGATCGTTGGGCTGGCCTCGTGAATGCGGATGGCGCCGCCATGGGTGACGGTCGACTGGTTCGATTCGAAGGTGCACCCTTTGATGAGGAGGTTGGCGGTATCGTACGGACAGCTGATCGCGCCGCCGCTGTGCGCGCGGTTGTTGATGAACTCGCAGGCCACGATGTCGCAGGGAAGGGCTAGCTGCACCGTTCCCGAACCGGTCACGGCCTCATTGTCCTCGAAACGGCATTCGAGAATGCTCGGCGCCGAATTGGGCCCCGCGATCGCCGAACCGCTGATATGCGCGAGATTCTCGAGGAACGTGCATCCCGAGATGGTTGGGTTGGCGTCGATCAGCAGAATGCCCCCGCCGTAATCCGCTTCGTTCTGCAGGAAGACGCAGCCGAGGATCTGCGGCTCGCTACCGTAGCAGCCGATCGCCCCGCCGCCCGTACCGCCCAGGCTCGCGACGAGAGGCCCCGAGGAAGCGCTGAGCGTGAAGCCTTCGAGACTGGCTGCCGAGCCCTCACCCGATGCGAACGTGACCAGATGGGTCGAGCGAGTGGTCGGGACGGGAGGGGTGAGTACGGTGACATCTGGACCTTGGCTGGCGAAGACGCGCAAATCCTTGCCCAGGTAATCGAGTTCCTCCGCATACGTGCCTGCCAGAACCTCGATCTCGTCCCCGGGCGTTGCCGCTTCGATGGCGGGTTGAATGTGGGTGAAGTCACCGCCGCCGGATGGATCGACCACCCAGTGCTCCGCCAAGGCCGAGGAGGGAAGAAGAGCACAGAGCGAGAACCCGGCCAGGAGGAGCCTGAACGTGGCGAACAGGAGCGACTGTCCAGCAAAGGGGAGCGACTGTCCAGCAAAGGGGAGCGGCCGTCCAGCAAAGGGGAGCGACTGCCTAACGAACGAGGGTGGCTGGCCAACGAACAGGAACGACCGCCCAACGAACGGAAACTTGTGCATGGGATCCCCCCTCGGCGTGCCAGGCAAAGCGAGTTCGATCCACTTCACTTGGCCTGTTTGCATTGCGCATGGGGCTAGGCAGCGGCACAGAATCACGGTCCTGCCGCGGACGCTTCGCGGAGTCGAGTGTGGGCGCCGATAGGGTACGAGCGCGCCGGATCCCAGCCGGCCGGTCCTGCGAGCCGGACCGGGCTACTCTGCGAATCCAGCCGAGCCAGTCGAGGAACCAGGCGAGGCTAGTATAGCAGGAGCTTCTGGCCAGGCCGGATGATCCCCCCCCGGCTGATGTCGTTCCACTGGGTGAGATCGGAGACCCGCACCCCGTAGCGCTGAGCAATCGTCCACAGCGACTCACCGCGCTGTACTACGTGCACCCGCGATTCGCCGGAGGGGTTCCCGTCGGGCGGGGCGACTCGCAGATCCTGGCCGGGATAGATCAAGCTCGAGCGCCCCAACCCGTTCCAGCGACGCAACTCGGATACGCGCACGTCGTAGCGCGTGGCGATCTCCGAGAGGGTGTCACCGCGCCGCACCGTGTGCAGTGTGGGGCTCGGTAGCCGGCGGTTTTCCTCGGCGGCACGGGCTTCCTCGAGCTTGATGGCCTCGCGGGCTTGCTCCACGATGTGGGCCGTGCTGGCCACCCGGCCCAGCGAGTCGGAGTTGTTCTGAGCGCGTACCGGCAGAGCGCCGCCCGAGCCCAGCCCCACCGGATCGCGTTCGGCGAGCTGGGTCAGGAGCCGGTCGGGAGGCAAAGGGATCGCGAGCACTTGGCCCGGGTAGATGCGACGGGGGTCGGCCAGTCCGTTGGCGGAGCTGATCGCGCCGACTTTGACCCGGTAGTGCGCGGCGATATTCGACAGACACTCTCCCCGTCGCACGGTATGCTTGATCGTGCCGTCCGGGCCGGCCGCCAGGGCGAGATCGCCGAGACCTCCGTGACGACTGGGGATCAACAGCGTATCGCCGGCGTAGATTGTCGTTCTGCGGCCCATCCCGTTGGCGTCCTGAATGGCGCCAACCGTGGTGCCATAGCGGTGGGCCAGCCCTCCCAATGTCTGTCCACTGCGAACCACGTGCCGGTGATGCACGAGCCGTTTCTCGGGCGGAATCTCGCCGAGGGCGGCTGCCACCGCCTCACCGAAGCCTGCGGGCACGTGAACGGTATAGGGTTCCCCGCGAGGGGTTTGCATCAGCAACAGCGCGGGGTTGAGATCAACCAGCTCGGCGAGCGGGATGCCCGCGGCGGCCGAGAGCACGCGCAGATCGGTCGGGGTGTCGACCGTGATCGTGTCGTACTCGAGCGGTGGCTCGGTCGTTTCCTTGAAACCATAGGCACCTGGGCTCTTGGCCAGGATCGTTGCCGCCAGGATCGCCGGGACGAAGTTGCGTGTTTCGTTGACCAGGTAGCGGGTGCGCGCGATGTCCCAGAAGTTGCGCTCGCGCGTCTTGCGGATGGCCCGGTTCACCTTGCCGGCACCGGCATTGTAGGCGGCCAGGGACAAGTACCAGTCGCCGTACTCGGCGTAGAGGTCGCGGAGATGCTGGGCGCAGGCCCGGGTCGACTTCTCCGGATCGAGCCGCTCGTCGACATAGGCATCGCACCGCAGTCCGTAGCGGCGGGCCGTGCCGCGCATGAACTGCCAGAGCCCCAAGGCGCGCGCCGGTGACTGCGCGTTGTGCCGGAATCCGCTCTCCACGTGCGCCAGGGAAGCCAGGTCTTGCGGAACGCCTTCCTCGGCAAAGATCCTGCGCGCCATCGCCAAGTAACGGCCGGACCTTTCCAAACTGTGGTCGAAGCTGCGCCGACCGCGACCCAGATAGAAGTCGATCCACGCCAGCACGCGGCGGTTGAACTCGATCGGGTAGTCGAAGATCTCGTCCACCGAGGGAAGCTGCGCTTCGGTAGCGGCGGCCAGGCTGTCGGAGATGTCCGGCAAATCGACCTGGAACGCGCCCGGAAGATTGAGGGAGTCGACCGGTACGGCGAGACTGTCGATGAGCCAGTCGGCATCGGTTTGTGAAGAGTCGCTTCCGGCGGCATCGATCCTGGCGACTCCATCGTTCCGGCCGGACGGGTCGAGGTCGCCGGATCCGAGGGTCCGGCCGTACGCATCGGTTGTGCTCGGATCCTCGGTCCTCGATGAATCCCCGTCGGGCGCGGGGCCGGCATCCGCCTGCGCGGGACGGTGAGCGGATGAGCCCGTGCAGCCCGTGAGCCAGGTCGGGGCCAGGATCGTGAAGGCCAGGATTGCGAAGCCCCAGAATGCCAGGGGCAGGACGGGTCTATCGGAAACGGGCGTCCGCCACCACTTCATGCAAATCTCCCACCACGCCCGCCTCGATGGGCGAAGGCGACCTCTTGCGGAACGAATGGATCAACGGAATTCGGCACCGGTGCCACGCTTGCCGGCGGCTCGGCACTCCGGACACACGCCGACATACTGCATGACGTGTCCTTCCAGTGCAAACCCGGTTTGGGCTTCGAGCTCCTGGCGAAGGTCTTCCCAGCGATCCGACACGAGACAACCTTGCGTCTCGGCCAGCCTGCCGCAATGCAGGCACACGATGTGATGATGATGGGGGGCATCCGGACACCGGCACAGGCCTACACGCAAGGCCCGGCCCGGCAGGAACGAGGCCACGAAGATACCCACGTCCAGCAGACGTTCGATGTTGCGGTAGACGGTCACCCGATCCAGCCGGATGCCCTCGGCATGCAGGCCGGCCGTGATCTCGTCGGCGGTGAGATGACGGCTCTTTCGCGCGAGCAGGTTGAGAAGACCAACCCGCGTACGGGTCACCTTCAATCCCGCGTTGCGCAACATGCGGGCGGCGTCAATTGCAAACTGATCGTCCGCCACCGCTTTCTGTGGGGTGGGATCTGTGTGGTTCATAAGTCAGAAAGTTATCCTGTGGCAGCAACCGGGTCAAGACGCAGGTATCTGGCGTTCGGAGGCTCTCGGGGAAGCTGCCGCCCCGAGGCCCGACCGCTCCAGACACGCCCCCATCGCGCGACACAAACAGCCGAAGAGCTCGATCTCGGCTGGTGACCATTCCCGCAGTGCGGTGCATTCATCGAGACCCAAGAATCCCCACACCCGGTGGGCTAGCCTCACCGGGCCGACCAGTATGCTCACGATGTCTTGAAGCGTCAGAATTTCATGGACTTCGGCCGGGAGATCCCGCCGGATCTCGCTGCCCACGATCATCCGGCCGGCCTGGAGCTGGGCCACCCAGAAGGGGAACTCGTCGAAGCCCACCTCGAGGCCCAAGAGCGCCGGTATGCCTGGAGCGGTCCATTCATGGGTGTTGCGGATCCGTCGGGCCGGGTAATCGAAGCGGAAGATGTAAGCCCTTGATACCGAGGCGGTTTCGCCGATCTTCGCAAGGCTGCGCAGAGCGAACTCGTCTGGAGAGGCGATGTCCTCGCTCCAGATGAGAATCTGAGCCAGACACGCATCGTAGCGTCGGCGCAGCGCGAGCTCCTGGGCAGACGAGATGGCTGGGCGCATGCAGGGCCCCCTTCCAGTCTCCGTGGGCACCGATCCGTGGACACCAATCAGTAAAGAGCATCTATGCAGCATCCATCATGCTGAAGGCGGGCCACGGCCACATCGAGGCATCGCCACGCTTGGGAGATCGGCCAGTTGCTTGACTCCTTTAGTGCTGGGCTCCTTTAGTTATGGAGGGTTGCGCAGCGAACCCCATGAAATCAGGGGCTCAGAGATGATACAATTGTAAACGGTTCTGTCTGCCTGAACCGGTTTCGGCCTCTCCGGCCGCTCGAGACGAAGAAGGACCGCCGCAGCAGCCCACGGGACCCCGCTCGCAGCGGGAGGAGATCAGGAGGAATTGACATGCGCCGAATGGCCCGATGGCTCCCGAACGCAATCCAGCACCTCGCAACCGCGCTGGCCTGCTTGCTTCTGTTCACGGGATGGGGAGCCGTGACGATCGCCCTGGCCGAGGCGGTTCCCTCCGAGGGCTCTTTGCCGACCGAGGCGGATCGCTGTCCCTTTACGGGACGTTTCCCGGTCCAGATCGAGGTGGCCACGCCCTTCGAGTTGTCGGCCCTCGAGGCTGGGGAGATCGATATCGATCAGTTCGACGGGGCGCGGGTGACGGCCTACGTCGATGACGCCGCCTTCGCCGATCTCGAGTCGGCGGGCTACCGGATCCAGGCCATTCCGAACCAGGCGCGTAGGGCCTTCCTGCAGTTCAAGGCTGATGTCGACGCCGGCCTGCGCGCCCCGGGGCGTGAGGACTATCACACCTACGAGTCCCTGACGGCGGAATTGCAGCAGATCGCCAGCGACCATCCCGATATCGCGATGCTCACATCGATCGGGCAGTCGGAGGAGGGTCGGGAGCTGTGGATGCTCAAGCTCTCGGACAACGTGACCGAGGATGAGCCCGAGCCGGCCTTCAAGTACACCGCCACGATCCATGGTGATGAGGTGGTGGGCATGGAGATGTGCGTCTATTTGATCCGGCTCTTGGTGGAGAACTACGGCATCGACCCGGACCTGACCGCCCTGGTCGACGATCTCGAGATTTGGATCTGCCCCCTGCACAACCCGGACGGCAACGCCGCCGGCACGCGCTACAACGCGAGCGGTTACGACCTGAACCGCAATTTCCCCGACCCGCTCGAGGATCCCAACGATGACCCCGAGGGCCGGCCCACCGAAGTCCAGCACATGATGATCTGGCAGTACGACTACAACTTCACGATCGGCGTCAACTACCACGGCGGGGCGCTGGTGGTGAACTATCCGTGGGACTGCTTCTACGGGCAATACACGCCCGACCACGACCAGATACACAACCTGGCGCTGGGCTACTCGTATCGCAACCCGCCGATGTGGAACAGCGGCCAATTCTACCAGGGCGTCACGATCGGCTGGGAATGGTACGTCATCCACGGCGGCTTCCAGGATTGGGCGTACAACTGGCGCAACGAACTCCATTTCTGTATTGAGCTCAGCAACGTCAAGTGGCCGCCGGCCTATCAGCTGCCCAGCTTCTGGGACGAGAATCGCGACGCCATGCTGTGGCTGCTGGCCCAAGCGCGCAACGGCATCGAGGGCGTGATCACCGACGCTGCTACCGGCAACCCCGTACCAGCGACGATCGACGTGGGCGAAATCGGCAAAGCAATCTACAACGATGCGCACGGCGGCTTCTACCACCGCATGCTCGAGCCGGGCACCTACACGCTGGAGATCGAGTCCTACGGCTACCAGCCCTACACCTCGTCGCCGCTCGCCGTGAGCGAGGGCGTCTCGACGGTCCACGATGTGCATCTTCAGCGTGCCGGTTCCTGGTACGATGTCTCGGGCGTCGTGAACCAGGCCGGGACGGGTCAGCCGCTCACCGGTGCCATGGTGGCGGTCTACCGGAGTGACACCGGGGAGCTGTTCCTTCAGGTGGAAGCCGATGAGACCACGGCCCAGTACACCGCCGAAGTACCGGCGGGGACCTACGAGATCGTGGCGAGCGCACCCGGTCACGTGTCGGTCACCGAGACCCAGACGGTGAGCGGCAACCAGACGCTCGACTTCGCGCTGCCTCCCGCGAGGGCCGAGATTCTGGTCGTCTCCGACGAGAACCCCACGAATATCGTGACCGAGGATCTAACCGCGCTCGGTTACCGCGCGACGCGCGAGACGATCGTCACGACTCAGCCGGCTACCTGGGGCGGCTACGACCTCGTGTTCTGGAGCGCAGGCTCGTACAAGAACCCCTTGCGGATGGAAGGACGCCGGGAAGCCATGCTCAGCTACGTGGCCGGCGGCGGCAAGCTGGTCGTCGAGGGCGGCGAGGTGGCCTACGATGCGCTCTCGAGTCCGGGTTACCCCGAGATCGCGAGCGAGGTGCTGCATCTATCCGACTACCACACCGACAACGCCGGAGACCTCGTGCTGCGGACGAGCCAGAGCGACCATCCGCTGGCCACCTTGCCAAACGCGCTGCCGTCGACGCTGGATGTGACCTACGACTACTTCGGCGATCAGGACGCGGCCTCGCCACTGGCCGACGCCACGGTGGTCTACGGCACGAGCAGCTATCCGGATGGTGCCGGCATCCTGGTCTATGACATGCCCGGTCGCGGCGAGGGGCAGATCGTGTTCCTGGCCATCGACTACGATGCGCTCACCGATGGCGCCCTGGCCGGCCAGCTTCTCGAGAACACCGTGGAGTATCTTCTGAGCAGCTCGCAGGGCGTGCCGGATGTTCTGGCGGGAGGACGCTTGCACCTGAGCCGGCCCGAACCCTCGCTGACTTCGGGGGAAACCACGCTGCGGCTGCGCATGCCTTCGGCGAACGAGGCGCGGGTCGAGCTATTCGATGCCGCCGGCCGGCGCGTGCGGACCCTTCTGCTGGGCGTGCTCGACGGGGGCGAGACGGCCATCAATTGGGATGGACGCGACCAGCGGGGTCATGCGGTGCCGACGGGTATCTATTTCATCCGTGCGCAGGCCTCGGGGCAAGAGATGACCCGCCGGATCGTGGTGGTGGAGTAGGCTGGGCCCGCGGCGTAGGATCGCGGCCTGAGTCTGTGGCGAGTGGTTGCGGCCTGAGCCTGTGGCGAGTGGTTGCGGCCTAGCCCCGCGGAGGGTGGTCGCCCAGCAGCGCCCAGGCCATCCGAGCGTAGATGCAGGCCACATCCATGATGCGCGTGAGGTTCACCCGTTCGTGTTGGGTGTGGCTCACAGCCAGCTCGCCGGGTCCGTAGGCCAGAGCCGGGGTGTCGTTCTCAAGGAAGAATCGCGTCTCGAGAATGCCCGGGCACAAACCGAACCCCGGACTCTCGCCGGTGACTGCACGTACCATGTGGCCGAGGCTCGCGGCCAGGGGGGTGTCGCTGGGGGTGAAGGAGGCGGCGCCCTTCTGCAGTAAGCGGACGTCCAGGTCCCAGCCGGAGCGGCGGAAGCGCCGGTAGAGGCGATCGAGTTCCCGGGCAACTTCTTGCTGGTTCTCCCCCGGGTGGAAACGGCGGTCCACCGAGAAACTCACCATCTCGGGCACCACATTGAAATTGGTGCCCCCACGCGTCACGCCGCCCAGGAGAAGAACCGAGGGCGGCCCCTCGATCCCCAGGTCCGGACCGTCGACGCGGCGAGACTCGACGGTCTGCTTCAAATCCGTGAGCATCTGACCCAACTCGAGCATGCCCTCGAAGGCGTTGCGGCCCTGGTGCTGCACGGCGACATGGGCCATCTCGCCGCTCACCGTGAGGAGCTGTGAGATCGCGCCGCGGTTGCCGTGCCAGATACGGCCGCTCGTCGGTTCCGGAGTCAACATACCCAGGGAGCCACGAGGCAGGACCCCGGCCCGGAAAAGGTATTCGGTACCCGCTGCACCGCCGGTCTCCTCGTCGGGAACCAGGGAAAGCAAGACGCGCCCGCGCAGCCGGGGACGCAGGAGCTTCAACGCCGAGAGGGCCAAGAAGAGCGAGACGATACCGCCCTTCATGTCGGCCGTCCCGCGGCCCAGTGCATCGTCGCCCTCCACTCGCAAGCCGAACAGCGTATCGCCGTCGGCGGGCACGACGTCGTAATGAGCGTGGAAGTGCAGCGTCGGGGCCTCGGGGGATTCGTCGCCGAAGCTGGTGAGTACCGAGGGGCGCGGGCGGTTCGTGGGCAGTCCGATCCGGCGCAGTTCGTGCAGTGGGACCTCGATCAGGCGGGGCTGGAAACCCATGTCGCGCAAGCGTTCGCTGAGGAGCAGGGCGCACTCCAGGTAGTTCTCGCCCGGGGGGTTCGCCGATCGGATGGCGACGAGTTCCTCCAGAAGCTCGACCAGCATGCGCTTCGAGCTGCGAATGCGGCTTTCGGCGCGGCAGAACTCGTCATCTTCGAAGACGGTGTCCAGGTTCAGCAGTTGGCGGTCCGGCCCTTCATTGCCCCGCGGCTGCCGATCCGGATCAAAGAGGCCCGGGGCATCCGGATCCGGCGAGTCCGGATGCTCGTGTCCGGTGCGCTGGTGGTTTTCGGCCAATCCCGACTCCTCTGCCTGTTGCGTGGACTGCACCCCTGCCACGGACCGCACTCCCACTTGAGAGTTGCGGCATGCGGGGCGCTTCGCCCGGGGGTCTGCCCATCTCCCCGGGGCAGTCAGCTAGCTGATGGTCAGCCCACCGTCGATCACGATGACCTGGCCGGTGATGTAGCTCGACTCCTGCGAGCAGAGGAAGCATACCAGATTGGCGACGTCCTCGGGCCGGCCCACCCGCTTGAGGGGCACCGTCTCCAGGAACTGCTGCCTGCTCTTCTCCGGCAACTCGCGGGTCATCTCGGTCTCGATCAAGCCGGGCGCGATGGCGTTGACGTTGATGTTGCGAGCGGCCATCTCCTTCGCGGCCGAGCGGGTGAGAGCGATCACGCCACCCTTCGAGGCCGCGTAGTTGGCCTGACCGACGTTGCCCACCAGGCCCATGATCGAGGCCAGATTGACGATGCGCCCGCGGCGGGCCTTCATCATGGCCTTGCCGGCCACCTGGCATCCGAAGAAGGTGCCCTTGAGGTTGATGTCCAGCACCAGATCCCATTGTTCCTCGCTCATGCGGATCATGAGTCCATCGCGGGTGATACCGGCGTTGTTGACGTAGATGTCGAGCCGGCCGAGTTCATCGATCGTGGTCTTGACCAGAGCCTCGACGTCGAGCTTCTTGGCAACGTTACAACGGATGGCCAGCGACCGGCGGCCCAGCGCCGTGATCTCCTGGCTGGTGGCGTGGGCGGCCTCTGCGTCGATGTCAGTGATGACCACGTCGGCCCCCCGGCGGGCGAGCGCCAAGGCGATCGACTTGCCGATGCCCCGCGCCGACCCGGTGACGATGGCCACCTGCTCCGCAAGATCTTGAGTCCGCGCCTCTTCTGCCATGTCGCAGCCCCCTCCCTGGCTGGTTTCTGATCGCGATATCCCACTCCGCATTCCCGCAGCGGCCAGCTTCGGCGACGGCGGGTGCCGGTGAAATGTACGGGACGACCCGACGAGGGTCAATCAGCTCAAAGGGACAATCGGGCCATGGGCGAACGGGCCGAGGGGCAGACGCGTCAAAGGTCAATCGGGCAGGCAGATCCAGGGAATTCATGGTAGAATACGCTCGTATAGTCGCCCGTCTGGGGCCTGTTCCGCGGCCAGCCCATCGCCTGATTCGTGGACCGCCCCACAATCCACGGAGTGGCATGGTCGGCACCCTACCAGGAGGAGGCACACAATGCACCCACGGCTGGTCCTGTTCATGATTCTCTTGGGCATCTGCGTCAGCGCCTGCGGCGTTGCGGATGCCTACACCGGTTCTCACCCCAAAGTGCAGGTGCGGCTGCAGTGGGTCGATGCGGCGGATCTGCAGAATCTGGCGCGCGAGGTTCCCGATCTCGACATCATGGAGTTCGTGCCAGGGGAGGAGCTGATCCTGGTGAGCCACGACGATCAGATCCGCCGGCTGGAGCGGCTCGGCTTCGTCGTCGAGATCCAGATCCCGGACATGGAAGAGCATTACGCCTCGCAACGTACTTCGGAGCGCAATTTCGGCGACTTCTACACCTACACTGAGATGGTGGGTTATCTCGATGAGTTCAGCTCGCTCTATCCCGAAATTCTGAGCGAGAAGTTCTCGCTGGGGACCACGCACGAAGGCAATCACATCTGGGCCGTGAAGCTGTCGGACAATGTCGAGGTCGACGAGCCCGACGAGCCCGAGGTGCTCTTCGACGCACTCCACCACGCGCGCGAGCCGATCACGGTGAACGTCTTGATCGAGACCATCCGTTCCCTCTGCGAAAATTACGGCACCGATCCGGAGATCACCTACCTGGTCGACAACCGGCAAACCTACTTCGTCCCGGTGGTCAATCCTGACGGGTATCTGTACAACGAGCAAACCTACCCGGGCGGCGGGGGCATGTGGCGCAAGAACCGGCGAGACAACGCCGGCAGCAGCTGCTACGGCGTGGACCCGAACCGCAACTATCCGTACATGTGGGACCATGGCGGTATCAGCTATGATCCCTGCAGCGACGTCTACCTGGGTCCGGAGCCGGCATCGGAGCCGTGCGTGCAGGCAATGGTCAACTTCATCAATGCCCACGAGTTTGTCTCGCACGATTCTTACCACAGCGTCTACGGCGCCATTCTCATTCCCTGGTCGTGGACGACTTCCCACACGGAGGATGACGCCCTCTTCCGCGAGGTTGCTCAGGCGATGAACGGCTCAGCGGGCTATGCGATCGGCCAGGCGGGGGAGACGATCGGCTACAGCTGCTCGGGTACGACGACCGACTGGGCCTACGGTGAGCAGACGAGCAAGCCGAAGATCTACAGCTTCTGTACCGAGGTCGACGGTTCGGGCTTCTGGCCGGCCGACTCGGAGATCCCCGGCCTGGTGGCCGAGAACATTCCGAAGAACATCTACTTGATGAAGACCGCGGGCATCTACCTCACGCTGCTGGATCTGGCCCTGAGCGGCGGCAACATGGACGGGAAGCCCGATCCGGGCGAGACCTGCGAGCTGGTGCTCACGCTGCGCAACGATGCGATTGCCGAGGCGGCCGCCAACGCGGTCGTCACCCTGGTAACCGATGATCCCTACGTGCAGCTGGGTGCCGCCCAGGCGTCGCTGGGCGGGATTCCGGCCCGCGGCGAGGGCGACAACGCCGGCAACCCGCTCAGCTTCACCGTGGCCGCCGATTGTCCGGCCGGGCATCGGATGCCCTTGTGCTTCGTGGTGACCGCCGATGGGTTCGAGGTCACCTTCGAGCATGAGTACATGGTCGGTGACCTGCCGGTCGTCTTCGCCGACGACATCGAGTCCGGCCAAGGCGACTGGACCCATCACGTGGAGAGCAGCGGCTACAACGACGAGTGGCACATGAGCGGTACCCGCAACCACACCGCCGGAGGCGCCACGAGCTGGAAGTTCGGCAGCACGGGCTCAGGTGACTACACGGGCCTGGCCGACGGCGTGCTCGAGACCCCCGAGGTCACCATCGGTGGCCTGACGCAGCTCGCCTTCTGGCACTGGATGGATGCCGAGGATAGCAGTTATTGGACCGGCCGGGCCTATGACGGCGGGATCGTGGAGATGACCGTCAACGGAACGCCGTGGGGGCAGGTCCTGCCCGATGAGGGCTACACGCACACGATCCGCGCCTCCAGCCAGCCGGGCCCGTTTGCCGAGGACACGCCGGTTTACTCGGGTTCCTTCGACTGGACCGCCGGCACGGTGACCCTCGATGGGGTGGAAGGAGTGGCGCAGTTCCGTTTCCGCTTCGGCTCCGACGGCAACACCGGCGGCGAGGGTTGGTATATCGACGACGTCGTCATCTCCAGCCTGCTTTCGGGAAACCAGGCGCCGGGTGCGCCGGCGCTCGTGAGCCCCGGTGAGGGCGAGACCGTCCACACGTCCGTGCCGACGCTCGTGGTGAGCAACGCCGTCGATCCAGATCCCGGCGACGAGTTGACCTACGGGTTCCAGATCTACGCGGACGCGTTGTTGACCGACCTGGTCACGAGTACGGCCGGTGTGCCCGAAGGCGCATCTGAGACAGCTTGGACCGTATCGGCGCCGCTGGCCGACGGCACCTACTTCTGGCGCGCCTACGCCGATGACGGCGAAGAAGCGGGCCTGTGCATGCCGGCGGCGAGCTTTGCCGTCGAGGGCAGCCAGGGCATCGCGGAGAACCGTCTGGCGAGCGGGCTTCGCCTGCTGGGCGCCGCGCCCAACCCGGGTCCCGGCACGACCACGCTACGCTTCGAGCTCGGCCAGGGGGGCCTGGTGCGGGCGAGCATCTTCGATCTCCAGGGACGCCAGGTACGCGGCCTCGAGAGCCTGTTGCCCGCGGGCGTCGGGGGCCTTCACTGGGACGGCCGCGACGAGCACGGCCAGCCGGTGACCGCGGGGATGTATCTTTACCGGGTCGCGGGCCGCGGTGGGGAGCAGGAGGGACGATTCCTGATCGTACGCTAGCGGCATCTCGACTGGAGTTCGGCCCCCTCCACGGCTTGTGAGCGAGTCGTGGAGGGGGTTTCTGCATTGGGATCTGTTTGCCGTGTGTTTACTGTGTGTTTGCTGCTCGCCGACCGCGGGTGCGCGGATCTCAGTGTGGGTCCTCGCGCGGCCTCCACGATCAGTACGGAGCAGCAAGACGCACACACGATGCTAACATGTTCCTAACATAAGTAGTGCGCCGGTTTCGCCGATCAAGCACATGTAGTGGACGAACGCGTCCCCCGACCGCAAACGAGAGCGAGTCCGGCAGCGAGAGGTTGTACGACGACGGTGGCAGAAGGCCGAGAACTCAGAAGATCACCATCACAGGCATCTTGCGCCAGCCGGGTCGATACCCCGTTGTCCCAACGGCTTCCTTGGATGGCCGGGAAGGTGAGCCTCGAAACCGGTGCACGTGTAGAAGGAACCAATCTCGTGCCGAACGCACTACGAGGGGAGACATAGCATGGCGACGAAGGCTGCAATCGGGCTATGTGCTGTACTTGCGCTGCTGGTAGTTCCCAGTGATCCGCTGGCACAGGAAGTCACCGAGGCGCCTCCCAATCTACAAGCCGCCCTTCTTTCGAAAGCGATGGCTTTCGACAAGTCCTTGGGAGGAGACATCACGATCTATGTTCTGGGTGCGCCGGCGGTGGCCGAGGAGCTGAAAAAGCTGGAAGGCCGCAGCATTGGCGGGGCCACGCTTGCATCGGTCGAGCAGGGCGATGCCCTGCCTTCCTCCGTTCCGGCGGCCATGTTCATCGGAGACGAAGCGAGCTTGTCCGACGCGCTGGCGTTCACTCAATCCAACCATGTCCTTTCCTTGACCGGCCTGCCGCATCTCGTGGAAGAGGGCGTGACCCTGGGAGTCGGTGTAGTCGCCAGCAAGCCGAGGATTCTCTTGAACGTGACCTCCTCGAAGAAGGAATCACGAGAGTGGGATGAAGCCATACTCAGTCTCGCTCAAATCCACAAGTAGGTCAGGTGCCGTGGATACGATCACTGGAGGTAGGCGATGATATCCGTGATGAGAATTGTCAGGCCGGTATGCGGCAAGCGCTGGATTCGAACGCTTGCGCTTCTCAGTCTGGCCGCAGTCGTTCCAACGGGATGCACCAAGGACAGCGCTACGCAACCATCGAGCGACGTCATTCAGCTGAGTGGCACGATTGCCGAGGACATGCACCTCTCGGCCGAGAACGAATACCTCCTCACCGGTCAGACCTTCGTCGATGAAGGGGTGACACTCACGATCGAGCCCGGAACCGTCATCAAGGGCTTGCCCTATGACCAAGTCGGACGCGCCTCGGTGTTGGTGGTCAAACCCGGGGCACAGATCATCGCCGATGGAACCCGCGACAAGCCGATTACCTTCACCACCGCGTTTTCGGAGGATGTCCTCCCGCAGCGTGGTCTTTGGGGCGGGCTGGTACTCTTGGGCAAGGCTCCCGTCAACAGAAGCGGGGAACTCTTCGTCGAAGGCATCGCGGGCGTGTCCTATGGGGGGGATGATCCCACCGACAGCAGCGGCATCCTGCGATACGTACGGGTCTGGTACGGCGGACGAGAAATCGGCGAGGGCAATGAGATCAACGGCATGACCTTCGCGGGCGTCGGCAGTGGGACGGTCGTTGAACACTGCGAAGTGGCGTGGAACCAGGATGATGGTTTCGAGTTCTTCGGCGGAACCGTGAACGTCAAGTATCTGTGTGCGGCCTACTGCGGCGACGACTGCTTCGACAGCGACCTGGGATACCAAGGCAAGGGGCAGTTCCTCTTCGCCGTCCTGGGCCGAGATTTCTGCGGGCGAGGATTCGAGATGGACAACGACGGCTCCAACATGGATGCTCAGCCCCGGTCCTATCCTCAGTTCTGCAACGTGACGCTTCTGGGTCCGGATGGCGGCACGCCCGACGGGGATGGCGCTGACGAGATGATCCGGTTGCGCGAGGGGACCGGCGGCGACTTCCGCAACGTACTGATATTGAATGGGAACGGCGTCGGACTGCGAGTGAAGGACCAGGCCTCCCTCGACCTCATCGTTGCCGAGGCTCCGGCCAGCGGACCCAACGCGATCTACTTCTCCCCGAGTGGTATCATCCATGACTGCAAGGCCTCCGCCCTTCACGACGACGTGGTTTCCCTCCTGAGCGTGCGCGAGATCGACCCCGGACTGGGAACGATCGACATGACTCTGGGGAGTGAGTCGATCGACCCGCTTCCCGCGATGGGAGGCGAGGCGCTCAAGGCTGAGAACGCCGATCAACTCCCGAATGACCCGTTCTTCGACGCGTCGGCCACCTACGTGGGCTCCTTCGGCGATGATCTCTGGCTAGAGGGCTGGTCGTGGCTCGATGAGCATGGCCAGCTACCGTAGGGGAACCCATCCAGGCTGCAATCGACCACGCAATTCATGACATAGGAGCGTACGATGGAAGCAAAGCAGAGGAGTCGGAGGACATTCCGGGCAGCCTGCGTCCTGATGACCTGTTTCGGTACGGTGTCCGGGGCCATCGCGCAGGGCAACTACGCCGACCTGTCCCTGGATGACCTCATGAACGTCGAGGTCATCGAGGCGATTACCAAGACGCCCGAGGTCTTGTTCGAGGCCCCCCTCGATGTGTCGGTGCTGCAGCGTGATGAAATCATCCAATCCGGGGCTACGTCCATTCCGGAGGCGCTCCGGCTGGTTCCCGGGATGATCGTCCGGGAGCAGAGTCCCGGCAACTACGATGTTCATCTGCGCGGGTTCGACAATGCCACGGTCAACTCGATGCTGCCCTTGCCCTCGAACGCCATCACGCTGGTGATGATCGACTATCGCATTGTATACAACCACTTCGCCAGTGGTACGTTCTGGGACACCCTGCCGGTGGATATCAACAACGTCAAACGGATCGAGGTCATCCGCGGGCCATCCTCGGCGCTCTACGGTCCCAACGCCGTGGCCGGCGTCATCAACATCGTCACCACTCAGCCCGAGGCGAAGGGCCTGCAGGTCAACGGCGCCTCTCAGGTGGCCGGCCATGACGCCTACAAGGCCAGCGGGACCATGAGCTACAAGGGACCGCAAGCCTCTGCGCTCTTCGCGGTCAATTACGAGACCCGTGACCGTCATACCGACACCTACTACGAGTGGTCCAGTGGAAGGTACGTGTCGCACGACGATCTCCACTCGGTGTTGACTCCCGACGATCTGGTCGCAGACATCGATGCTCGATACCCGAACCCGGACAGGTCTCTGAAGACGCTCGCCCTCAACGGCCTCATGGCCTATCAGTTGGGTCGCGACGCCCATTTGGAGTTGAGCGCCGGTTGGCAGGATTCGGAGGCGCAGAAGGTCTATGTGAACAACCTGATCACGCCCCTATCGACCAACGGCTCGACCAGCAGCTATGCGGATCTGAAGCTGACCCTGAACGACGCCACCCGGGCCCAGCTGTCCATCTTGGGAGGGGATCAGAGGGTGGCGGGCCTGGAGGACTGGCAATATGACCTGACCATCCTGGAGGGGGTTGTCGAGCATGATCTGAACGTGAAGCGACTGAAGATCCGGCCCGGCCTCAGCTATCGGCTTGCGGAATACGACGGCCCGTTCATCGGCGGGTCCCAGAGCATCGTGAACGCGGCCGCGTCGCTGCTGCTGGACTACAAGCCCGCCGGCCACTGGCGCTTCCTCGGGGCGCTGCGGGGCGACCGCTACGAGCACACCGACAACATGTATCCATCCTTCCAGTTCGCTGCGACCTACATGCCCAATGTGCGCAACATCTTCCGTGGCGTAGCCTACTATGCGAACAAGGCACCCAGCATGCTCGAGACGCACATCGACCACAGAATGTCCCTGGAACTGGCGGAGATCCGGTATCAAGGCAATCCGGACCTCCATGCCCTGAACATGACCACCTACGAAATTGGGTGGCGGACCACATCGCTGCCCCTGATCACGCTCGACGTCCAGGGTTCAGTCTCGCAGCTCGAAGAGTTCGGCGATCTTCTCTACAAGGGAACCTCGACCGACGACGACGTGCTGGTCATCGAGTACGAGTACTTCAACCACGACCTCAGGGCGACGCAGTATTGTGGAACGGTGGCTATCGAAGCCGACCTGTTTCGCGGGTTGAATGCTCGGTTCTTCGCGACTCTCCAAGACACCCAGTACGATGACGAACCCCAGCTTCAATCGGAGCTAGACACGTCCATCCAGACGACCCCGACGGTCTACGGCGGTTTCGACCTCAACTACCGAGTATCCCGCCGGATCGATGTCAACACAAACGGTACGTTCTCCGGAGAGCAAGAGTTCTCCGGTCTGCTGGGGGTCGCGACGATCCCCGCCGGGCTGAACGCCAATGCCCAGGTCGCCTTCCACGTGGGTGGATCCCTCATGCCGTTCCTGGGCGTACGCAACCTGTTCAGCGATGGCGAACAGCAGTACGGCTTTGCCGATGCGATCGAGCGCACCTTTGTGGGAGGCGTCCGGATTCTGCAGTAGGCACGTTTGCCTCCTTGTTGCCTCCTTGCATGAGGCTCTTCCACAGAGGAGGATCATCGGGCGCTGTTGGGCCGCAGCCAATCGGGGGGACAAGCAGTGTCGCGCATGTCGCACATAGGGAGAGCAGCATGAGGCCGCTTTCGATGCGAGTGAAACTCGCCGCGGTGATGATCTCGACCGGCGTTCTCGTTAGCGTGCTTCTGACCGTGATTGCTTCCCGCCAGGCGCGGGATCTGGCCACGGACATGCTGGAAGTCGATGCTCGGTTTATCACCGAGCAATTGGCACAGAATGTCATTGTGGGCCTGAAATCGTCATTCCTCGACGAAGGGGCGGCTCTGAATCGAACGCTCGAGTCGCTTCGGAGTGAAGAAGACTGCGAGCAAGCCACGATTGCCGATGCCTGGGTCTACGATGAAGACCTAGCGTGGGTGGCCTCTCTCTCGGGGGCGGATCAGGACGAACCTCTGCAGGAACCGCCATCGGAGCTGACCGCGACCCACGAGGGCAAGGCCCTGCACATCGTGATGCCCCTTCGAGATTCGGATGGCACCGAACACGGTTTCCTGCGGGTGACCTTCTCGAAAAACTTTCTTCAAGCCCAGGCGATGCGCAATTCGGCGACCTCGGCGGTCATTGCGCTGATCGTCGTCGTGGGTGCCGCTGTGGTGGGGCTATTCGTCATCCATCGGATCACGAAGCCGATCTACAGCGTGATCGGAGATCTCCGCACCGTGGGCTCCTTGCTTACCACTGTTGCCAGAAGTGTCTCTGCTACAAGCCAGTCGTTGGCCGAAGGCAGTCGGATCCAGGCGACGGAGCTGGAAGACACATCCGGCAGCCTGGAGCGGATGACGATCATGACCAGCCAAGCCGCCTCCGATGCCGAAACGACCAGTGCCGAGGCCGGAAAGTCGAAGACGGACGCCGCACATGGTGTCCAGGCCATGGCTCAGCTCTCCCAGGCCATCCATGAGATCAAGGACTCCTCGGACATGACCGCGAAGATCGTGAAGACGATCGATGAGATCGCGTTTCAGACCAACCTGTTGGCCCTCAACGCCGCTGTCGAGGCGGCCCGCGCCGGGGAGGCCGGAAAGGGCTTCGCCGTCGTTGCCGAAGAAGTTCGCCACCTGGCGCAGCGTAGCGCCGAAGCCGCCCGAAACACTGCTGAGATGATCGAAGCATCGCTGGGGAAGGCTGCTAACGGCGTTCGCATCAGTGCCGAGGTCGCCGGCGCGCTCACCTCCATCACGGAGGGGGCCGAGTCGGTCAAGGGTCTCGTGGATACGATTGCCTCGAACTCGAGAGAGCAGGCGCAGGGAATTTCCCAGGTGAACGACTCCGTCACGCGCGTCTCGACCGTCACCCAGCAGACCCGAGACAGCGCACAGGGAACGGCCTGTGCCTCCGAGGAACTCACGACCCACGCGGAACGGTTGAGGGTCATGGTCCAGGCGCTGGTGGGGGTCGTCGGCGGCGGTGACATGGCTCCAGCGGACCGACGTGACGAAGAGGTCGAACCGCTGGAGGAGGCCGCCTGAGTGGATCTTGGCATGCCGGCGCCCAATTTTGTCCGAAATGTCTGGACTTCTGGGTCTCCATGGTCGATGCTATCTCTGTGTCTGGGTGGTGCCGCAAGTGGCGATGCCGCCTGGCACAAAGAGCCTGAGTTCTAGGCTTGCGAAGGAGTTGTTAGCTAGCCAAACCCGATCCGCACAGTTGGCCTGCCGGTCAGACTCGTTGCTGAACCCGAAACCTCTCCATCCCTCGTCGCGCTGATACCAGCACCTCTTGGGTCTGAAGACGCATCCATGGTCCAGCGGTCCTACCGCAGCTCACCTCACGGTAATCTCAGGTCAGTGTACAAAGAGACGACTGCAGTTCGATGCGGCGACCGGTCGTCAACAAGAGAGGTTCTGTCATGTCGAACAAACTGTATGTCGGAAATCTGCCCTTCGAAGTCACCGAGGATAGCTTGCAGGAGCTGTTCCAGTCTCACGGCGAGGTGACATCGGCCAAGGTCATCACGGATCGGGATACGGGCCGGCCCCGTGGATTCGCATTCGTGGAGATGGCCAACTCGGAGGATGCCCAGGAAGCCATCAAGAGTCTTGATGGAAAGGACTTCCAGGGTCGCAACCTGAAGGTCAACCTGGCGAAGCCTCGCGAGGATCGCTCGGGTGGCGGCCGCGGCCGCTGGTAGAGCGGATTCGTTCTTGTGGGGGGGCGTCCTGTTGGCGTCCCCTCACCCTCACCCTCACCCCCAGCCCACGAACTTGCCCGAATCGTAACCACATTGCGCTAGACCCGCATGACCTTGCAGGAGGGCGTCGATGACCCGACAATGCGATCCGAGAGTGCTCCTCGTCAGTCCACGCTTCAGTCTGCACTCGTTCTGGAACTACAAGGAAACCTGCGCTGTCGTGGGAGCGCGGTACCTGGCTGCTCCCCTGGGTCTCATCACCGTGGCCGCACTGCTGCCCCGTGAGTGGAATGTGCGATTGGTCGACTGCAATACCGAGGACTTGCTGGATGGCGACATCGAGTGGGCCGACCTGGTGATGTTGGGGAGTATGCTGCCCCAGCAGCTCCACGCTTTGCGGATCATTGAACGGGCCCATTCGGCGGGTAGACCGGTCGTAGTGGGTGGTCCGGACGTGACCGCCAGTCCCGATCGCTATGTGGAGGCCGAGTTCCGCGTCTTGGGTGAAGCCGAGGACGTGATGGATGCGTTCGTCACCGCCTGGCGGCGTGGTGACACCCGTGGCCTCTTCACCGCCGAGGGGTTTCCGGATCTGAAGCGCTCACCGATTCCGCGCTTCGATCTGCTCAAACTCGAGCACTACATGCACGTCGGCGTTCAGTTCTCCCGCGGATGTCCGTACAATTGTGAGTTCTGCAACGTCATCGAACTCAACGGCCGGGTGCCACGGTTCAAGCAGACCGATCAGATTCTCGGCGAGCTCGATTGCCTGTATGACCTCGGGTACCGCGGGCATGTCGATTTCGTGGACGACAACATCATTGGCAATCGCCGGGCTGCACGAAGCTTCCTCACCGCGCTGGGTGCCTGGCAGAAGCGCCGGGGTATCCCATTTGAGTTCACGAGCGAGGCCAGCATCAACTTGGCAGAGGATGCGGACCTCTTGTCCCTAATGCGCAACGCCGGCTTCTTCGCTGTGTTCGTCGGCATCGAATCGCCGGACAAGAGCGCGCTTCTGAAGGCCCAGAAGACTCAAAACGTCCTCAAGGACATCACGGAAAGTGTGCGCAGGATTCATCAGGCGGGTATCTTTGTCAACGCTGGCTTCATCGTGGGGCTCGATGGTGAGGACGGTTCCGTCTCGGATGGGATGATCGCCTGCATCGAGGAGGCGGCCATTCCAGTTTGCATGGTGGGCCTGCTCTATGCGCTGCCCAATACGCAGCTTTCTAGACGCTTGCGGTTGGAGGGGCGCCTTCATGTGGATGGAGACACCCTCGCTTCGATGGACGCGGGGGACCAGTGTAGCTCTGGACTGAACTTCGAGACCCTCCGGGCGCGCGCGGATGTCCTCAGGGATTACCGCGATATCCTGCGATCGATCTACCATCCCAGCGCTTTCTTCGGCCGGGTGCGCCGCATGGCGCGCGATCTCAACATGGCACGGCCGGGACCGCGTCGCCCGCTGAGGGTTCGTGTCCGGAACGTGCGCTCCTTCCTCGAGATCGGCTTCCAGCTGGGAGTGCGCGATCAAGAGGCGCGCCCGCACTTCTGGCGCGCGCTGTCCGATTGCCTGCTGCACAACCCTCGCGCGCTGCGGTCGGTCGTCAGTTTCGCCGCACTCTATCTGCACCTGGGGCCGTTCGCTCGGTACCTGGAGCAGCACCTGGATCGGCAGATCCATTCGTCCGCGACACATGCTCCCCGGCTCGAGGCTGCTCGGGGGGCGCCCCGCTTGTCAAGATGTGCGCAGCCGGTGATGTCCCGAGACTACGCCGTCGTAGACTCCTAAGCTGGGGCACACACGAGCTGGCCCGGCCCAGCCCGGCCCGGCCCAGCCCGGCCCGGCCCGGCTCCGTGTGGCGCGAAAGCCCTCGGTCTGCGCAATACGCGCCGGACATTCGTTTGAACGCCCGGCGGATACCTCCTAAGAGCTCGCGGCGATCTCCTCGTGATCGTCGATTGGGATGACCATCCCCGCATTCCCCAGTTGCCTCGTTTGCACCGTATCAATTTCCAGATTAGCGACCACCGGCGTCTCAACTGGACTCTCTTCCCGCTGCCGCGTGGCCCGCTGCCGCGCGGCCTGCGGCCCACGGCGCGACCGGCCCGGACGATCGTGCGCGTAGCCGCGGACCATCCGCTGCAGCTCGGCCACGTTGTAG
Organism: uncultured bacterium; assembly: GCA_964573295.1. Classification (GTDB taxonomy): domain Bacteria; phylum Eisenbacteria; class RBG-16-71-46; order CAIMUX01; family WJJG01; genus CAYQJL01. Next base: position 35,839 of record CAZNJE010000002.1, on the reverse strand, counting down.
TCGAGCTCTTCGGCCTGGGCGCTCATCTCTTCGGCCGCCGCGGCGGTTTCCTCAGAGTTGGCCGCATTCGACTGGATCACCTGGTCCATCTGAGAGACGGCGGTGTTGATCTGGTCCACGCCCTCGGCTTGCTCGCGGCTGGCCGTCGTGATCTGCCCGATCAGTTCGTTGACCCGGGTCGACCCATGGTCGATCTCCTTCAGCACCTCGGCCACCTCGCGGCTGATCGAGACGCCGCTCTCGGCCTTTGTCACCGCCTGCGTGATGAGATCGGCGGTGTTCTTGGCGGCCTCGGCCGAACGTTGGGCCAAGGTGCGCACCTCTTCGGCCACCACCGCGAAGCCCTTGCCGGCCTCGCCGGCGCGGGCGGCCTCGACCGCGGCATTGAGGGCGAGCAGATTTGTTTGGAAGGCGATCTCATCGATCGTCTTGACGATCTTGGCCGTTTCGTCCGAGGAACCCTTGATGTCGTCGATGGCCGTGCCCATCCGCTGCATGGCCTCGCCGCCCTTCGTGGCATTGGCCTGGGCCGTGGCGGCCAGCGTGTTAGCCTCGCCGGCGTTGTCGGCGTTGCGGCGGGTCATCGAGGCCAGTTCCTCGAGGCTGCTGGAGGTCTCCTCGATCGAGGCGGCCTGCTCGGCCGAGCCCTCGGCCAGCGACTGGCTCGAGCTGGAGACCTGGTTGGCGGCGCTCGAGACCTGGGCGGCGCCTTCCTCGAGTGCGGTGGCGATCCGGGTGAGCAGCTTCTTGATGCCGGCGGTGATCGTGATCGCGAGCAGGATGGCGATCACACCGGCGACGATGCTGATCGCCAGTACGCCGAAGCGGGTCTGGGTGGCGCTGGCCAGCATCTGCTCATCGGTCATGACGTTGTCGGTTACCTTGTCACGAATCGCGCCCAGATATCCCTGCACCTGCGCGAGCGAAGGTTGAGTTTCCTGGGCATAGATCTGCTGCGCGGCCTGGAGTCCGTCGACGGCCCGCTCGTTCCAGGCGATGATGTCGTCGATCGCCTGGCAGGTTTGATCCGCGAGGAGGGCGGTGTGCGTATTGTAGTGTTCGAGCGCCTCGGCGCGCTGGTCCTCGATCAAGAGATCGTTGATGTGGACAGCGCTCTCGTGCAGCTTGCGGTGCGGGGCCTCGACCGCTTGGCAGACCGCATCGAACTCCGGATCCTCCGAGCGTAGTCGACGCACCTGGTCGGAGTAGTACCACTGGCCGAACTTGCACTGGCGGGGATCGGTCTGCACATCGGCATGCGTGCAGCTCTGGTCGAGCATGGCGTCCTGGATCACGGCGGCCCAGCGCAGATGGTCCACCTTTTTCGCTTGCAACTCGGCACTCAGGCCCAAATCGGCCTGGTGGAAGACCTTGCCGATCTCGGCGGCCGAGGCGTGGAGCTGATCGTGCCACGACTCGATGGCTCGCAGGTCTCCGGCGATCTCCGGCACCAGCTCTTCGGCGTGCTGGCGCCCTTCGCCATAGTACCATTGGCCGAAGGCGCAGTTGTGGGGATCGGTCTCGACGCACAGCTCGGTGACCGAATCATCGTTCAGCAAGGCGTTGACCGCGTTGGCCCAGCTGAGATGGTCTACTTCACGCTGGACCATCTCACCGCGCAGCACGTTACCCCCGATGACCTCCTCGGCGTTCTTGACGATCGTGCCCACGCCCACGACCGACCACAGGGACACGCCGGCCAGAGCCAACACCACGAATCCGAAGCCGAATGTGATCTTCTTGCCCACCGTCCAGTTTTTCATCGCGTACACTTCCTCGCTCGTTGCGGCCCGAGAAGGCCTCGTTTCCCGTTCACTGAACCGTCAGTTGGTCCGCCGAGGAATGCGGGTGCCCTGCCTGAGGTGAGACCGCGGTCGCATTCTAGCATCCGATCTATGCATCGTTCCCTCCTGGCGATATCTGTAATCGTCTTTTCTGCAGGGGTTTGCGGGCGCAAGTCTGTTGCGCGCAGAAGGGCGGATTGGTGGGGATCAGCCATTCGGGGCGATCGGTCGCCTTGCTGGATGCCCGCCAGCAGGTCACTCGCCGTGCTGGAACCGGACCGAATCGTCCGATACACTAGGCGGAAGCGTATTTTGGAGGGTGGTGGCTACCTGCTGTTTGACGCACAGCCCAGTTTGAATTGGGGCCGGTCGCTGGAAGCGGCCGGATCCTCACACATGCGGCCCAGGAGGAGAGGTTGTATCAAGATCTTACGATCAGCGTGGTGATCCCAGCCTACAACGAGGAGGAAGGCATCCAGGCGGTCATCAAGCGCTTGCCGGACTTCGTCGACGAAATCGTGGTTGCGAACAACAACTCCACCGACCGCACCCAGGAAGTGGCCGAGCAACTCGGTGCCAAGGTCGTCTTCGAGTCGCGCCAGGGATACGGGGCGGCTTACAAGGCCGGCATGGCGGCGGCCACGCAGGATGTGATCGTCACGATGGATGCCGACTGCACCTATCCGCCCGAGGAGATTCCGGGACTGCTCGATCACCTGGTCGCCGAAGGACTCGACTTTATTTCCGCGGCGCGCTTCCCGCTCAAGGACCCGCGAGCGATGAATGCCACCAACAAGTTCGGCAACTGGCTGCTCACCGTTGTTACCTGGCTGCTCTTCGGGCAGAAGATGGCCGATTCTCAATCCGGCATGTGGGTCTTCAAGCGATCGGTGCTCGAGAAGCTGAGTGTAACCAGCGACGGCATGCCTTTCTCGCAGGAGATCAAGATCGAGGCCGCCCGACACCCGGACATGCGATTCGCGGAGTACCACATCAAGTACGAGCCGCGAGTGGGTGAGGTGAAGCTCCGCAAATGGCGCGATGGCTGGGAGAACCTGTCTTTCCTATTCAAGAAGCGGTTCAGTTGATCTCGGGGAGGCCGTGAGCGAGGCATGGAAGCCGGGGATCGCGAGGTCGACCAGACGCCTTTGATGCGTCGGCGCATCAGTCCACTCAATCTGATGTGGCTGGCCAGCCCATTGGCCTATCCGGCGCTGTACCTGTCGGCGCCCCTCTTGCCCGAGACCATCCGCGTGCTGCTGGGTGCCCCGCTCCTTTATTTGTTGCCGGGATGGGTCCTCCACCTGCTCGTACTGCCACGGTCGACGATCGGACTGGCGGCCCGACTGACACGGGCGTTCGGGCTCAGCGTCTTCATCTTCTCCGCCGTGGCCCTGGTAGGGTGGTTCTTTGGGGGAGATGTGGGGTTGGGGCCCGTGCCGGACCCCGGCACGAGCCCCTTCGTCCTGGGCCGGCTCTCGACGCTCATCTGGGCCCTGGCCGGGGTCGTCTTCGTATTGGCCCTGCTCCTGCTCGTCCGGGACTTGCGCAACGCGCGTTCGGTTCGCCGACGGGAAGCAGAGGAGAGGGCGGTTGCGGCTTCCACCCTGCCGGGGTTCGAGATATCGGGAGCCGATGAGCGGGGCCCCGGGACTGCCCGTGGGAAGCCAACCGGCGCGCGGTCTGGCGGAGAGCCGGAGGGGAACGCGCCGGACGCGGCTAGCGCGGGCGCGGCCAGCATGGGGGCGGCCAGCGCGGGGGCGGACGATCCCACCCAAGCGGACCTGTTTCTGGCCCAACAGCAGGTCAACCCGGTCATGCAGCGCATCATGCGCGAGGCCTACCGGCTTGGTGACCAGCACAAGAAGGATCACCCGGTCGCACCACGCTGGGCGACCCTACTCGTGCTCGGAGTGCTCGTGGCATCGGCGTCGGCGTTGGGGTTTTACGCGGGTGGTATGTTCGGATTCGACACCGACGCTTTGGATCACGTCAGTTCTCTGCGCGAGATGGTCGAACGTGACCGCATCCTGCCGCGCACGACCTTCTACATTGACGGTGACGGTGCTGCCGTCGACGCCCGGAAGGGCTTCTTCCATGTCTTGTTCGCCGTTCAAGCGGTGCTCTGTCACACATCGGTCTTGCACCTGTGGGATCTGCTACCGGGCTTACTGATGCCTCTGGCGCTGGTGGTGTTCCACTCCTTCGCCCGCCGGCTCCTGCGCAGTGAGGGTTCGGCCCTGTTCGCCACGTTCTTGGCGTTCGTCTTCTTTGGAGAAATCAATCGGGGTACGTTTCTGCGGCTGGGCTATGGGAGCCAGATGGGGTTCGTACTGGCCTGGGCCACCCTCGCGGGCTCCCTGGAGTACATCCTGCGGATCGGGCGGCGCAAGGTGCTCATCGTGGTGGCGCTGGCCGCCTTCGGGGCCACGGCGACCCACATCTTCGCGGCGGTGTACGTGCTCTTCTCGCTGGGCGTCTTCTTCCTGGCCATGCTCCTCTTCCGACCTTGGCGGTCTGAAGGCGTGCGCCGGGTGGGCCAGTCGATCCTCGCCGTGAGTGCCGGTTGTGCGATCCCCCTGATCTGGCGCTATCTGTTCACCTACGAGACGCTCAATCCGATCCACACGCACCCCCACGGCATCCTCTCCTTTACCGAGAATCTCTACATCCTGATGCCGGATCACTGGAAGCGATTCCCTTCAGTGGCCGGCTTCGGCGGCGTCTTCCTCTCGCTGTTTCTGTGGCGGCGCGCGCGGGAAGACGATGCTGTGCTCTACATGGCGGCGCTCAGCCTGGCGCCGGTTCTGATCGTCTTCAATCCCCTGCTCGTGCCTCTGCTCGAGCCGTACCTGGGCTACCTGGTCGCCCGGTTCGTGTGGGCGATTCCTTTCCTGATGGTTTTTGCGCACATGGCCCGCCGCATGGGCGAGAACCTGCTCGAGCTTCACTCCGCACGACGCGTCGTGACCTCGCTTCTGTTCTACGTCTTCATGGTGGTGCTTCTGTTCCCACGCCTCGAGGGTTTCGCCCATTCCTACGCCCGGGCCAACCTCGAGCGCCGCGAGGACCGGTCCTCCCTGGCGTGGAAGCCTCTGCTGGAGAAGCTGGAGGACACCGTCACCGGTCCGGCTGTGGTGTTGAGCGATCCGGTGACCGGCTACAGCATTCCGGCCTTCACATCACTCTACACCGTGTCGGTATTGCACCAGCATGGGTCACCGTCGGACTCACTGGCGCTCGAGCGCCTGGCGGCCTGCCGGGATGTGTTGAGTCCCTATCGAGGTGCCGGAGAGAAGGCGCGGTTGTGTCACCGTTTCGACGTCGACTATGTGTTGGTCAACGGCGATCTGCCGGCGCCGGTCCACCACTTTTTCTGCAACGCCAGCCCCCGCCTGGCCGAGATCGCGTTCGCGTCGTTGGCCGGAGAGCCCAACCTCTTCGAGCTCGTGTGGGAAGACGGACAACGCAACCGCAGCGCCCTCTTCCGCGTCCGCCGCGAGAACGTGGATGCTCTATCCGGCATCGTTCGCGCGGGACAGGCGCGGGTCAGCGGACGCACCAGCCAGGAGTTGACCCGGAGCATCCTCGTGCGGAATCTGCCCGAGGATGTGATCCCTGTCCCGTCGGATACACTGGCCGGCATCGTCCTGACGGCCGTGGATCTGGACACGACCCTTGTCCACCGCGGCGATTCGGTGGGGGTGACGCTCTACTGGCGGCGCGTGGGCGAACCGCCGCAGTTTCCGGTCAACGTCCACCTGCGCATGGATACGCCCACACCGCGGGGACCGCTGTGGTCGGTGAGCTTCAGCAAGCTCCACCGGCGGTGGCAGGAGAAGCGTCTCGACATGACCTTCCGCTACCGACAGATCCACCGTCCGCTCGACGGTTTGCTCGGCATCGAGCACTGGCCGACCGACTGGTTCGTGGTCGACCACCTCCAGCTCGAGGTGCCCGAGTACTCGGCGCCCGGGGAGTACGCGTTCAAGGTCATGTGGCAGGAGCGCCCCTTCCTCATCAACTGGCCGGTGACCTACTACTTCGATGATCGGGACATCTACGACGGCGAAACGGTCGGCTACCTGGAGGTCTTCTAGCATGGCCTCCGGCGGAACCATTCCGAAGACCGCGGAGGTCCGGCCGGGCGGCACCGGCCCGGACTCCCCGTCCTTGACGTCGCGGGAGATTCCCACCGCTCTGGCCTGGAGCCTGATCGCCAAAGTGATGGTGGCCGCGCTCTCGTTGCTGTCGAACGCATTCATCGTGCGCGGCCTGGGTGAGCACGCCTACGGTGTCTACGGCGTGTTCCTGAACATCGCCCGGTTCCTGTCGCTGGCCATGGCGCTGGGACTCGCGCAGGGCATCCTGCAGTTCTTGCCCGAGTTGCGCGTGCGCGGCAATGCGCGTGGCGCCCGCCAGCTCCTCGGCCGAGCCCTGGTGCTTCAGCTCCTGGGCTACGTGGTGGTGTTGGCGGCGATCTGGCCCTTCCGAACACAGATCGCCGGTCTCTTCCACCCTGAGTTCCGTGCCGACCTCAGTGCCATCCTGCCCCTGGGCACCGCTCTCTTGCTGGCCGAGGTGCTGTGGAACATGGTGAGCCACGTGTTCATGGCCGTGCGCAGCATGCGCCGGTTCACACTGGCCTCGGTGCTGCAGAAGGCGGTGCTCGTCGGTGCCTTGCTTGTCCTGATGCCAAGGGGGCTCGATCTGGTGGGTGTGCTGCTCGCGGTGGCGGGCAGTTTTTTGGTCGGGGTGGCGGCGCTGGCCCCCTGGCTGCCGCGGGCCGTGCCCTGGATGCGTGCTGACGAGGGCCGGGGACTCTCGACCGCCCGTCTGATGCGTTACGCGCTGCCCATCGCGCTAGGGGCATTGATCAACCAGGTGTTGTGGCGCTCGTCGGAGACTCTGATCATCGGGCACTACTGGTTGCCGGCCGATGTCACCTACTTCAACACCGCTTACAATCTGCCGCAGATGATCCTGGAGTTCATCCCCCTGGCGATCTGGCCCATCGTGCTGGCCTCGCTTTCGGAAGTGCACGCGCGCCGGCGCGAGGATCTGTTCCGTGGGATCCGGCTCTACTTCCGACTCATGTTCGTGCTGGTCGTACCGGTGGCGGTGACCGGGGCGGTGCTGGGTGGCGAGGTCTACCTGGCCCTCTACGGACAGGCACTTGCTCCCGGCGCGGCCTTGTGCCAGGTCTTCTGCCTGGTCTTCCTGCTGTCGTTTCTGGTGACGCCCCTTCGGATGGCCCTCTTCGTCAAGGAGAAGGTGTTGATCAACACCCTGATCGCCGTCTTCGGGGCCATCGTCAACGTCGTGCTCGACTTCGTCTTCATTCCCCGCTATGGGATCTGGGGCGGGATTCCGCCGGTGGCCATCGCCCTGTTGGCCAGCGGCATCCTCCAGTACGCCGCGGCTCGGCGCTGGCTGCCTGGTCTGTCGATTCCCTGGAGGCACTTCGGGCGCGTGCTGCTGGCCTCGGCCGTGGTTCTGCCCTTCTGGTTCTTGCGCGAGGCGCTAGAGCATCCGCTCTTGCTCGTTGGTGCCCTGGGTGTGGCTACTTTATTGCAGTACGCGCTCCTGCGCTTCCTGCGGGTGTACGGGCAGGACGAGCGGGACATGGTGCTCCGCTCCGGGCTCCCGATGAAGGCGACGCTGGTGCGGCTCTTCATGGGATGATCGGTGTCGACTCACCGAGCGCCGACTTGCCGAACGCCGACTCACCGACCAAACCCACCTGCCCGTGGGGCGGAGGCCAACTGTCGGCCTGAGGTCGGCTGCCGGTATGAGGTCGCCTGTCAGCCTGAGGTCGCCTGTCAGCCTGAGATCGGCTGCCGGTATGAGGTCGCCTGTCAGCCTGAGATCGCCTGTCAGCCTGAGATCGCCTCTCGGCCTGAGGTCGCCTGCCGGCCGAGGATGCCGGTTGCCACCGGGAATCGGGACTGCTACCGTCTCCGGACAGTCCTCGCGCGTGAACACTTGAACAGGCGGTAGGTGCCATGCTGACGGTTGCGAATCTGTCGAAGTCATTCGGTTCGATCCAGGCGGTTGCCGATATCTCCTTCGAGGTGCGCCCGGGTGAGATTTATGGCCTGCTGGGACCGAACGGAGCCGGCAAGACCACCACGATCTCCTGCACCTGCGGTCTCTTGAAACCCGACGCCGGGCGTGTGGAGCTCGAGGGCGTCGAGTTGGCCGGCGATCCGCTGGCATTCAAGCAGATGATCGGCGTCGTGCCCCAGGAAGCCGCCATCTACGGCGACTTGACCGCCCGCGAGAATCTCCGCTTCTGGGGACAGCTCGCGGGCTTGGGGGGCGCGGACCTGGGCCGGCGGATCGATGTCGTGCTCGAGGCGGTCGGTCTCACCGAACGCGGGAAGGATGCCACCCGGAAGTTCTCGGGAGGCATGAAGCGTCGCCTGAATCTCGCCATCGGCATGATCCACGAGCCGCGCCTGTTGCTGCTGGATGAGCCCACGGTGGGCATCGATGTCCAGGCGCGCCTCAACATCCTCGACGTCGTGCGCGAAGTCGCCTCCCGCGGCACGGCGGTGCTCTACACGACCCACTACCTGGAAGAGGCTCAGCAGCTTTGCGACCGGATCGGCATCATGGACGAGGGCCAGATCAAGGCCGAGGGCACGCTCGATGAGCTGAAGCGCATCGTCGGTGAGGGCGAGGTTCTCACGCTGCGCGGCCAGTTCACTGCCGCCGAGATCAATGCCATTCTGCGCAAGGAAGCGGTGGCCCGACCCCTGGAGATCAAGGACGGATACGCGATGGTCTCGGCCAGCGGCGAGACCGGTGAGGTGGCCTCCCTGCTGGGACGGCTGCTGGGACGGGATCTGCCGGTCGATGACATCTCGATTCAGCCGCCGTCGCTTCAAGGGGTGTTCTTGAAGCTGACCGGCCGGGAATTGCGAGACTAGGAGGCGGCGGCGGGCCGCGCTGGGGGAGAGAACACTCGATGCGAGCCATCTGGATCGTCACCCGCAACGACATCCTGCGTCGCCTCCGGTCGCCCCTGGCCTCGATCGTTTACTTGCTCTTTCCCTTCCTGTTCTCCGGGCTCATGGCCCTGGCCTTTGGCGGCGGCGCGGGCGGAGGCGGGATGCCGCGCTTCAAGGTGGCCCTGGTCAACGAGGACGGCGGTATGGCGAGCCGCCTCTTGGCCGGTGCTTTCAATCAAGAGCAGATGAGCCAGTACTTCGACGCCACCGAGGTTTCAGCCGAGGAGGCGCAACGACTGATCCGCAAGGACAAGGTCGGGGCCGCGCTCGTCATCCCGGAAGGCTTCACCGACGATCTGCTCGACGGGCGGCCGACCACGCTACGGGTGATCAAGAACCCCGCCGCCTCGATCGCACCCATGGCGGCCGAGCAAATGGCCCGCACGATGGCCGAGCTGCTCGACGGCGCGGTCCGGGTTCTCGATCAACCGCTCGAGCTCCTGCGGGCCACCGGACAGGAGATTCTGGACCGGAGCGAGCGCGAGGGAGCCGGATCGTTCAGCGAACACCTGGCCGCCGACGTGCAGGTGGCGCAGATCGCCGTGGCGGTCAATCGCAGTTTGCGCTCGATCGAGGGGCTGGTCTTTCCGCCCGTGATCGGTCTGGAGTCGACGCAGGATTCCCTTTTGACCCTCGAGCGACGAGAGGAGCTGGCGCAAGCGGCGGCGCAAGCAGCGGCGCAAGCGGCTACCGCGGAATCGGCGGTCGCCGCCGGCGGTGACCCGACCGGCACGGCCGGGGCGGGCGCGGCCGAGACCGGCGCGGCGGGGAGTGACCCGGGCGGGAGTGGCGCGGCCGGCGGTGATGTGTCGGAAGCCGGCGCGGCGGCGGATCAGGATGACGACGCTGACGACGATGACGCCAACGCGGGATTCTACCTCGTTTTCAAGATGGTCTTGCCCGGCATGGCCAGCTTCGCGCTGGCGATTCTGGCGTTGGGTTTCATGGCCGACATCCCGCGCGAACGGGCGATGGGCACACTCCAGCGGCAGATGACCTTCCCGGTGCCGACGACCAGCATCGTTTGGGGCAAGATGCTTTCCACGATTCTGATGGGGCTGATCGTGGCGGCCGCGATGGGTCTGATCGGGGCGCTTCTGCTGAAGGCCCGGGCCGATTTGCTGGGCTTTGCCCTCTTGTGCATCACGTTCTTGGGGGCTGCCACCGGTCTCTTCTCGCTGGTCTACGGCATTGCGCGATCCGAGCAACAGGGAGGCACGTTGGCCTCGATGCTGGTCATGATCATGGCGTTTCTGGGCGGATCGTGGATCCCGCTCAACATGCTGCCGGGTTTCGTCCGCGGCTTGGCGCCGGCCACCATCAACTACTGGTCGCTAGAAGGCTTTCAAACGCTGCTCTTCACCGACGGGGGCGTCGAGGCGATCGCCACGCCGCTTCTGGTTCTGGCCGCCATCGCGGTTGTCTCGGCCACCCTGGGCGGGTGGCTTCTTCAGCGCCGGGTGATGCAGGGAAGCTAGACCCACAAGAGGGGAACCGACGTGCGTCGCATTTTCGCCATCGCCTTCACCGACCTACTGCAGACGGTCAAGGACAAGCCGGTCATCTTCTGGATGGTCATCATGCCGGTGGTCTTCATCTACGCCTTTGGCGCCATGAGTCGCGGCGGTGATCCCAGCAATGTCACGATCAGCCTATTGGTGGTGGACGAAGACCAGAGCTACCTTTCCCAAGCCTTCACCCGATCGCTGGGCGAAGAGGGGTTTGCGGTGCGCGTTTCCGAGAGCGTGCAGCCCGACACGGTAGCCGCCTTCCCGCGGGCCCTATTGATCCCGGCCGGCTTCCAAGACAGTGTCGCCACCGGGGAGGGCGTGACGTTGCGGCTTCACCGCCGGTCCGGCTCGAATGAAGAGGCCTCGGTCACGGCCGAAATGCATCTGCAGCGGGCGGTCATCGGCACGATCGCCCACCTGGCCGAGGCGCAACAAACGACGGCATCCACAGCCGAAGCCGAAACCGAGACCGGTGCCGATCCACTCGAGGCCTTCGACTGGCGTGCTCTCTTCGAGACACCGTCCTCCGCGGCCGCGGACGGCGGCGAGCAGCCGGAGAGCGAAGCGGTGCTCGTGATCGACGAGGCCTTCATCACCGCCTTCGAGGCCGCGTCCGCTGATTCGGGCCGCGTACTCGTTGCCAGTGAGACCGCCGGTCGCGGGCGACCCGTGCCCAGCGGAACGGGTCAGAGCTTCCCGGCCACACTCACCCTCTTCATGCTCGTCAATACATCGATCTACGGCGCCGTCTTCCTGACCCAGGAGAAGCAGGACGGGATCCTGCCGCGCATCGCCACGCATGCGATTTCCCGTACCGGGATCCTGACCGGGAAGCTGTTGGGACGGACACTGCTTGCCCTGGTGCAGGCGGTGGTTCTGCTGCTGGCCGGCAAGTTCCTCTTGGGCGTCTATCTCGGCAACAGCCTGGTGGGGTTGGCGCTCGTCATCCTCTGCCTGGCGTTGACTGTGGGCGCCATCGCCCTGTTCTGGGGCGCGGTGCTACGGAAGGTGGAGCAGGCCACGGTCATCGCGCTGGTCGTTTCACTGTTCATGGGTGCGATCGGGGGATGCTGGTGGCCGCTGGAGGTGGTGCCGACCTGGATGCGCACCGCCGGACACATCTCGCCGGCCGCCTGGGCCATGGACGGCTTCCACGCACTGATCTCCTACGGCGCCGGTCTGGGAGCGGTTGTCGTGCCGTGCCTGGCCCTGCTCGGGTTTGCTGCCGCCTTCACCTTGCTGGGAGCACGTTTCCTGCGCTACGAGGCCTAGTCGATCATGTACGAACAGGTCGTACACGGGCGGCCCCTGTCGATTCTGCTGGATCGGTCGCGCGACGCCTTTGCGGGACGGACGGGATTGGGTCCACACGCATGTGCGCTGGCGGCGGCGGGGTCTGGCTCGCCGGTGGAAGAGCACCTTCAGCTCGAGGCGCTGATGAGCCCCACCTTCAGCACAGGCTACGGCGAGTTGATCGAGGTGCTCTTCCCTCGCGTGATCCGCGAGTAAGAGGCCGGGGCACGAAGGACGGCCCCCGGACGAGATGTCCAGGGGCCGCACACATCTGCTTCGATTAGTTGAGCCTGGCTAGTACAGCCTGGCCAGTACAGCCTGGCCAGTACAGCCTGGCTAGTACCGATAGTGGTCCGGCTTGTAGGGACCCTCGACCGGCACGCCCAGGTACTTCGCCTGCTTGGTGGTCATGCGCGTGAGTTTCACCCCCAACTTGTCTAGGTGAAGCCGGGCGACTTCCTCGTCCAGGTGCTTCGGCAAGACATAGACCCCGATGGCGGGGCGGTCCTTGGCCAGAGCCATCTGGGCCAGGCACTGGTTCGTGAACGAGTTGCTCATCACGAACGAGGGATGACCCGTGGCGCAGCCCAGGTTCACGAGCCGGCCCTCGGCCAGCAGGATGATGCTGTGTCCATCGGGGAAGATGTACTCGTCCACTTCGGGCTTGATGTTCCGGTGCTGGATGTCGGGCCAGGCCTGCAGCTTCCCGACCTGGATCTCGTTGTCGAAATGGCCGATGTTGCAGACGATCGCGCGGTGTTTCATCTGCGACATATGCGCGGCGGTGATGACCTCGCAGTTGCCGGTAGCCGAGACGAAGATATCGCTTTCGGGCAATGTGTCTTCCATCGTCACGACCTCGAAGCCTTCCATGGCGGCCTGCAAAGCGCAGATCGGGTCGATCTCGGTCACGAGCACCCGCGCGCCGAATCCACGCATCGACTGCGCACAGCCCTTGCCCACGTCACCGTATCCGCACACCGTGACGACCTTGCCGGCGACCATGGTGTCGGTGGCGCGCTTGATACCGTCGGCCAGCGACTCCCGACAGCCGTACAGGTTATCGAACTTCGACTTCGTGACCGAGTCGTTGACGTTGTAGGCGGGGAAGAGCAGCGTGCCCGCTTCCATGCGTTGGTAGAGGCGGTGTACTCCGGTCGTCGTCTCCTCGGAGACCCCAATGATATCCGGCACCAGGCGCGTCCAGTGCTCCGGATCCTCGGCGTGAATCTCGGTCAGGAGCTTGAAGAGCTCGATGGCGTCGTCGCCGTCGAGCTCCCAGTCCGGGTAGCTGCCGTGCGTCTTGTGGTATTGTTCGATCTCGTGGCCCCAGTGGACCATGAGAGTGGCGTCGCCCCCGTCGTCGACGATGAGGTTGGGGCCCTGACCGTTCGCGTGGCTGAGCGCCTGATACGTGCACCACCAGTACTCGGGCAACGTCTCGCCCTTCCAGGCGAAGACGGCCGCGGCCCCGCTCTTGGCGATGGTGGCGGCCGCGTGATCCTGCGTCGAGAAGATGTTGCAGCTCGCCCAGCGAACCTCTGCGCCGAGCTCGATCAACGTCTCGATCAAGACCGCCGTTTGAATGGTCATGTGAAGCGAGCCGGTGATCCGCAGTCCCGCCAGGGGCTTCTCGGGGCCGTACTTCTCGCGCACGGCTACCAAGCCGGGCATCTCGATCTCGGCCAGTTCAATCTCCCTGCGTCCCCAATCGGCCAGACTCAAGTCCTTGACCTTGTGGGGAAGCGTTTGCGTGAGTGTCAGTTCTGCCATGATTTCCTCGCGTCTTGTTCGTTCGAATTCGGACGGATCTGATCCGTGAGCGAAGCACCCGACTGGCGCCCTCTCGATTGGCGCTCTGAGGTTGCGTCACGGTCCGCCATGATTGCGACTTCTATCCCTGCCTGCAAGCCTTCATCACGAAGATCGGCAGCAGCTTCTCTTCGCCGTTCTTCGCGACGGCCCGCAAGGCGTCGATTCCCGGTTCGTGCCGCACCCGGTGGAAACCGGTTTCGGCCAACATGTCGGCCAGGGCTTCCGGCTCCAGGCCCAGACGCAGGTCCGCTTCTCGTTCGCGCAGCGCATCGATCTCGTGGGGCATCAGGTCCGATATGATGACCTCGCCTCCCGACCGCACGATCCGGCCCAGCTCGCGCAGCGCCGCCTCCAGATCCGGCGCATGATGGAGTGTCAGGTTGGCGACGGCCGCATCGACTTCGCCGTCGCCGAGCGGCAGCGCGTCGAGTTCACCGACGCGGTAGTCGAGATCGACGCCCGGTATCCGGCCCAGGCGGACCCGAGCCTGCTGGAGCATGGCAGGAGAGTGGTCCACCAGCACGATCCGGCGCACGCGGGTGGCCAGGGCTTGGGCCATGAAACCATTCCCACAACCGATGTCGGCCACGCTCAGGTCTTCGGGCAGCAGCCAGGATAGTGCCTGGTGACGCAGGCCGTTGCCCGCGAAGCGCGGCTCCTTCTCCGACCACTCGCGGGCGGCCGCCTCGAAGTAGGCCTTCGAGCGGTTGCGTCGCTGCGCCATCACCTGGTGCAACCGGGCCAGGTCCTCCGGCTCCGGCTCGAACCCGCCGGCCTCGGGACCAAGCGCCGCGAGCAGCTTCCCCGCGGCTCCCTCCTCCTGCGGCAGCGAACAGAAGGTCCAGCTGCCTTCGCGGCGCACCGAAATGAGGTCAGCCTCCTTGAGCGCCCTCAAATGATGCGAGACCCGCGGCTGGGAGATCTGCAACACCTCGGCCAGCTCGGTCACGGCGAGCTCCTGCATGTGAAGGATCCCCACCATGCGCAAACGTAGGGGATCGGCCAGCGCCTTCAATCTGTCCAGTAATCCATCGACCATGACATAAAGATATTGATATATTTTTATGTGTCAAGTGCTGAATTCGGCCGGAACCTCCGGACTGTCCTCCACGCAGCGGCGGGTAGGGTTGCGGCGAGTCGGGCAGCGGCGAGTCGGGCAGCGGCGAGTCGGGCAGCGGCGGGAAGGGTTGCGGCGGGTAGGGTTGCGTGCCAGCTGCGGATCGATCTCTCGACATGCAGCCATCAACCTGCGGCGGGTAACTCCTCGGGTAAGGACGTTCGATGGATCAAGCCCGAGACGGCCTCCCAGACCGCCTCGAGATCCGTGCGATTGCCTGCGGGGTGTTCCAGTAACAGCCATCCATCCCGGTAGATACAGTGAGTGACCCCCGCCTGGGCTGCCGCGCTCAGATAGCGTCTGACCTGCGGCTCGAGTAGATGAGCGGGGGGGGTGCCCTCAGGCGTGAAGGCAGCCAGAAGGCGACCAGGATCTGCGCCGATCCCTTTGGTCACCGGTGCCGGCCGGAGGCCGGTAGTGGCGTTCAGACCACGGACGTGCTCGATCTTCCGCAGCACGGGCGTGAGGAAGCCGCCCGGAATGCCGGGGGTTCGGAATACCAGCACGAATGGGCCGGCCGTCGACAGGCCGAGCGGGAGCATGAACGCTCGCCCCACGTGATTGCCCCCGCCGGGCATCGAGCGGTGCAGGCCGAAGTGAAAGACCGGCGTGCCGGCTTCGAGGCGCATGTGCGGGCTCAGGACCTGGAGCGAATCCTGGGCTTCCTGCAACAGCCGCGACGCTTGACGGAACAGCGCCGCCTTCTCGGGCAGGCAGGCGCGGAAGTGATGGGCGCGCAGGAACCGCTGGCGCATCCCTCTGTCCCAGATGCCGGATAGGGTGCCCAGGGCCAGAAGGCTCAGGAAAACAAGCGGAAACCCCATGATCAAGACGGCCGAGGCCATGCGCAACCTCTCCAGCATGCGTGCTACGAAGTAGTTGGACCGCAAGCCACCAGCGCCCGGCCCGTAGAGATAGTATCGTCCCCCGCGGGCCGGATCCTGAAGCTTGTAGCAGGCATTCCCTCGTACCCGGGGGAGGTCTCCGGGGTTTCTGGGCCACCGCCCGGATCGCGTGGCGACGGGTTGACGTGACGCTGTCGGCGTTGCCCACTCGCGAGTTGTCTGGGCAGACGGTGTCCCCCAGGTGCTCATTAGCTGCTGAGTCCAATGTGAATCTACCCGATACCGTGATCCGACTAGCCGCGCTACTCCGCGCCGAATTCGACGTCAGGTTGGGTCGAGTAGACCATGACCCAGCCGCCCCCGTTGGCCTTGATGCCTTGTCCGGTGAAGCATACCGCCGGCGGTGGCTGCGAGGCGTGCCAGTAGGGATTGGGTTCGAGCACGACGCCGCGGCCCTGCCCGGCGGGAGCATGGATAGACATCGGCGGCACGTGGAAGACCGCAGCGACGATATCGGGACGCTGGACGAATGCGGTTTCGCCTGCGCCGCACCACCGGGCCCAGAACAGTGCCGACTGTCCGCCGTACGCGCAGTGCGCCGTGATGCAGATGCCGGGAGCGGCCTCGCGTTCGTAGCACCGGAACGCGAGACGGGAAGAGTTCTCCTGCGTGCCAACGAAGGTGAGATCAAATGTCTCGTCCGGGTACAACTCCGGAGCATGCGGTCCCTCATTGTCGGGGATGACGATCCAGCCCACGTAATCGCGTTGCCAGTTCGGTAACAGAGCGGGATCGCCGAGTGAAGCGCCACCGTCATCGGCGCCGCCGTCACCCGCGCCACCGTCATCGGCGCCGGCGCTACCCTCCCCACCGCTGTCTGCCCCGGCGTCGCCTATGACCGAGGCATCCTTGTCGGCGTGCTCGGACGGGGGAGAGGTTGAGAACTCGCTCGTACACGAGCAAGACAAGAGGGCAAGAATGCACGGCAGGAGCGGAAGTATCGCGCGCATGATCGTTCTCCTCATCCAGGCCTCGACCACACGGGCAAACGGGGGAACGCGCGGCAAGCCAGTCAAGCGGGGGGGTGTCGACACCGGACCCTACGATATCCACGTCTCAAGGATACCACAAAACGACAAGTAGGTGCGTACTTGGTCTCGCTCAGCGTCGTTTGGTGGCGATTGGCGCGGTTCGGGCATGCTCAGCGTCGTTTGGTGGCGATTGGATGCATTTCGCCTCTTGTGATGGTCTCTCACCTAGTGGTCTGAGCCCCACGTCTTCTCGCCGGCCGGGATCGGTACGCGCAAGATGTTCTCTGGCGGAGGTAGGGGACATGTGGCGTATGGCGAGAAGACGCACGGCGGATTGATCGCGCGGTTGAAGTCGAGCATGACGATCCCGCTCGAGTCCGGGGCGCCGGCCGAGAGGAAACGTCCGCCCTCGTAGGTCTCGTTGCCGGTGGTTGCGTCTCCGAAGACAATGAAGAGGTTCTCTCCGGGTTCTCCCAGTGGGATCAGGGTGCAAGGTGTGCCGCCGACCTCGAAGACCAGCCGGCCCGGGGATGGCGACGGTTCACTCTGCCCCAGTGCATTGGGGATCGAGATCGTGCGACGCTCGGGATCCTCCACGAGACGGGCCTCGATCCGCCACCGTTCGTCTACCGGAAAGCGATCGACTCCCTCGAACTCGGCGATTCGCGGATGGGCGAGGTCCTTGATGCGCACGAAACGCTCACGTCCTCGCTCGATGACATAGAAGCGCAGGCTGTCGACGCCCAGCACGGTCGGGTCGCCCGCGGCGTCGGTGACCACGGGCAGGCCCTTGACAGGGTGGGTCCGTTCGGTCCCGTCTTCGGCGGTCAGGCACTCGACAGCCCGTCCCCGCGGGTGCGCCGCGAAGGTGACCTGATCGGGGCCTACCACGAACATCCCGACCTCGAGCGGTGCCGAATCCGGCAGCGGGATGTCCGCGCGACTGCCCGAGCCGATGCGCCGCGCGCCCACCTCCAGCCGATGCAGACCGATCAGTGAGAGCCATCCATCCGGACGCTTCAGGCTCGCGACCCGTTCGGCGTGCCAGGCCTCGATCTGCTCCACATAGTCCTGGCTCTGCTCTGGTGGTGATTCGCCATCACAGCCTGCCAGAGAACAGGCGATGAGGCCGGCAGCCAGCGGCCAAGCAGCCGGCCGCCAAGCAGCCAGCGGCCAAGCAGCCAGCCGGCGGCGGAACGTAGCGCGAATGCGGTCGAGTTCCACGGTCACTACGGAATCTCCTTCTCCCGATGGCGGTTGGACTCCAAGCAGGATAGCTTCCTGATTGCCGATTGGCTACCGGGATCGAGGAGAAGAGAGCTGCGGGGTGTCGATCAGGGGGAGGTCATCCGTAGCTCCGAATCGCACGAGTATTTTGGCCGGAGCCGGTGGAGTGCTGTGGGGTCCGTACCGGCGCAGGCGAGCCGCGCATCGCTCTCAGCCTGCCGGCGATGGGGGCTGTGTCGGGCGGTGTATCGCGTGCGACAGAATGGACGGGCCGGACGGGCCCAACGGGCCGGACGGGCCGGACGGCGCTTTCGGGCCGCCGACCCGTCCATTGGAAGCCTCATGCAAGCCGCATGCAAGCCTGGCATCCGGCATCAGATGAACGTATCAACAGAGCGTATCAACGCAGCATGACCACCCCTCGCGTGTCTTCACCCTCCGGGCCGATCAGCCGGATGTAGTAGATGCCGTTGCCGGCTCGCTCCCCGGTCTGGGTGCGCCCGTTCCAGATTTCTTGGTTGAGACCGGCCGTTGCCTCGTCGTTGCTCCACTGCCGCACGAGACGACCACTGAGATCGTAAACCGCGAAACGCGCCTGTCCGGCTTGGGTCAACGTGTACCGCAGACCGATTTCTCCGCCTGATGGGTTGGGACTCACCGACGTAAGCCGTGTTTCCCAGCAGCACAGCTCGGTCTGCTGTCCGTAGGCGGTCCCGGTACCGTTGGTTGCGAAGGGCCGAACGTAGTAGGTGACTCCCGGCTCGAGGCCGGTCAAGCGGCAGGCGATGGTTCCGACGGTGGCATCGGCGGCTTGGTGGGCGTCCTCGAGCGTGGGTTCCGGAGACCGGCTCCAGCACAGACCGCAGCCGGTGATCTCGTCGCCACCAGTCTCGAGCAGCGCGATCTCGATCTGGGCGCCGGTTGCTGAACGCGAGATGGCCACACAGTCTCCCAGGCGCGGCAGGCCGACGGCGGTCATCACGATGATCTCCTGGCTGTAGGAGACACCGGCGTGATTCTGGGCGTAGGCGCGAATGTGATAGGTCGTGTTCGGCTGGAGGTGTTCGAGCAGTGCCTCGAACGGGCCGGAGCCGGACCCGGCTTTCTGGGTGTCGTCATGCAACGTGGGGCTTGCCTCGGGACTCCAGCAGAAGCCCCGGGTAAGGATCGGCGCACCGCCGTCGCCCGACACCTGTGCTTGGATCCGTACCGAAGACGGTGACAGGTCCGCGTGGCCCGAGGCGGTCACGACCGGTGGCTCGTACTCGGTCGTGAAGACGACCTCGTTGCCGTAGCCGATCCCGTGGCTGTTGACGGCGAACGCGCGAAGATGGTAGGTGCGACCTGGCTCGAGTGGCTCGATCGGCTTCGTGAAGCTGGTATGCGGCCCCGGCAGCATTCCGTGCGAGTCGGCCACGGTCGGCCGGCCCGATTCGTTCCAGCAGAGTCCACATGAGACGATCGCGTCGCCGCCGTCGTCGAGCACCGTGCCACTACCCTGGGCTTCGCGGGCGGCCACGCCGGTGACCTCACCGGTACGTACCACCGGGGCGGCGGTGGCCGTTGTGAAGCTGCGGGTGTCACCGTAGGCGAGACCGGCACCGTTTTCCGCGAAGGCCCGCACGAAGTACGTCGTCCGCGCACCCAAGCCCTCCACGTTCGCGCTGAGTAGGCCTCCGGTACATAAGCTATGGATCGATGCATCGTCGATGGTGGGGGGATCCGTCGTGCTCCAGCAGAAGCCGCACCGACTCAGCGCGTCCCCGCCGGTGCCCTGTACCTCGGCCTGGACCAGCGCCGAGGTGGAGGTCACCGCTTCGACATCCGCCACGCCCAGGGAGGGTAGCGCTACGAGCGTCGTGAAGGTGACCGGCTGGCCGTAGGTCGTGCCGGCCGGGTTCGTGGCGTAGGCGCGCACGTGATAGGCCCTTCCCGGCAGCAACCCTTCCAACCGCGACACGAAGCTCCCCTCACCTTGTCCCTGCGCGGTATGGTTGTCCTCCAGTGTCGGATTCTCCCGCGTGCTCCAGCACACGCCCCGCGAGAGGATTTTGCCGCCGCCGGTGCTCAACACCGTGCCGCCGGCCTCGGCCGAACTGACCGTGACGGCGTTCACGCAGGCGGTCGTGACCTCGGCGAAGACGATCGGTGTCTGCAGGATCAGTTCCCTGCCATAGGCCGTGCCGGCTGCATTGGTGGCATAGCAGCGCACCGAGTAACTGCTTCCCGGCGTCAACCCAGTCAAGCGTGCATTGAAAGTCCCTTCGCCGCCCGGAACCTCCAGATGCGATCCGTTCAGCGATGGTGCTCCCGAGAGGCTCCAGCACACTCCTCGCGTCACGTCGACCGCGCCGCCGGTGTTCACCACCGTGCCCATGATCGTCGCTTCGTGCGCGTCGACGCCGGCGACCCCGGTGCTTAGGACCTCGGGTAACCCGATCGAGGTCCGGAAGCGGCCTTCCTCGCCGTAGGCCGTGCCCGTGCGATTCGTGGCATAGGCCCGCACGTAGTAGCGCGTGTAGGGACGCAAACCCTCGAGCGAAGCCACGAGCTTGCCAGCCTGCGGCCGGCCGGCCGTGCGGGAATCATTTGAGGTCGGATTGGGCGAGGTGCTCCAGCAGATGCCCATTTCCTCGATGGGCATGCCTCCGTCGCCGAGAATCTCCGTCCAGGCGGAGGCACTTGCTGAGGAGATCTCTTCCAGCACGACCGGTCCGATTGCCGGTAGACCGGCCTCTGTCCGGGCGGTCACGACCTCGCCGTAACTGACACCGGTTTCGTTGACTGCATAGGCTCGGAGATAGTAGGTGATCTCCGGCTCCAGGCCGCCAAGCTCGGTGTAGAACGGCCCGGATCCCGAGCCGGCTACTACGCGCGCGTCCTCGATGGTAGGCGTGCTTGTCTTGCTCCAGCATACGCCGCGTTCGGTGACCCGCAGGCCTCCGTCGGTCGTGACCTCGCCGCCCATCACGATCCGGTCGGAGCCGACTACCTGTGCGGGGGCTGTGACGACCTGAGCGATGCCCGCCCCGGTGTTGAAGGTGACCGTCTGGCCGTAAGCGGTGCCGCGCGCATTGGTCGCGTAAGCGCGGACGCGATAGGTCGTTCCTGCCGAGAGGCCATCGAGAGAGCTGGTGAAGCTCCCCGTGCCCTCTCCGTCGACTGTGTGTGGATCCTGAAGATCAGGGACGCCTGACTCGGTCCAGCAGATCCCCCGGGCAGTCACCGCCGAGTCGCCGAGCCCCGTGACCTCTCCGCCACCGGTCGCCCGATGCGGAGAGACGGGGGTGATCGGTCCGGTCACGACGGTCGGCGACGCGGTTGACGTCGTGAATGTCACGACCTCACCGTAGCCGGTTCCGGCGGCGTTGACTGCGAAGGCCCGCGCATGGTAGCGCGTGCCAGGGATAAGGCCGTTGAGAGAACAGGTGAAGGTCTCGGCCGCTTCCACGGAGACGGAGGTGTCGTCCAGGGTGGGTGGGTTCGTGGTGCTCCAGCAGACGCCACAGTCGGAGATGTCGCCGCCGCCGGTGTGCTCGAGTTGGCCGCCGGCAGTGGCGTTCGTGAAGCCGATGTCCCTCGCCGGCGCGGAGGAGACCGTGGGAATCTCGATCTCGGTGGTTACCGACATCTGGTTGCCGTAGTACGTACCGGCAGAGTTCGTGGCAAAGGCGCGAACATGGTAGCGCTGTCCGGGTTCGAGGCCGGTGACCTGGGCGGAGAATGTTCCGGGGCCGGCTCCGGCAAGCTGATGGTCATCCGTGATGGTGGGCTGGGCAGAGGCACTCCAGCACACGCCGCGCGACTGCACTTCATCACCGCCGTCGAAGCTGACGTTGCCCTCGGCAGTGAAGCCGCCCGTAGTCACCTGGCTGAGCCGGGTTGTGAAGACGTTGGGCACCGATACCGACGTGATGAACGTTCGATTCTCTCCATACGAGGTTCCACCGGCATTCGTGGCGAATGCACGGACATGGTAGGTCGTCGCCGGTGTCAAGGCGGTTGGCTGGCCTTCGAAGACTCCGGTACCCGAACCGCACGTGAAGACCTCATCAGCGGTGGTGGGATTCGGGGAGGTGGCAAGGCACACCCCGCGGGTGGTGACCGGCGCGTCGCCGGCAAAGGTCACCTCGCCCGGGCAGCGAGCCGACCGCGGCCCGATCTCGACCGGCGCACCGGTACTCACGTGGGGCGGGCTGACGAGTGTGGTGAACTCCTTCTGGCTGCCGTATCCGGTGCCCTCGCTGTTGGTGGCGTAGGCGCGCAGATAGTAGGTCGTGCCCGGCGTGAGACCGGTCACGCGGCTCGAGAAGGCGCCCTCGCCGACGCCGTCGGTGGTCTTGTCGTCAGATGCGGTGGGCCATCCGGTTGTGTTCCAGCACACGCCGCGGGCGGTGACCTCGAAGCCGTTGTCGGAGATGACGTTGCCGCCGGTGTCGGCGGTCGAACGGTCGAGGCCAGTGACATCGGCGGTCGTCACCGTGGGAGCGGGGTAGATGTTGACCGTGACAGTGACCTCGTCGGAGTCCGCCCCTCCGGCGGTGATCGTGAAGTCGAAATTTCCCCGATCGGTACCGATCATCCCATCATTGACGAAGTAGATCACCCGGTTGCCAGAGTCATCCACCGCGGTCGGCACGGCGGCGATCTCATCACCGAGCGCGCCGTCGATATACTGGTACAGGCTGCCATTGAGCGGCAGCGCCGTGATCGTAGCCGACTGCGGGACACCGCAGGAGACACCATCGAGGGTGATGACCGTCTCTGCGCCCAATGTGGTCCAGACCGTCTGAGGGCTTGCCACCGGCGGGGCATCCGCATCGGCGGTGAAGGAGTGGAGCTCAGACCAAGTGACTTGCCCGTTGCCATTGGCGAAGACGGCCCAGTAGTAGGTCGTCCCGTCGATGAGCGGGACCGCGGGTGTGTAATGGGTGACAGTGCCCACGTCGGTGTCGACCGAGCCCGAGAGGTCGCTGTTGGTAGAGATCCGGAACGTGTAGCTCTCGACGTTGCTCGCGGCCGTCCAGCGGAATGTGGGCTGCAAGCAGATCGTGGAGCCTTCCGCCGGGGTCACGAGATCGGGGATCGTGGGGGGCACCGCATCCCCTAGCAGAGCGCCGAAGTAGAGGGCCGTATCGTCGATGTTGTACGTGCCCCCGTTGGGTGAGAACCGCAAGGCCAGTTCCGACTCCACCGCCTCGGCGTTGCAGGAATACTCGGCTGCCGTGTCGCCGGCGAGGTTGTTGACGCCGATCGTGGCGCTGTTGCCATGAGCGCGTGCGGAACGTGGATCCACCAGGATGCGGTACTGTACTTGGATCTCGTCTGTGGTCTCGTAGAGGATTACGCTGAAGGTTCCCAGCAACGTGGGGTCGTTCCAGAACCCCATGTTGGTGAACTGGATGATGCACTTGCGATTGGGTGCTTCGCCGATCGTCTGGTAGAAGATCACACCGCCATCCGCATGGATGACCGTGTCGTCCCAGAAGGCGAAAATGCAGTTGGGAACCGCCGCCGTGGGCAGGCACTGATTGGCGAACGTGTCATAGGCGGCGTCCGGTCCGAACCCGACGTAGCCGTTCGAGGTTGCGTAGAACTCATCGTATACGATCCCGAAGTACGTGAAGTTGAAGCCGATGTCGAACGGGCCGTAGTGGGAGTCGTCGACATAGCCGCGGTGGGCGACGTTGGCATCATGGTAGGTCTCCGGCGGCAACGCCTGTGCCGTGCCCGCCAACAGTGCTACGGCCAGAACGACATAGATGGTCTGATGGATACGCAAGCTGCCCATGGTGCCTCCAGTTTCCGGTTGGGGTCGTCACGATCGTTGTGTGGGGTGTGCTTCCCCTAGGCCTACCTTCGTCCCGGAGGGCCGGCCGCCCACGGAGAAGTCCGCCGGGGTGCTCGAGGTGGCTGCGGTTCGCCAGTTCTCCGCTGGAAATGTGCTCGGGCAGGCGCTGGTTTGGGGGAATCGGGGGGATTCGGCCAGTGCCGCGAGGTCTGCGCTTGCCGGGAATGCAGTCGAGCAGACCAGGAAATGGGCGAAAGCGGGAGCGGGGAGAATCGTCGCTGGGCCGGGCTGCTTTCCGCCGAGGGGAAGCCGGTGGAAGGATGCGGACGAGGTGCGGGCAACAAGAACCCCGCCCCCTGGAAGGGAGCGGGGTCAGAGTTGTTCGTCACGCGATCGAGTCGGCTCACCTTCCTTGACAGGTGCCCGGGATGTCGCCACCCAGCAGCATCACTCCGCGTAATTGACCTTGTACACCGTGTCGATCACCGTGCCATCGACCCATTTGACGATGGCGATCGGACGATCACGATCGATCTCCGGCGGCTGCGGTGTCCCACACATCTTCTGGCCAATCTCGTAGAGCTCCTCGATCGTCGTGAGCGGCAGGTCGGTGCCCTTGAGTCTTTCGCGGATGGCCGGTCCGTTCTTGTGATTTGGATTGACCGCGATGCCCCGTTCGGTGATGACCGCGCCGATCATCTCGCCGGGCGCACAGACGGTGGTGACCTCCTTCATCACGATCGGGATCCGGCCGCGGAAGAGCGGGAAGGCCAGGATCGAGCACTCGCCGAAGAGCGTGTTCTGCCAACCGCCGATACCGTGCAGCAGATACCCATCGGAGTGGGAGACCACGTTGGCCTGGAAGGAAAGGTCGACCTCGGTGGCCCCCAGCACGGCCGTGGAGACGTAGGGCGCCCAGTTGCCCTTGCCATGATAGTTATAGCTGGTGAAAGGTGTCGTGGGTACGTGGCGCGGGTGTTCGCCGATCGACTTGACGGCATCGAGGTCGAAGGTCTGACCATCCAAAATGGCGCCGATCAGGCCCTCGTTCAACATGTCCACCAACACCTTGGTCGAGCCGCCCCGCGCGAAGGGCGCCTTGAGCCCCTTCTCGCGCATCCGCTCGGCGATGAAGGCCAGCGAGGCCAGCGAAATGCCGCCGGCGCCGGCCTGGAACGGCTTGCCCAGGTACCCGGCCGCCTCGATGAAGTCGGCCACATACTTGGCAATCAGAATCCGTGTCGGGCTCTTCGTGAGGCGCGTCGTGCCCGAGACGATCTTGCTCGGATCGCCGATACGCTCCATCTCGACGACCACATCGACATTCATGCCCTGGATCTCCCAGGGCAGGCAGGGAACCTCGACCAGGTTGTCGGTGACGACGATCACTTGGTCGGCGTACTGCGAGTCGGCCAGCGCGAACCCGAGTGAACCGCAGGCCGATGGGCCATACGCCCCGGTGGCGTTGCCCATCATGTCGGCCGAAGGTGCCGGAATGAGCCCCACATCGATGTGGACTTCCCCATCCTGGATGGCCTGGTAACGGCCGCCGTGCGAGCGTAGCACGCCCATGCCCCGCATGTGGCCTTCGCTGGCGAACTTGCCGATGGGGCCGTTCATCGAACCCTCGATGTGATGGATGACCCCGCTTTCGAGATGCTTGATGAGCGGCTCGTGGCAGGGGAAGGCCGCCGAGGGCATGAAGACGATGTCCTTGATGCCTAGCTCGGCAACCGCGTCGAAGAAGGGAACGGCGACCATATCGCCGTTGCGCATGTGATGATGCATCCCGACGGTCATGCCGTTGCGCAGGCCCACCTTCTCGATCGCGGCCTTGAGCTCGGGCACGCGCTTGTCCAGCCCATACTGGTGGCAGGCGCGGATCGGCGGCGCGGCCTTGCGTCCCTCGGGTTCGTACTGGCCCACGCCCTGGAAGGGGACGTGTGTGTAGCCGTTGGCCTCGGTCGGTACGAGACGTCCCACGGCGTTCTTGACCATCTCTGCCATGACTACACCTCCTCCGGCGACAGGGCGCTCACATCGATCCCCATCTCTTCGGCCACCCGCAAGACGCGCAGAGCGCGCGCCACGACGGGCGGGTCCACCATCTTCGAGCCCAGGCTGATGACGCCCGAACCGGTGCGTTCGGCCTCCTCCATGGCGGCTTTGACCTTGAGGGCGTGGGTGATCTCCTCGTCCTTGGGCCGGAACGCCTCGTGAATCACCTCGATCTGCCGCGGGTGAATGCAGCCCTTGCCCTCGAAGCCCAGCGAGATGGCTTCGATCACCGAGCTGCGGAGCCCTTCTTCGTCCTCTACGTCGGAGAAGACGGTGTCGATCGGTTGCACGCCGGCTGCGCGGGCGCCCAGGACGACCATCGAGCGGGCTGTGAAGCTCTCGTGTCCCTGAACCGTGCGGGCGGCCTGCACGTCGCGCGTGAAATCCTCGGCGCCGAAGGCGAGCGCGGCCACCTGGTCGGACGAGCAGCCGATCTCATAGGCGTGCCACACACCCTTGGCCGATTCGAGGATGGGCATGATCCAGATCGGATCCTGCAGATCGTGGCGGGTCGTGATCTGGCCGATGGCGTTGACCGCTTCCGACACGTCGGCAGCTTGCTCGACCTTGGGGATCAGGATCAAGTTCGGCTTCTGGGGGATGATCGCCGGTAAGTCTTTTACTCCCTCGGGGTAGGGATTGATGCGGACCATGCGCTCGGCGTCGCCGAAGTCGATCGCGCGCAGCGCGTTGCGAATGAGGATCCGAGCCGCGTCCTTCTCGGCCGGCGCCACCGAGTCCTCCAGATCGAGGATGACGCCGTCAGGGCCGAAGAGGCCGGCGTTGAGCATCAGGTCGGGATTGTTTCCGGGCAGGTAGAGCCGGGAGCGGCGCATGCGATCCCGGCCCGTGGGCTTCGGATCGCAGGCCCATTCGGGGAGCGCCTCGCCGGTGAGATCGGGGTAGAGCCGCTTGGCGGCGGCTTCCACGCGGGCCATGATGACCCAGTCGAAGGCCGCGCGGTCGACGACCTCCACCCGGGTCTTCTGCACGCCCAGAGCCGACAGCGTTTGCTCGACGACCTCGCGGAGGCGGTTACCGAACAATCTTTCGGCCGAACTCTGGATGACGATTTCATTCTCGGGTGGCCCGCCCTTACGCATGACCACCTTGAGATCCGCCTTGGCCTCGCGCCCGGCGAACGCCTGATCCGGCATGGCTCCTCCTCACGTTTCCGTCGCGTCACTGCGAGCGATGGGACACCTTCACCGGCCTCCATGCACCGGGCCCCGAGCCCGGACCGGCCGATGCGACTAGGCTACAAGCTCTTGAGGATACTGGATCGGGACGAGCGGCGTCTAGCCCGCCCGCTCGGCCCGATTTCTCGAGAGACCGAGGTGGCATCTGGCCTCAGACCCCTTAGAATGGAGAACCCAATAGAGGACCCAGTGGAGCCGGACTGGGTAGTCAGGCCAAAGGGGGGCCACACCAAATGATGCGCAATCCTTACAAGCGCGAAGACGTCTTTGTCTGCCACCACGAGGCTCACCGCGGGTTCGGCCACACCGTTTCGGCCTACCACGTTCTCGTCGAGAAGAACTGCTTTCCCGAGGGCTGCCTGGAGTTTCGCTGGCGGTGCCAGCGTTTGGGCAAAGGTGGCGCGTGCCCGAAGGGCTACAAGCACGTGGGGACGAACTGCAACCACTGTCGTTTCTACGATGAGGAGAAGGTCCAGCACCTGCCCGAGCTCCAGCTGAGCGAGGCGGCGTATCGAGCCTTCCTCGACGAATGCCGTGAGTTCGACGAATGGCTCGAGGACCGGCACGGGCACATACTCGAAGTCGGCGGTACGGTGAGTTCGGTCCGGCCCCGCCTGGTGCGCGAGGAGGACGGTCGCCGCAGCCGCTTACGGTTGTTGGGATTTCTGGTGCGTCTGTGCCCCTCCTTTGCGGGGCGGCAGGGATTCGCCGACCCGATCTTCCTGCGCATCAGCGGAGGACAGCAGCGCCGGTTTCGCCTGGCCGAGGGCGATCGGCTGGAGGCCGAAGGGGAGATCCAACTGAGCCGGGGCCGGCTGGTCGTGGCCCACCCGCGGCGGATCTATATCGAGGAACGAGGGGGGCAGCCGGCGGCCGAGTGGGAACAGGCCCTGCTCGACCGTGTTGGGGCGGTCCGGCTGGAAGGGCAGCCCGAGCGATGCCTGCATTGCGAGCGTGGCGTGCTCGTCGACGTGGAGGATCTCACGCGACGGCGCAACGGACGCCGGCGGGAAGTGCTTTGCCTGGAGGGGATTGGGCGTCCCGAAGACTGCCCGTATGAAGCCCTCCGGGAGATGCGGGCCGCTGGGCCCGGATCCCCGACCGCCGGTCGGCGGCAGGGAACGTAATGGTGAACGACCGCCGGCCTGAATTGGCGGGAGTTGGCGGAAGCCGCCGGGTGCCGCCGGGAGCCGGCGGGAACTGCCCGGAGCCTGCCGGGGAGCCGCGGGCACACGTTGGACGGGCGGGAGATCCCAGTGTCGTCCAGGCGCAACATGCCACAGGCGCGGTCGTAGATGCGGTTGAGACGGAAAGATGCCGGTGATCGACGGGGTTGGGCGCCGGCCAGATGGATCCGACGGACACACCTGATGGGATGCATCACAGGGGAGCGTTTCGGGAACACCGTCTAGCGGGGCACATGACGGGGACACCTGACGGATACACCTGACAGAAACGAGGTGAGTACCGTGGGCGATAGGCAGTACGCGAAGCGAATGGGTCGAAGGCTGGGCGTCCGAAGGCTGGACGCCCGCAGGCTGGACGCCCGTAGGTTGGACGTCGGCAGGCCGGGCGTCCGCAGGTTGGGTGTCGCCTTACTGGCGGCGGCGGTGATCGCGGGTGCGTATCTCGCGGGTGCTACCGCGGCCTCGGCCGCAGGACCGGTGATGGCCGCGATCAAGTCCATCCCCGATGAAGGGCTCTACAGCGAGTCGTTTACTCTGGATCGCCCGGCCGAGGTGGAGATCGAGGCGGTGTCGGCCGGCTCGAAGGACGACGGCTTCCTCTTCAGCTACCCGTGGTTGCTGGACCTCGACACCCGCCGTGTGGTCTGGCGCATGGAGATCGACGATGCCGAGAAGGCTCGCCGGGACAACCTCGGGGTCCGCACGAAATTCACCCTTCCAGCCGGTAACTACGGGCTCTACTTCACCGCCCATGGGGGACCCTACCCCCTGAAAAAGAAGATCAAATTCTTGAAACTCTTCGAACTTGGGCAAGTGGACGTGCGCGGCGGCGTCATGGTGCCGTGGGATCGCTACGGCGACCCGGACGACTGGTTCGTGTCGGTGCGTGCCGCGATGGACGATTTCCCGCTGACGGCATTCCGTTCGCCGGCGCGGCCGGGCGACGACGCAGAGATTCTGGCCTTCGAGCGTGTGCCCTCAAACAGCTTTTTGCGGGCTGAGCTGGAGTTGCGTCAGGATGCGCGCCTGCGCATCCTGGCGGTCGGCGAGTACTGGGCCCGCGAACAGGCTTTCGCCGATGGCGCCTGGATCGAGACCCTCGACGGTTGTGGACGCCTATGGGAGATGACGCTCACGAACACCGAGCCGGCTGGCGGTGCCAAGAAGAACCGCATCTTTGACAACGAGGTCACGCTCAAGGCCGGGCGCTACCTGGTCTGTTACGCCACCGACGACACCCACGCCTATGGCCGCTGGAACATGCATCCTCCCTTCGATCCCGAGTCCTGGGGCATTCGTCTGATTCCCGCCGAACCTTTGCCCGCCGACGCATTCACCGTCCGGGTCGATCCGCCCGAGGAGAATCGTTTCGTGGTCATCGAGCGGGTGGGAGACGCCGAGTTCCGCCGCGTTGGCTTCACGGTCACCGGGCACGTGGACGTGTGTGTACGCGGTCTGGGCGAATGGTCTTTCTCGGATGACCACGGTCTCGACTACGGCTGGATCGAGAACGCCGTCACACTCGAGGAACTGTGGTCGATGCGCTACGAACGTGGTGTGTACGCGGGAGGCGAGGCGCGCAACCGACTGGTGCAGGAATCCCTCCGCCTGGCACCGGGTGACTACTACCTTTGCTACGTCTCTGACTATGCCCATTCCTTCGACGGCTGGGCCAAGGAAGCCCCGTTCGACGCTGCCGGGTGGGGCATCGCCCTGCGCGGGATCGGCCAAGACTTCTCTCCCGATTCGGTACGCCGATTCGGTCCGGGCGATGGACCGGTCACGCTCATTCAGCTGGCCGCACTCAAGGACGATGCGCATCGCCGCGTGGAGTTCAGTGTGAAGGAACCGACACCCGTGCGGATCATCGCGCTGGGCGAGGGAACGGGCGGCCGGATGCACGACTACGGATGGCTCGAACGCACCGACACCGGTGAGATGGTCTGGAAGATGACCTACCAGGACACCTGGCACGCGGGTGGGGCCAAGAAGAATCGTCGGGCCGAGCAAACGCTGACCCTGAGGCCGGGCGCCTACGCCCTCCAGTTCGAAACCGACGGCTCGCACTCCTTCGGCGACTGGAACGCCGCCGAACCCGATGAGGGCCACCTCTGGGGCGTGAGCCTCTTGGAGTTGGTTGAACGTCCTTAGGGTGCCGCGACGCATTCGGTACCTCCTCCGCTCGAGGCTGCGCCGCTTCTGCCGCTTCTGCCGGATCTGCGAAAGGACCGTGACGCCTCCTTTGCCTCCCCGCCATATCCAGCGCCGCCTTGGTCGCGTACTCGCCAGAATCCTCCTGGACCGTGGCCGGGAGTTGCCTCATCATTGCCGCCTTGGAGAAGTTTGCGAGAATCCTGACAACAGGGGAGAATCGGGATGCGGGTCTTGATGGTCACGGACACGCCCTTTGCCGGGCTGCTGCATCGTCCCCAGCAGCTCGCGATCGGGATGGCTCGCCAAGGACACGACGTGCTCTACCTGGCGCCCACCACCGCCTATCGCCACGCGTACGATTTTGCGGTTTCCAGGGCAGCTCCCGCGGGGGTTCCCGGAACGGCTTCCGGGACAGCTTCCGGGACGGCTCCTGGGGCATCTCCCGGGGGCGGGGGCGAGGCGGTTCCTGGGGCATCCGTGGATGACTCCGAGGGATCGGCGATCGGGATGGACTTGCCCGCCGGACTCGTGATTCGCGAACTCGATGGGATGGAGGCCGTTCGCCCGGTCGAGAGCCTGAAGGAAGCCTGGGAGCGGTGGGCCGAGCTGGCGGCTCGTCACGTGCGTCAACTGGAGAGAGGCGATGCCCCCGCTGGAGATGGCGTGTTTGCGCCCGAGGTCATCTGCTGCGACCACCCCAGCCTGTTGCCGGCGATCAAGGAGACGGCCACCGCGCCGGTCGTGATTGACTGCAGTGAGGACTTCGAGGCTCAGACCGGCTCGCGCTCGGCCATCGAAGCCTACCGGGAGGCGTTGAGCACGGCGCTTCCCCTCGCCGACGGGTTGATCGCCCATAACCGCTACGTCATCGAGTCCTGGGATCGCTATCTGGGGGAGGATGTGCCGCGCACGGTCATCGAGCACGGGGTGGATGTCGATCTCTTCAGTCCGACCTCGAGCGAGCGGGCCAGCGCACTGCGGCGGGGATTGGAGTTGCAGCCCGGACAATCGGCGATCACCTTCCTTGGTCACGTGGATGCTCGCATCTCCTACGAGGATCTGGTGACCATGATGGAAACCGCACCCGAGGCGGTCTTCGTCTTCGTTGGTCAGGTTCGTCCGGACGGGCTCTCGCTCCTGCAGCGTCTGCCGAGCGATCGCATCCGTCCGCTGGGAGCACTGAGACCCGAGAAGGCCGCTGCGATCGTGGGGGCTTCCGATGCCCTCATCCTGCCCTTCCGCCGTGAACCCCATCTGGAGGTCGTGCGAGGTCTCAACTTGTACGAGTACTTCGCCACCGGACGGCCAATCGCCGCTTCGTTCCGCAGGGCATTGAAGGCCTACCGCGATCTGATGTACCTGTATGCCACCCAGGCCGAATTGCAGCAGTCCGTGCGCGCCCTGCTCGCCGAAGCCAAGACCGAAGCCAAGACCGGCGACAGGGCGGGGGCCAAGGCCGGGGACAAGGCGCGGCGGCGGATCGAGATCGCCCGTGAGGCGGCCTGGAGCCGGCGTGTGGACGAGCTGATTGGGTTCTTGGGTCGTGTGAGCGTGCGGCAAGTCTCCTGACGAACTGCCGGGTTGCCATGAATGACCTTGCCCCAAACCTCGTAGCAGGGTTACTGTAGGCGCGAGCAGGTTTACAGTAGTCTTTTTTTCGGTTCTTGTGGAAACTCAAAGAGAACACGACCAGTGAGCTTGTATCCCCCACGTTTGCCAGCCGCGTGAGGGGGTGCGATGGTGCCGGAGGTGTCGTGGATCGATTCGACCAGGTGGAGGCGTTCCACAATCGGTTGGTGGGATTCTGCCGTTCGTGCACGCTATCTTCTACCCGCATCTATGCCCTCGCTCGATTCCTGATCGTATTGCCCACCGACGAAGAGGATCTGGCCTGTTTTCGCGAGGAAGTCGGCGATGCGCTCCTGCAGGATCTGCGCGCTGAAGTGCCGGTGCGGCTGGAGGACGATGAGAGACGCACCATCGAGCTGGCCCTGGAAGGCCTGCGCGCCGAGGGACGACTCGAACAGGACGACCTCACCAGCCTGCTGGATGCCCTGACCGCTGGCGCGCTTTCGGCCGGCGCAGGTGTGGCCGGCGCATCTCTGGCCGCGATGGGTCCGGATCGTCCACCGTCCGGTGCGCCCACGACGGCGGTCACGCAAGTTCCGGTGCCTCTGGTGTGCGAGCTTCCTCCGGTCCCGGGCTGCACGGATACCGAGTACGTCGGCGTCCTCTCGATCGTGACCCTCAGTGCCCGGGTCGTCGATGACGCTGGAAATGGTCTCTCTTGGAACAATAGCAACAACCAGATCGGTGTGAACAGGCTTCGTCTGCTCGGTGACACGGCGGCCGATGCGCATATGACGGCGCGGGAGACCGTCTATGGCCTGTGTCAAGGCGGCCCGCCAGGCGGAGTGCTGAAGGGTGTGACCGCGCGAGCACTCAGACGCATGGATGTCGACCGGCTCGGTTTCGAGCTGTCCTTGCCCGAGAAGGAGATGCCCATCGCGGGAGCCTCGATTTCGCTCGCCCTGGGTGTTGGTATGGCTGGGGCCATGATCGGGCTGCTGCGAGATGGGCGGGGTTTGGCCCCGCGGCGAGATCTGGCCTGGACCGGTGAGCTCACCCCCGCTGGTCAGGTGAACGACGTTGACAGCCGGTCGCTACGGGCGAAGGTCCGTGCCGCCCGTGCGGCGGGCCTGCGGGGCCTGGTCGTGTCCCGGACCCAGGGAGACCTAGCCTGCCAGATCGCGGCCGAGGCCGCATGGGACGGCCAGATCTACACGACGGGCAGTCTGCGAGAGGTCTTCGATCATGGCGAGCTTCTGGAATCGGCCACCGTACCGGATGCGGTCGTGGCCGCGTGTCGCCGGCCTCGCTTGCAGCAGACCGCGGCCTACGCGCTCCTGGGCCTGATGGGTCTGATCCTGTTGCTGCTATCGCCGCGGATTCTCGATGAGGTTGGGGTCCACTGGTTTCCTGCCTGGCGGCCAATGCCCCGGATGGAAGAGCTGACCGTACCGCGCCACATCAATCCGGGTTTCGATCTTGCGATCCCTCGCATGGCCGACTTCCACTACCAGCCGGATGGCGGGCGTTGGTCTTCGTTCGTCCTCATCGTGACAGAGGTGGGAGGCTTTCGCGAAGCGGGGCCCTACCTGATTCTGGGGGAGGGCGCCGACGAGTCGGCCGGACTGGACGGCCGGGTCCGCATTTTACACATTCCCACACGACGATGGGTAGGCGAGTACGTGCCCCTCTCCACATGGCTACCGAACGACCCGTTGCGGGAGACGAGCGCAAACCTCTACACGGTGAAGGCGGGCATGGTGGCCGACGTTGATGATGATGACTACAACGAGATCATCCTCTCGATCGCCTTCAACCCGTCTCCGCGCACCGTCCTCCAGATCCTGGACGAAGACCTGCACTGCGAACGGTCCGCCGAACACCTCGGGCATCTGGAGTATCTGGCCGCCCGGGACCTGACGGGCGACGGCCGCCCCGAAGTGCTTGCCAGCGGATATCATGATCGGACCAAGGGCCTCAGCCTGCTGGTTCTCGAGACCGAGGACTTCTACCCGGTTCGGAACATTGAGTCGTTGCAGCCGCTTTCGAAATACACGAGTGCCGGACTGACGTTCGATCCCGAACGGCAACCGTGCCTGGTTCATCATGTGCAGCCGTTCCGCTCCTGGATGGGCACCTTCCCCGAGGATCCCCTGATGCAGATCGGATGGCCCATGCTGGCGCTGGATTCGGTGGTGGATACCGGATCGGTAGTGCGCACGCATGCCTATCTGAACTCGGCGAGGTCGATGATCGTGAGCACGACCTTCGGTCTGCCCGAGACGGTCTTGAACATCGTTCCGAGTCAGATCATCGTCAACCGAGCGGAACTGCTGCAAGCACGCGGCGAACTCGACCATGCTTCCGCGGAGGAGTGGCTCGAGTTCATCGTTACGGATCTGAGGGAAGCCATGCGGCGCACTGGCTACATTCAGCGATAGATGGACGATAGATGGGACGATAGATGGACACCCCATGCTCTTGGCCTCTGATCAGAAGTCATGCGAGACCGAGGTGTGCTTGATGTGCATCGACGAAGAGAAATGGATCGAACTCTGGCGCGGGCTCCTGGAAGGGCGCGAACCGGAAACGACCCAGTTTTGTCTGGCAATGATTCAGCGCGTCACGAGACTCTACCGATCGAGAGAGCGTGATGAGGAGTGCCTGAAGGATCGGGTGCAGAGCTTCATGCAGAAGCTGGTCGAGAGGGAAAAGAAGGTTGCGCGCAGCTATGATCCCGCCCAGGCACCGCTGTGGGCCTACTTCCGGATCGTGGCGCTACGCCACTTCTACGACAAGTGTCAGGATGATGCGCGAAGAGCGAGGCGGGAGATCCCTCTGGATGTGATCTTCGACCTGCCCGCGCAGCAGCGTACCGATGACCGGATCAGAGAGGAGGAGCTGGAGGCCGCGATTGCCCAGATCAAGCGCTCGGAAGATCGATTGTGTTTCCACTTGCGGATCCAAGAGGGACTGAAGGAACGAGAGATCTCCGAGATCTTCTCGATCCCTCCCGGCACGGTCAGTACGCGTATCCGCCGAACACGCATGGAGTTGCGCAAACTCCTTCGCCGGCGGGGGTACGACGTCCCCGGCGATTGAGGAGAGTCGGCTAGTTTCGCCCATTCACGTGGGCAGAGAGGCCGAATGACGGAGGAGACCGGTTTGGCCGGTCCGTTCGGGATGGCGCGCGCCGATGACGGCGACAAGGCCGGTTGGGCGTGGGCCGGACCCTGGAAAGATGGCGGCTGACAGCCAATGCGGCCTAATGCTGCCCGTGGAGAAGATTCGGGAAAGAGAGAGGGCCCGGATTTCGTATTCTCGGTGGGAGGCAAGAGGAGGCCTGCAGCCGTCTGCGCGAGGAATGTATGAGCAAGTGCCCGTCAGACATGCAGATAGCGATGCTGATCGCCGGTCGAGCGAGCGCACTCCTGCGCCGCCGCCTCGGTGAGCACCTGCTCGTTTGCGACCGTTGCCGCCAGATCTTTGCGGAAGCGGTCAAGGACGAGAGGGAGGCCTTCTTGGCTCCCCACGCTGGGGAGGGCCCGTCCGAAGCGAGCGTGGCATCACGTGATCGCGCGCTGATCGAGGGAGTCCTCGAGGGGATCAGCGGGACCCTGGGAGCGACCGTGGGATGCGGTCCCCCTCGGCGAATCGTGCCACTCCAGTTCCGGGGTGGCGCCGGCGAACCCGCCGTGTGGGCTGCCAAAGAGGCGGATCAGGCCTCCGAGACGCTGGTGGCCGAATGTGCCAGTGCCGATGAGCGCTACCAGGTATCATTCTACCGCGTCAGTGCTGAGGGAGGCTTCAGAGCTGTGGTCAGGCGTCCGTCCGGGGATGGGCCGATGCCTGCCCGATTGGCCTTTCCTACCTTGGACCTCTCCTTCCCGGTGGATGCGGAGGGCAGGACGCCGGTCATGACCCTAGAGGGCATCCTGCTCGAAAGCTGCCGGGTGGATGTAGAGGTTCACGATCCGGATACGTCGGCTGATACGCCGGCCGACTAGAGTACCTGCAGCCACTCGACCAGCAAGAACTCGACCCGTCCGACCAGTAGAGCGATGCGCCCCATTACCGTGTAACCGAACCCGGCCCCGAACGTGACCATCAAGACCCAGATGCCCACCCGGGAGAACTTGCCGAAGAGCCCGGTGTGCGCCTTCGAGAAGTAGAAATACGAGAGCGCCGCCAGGATGGCCACCACCGACACTACATCCCAGAACATGGCTTCGAAACTGAAGG
>CAZNJE010000001.1:171939-229034 GCA_964573295.1 uncultured bacterium | reverse complement strand
GCAAACTCCCGCCGCTTCCTGACGGAAGTGACTGAAATCCGGTGAGACGTTACGAAGCCCGAAGGATCTTTGCGCTCTCGTTCGTCACCTGTGGCACGTTTCTCCTGGGCACGATCGTTCGATCCTTGTGACCAGCCCAGTATGCCGCAGACTCGGCTTGCCCGGCAACGGCCGAACTCCTTCGGGCTTCCTAGAGGCTACGTCCTGGCCAGACGATACGTCCTGGCCTGCGGGCCGCTACCGAACCAAACTCACCGAACGGCTGACCCGCGCCGTTTCGGTACGTAGCACGTAATGGTATACACCGCTACCCACCTGCTGACCGGCATCATCGCGGCCGTCCCAGGCCACGGTGTGGGGACCGGCGCCGAACTGGCGCTGTCCCAGATCGCGCACCCGCCGGCCCTCGGCATCGAAGAACTCGATCCGCACGACCTGCGGCTCATCGAGTCGGAGCTGAATCGCCCCCCGTCCCGCCAGCGGATTGGGAGTCATGCGCGTGAGCGATAGGGCTCTGGCCATCGGCTCCATGCCCGGGCTCACGTCGCTCGGCAGGTCACCTGGCAGGCCCACGATCTGCCCGCGGATCTCACCGCTCGGTTCCACTGTCGTGTGGATGTTGAAGTAGGTCCGTCCATCGAGCAGGGGCGCCTCATTGGCTGCGCCGTAAAGCCAGGTGCCCAGCTTGCGATTGCCGAGGGACAGGGCTTCGAGCACGCCGGCGTTCGACCCGGGCGGCGCGAAGCCATGGATGTGCGCCATCGTCTCGGCGCCGCTCAGATTGGCGAAGCGCACATCGTAGCTGAGGGCGTCGCCCGTTCGGTCGATGCTGAGTAGCGCCAGGCCCGCGCCCGGCGAGGCCACCGGCGGCACTTCCTGACGACCATCGATCGGAATGACCGTCGGGACGATCTGCCCGCGCACCTCACCCGAGGGGAACGGAGCGGTGTGAACGTTGACGTAGTAGTGTCCGCTCACGATGCCCTCTTCCTCGGAGGCATCGTAGGTCCACGTGCCGACCTTGGGGCTGCCGGCGGGAAGCGGTTCGGCGACGCCGCCATTGACACCGTGCAGTGCAGGCCCATGGATGTGCGCGCCGGTCTCGGCCGCCGTCAAGCCGGTGAAGGCGATGCGATACTGCACCGT
The DNA here is from genome assembly GCA_964573295.1 of uncultured bacterium. Taxonomy (GTDB): domain Bacteria; phylum Eisenbacteria; class RBG-16-71-46; order CAIMUX01; family WJJG01; genus CAYQJL01. The sequence continues at coordinate 227,888 of CAZNJE010000001.1, read as the reverse complement.
ATTGGCATCGGTATCGATGACGAACTGGCCGCCGCCGATGGCGGGCGAACCGGTGGGCGTGGTGACCTGGGCGCCGTCGAGCACGCACCCATACGTGTAGGTGTCGGCCGAGGCCGTATGGGTGAGGCCGTATGGGTGACACCGATCATGCCAAGCAGGGCGAGGCTGGCCATCGCCATGAAGGCCCGGGCGGTGAGCCGCCGGCCACGCCGGCGGATGCCGCGCCACTGGCTGTCTCGCTGGCCGTAGTGCTGGGGACGCTGGGGATGGGGGGTCTCTCGCAACATATCTATTCCTCCTGATGCGTTCTCTGGTGGGACGTGGGAGAAAGGCGGCCTCTCCAAGTCGAGGGTGTGGGCACCCGTGGATGAGAGTGCGACTAGGCTGCACGAGGGTGGAGAGGTGCCTCACTCGTCTGATGAGGCCCGTACCCATGGAATCGATCAAGGTTCGTGGAATGTCACTCTGAGCCAAGCTTGAGACGAAGTTGGGTACGGAGTGGCTATGAAGTGGCATCGCCGAATCAAGGACTCGGGGAGTTGTCGTGTTCTCTGCCGCGAGCTGCGGGCCGAGATCGCGTCACGCCAGCGCTTGGAGGAGTTCGAGAACCCGTTGAGACCCCCTTGCGCCCGCCCCCTTGAGACGCCGCGTACCCGAACCCCTTCCCTAGACGAAGATCGCGATCTTCTTCTCGTTTCGTCACTTACAATTTTCTTCTTGCCAACTGAACAAATGTTCAGTAATGTGTCCTCGATGTCAATTTGGTAGGCGTGCCAAGGCATCACGGGATCTTCGGAAGATGGCGGTCCCACCCACGGTCCCCCCAAGGGTGGGACCCCGCTTCCGGGGGCGTTTATGAGGTGAACGAGGAGCAGGCCGTGACCCAGAAAGCCCGCGACATCCTGACCTTCATCGTGCAGTTCCAGAACGAGCACGGTGCGCCGCCCACGGTGCGCGAAATCGGCGAGGCGTTTCGGATCCGTTCCACGAACGGGGTCTGCTACTACCTCGATCTACTAGAGAGGGCGGGCGCCATCGTCCGCCGGCGAGGCTTGGCGCGCGGCATTGAGCTACACCCGGAGATCGCATCCGCCGCGCCCGAGCTTGCCGCCGAACTGGCCGGCAGCGTGGGGCTGCCCATCCTGGGGCAGATCGCCGCGGGCGGGCCTGTCCTCGCCGAGGAAAACATCGAGGGCGTACTCGATGCCGCCCGCTTGGGTGATACCTCGGCTTCCTTCGCTCTGCGGGTGACAGGGCAGAGCATGCGGGATGCCGGCATCCTCGACGGCGACTACGTCCTCGTGCAGACCACCAGCGATGTACGTAATGGCGAGATCGTGGTCGCGATGATCGGCGAGGAAACCACCGTCAAACGGTTCGAGCGAAAGGGGGCGCGCGTACTGCTGAACCCCGAGAATCAGGAGTACGAGCCCATCGTGGTGACCTCCCGTTCCCCAGAGCTTCGCATTCTGGGGAAGGTGGTGGGTGTCTACCGCGAATACTAGCGCGCGGTCTCCTTTCCCGAGGAGGCGTGTGCCGGTGACTTGGCAACTCGAGGAGGTAGGGAGCTCTCAGAGAGTGAGGAGAGGATGAACTGGTTGGACAACACCCCCGAGCGCCGCATCCTGCACATCGACATGGATGCCTACTTCGCCGCCCTCGAAATCCAGGCCTGCCCGGCCCTGAAGGGCAAGCCCGTGGCCGTCGGCGCCCTGCCCGGCGGACGCGGCGTGGTGGCGGCGGCATCCTACGAAGCTCGTGAATTCGGTATTCGCGCGGGGATGCCGATGGCGACCGCGCGGCGAATGTGCCCCGAACTCGAGTTCGTCCCCGCCCATCCCTCTCTCTACATCGATACCACGCGCCGCCTGCTGAAAGCGCTCTACCGGTTTTCGCCCGAGGTGGAGATGTTCAGCATCGATGAGGCCTTTGTCGATGTAACCGATCTGCTTTCTGGGCCGCCTAATGGGAATGCCTGGCATGAGGTCGAGGCACTGGCCCTCAAGCTCGCCGGCGCGATCGAAAGCGAGTTCAATCTCACCTGCTCGATAGGTGCGGGGCCGAACAAGCTTCTGGCCAAGATGGCGTCGAAGCTGGAAAAACCGCGTGGCATCAGCCTGCTCAGCCGGCAGGCCTTCGCCCGGCAATTCTGGCACCGATCGGTGGAGCATCTCTTCGGCGTGGGCGAGAAGACGGCCTCCTCTCTCATGATCTTTGGTATCGAGACGATCGGTGAGCTCGCCGAGACCCCTGTGGATTATCTAAAGAGCAGATTCGGTCTCTACGGCGAGGCCCTTCATGCCATGGCGTGGGGCGAGGACGACAGTCCGGTGGTGGCGAGTCACGAAGCGCCCGACGCCCAGTCGCTCGGGCACGAGCATACCCTGCAAGAGGATGCCAACGGCCCCGAACAGGGGTTGGCGTTGCTGCTCTCGCTGACCGAGCGGGTCGCGTCGGATCTGCGGGCGGAAGGCTACGCCGGCCGTTGTGTGACGATCAAGATGCGCTATCATGATTTCAGCACGATCACGCGGCAGCGGATGGTGCCGTTCCTGACCCATGAGACCCGCGATCTCTACCGCACCGCCAAGGACCTCTTCCTCAGCAACTACTGCGGCGGAAGCCTTCGGCTCCTCGGGGTGACGGTCGGGCAGCTCAAGCGGGTGCACGGCGGCAAACAGATCGCCCTGTTCCCGCAAGACCAGCGGTACACGAAGTACCTGGAAACGGTAGATCACATCCGCTCTGCATTTGGCGAGCAGATCCTCCAGCCCATCGGGGCGTTGCATGAACTGGACCGATCCGGATCACAGTCCGATTCCTGCGGATCCTGCGGATCCCGCGGATCAAGCGGATCCCGCGGATCAAGCGGATCCCGCGGATCAGGCGACTCCCGCGAATCCCTCGGATCTCGCGAATCACGGGAAGCAGCCGCCGAGGTCACCCAACACGGTGCCGACGCCTTCCAGGAAGTTGCCCGCGTCAGCTGATCTTCCGGGGAATCCTCCGCGCCAGCCGGATCTATTCGGCCGCGGAGAATCCTTCGCGCAGCCCTCACGCCGCGCGCCCGGGCCCATCCGCGTGGGCACATCCGGCTACAGCTTCGCTGACTGGGTGGGACCGTTCTACCCACCCGGTACCCGCTCCGGGGAGATGCTGTCCTTCTATCAGAAGCATTTCAACACGGTGGAGATCAACGCCACCTACTACCGGATTCCCCCCGCGCGGACGATGGCCTCGATGGCAGAGCGTACTCCCGCCGATTTCCTTTTTCTGTCGAAGCTTCCCGGCAGCTTGACCCACAAGCGCGAGGCCGATCGCGGCCAGGTACGCGCCTTCCAAAGCGCGATGGCGCCCTTGACCGAGGCGGGCAAGAACGCCGGCTACCTGGCGCAGTTTCCCTTCTCGTTCAAGCACGCGCCCGAAAGCGAGGATTACTTGCGCTGGCTCAAGGACGTTCTTCCCGACACGCCCCTCTTCGCTGAATTCCGTCACGTTTCGTGGGATCTGCCGGATCTGAAGGAGCGGCTCGAGGACATGGGTGTGGCCTTCTGCTCGGTGGACGAACCGTCCCTGCGCGGCCTGTTTCCGAAGCGGGCCATGCTGGCCGGCGATACCGCCTATGTCCGCTTCCACGGTCGCAATGCCCGCGACTGGTGGACCGGTGGCCCCCGGCGCTACGACTATCTCTATAGCCGGGACGAACTCGAGCAGTGGAAGGGGTTCGTCCGCGATCTCGCCAACGAGGCCAAGCAGACCTTCGTCTTCTTCAACAACTGCCACGCCGGTCACGCTGTCATCAACGCCCGGATGATGGAGGAGATGCTGGGCGTTGAGTGAAGCCACTCCTGTCCCTAGGAGAATCGGGCACTGCGCCAGGTAGGGGGGGACGGCCGGAGAACGGGCACTGGAACGGTGCCGGCCGCCGGCCGTCTACTTTCGGAGTCGATTCGCCCGCATGATCGCGTATGCGGGCCGTGGTCTCGCGCGTGGGTCGTGGTCGCGTATGTGGCCGGTGGTCAGGCGGTGTCGGGCGGGGCGTAACCTCCCGGAGACTCGGGGTAGTGGAAGTCCAGGCAGGTGGGGCAGAGGCTGTGGCTGACCTTTGCGGGCCTCTCGCGCAGGCACGCCGGCACCCAGTCCCAGCGCTGGGTGTTGGTGGCATGTTGCACCCTCCGGCAGTGGAAGCACTGGTGGATGACGCCGTCGTCGTCCACGTAGTCGTCGAGATTGGAAACTCGTTGTTCTCGTCCGACAGCGGCCTGTGTCGTTTCGCCCGCCAGAGAGTGGACCGCCAGTAGTCCTCTTCGGTTGGGAAGCGGGTAGAGGATGAGGTGGAACAAGCGGTAGATCTCATCGCTGGAACACTCGTAGTCGTGTTCCCAGGGCCTTCCCGAGGCCATGCACCGATCAAACGCCTGCTGGTAGAAAGCCAGCAGCACAGTCGGCACCGAATCCAGCACGCAGCGTCCCAGGCCCCACTCCCGTGAGATCGCCGGCTCACCCTGGTTGGCCCGGGCGAACTCGAACCAGGCGGGATTGAGATAGGCAAGCTCGTAGGCGGGGTTCATGCCGAAGACGACGCTGTGGTCGTCCTCGAACTCGGTGATGGAGAACCCCTTCAATGCCCGTTCGAAGCCGCTGCGCAAGACCGGCATGCTCGTCCCTCCTGTCTCGCTCACCCGTCAGACAGTATCAGCAACCACCTAGCGGGGCTAGGCGATTACTGGCGCCTTGCCATGCCTGCCCCGCGGGGAGAAGCGGTAGAAGAGCACCATGAGGTAGCTCCACAGCCCTACCACCAGCACCGAGTTGCCGTAGGAGAGAAGCACTTCCAGATAAGAGAAATGGGGACCGCGCGTCAGCGTCCAGTCGGCGGCAAGTCGGGGAGGGAGATTCAAGTACCAGTCGATGTCTTTCGCGAACAGCGGAGAGGTTCCGCCCACCTTGCTGAGTAGCAGGTCTCCGACCACCAGGTCATGGGTAGCGCAGTTGACGAAGACGGCCACCCCCACGAGTACGGCGAACAGCTGCCAGTGGCGGCCGCTCCCGGCCAGGATCAGGACGAAGGCGATAGCGGGGAAGAGGTGGTTCTCGTGCATATGGGTGGAGAGCGCGAAGAAGGAGAGCGCCACGGCCAGGGCGGCGATGTACCAGTGCGCATCGCCCGAGAATCGCCACGATGGGGCGCTTGGTGGGACACCCCGTGGGACACCCCGTGGGACGCCCGGTGGGATGCTCGGTCGGGGGAGGTGGCGAGACGGATTGTCTCGGGAAGGGGCTTGCTTCTGTGAGCGCCGCCCCGGCTGCGCGGGGTACGCAGCGGATGCCCGTTCAGCCGGGCCGGCCTGCATGGCGGCGGTCTCCCGCTTCCAGACCCACCAGAGGATGAACAGGTAGACCAGTCCGAAGGCGCCCAACGCGAGCTGCTTTGCCGTCAGAGGGCCCACGAGGGGTTCATTGGCCGGATGCCAGCGCAGGAGCAGCCACCACAGATTGTGGCCGTTGACCGTGGTGTAGGGCATGGCTTCGATATCGGAGATGAACTTCTCGATCACCATCCGGGTGCGGCCGGTCAGGAAGAACGGCAGAAAGCCGGCCAGCATGGTGGCGATGCCCGCCAGACCTCCGGTGATCACGCGCCGCCAGCCGCTGCGCAGCAAGGTGGCCAGGGCCAGAAGCGGGAAGAAGGGTGCCGCGAGCGGCTTCATGAGCAAACCGAGGGCGGCGGCCACCCAGCCGAGTTCGGGGCGGCGCATCAGGATCAGAAGCAAGGCCAAGAGGATGAAGAAGGTCTCGACCGCGTCGGGTTGTCCCCAATAGGCCGAGACGAAGAGCACGGCTGGCTGGGCCAGGTAGAGCAGGGCCGGCTTCCAGCCCCGCCAGCTTCCCACCGCCTCCCAGGCCCGGTACCGGAGGATGAGGTAGCCCAGGAGTGCCGCCAGCGCGAGATCGAAGAGCAGTGGAGGCACCTTGACCAGCACCGACAGCAACGTGCTGGCTTGCTCGTAGACCGGGTTGGCTGTTGGCGCCGGGATCGAAGCCTCGCCTGCCCGCGATTCGCCTGCCCGCGGCTCGGGGCGCCGCAGATCCTCCGGCGAATAGACCCAGGAGAACGCCTTCCCGGCCGGCGCGAGCAGATACCCATATAGCGGCGGATAGTCGAAGGAAGAACCGGGATCGTAGATCGTTTCCACCCCGGCCAGGCCGGCGCGCAGTGACCAGCTCTTGTAGGTGTTCAGATCAGGCGGATAGCCCGGCAGGGCCATCAGCCAGAAACGAACCAGCACGATGGCCGCCACGAACAGGGCGAGCACCCGCGGCCTGGGGTCAACCCGAGGCCTGTGGTTCACGCTGCCCTGTGACGCTTCCCCCACGCCGGTCTCCTCGTGATTCACTGCGCCTGGTTATCGGTCCGACCACCTCTGGGTTTGGCCGTAGCCGGAGTCGTGGCCAACTCGGGCCTTGGCCAACTCCGGGATCGGCCAACTCCGGGCCCGGTCGGCACCCAGAGCCCGATTCCGGATGCGTCATCCTACCAGCCCGGTTCGTGGCCAACAAGATCTGCTCTCACAACTCTTTGCAACGATGGGACATAGTATCTATGTCTCCTCTGGGGTGCTGCTTACGGCGTCAAATCATCTGGCTGAATGGGCATCCTCGCCTTGCCTCGTCAGGAGGGTATCCGTACACTCTTTCGGCACGGACTGGCAGGGAGCAAACGATGTCCAGGGCAGGGTATCCCAAAGACGGATTCTCCTCGGGGGACCGGTCTCACGCTGACGTGCAGGCCCCCTCGCGGTGGGACATCCGGAGTGAGCGCACTCCGCGGGGGCTGGCGGCCTGCCCGGGATCGGCCGCGCCACATCGGATAGCGGCTGCGCGGCGATTGGCCGTTCAATTGCCGACGACCCGGTTCACCGTGGTCGGTGTTCTTCTCTACTTGGCCATCCTGGCCTTCTCAGTTGCGCACGGCACGCCGGTTCCGGCCGGCCCCACACAGTCGGCGGCGCCGGACCGTTCGAGTGCCTGGCGTTTCACCCCCCTTGGGCCCGAAGGCGCGGATGTCCGGCGTATCTTCCCCCTTGCCGGCGGACGCCGCCTGGCACTGACCGCTACGGGCACGCTTCATCTCTGGACCCCGCCGGACGGATCGTTCCGGGAAGGCTTCTGGCAGGCGCTCGATGGCGGGCTGGAGGGGAGCATTCTGCTCTCGTCGCCTTCGGGGAGAGATGCGGATCGCCCGCTGTTGCTGTTCGATGGCGGTCACGTGTGGGAATGGTGGGAACCCGAAGACTGGCGCGCCTGGCAGCGGAGCGGTGGATCGGAGCATGCGGCCGGCGGGGGATACTCTGGAAACGCTCTTGGTTCGGAACGTGCTGATGACCGGCGGAACACCGGTGGCCATGAGGACACCGGTGACCGACATGGAGTGGTCGTCCCCGGACATGAGCCTGAGAACGATGCGGGGATACGAGACGGGCTGAACGGCCAGGCTTCGGTCATGTCAGCGCCCTCCCAGCTGGCCACGGGTCTGCAGCGCGGAGCGTTTCGGTTGATCGGTGAGGTGTCTCCGGATGTTGCGCGGCAGGCTGTGGCTCTGCTGCGCCTCGGACCGGGCCCCGAGGCTCGACGGCTGTTGCTGACCCGTCATGGTGAGGTCTACGCCTGGGAGGGGCCGGGTCCCCGGAACCGCGCTGCTGCCAGGGAAGACCCTGGAACGTCAGGGGGCAGCGGCACAGTGATGGCGACGCCTGGCCAAAGCTGGCCCATCGAGTGGCTGGACAGTCGCCTGAGCCGCCGCCTGGACAGCCGTTCTGACAGCCGCCAGGGGGGCCGCCTGAACGGTTCCTTCGACAGCCAGGCCACCGAACACAGGGAACCCACCGAATATGAAGAGAACGAACGCCTGCACCTGATTCGCTCGGCGGTCGCCGGGGTTGAGGGAGAGCCGACTGTCTATGCGCTCACACAGTGGGAGGGGGTGTTCGTCAGCCGCGATGGGGCCCGCAGCTTCGCGCCCGTCTCGGGTGAACTTCCCAAGGAAGTCTCGACGCTGTCGACGTGCGGTCCGAAGGGGCTTTGCGCGATCACATCTGATGGCCCCATGCTCTGCGACGATGCCGGCCATAGCTGGTTCCGTCTAGGATCCTGGGCTTCTCGGGATTGGGCGGCCCATGGTGAGATCACGAGGCTCGAACCTCTGGACCACCGCGCGGCCTACCTGGCCCTGACGAGGCACGGTACGCTCTTGCTGGCCTCGAACGGGGGAGAGGTCTGGACCCCGCTTCTCGATGCACTGCCACTACAGGTGCATGACATGCACCGGTGTCCGCAGGGATCCGAGGTGTTGCTCGCCACCTCACGGGGCGTCCTGGTGGGTGATCCCGGGCGGGGTGTTTGGTGCTGGCAGAACGAGGGCCTGCGGGAGGTGCGCGTTCAGGTGGCACGGGATCTGCCCTTTGGCCGCCTGATCGTGGGCACGAGCCTGGGCGCCTATCTGCTGGACAAGAACGAGCAATCCCGGTGTCGGTTCACGAGCGACTGCGAGTGGAATGCTGAGGAGGAGGCGCTTCGCCGCCTGGGGGCGCCGGTGTCCGACGTCGATCTGCTGACGACACGCGAGGGTGCGGTCTTGATCAGCCTGGCGACCGAGGCCGGAGCGGTGACCGGTCGCCTGGAAGACGATGGCCGCACCTTGCATTGGAGGAGTGTGGGACCCCGGCGGCCCGTGACCTCGGTCCTGAGTCTCTCCGAAGACGAACACTGGCTCTCGGGGCGTCATCGCTCAGGTGTCTACTTGATGAGGACCAACGGCGATGCCTGGGAGGATCACGCCGAACTCCTGCGCGAGACCGGCCTCGACGCGTCGGCACCGGCTGTCCCGCACCTGCTCCGGACGAGAGGTGACGGCGAGGCGCCGCTGCTCCTCTGGCGCGACGGTCTGTGGTCTCTGACCGCTGCAGGATTGGCCCCGCTCGGGGAGGTGACGGTCCACCGGCCGGTGCGTGCTCGCGCGGTCGAGTCGGACATCTACCTGGCGACCGGCGATGGACTCTACCTTGGCACCGGCGATGGACGATGGGCGCCGGCCGGTCTGGCCGGCGAGCGGGTGTTCGACATCAGCGTGGCGCCGGATGCTCCTGCCACCCTGGTCTCTCACACGGCCAGCGGCATCTACTGGTCCACCGACAACGGTGGCACCTGGCGGGCTGTCCAAGTACCTCCGGAACTGGCCATCATCTCGGGTGAAGTCGAGCGAAAGGGACGGGGCATCTACCTCGGTTCGGATCAGGGCCTCTTCTTCGTGCAGCCACCTCGGTCGCAGATTACCCTGCGGGAGCCGCGTCCGGTCTTCTCCTCTCCCAATCCTTTCAACCAACATGTGGTCTTGCGGTGCTACCTGGACGATCTGCGCGCGGCGGACCTGCAACCCCAAAGTGAGGGTATAGGTGAGATAGCAACCGGCGGCGTTTTCGCCGAGGCCGCGGATGACCTCGCGAGTGGTGGCGCCAGCGGGCATGAGAGCGCGGTCGCTGCGCGTGAGGGTGCGGCTGCGCGTGAGGGTGCGGCTGCGCGTGAGGGTGCGGCTGCGTCGGTCTATGAATCTGGTCCGGCAGCCGGGCCGGACCCGACGTTACCAGATCGTGCGCGGGCCGAAGACCCCGGGTTGGGGGTCTCGTTCAGCGAGTTGGAGCAGGCTACGAGCGATGGAGCTGCGGCAGAAGGTGAGATCCGGATCTTCAGCGTCCACGGTCAACTCGTGCGCCGGTTGGTGGGCGCCCGTGCCCAGACCGCACCGGACGGTGCCGGTTACTGGGAGTGGAGCTGGGATGGGCGCACCGAACAAGGTCAGGAAGCGCCCAACGGGATCTATCTGCTGTCGACTCGGATCGGGCCGCAGAGCTATATAGGCAAACTCGTCAAGTTCAGGTAGGGTGAAGCGCCGGATGAGAGCAGGCTGGGGATCCAGGCAGCGGGCCACGCTCCCCAGCCAGAGTGGTTGGGAGGATGAGGAGAGGTCATGGTGCACAGGCAGTGGCAAGGTGGGAACAAGCAGCGTAGAGGGTGGCTTCGTGCGGGGCTCGTCGTGCCGGTCCTCTTGTCCATGACCGCGCTGGCGGCGGTTCCCCACAGCGGGGGACAGGAGATGGACACCGAACGTCAGCGCCGCCTGCTCGAGCGCTACGAACGGATGGTCCAGCTCAACCTCGACCAGCCCTACGTGTTGCCCTCCGACCAGATCAACGCGCAGATGGCCGCCTTCGTCGCGCTCCCGCTGGGAGAGCGCATCGGCGCCTGGGCCGCTTACTTCCACGAGCGCGGCGACGCCCGCTATCTCTTCGGTCTGGCCACGGAAGGCTACGTGGAGGAGGGTCGCCTGGCCGACGACTTCGCCTTCGACTGTATCTTGTTCCTCTACCGCACCACCGAACTGGGCCGCACGACGAGCGCGCGCGAGGCGATCGATTTCGCCTACGGTACCCGCTTTGCCGGGGCATCACTCGAGCAGGCCGTGCGCGTGGACGGCACCGTGAACTACGACGATCCGGCCCACCTGGACTACTCGATCGACATGATTCGCTCGGGCATTTGGGGCCAGGACATCACGGCCAAGCTGGGCGGCACGGAACGCGATCTGGCCGGTTCGAGCCGTTATCCGGCCGGCTCGATCACCTTCGTGCCCAGCGCCAAGATCGACCACGGTGCGCTGGAGAGCGGAGACATCATCTTCCTGGTGACCGATGAACGGACCGAGAAAGGCAAGTCGTTGCGCGAGGCCGGTGCGATGATCGGACATGTTGGGATCATCCAGGTCGAGGACGGGACGCCCCAACTCGTTCACCCGGCCTCCAGCGGGATCGATGGACTCTACGAGGGCGGGCAAGTCGTGAAGGTGCCGCTCGAGGTCTACCTGCAACGGGTCGAGACCTTCAAGGGGATCATGGGCTTGAGGGTCCAGGACTTCTAGTCGAGCAACCGGCAGGATCTGGCGGGGGAGCGGTCGGGAACCAGCGGGGGAGCGCTCCGGAAGCGGCCGGGCGGGGGGCGTGGCGCCCCGCTCACACGAAACGCGCCAGCCGTTCCTGTAGAGCCGGCAGGGGAAACGCTCCGACGATCCGGTCGACCTCGATCCCGCTGCGCAGCAGGATCATCGTGGGAATCGATTGCACCCCGAAGCGAGCCGCCGTCGTCGGCGCGGCCTGTGTGTCCAGCTTGGCGACCAGGATCCGTCCGTTCCATTCGGCGGCCAGCTGGTCGAGAATCGGCTCCATCTGACGGCACGGCGCGCACCAGGCCGCCCAGAAGTCGACCAGCACCGGCGCGCCCGCCAGACGTGTGACCGCGTCGAACTTCGCTTCGGGTAGGTTCAGCGGTTCGCTCGCCAGGAACCCCTCGGTAGGCAAGGCCTTGGAGCACTTGCCGCAGCGGCCCGTTTCACCCACTCGGCGAATGGGAATCCGATTCTTGGCGCCGCAGTTCGGGCAGGCAACCAGTACGGTCTCGGATGCCATCGATGTCACTCCACTCCCTTAGGTTCTCGCTTCGGCCGAGTCCCGGCCCTCGCGTGCCTCGGCCTTCTTCTTCGACGTCCCCAGCAGTGAGCTGAGCCGGCTCTTGAGTTCGCCCATCTGCAGGTCGCGATCCAGGGCTCCGCCCTCGGCGATCGAAATCTGGCGCGTCTCTTCCGAGACGATGATCACGATCGCGTCGGTCTCTTCCGAAAGGCCGACCGCCGCGCGGTGACGGGTGCCAAGCGTCCGTTCCAGGTTGGGGTTGCTCGAGAGCGGCAGGATGCAACCGGCCGCGACGAGCTGGCTGCCCTGGATGATCACGGCGCCGTCGTGTAGAGGTGACGGCGGGGTGAAGATGGTCTCGAGGAGTTCGGCGGACACGCGCGCTTCGATCTTCGATCCGGTTTCGATGTAGTTCTTGAGCCCCGTGTTGCGCTCGACCGCCACCAGCCCGCCCAAGCCCTTCCGGCTCAGCCGTTCGACCGCGCTCTGGATCTCGCTCAGGTACCCGAATTCGCCCACGCTGACGAAGCGCGTGAACATGCGGTTCTGACTGATTTGGCCCAGCGCTTTGCGCATTTCAGGTTGGAAGACGATGATGAAGGCGATGACCCAGACGGTGCGAAGACTATCGATGAGCCAGATGAGCATCGAGAGCTGCCACCATTGGGCGAGGGCCGCCAAGAGGACCAGGATGATGAGGCCGATGAACATCTGCGCCGCCCGCGTGCCCCGCACGAGGATGAGCAGGCGGTAGAACAGGAAGGTCACGACCAGGATGTCGATCACATCCCGCAACCACTCGAGTTCGGCTGGTAGCGGCATGAGGCCTCCCGTCTCCCGTCGTTATTCTAGAACGAGCCTCGGGCAATCGCGTCGGCAACGCGCAGGGCCTGCACATGGGGCGCCACATCGTGGACACGCAAGATGTGAGCACCTCGGCAGCGGCCCGCGACATGCGCGGCGAGCGTGCCGGACAGCCGGTCCTCGGCCGGTAGATCCAGCACCGTGCCGATGAACCCCTTGCGCGAGGCCCCGAGCAGGATCGGGCGCTCCAGCGCGGCCAATCGGTCCAGATCCCGGATGATCTCCAGGTTGTGCTGTGCAGTCTTCCCGAAACCGATGCCCGGATCAACGATGATCTGCTCGCGGGAGACTCCGGCCCGCATGGCCACATCGATGGCCGCGCGCAGCACCGAGAGGATGTGCCGCCACAGGTCGGTGTACTCGGGATGGACCTGCATCGTGCGGGGTGTGCCCTTCATGTGCATGAGGATCAGACCGGTCTGGTAGCGAGCCGCCAACTCGGCCAGGCGCGGATCGGCGGCGAGACCGGTAACGTCGTTGATGATCATGGCGCCGGCGTCGAGCGCCCGCGCCGCGACCTCGTACTTGGATGTGTCGATCGAAAGGGCGACCGGATGACCGGCCTCCCGGGCGGCATCTACCACCGGCGCAACCCGCTCCCACTCGTCGGCGGCGCTGACGGGAGTGGCTCCGGGCCGGGTGCTTTCGCCGCCCACATCGATCCAGTCGGCGCCCTCGGCTACCAGGTCGTGGTAGAGGACGGCCGCTTCGGCAGCGGCTTGCTTGCGGCTGGCCGGGTAGAAGGAGTCGGGGGTGCAGTTGACCACACCCATGATCAGGGTGCGCTCACCGAGCAGGAGATCCTCAGAGCCCAATCTCAAAGGCAACCGGGGCCGAATGCCGGTCCGGTCAGCATCGATCATGTGGCGGTTTCCTCTTTGCCAGCCGGCTTCTCCTGCGTGGCCGGTCCGCCGTCACCGGCGGGCTTCTCCTGCGTGGCCGGTTCGGTGTTGCCGGTGGGCTTCTCTTGCGTGGCCGGTTCGGCGTCGCCGGCGGGCTTCTCTTGCGTGGCCGGTTCTCCGCCGCCAGCTGGCTTCCCCTGCGCTTCTCCCCCCGAGCGCTCGGCCTTGCGCAGCGCCGCGGCGCTGCCTCCCAAGATCACCTCGATGTCGCTGTGATCGAGGATCTCGCGCTCCAGGAGGTTGCTCGCCAGTTCGTGCAGCTTGTCGGCATGCTTCTCGAGCAGATCGCGCGCCGTTTGGTACGCCGTCTGGACGATGTGGTTGATCTCCGAGTCGATCAGCTCGGCGGTGTTCTCGCTGAAGTCCTTCTGCTGCGAGATCTCCTTGCCCAGGAAGATGAGTTCGTCCTTCTTGCCATACTTGATCGGTCCGACCTTCTCGCTCATGCCCCAGGCGCAGACCATCTTGCGGGAGATCTCGGTGGCCATCTCGATGTCACCGGTGGCGCCGGTGGTGATTTCGTCGAAGATCATCTCCTCGGCCGCCCGTCCGCCCATGAGCATCGCCATTCGCTGCTCGAGCTGCCGCTTGTTCTGATTGTACCGGTCGCCCTCGGGCAGTGTGTGGGTGAGGCCCATCGCGCGTCCGCGCGGGATGACGGTGACCTTGTGAATCGGATCGGTATCGGGCAAGAACCATGACACCAAGACGTGTCCGGCCTCGTGGTACGCGGTGACCCTCTTCTCCTCGTCCGAGATCACGAGGCTGCGGCGCTCGGAGCCCATCATCACCTTGTCCTTGGCCTCTTCGAAGTCGTCCATGGTGATCTCGGATCGATCGCGCCGGGCGGCAAGCAGGGCGGCTTCATTGATCATGTTCTCGAGGTCGGCGCCGGCCAGACCGGGTGTGCCACGGGCGAGGGTCTCCAGATCGACATCCTCGGCCAGCGGCTTGCCGCGCACGTGCACGTTGATGATCCCCTCCCGGCCGCGGATGTCGGGCCGGTCGACCACCACCTGGCGATCGAAGCGGCCAGGCCGTAGCAGGGCCGGATCGAGCACATCGGGCCGATTCGTGGCGGCCAGCAGGATGACGCCTTCATTGGCATCGAATCCATCCATCTCGACCAGGAGCTGGTTGAGGGTCTGCTCGCGTTCGTCGTGTCCGCCGCCCAGACCAGCGCCACGATGGCGGCCGACCGCGTCGAGCTCGTCGACGAAGATGATGCAGGGCGCATTGCGCTTGCCTTGTTCGAACAGGTCACGCACCCGGGCGGCGCCCACGCCGACGAACATCTCGACGAAGTCACTGCCGCTGATGCTGAAGAACGGAACGCCGGCCTCACCCGCCACGGCACGTGCCAGGAGCGTCTTGCCGGTTCCGGGGGGGCCGACCAAGAGCACGCCCTTGGGAATGCGCCCGCCCAGGCGGCGGAACTTGCTCGGCTCGCGCAGGAACTCGATGACCTCCTCCAACTCTTCCTTGGCCTCGTCGGCGCCCGCCACGTCGCCGAAGGTCACGCGGACCTTGTTCTCGTGCAGCATCTTGGCCTTGCTCTTGCCGAACTTGAGCGCTGCCGAGCCTCCCGACTGCATCTGGCGGATCAGGAAGAACCAGAGTCCGATCAGCAGGATAAAGGGCAGCCAGGTAAGCAGCACGCTGAACCAGGGCGTGGGATCGGGACGGGAGTTGACCTTCACCGGCTCGCGCGCCTCGCCGGTGCCGTCTCCGGTCTCGCCGCGGAGCATCTTCATCAGCTCTTCGTCGCTGGCGCTGGGCAAGTAGGTGTGAAAGCGCTGCAACTCGGCGCCCGCGGTCGGGCGGTACTTGCCCGTGATGGTGCGGTCGATGATGGTGACTTCTTCGACGAAGCCCTGTTCAACGGCGTTCCAGAAGTCCGGGTAGTAGTCGAGCTCGGTGCCCGCGGTCTGCGCGGAGAAGATCTGCTGAGCGATGACGAAGACGGCCAGGGCAATCAACAGCCAGATGCTGAGCGTGCGAAAAGAGCGTCCGGGCGGCATCATGGGCGGCTTGGGGCCGCCCCCCCCCGGTGGCCGGCCGCCCGGGCCCGGACGCTGGGGCCCCTGCTGTGGCGGCCCCTGGCGACGAGACGACTCCTTCGGCGGATCCTGAAACGGGCCACCGGGTTCGTCCGCGGCGTCCTCGCGCAGCTCGCGCTTCTCGCGCTTCTCGCGTCTCATGGCGTGGTCCGGGAGTCTCCGGAGGCCAGCTCCGGCTTGATTTTCGGCAAGTGTCCGATCCAGACTGTTCATGCAGTACCACCGACGGGGTTGCGGGTCATCTGTTTGTTCCTGTCCCGGTTCGCTCGTCCGTCTTTCAGAAACCGGGTCGTTCTTGTGCAGGCGTGAAAGCCGCTATCAATGGGATGTTCCGGTATCGCTCGCAGTAGTCCAACCCGCAGCCGATGACGAACGTGTCGCCAACGTCGAACCCCTTGTACTGAAGGGGAACGGGGTGGTTCCTGCCGTTTTCATGGCAGGCCAGCGCGGCGAAACTCACCGAAGCCGGCTCGCGCAATTGGAGGAAAGTCTGCACGTACTCCATCTTGGTGCTACCGGTTCGGATGCCCTCGACCACGATCAGGTGTCGACCCCGAATCTCCGAACGCAGGTCGTGAAGCACCTTGACGGCGGTCTTGCCCTTTGCGGCCGGGTCGAAACGCGACACCGAGAGAAAATCGACTTCCAGAGGTATGCCGGCCACCCGGGCCAGATCGCACTGGAACAAGAACCCACCGCGTAGGATCGCGACCAGGATCGGCGTCCGGTCAGCATAGTCCTCGGCGATCTGTCGTCCCAACTCCGCGATCCTCTCCTGGATCTCCGGGTGGGTCAACAGCACCTGGGCCGCGCCGTCGCGCAGTTTGATGTCATCTCCTCGCTGCAGCTTCTTGCAGGTCGCAATCATGCTCCTCGTACATCCTTGCGCGATGCGGTCCACCCGCGGATGGGACCGGCTAAGGCCAGTGCGACTAAGTCTTTGAATCGTCCGAGTCTAGAGATGCCCATGCGGGGCATCAACCCCTTTCTCCCCCCGGGCGTGGATCGTGGGGCTCGAGATACAGCATTCCCCCTGCCAACCGTGCCCTCAAGCGCCCCGGTAGGTGGGCTTCTCCATGGTGCCGCTCGCCGGCGCAGGCCGCACAGCCACTCGCGCCGGTACTCGCGCCGGTACCCGCGCCGGTACCCGCGCCGGCACCCGCACAGCCACCCGCGCCGTCGCTGGTGCCACGGGGCGCGCCGCCGCTCATCCCGCTGGCGGCCGGGGGGCCGAGCTTCGCCAGCAGGCCCAGAAGCTCCTCGATGTGGCGCGATCCGAGGGTCGCCTCGGGACCCTGCAGCTTCTGATAGGCCATCCACAGGACGCGCGTCACCAGAGCGTGCGGATGCGTCCGCAAGGCGGCCGCATCGAGCACGAGACGATCGGCGCCGGCGTCGCGAGTGAGCAGGACCTCCTGCAAAATCGTCTGCGCCCAGGCGCCCATCGGCTCGCTTTCCAGGCGGGCCCAGCGGGCGAGGTCGGCGAGGCCCTCGACCAGGCGCGGATTGTACTCGGCCGCCAGCTGGGGCAGCAGCTCGTGGCGCACGCGATTGCGCAGGTGGTCCGTGCTGCGGTTGCTCTCATCCTCCCGGTGGGACAGTTCCAGCTGAGCGAGGAAGGCCGTGATGGCCTCTCGCCGGAACCCGAGCAGGGGGCGGATCAGCATGATCTGACGCCCCCCGGACGGGACCGCCTGAGGCATGGGCGCCGACGGCGCCATGGCTCCCAGGCCCCCGGGGCCGACGCCGCGTAGGATGCGCACCAGGACTGTTTCGGCCTGATCGTCCATGTGATGCGCCATGGCGACTGCGTCACAGCCCAGGCGCGCTGCCTCGCGGGCTAGCGCCTCATGGCGTCCCGCGCGGGCTGCCTGCTCGAGGGAGAAACCCTCGTGTTCGCGCAGCGGCTGCAGATCCAGGCGAACGACGGTGAGATCGACATCCATGGCTGCGGCCAGCTCTCGGACGAAGGACGCGTCCCGGTCGGCGTTCTCGCGTAGGCCGTGGTGGACGTGTCCGAAGACGACCGGGCACAGACCGGCGTCGCGCGCTTCGGCGAGCAAGGCCGCCAATGTCACCGAGTCCAGTCCGCCCGAGATCGCGGCCAAGACCTTGGCCTCCGGCTTGGGCAATAGCGGACGCAGCGCTTTCTCGAACCGCCAGTAGAAGCGGCGTAGACCGGGATGCTGCCGGATCGCTTTCATGGTGCTGATGCTAGCGCCCCTTGGGCCCCGCTCACAAGCTGCACAATTGCGTCGCTGACCTCGAGTCGGGATTGCTGGTACTATCTGCGCCAACCATATGGCGAGAGCGGGCCATCTCACCGCAGGGAGCGGCATGAGCGCAAGCAAGAGGACGCAGAGACGAGAAACCCCACACCCTGCCAAGCGTGGCGGGCGTGCGCTGAAAGGAGAGGGTGCAGCTCGGCGCGGGTCCTCCGGCCGGCCGCCTCGTCATGCCCCCGGCCGGGGCCACTGGGGACCGCGGCTGGCCGTCCTGATTCCGCTGATCTTGGCCGGCACCGCCTACCTGCCGACCCTGGGGTATGGTTTCGTTTGGGACGATCAGAACTTTATCGTGGATAACCCCGCGGCCCACTCGCTGGACCGCCTGCCCGAGGCCCTTGGGCATGGCTATGGCTGGGTCCCCTCCGTGACGGAGCGGCCGGACGCCTACCTCTACTTCCGGCCCCTCGTCGTTGTCGCCAATTCGTTGCAGTGGGGGCTCTCGGGCGGGGCACCCTGGGTCTTCCACCTGATGAATCTTCTGACCCACGCGATGGCCGCTGCGGTCGTGAGCATCATCCTCCTGCGGCTGCGTGCGCACTGGAGTGCCGCGCTATTGGCGGGCGGGCTCTTCGCCTTTCACCCGGTCCACAGCGAGGCGGTGGCCTGGGTCTCAGGCCGCACCGACCTGTGCGCCGGGCTCTTCGGGCTCCTGGCCCTGGCCTGGGCCGCCGTCCGCATGGTGGGGAAGCGGTCATGGGAGGCCTCTCCGGCGAGCCTGGCCGCCGTGGGCGCCGCGATCCTGCTCGCGCTCTTCTCGAAAGAGTCGGCCGTGGCTGTCGCACTGCTCTTGCCGGCGCTGGCCTATGCCGCCGGCCGTGGGGGAGGTGCCGCCGGCTGGGCCCGCCCGGACGCGGCGGGCAGTCCAGGGCGTTTCTGGCTCACGGTGGGGGTGGTCGTCGTCCTCTACCTGGCACTGCGCTTCGCTGTGCTGGGCGAGGACGCGGCCGGGGGCAGCGCGTGGCGCGACACCGCCGATGGGCCGCTCCGCGGTGGCCTGGGCGAACGGCTCCTTCTGGGGGGCAACCTGTTGATCGTCTATCTACAACGGCTGATCGTGCCCTGGCCGCTGACGATGGATCCGCCGGCCGGTCTCGGCTCACCGCCCTATCCGGTGGCGCCGGGTGTGGCGGGCCTGGTGCTGATGGTGGCGCTGGGCTGTGCGTTTCTGTATCTCTTGCTGCGGCCGCCGGTGCGTTTCGGTCCGGGGGTTACGATGGGGCTCGGGCTTCTGGTTCTCGGCATTTTGCCCGTGCTGCAGATCATCCCGACCGGAGAGGTCTACGGTGAGCGGTTCCTCTACCTGCCTACGGCCGGCCTTTTGATCGCGCTGGCTTCCCTCACCACGCACTTCTGGGCGGCGCGCCCCGGCTGGGCCGTGAGCGCGCTCATGCTGATCGCTCTGCCCTACCTCTACCTGCTCGAGAGTCGATTGCCCGACTGGCGAAACGAGATCACCCTCTTCTCGCGGGCGGTCGAGGTGCGTCCCGAAAGCGCGCGCGCCCACGCCAATCTGGGCGCGGCCCTCCTGGAGTCCCACCAGCACGCGCCGGCTCGGGTTCATCTGGAAGAAGCCGTACGCCTGGATCCGGACGATCCGTTCAAGCGCGCCCAGCTCGGCTCGCTCCTGATCAACGCCGGTGAGGTCGATCGCGGCATGGAGCTTCTGGAAGACGCGCGCAGCGCGGGTAAGATCAACAAGACGATGCTGCTGAACCTGGGCATCGGTCACCTGCGCCGCGGCGAGCCCGATCAGGCCGCCGCCACCTTGGAGCGGGCCTTGCGTCTGGATCCGAAGGACCCGGCCCTACTCGAGTCGCTTGCCTCCGCCGAACGCAAACGCGGTCGCTACGAGCGCGCCGAGGCCCTCTACCGCGACGCGCTGGCCATCGAGCCGATGCGCAAGAGCTGCTACCTGAACCTATTCGGCATGCACTATTTCGACCGGCGCGATCCACAGACCGCCCGCTACTGGGGAAGCGAGTTCTTGCGGCGCTTCCCCGGCGCCCCCGAGGCGGAGCAAACCCGCCGTCTCATGGAGCGCCCCCCTGAACCGCCAGGAGCGTCACCATGATAGAGCGGGAGGCGTCCAAGAAGGCCCTCGGGCACCCGCCAGCGGGAACGGACGGGAATGCACGGAGCCACCGCGAGCCCCTGCTCCACGGGGACCCACGGGACCCATGGGACCGACGGGACCCATGGGACCGACAGGACCCACGGGACCGACGGGCACCCACGGAAGACCAGGAAAAGCCAATCCATCCAAAGGAAAGGAACCACACAGCGTGCGCATCGCAATCGCCGGGGCCGGCAAGATGGCCGCAGGACTCATCCACGACTTCCTCCACCACGATCCGCCCGAACAGATCCTGCTTCTGGATCAGTCGGGCGAGGCACTGGCCGCCCTGCGCGCCCGGTACCCCGCGGCGCCGCTCGAGGTGGTCCGGTGTGATCTCGGTTCCCCGGTCGAGGTGGCCGCGGCAATCGGGGGCTACGACGGTTTGATCGGTGCCGCGACCTATCGACTCAACGCCGTTCTCGCCGAGGTGGCGATCGAGAAGGGCCTCTCCATGGTCGACCTGGGCGGCAATCCCGACATCGTCGCCCGCCAGCTGGCGCTGGACGAGAAGGCTCGCCGTCGGGGCGTGACGATCCTTCCCGACTGCGGGCTGGCGCCCGGTCTGGTGAGCGTGCTGGCGGCCGACGGCATCCGCCAGGTGGGCGAGGCCGATTCGGTCCGGATGCGCGTCGGGGGATTGCCGGTCGACCCGCAACCGCCGCTGAAGTATGCGATCTCCTTCTCCGCCGAAGGCCTCGTCAACGAGTACCTGGAAGACGCCGAGGTGTTGCGTGACGGCCGCCCGGTCACGGTGCCGTCGCTTTCGGAACTCGAGACGATCGAGTTCCCACCGCCCTACGGTCGGCTCGAAGCTTTCCAGACCGCGGGCGGCTCCTCCACGTTGCCCAGAACCTATGCCGGAAAGGTGCGCGAACTCGACTACAAGACCATTCGTTACCCCGGGCATTGCGAGATCCTGCGCACGCTTTTCGCTTTGGGGTTTGCCGGCCCCGATCCGGTCGAGACCCGGGTCGGGAAGGCGGTGCCCAAGGAGGTGCTGATCACGCTGCTCGATCGCGCGCTGCCGCACGATCAGGAAGATGTGATCCTGCTGCGGGTGACGACCACTGGTACCGGCGGCGAGCGAGTCATTCACGAGTGGATCACGCCGTTCGATTCCCAGACCGGCTTGTCGGCGATGCAGCAGTGCACGGCGTTCCCGGCGGCGATCGCAATGCAGCTCATTCTGGCCGGCCGCAGAACGCGCGCGGGCGTGGTGCCGCAGGAAGATGCGCTCGATCCGCGGGAGGTGCTCGAGGGACTGGCGCGGCGCGGGTTGCCGGTGGAGATCCGTCAGGAGGCGCCGGATCGCGCATGAGACGCGCGCCGGCGAGCCCGCTCGACGCGCGCGCGAGTAGCTCTGCGTCGAGGACCATCCGCGGTCTGAGCGCCGGTGACCACATCTCGGAGCAGAGGAATGGCCCCCGCTCTCGCGGGGGCCCGGCAATGAAGAAACCCCAGGTGGGGTCAGGAAACCGCTGTCAAGGCCAGTGGATGGAGGCTGCGCGCGCGCCCCGCCTGGCACCAGCCCGGTAGCCCTACTGGTACTCGTAGAGCGCCTTCACCTCACCCCAGCTGACCGGTGTCCGGGCAGGGGTAGGGGTGCACGGGTTCGGGTCGCAGGAATCGGTCTCCTGCAGCCAGATGCCCTCGGCGGATTCGCACTCGTCCTCGGTCAAGAGCAGGCAATCGCCCGTGGCCGGATCGCAGCAGGCGTGAATGGCCTCGGGCGGACAGAGGTAGACCCCGTCGGTGAAGAGGCCGAGCACACCGAGCTGGGCGTTCCAGATCTCGGGTGGCACTGAGCAATTCCCGAAGCCAGCGAACTCCTGGGCGGGATCGACGCTCAGCGGAATCGTGTCGACGTAGTAGGCCCGGCCCACGAAGTAGTAGACGGGCAAGAAATTGCCACTCCAGACGACGTCGGTGGCCACCACGACGGTGCCCTCGTTCGGCCCCGGCCAGCCGTTGGTCGAAAGCTCCAGGTGATTCGGCAGGCAGGCGCCGTAGTCGCTGAAGTAGAAGGCATCCGGATTGAAGGTGCCAAAGCCGAATTCGGTGCCGCACCAGGTTTTCGGCTCGTCCCAAGCGGCGACCACATACCAGACGCTGACGGCTTCGTCGCCGTTCAGGTCGATGCGGTTGACCTGCTCTTCGCAGGAGCTGATCACGAACTCCTCGTACTGCTCGCAGAGATCGTAGCCGCTCGAGTACTGCAGCTGAGGGGGATGATGGGTCAACAAGACGCCGCCGCTGAGGTTGTTCTCATCAGCCGCGGGCGGGGGACTTCCCAGCGCAAGCGCCACGAAGAGCACGGCGCCGGCCGCCAGGGCCCTACGCTTCGCCCGAGAGTCTGCGGTGAATGCCACGATCGAGTTGGACCACATCTTCTCCTCCTCGCTCCGGATGCTGCCGGCCGGTTTCCCGGTCGATTCGCCGCTGGGGCCCGGCCAAACTGGCGTTCGGGCCACGGCTGGATGCACGCGACGGAATCCAATCGGTTCTTCATGTATCGGCCGGCCGGGGGTGGGTCTGAAGGTTATGCCCGAGGAATTTGGGTGGTGTGTGCCGAAGAATCGGTCTCTAGGCGGCCTCTTCCCCCGCGCCCGCCTCACCCGGAGGCTCGAGGTCCAGGTGGTGCGTGGCCCGCCCGCGGAGAGCTTCGAAGGCCAGGGTCCCCGCGAGCAACTCACCCTCGATGACCTCGGAGATCGCCTCGACGACCTGGGGATCGAACTTGCTTCCGGCTTTCTCTCGAAGCACCTCCAGCGCGTTGCGACAGGAGACGTGCTGGAGGTAGGGACGGTCGGATGTCATCGTGTCGAACGCGTCGGCGGCCGCGATGATGCGGGCCAGGCGCGGGATGTTCTCTCCCGTAAGGCCATCGGGGTAGCCGCCGCCGCCGAAGGCCTCGTGATGGTGGCGGATGCCCGGTAGCGCCGGGCCCAGTCTCGGAATCGTGGTCAGCAGCTGGCATCCACGTTCCGGATGGGTGCGAATGAGCGCCCACTCATCGTCATTCAGGCTGCTCCGCTTGCTCAATACGGCGCCCGGGATGTAGAGCTTGCCGATGTCGTGCAGGATGGCGGCCCAGTTGAGCGATTCCATGTCCTCGGCGCTGAGCCGGAGGCGGGCGCCGGTGCGCATGGCCAGGTAGTGGACGCGCTCGGAGTGACCCCGGGTGTAGCGGTCCTTGGCCTCTACCACCGCGATCAGGCTCTTGACGGTGTTGAACAAGAACAGGTGTCGCTCCGAACGCAGATGGATCGAAGCGAGCGCGCTCGAAATGCGGTGGGCCAGACCGCGCAGCAGACGGGTGCTGGGACCAGGCCGGCGCCGCGCTCCGAGCGGACGGACCAGCGCCACGTAGCCGAGCGCTCGCCCGTCGACCTTGATGGGTACGCAGCAGCCTTCGAGGGTCTGCTTGCAACGCAGCTCGAACTCGGCCAGCACCTCGGCCGGCATCGATGACCAGCTGGCCCCGGCACGGTCCAAGTGCTCCAGAACCTGGGTCCCGATGACCGACCATGAGAGTCCGCCGCCGGTGATCTGCTCGTGGTCCACCGTCCCGATCCGGCCGCGGATCCGGCTATACTCGTCGCTCAAGAGGCTCGCGATGGCGAACCCCTCGCCCTGAAGGCGGGCCACTCCCTCGATGAGCGCCCCCAAGGCCAGGCTGCGGCTGTCACGCTGGATGCGCAGCGGCGAGAAATGGAAGAGCAGGTCGATCTCGCGGTCCCGCAAACGCAGGAGCTCATGGCGCCGTTGCAACTGTCCCAGTAGCCCAGATTCGGCTTCGAGCACCTCAACGAAACGGGCAACGAGATCCCGCCGCAGTTGTTGGTCGGCGTCGTCTTCCGGGCCCCAGAGCTGCAGGGCTACGGCCTGTTGGCCCGGTGCGAGGAGGGAATGCTCGTAGAGCAGGGCCTGCGGCGCGACGGCAGCGGGAGATTTCACCTCCTGCAGGGTCGTACGATCTTCAGCCACCAGCCGCAGGTGGCAGCCCGTAGCGGTGCTCATCACACGCAGGGCGGGACGGAGAGCATCCGCCCAGGCATGGAGATTCATGGTTGTTCCCTTGATCTGTCGCTTCACGCACCGTACCTCTCGTTAGGTCACCTATCGGACGGTCCGGCGTCGTGATTGAGTAGCCTGATTGAATAGCCCTGTCGTGCGCGTTGGCGGGTTCGGGCGAGACGAAGCGGAATCAGCCGGGATCAAGCTTCATCCGGGTGATGGAGCAACCGTAGGCATGGGACGTCCAGCTCAAACTCGAGGCTGGTCCCGGCCACTGCCCGGGTACCGCTTGTACTTGGCACCTTCGACCGGCGCAGGATCGAGGGCCGGGTAGGTGCGGGTCACATAGTCGTAGAGGACGATGCTGCAGCTGATGTTGACGTTCAGGCACGGAATCAGTCCGTACTGCGGGATCATCACCTTGTGTTGCGCCGATTGCATGAGCTCGGGCGGCAGGCCTTCGAGCTCCGAGCCGAGCACGAAGAGCGGCTTGCGAGGGTAGCGGAACTCGGGCAGCACCACGGCCTCCGGATCGATCTCCACCGCCACGGTCTCATAGTCCTGTTCGTCGGCATAGCGCAGGAAGGTCTCCCGATCGGGCACGTGGTGCATGCGCTCGAAACGATGGACGCGAGCGCTGCCGGTGTCGTCGAACTCCTCCCGCCCGATCAAGATGATCTCGCCCGCCAGGAAGGCGTTGGCCGTCCGCAGGAGATTGCCGATGTTCCACTCCTTGGTGAGGTTCCAGACGGCGATGCCGTAAGGAAGGCGGCGGGCATCGAGCTGCTCGCGCAGCGCTCGCCGGCGCGGGTTCTGCTCTCGCCAATAGCGCTCGATCTCTTCGGGACTGTGCCGTGCCATCTATCGTCCTTCCGCGCGTCCTTCCGCTCGAGCCGGCGCCCGGAGAAGAAGCACCAGTCGCACGAGTGCCAGCAGGCTGCATCCGGTCAACAGCGCAGCGATGTTCCAGCGCCCGTAGAGAAACTGCCCGATGCCAAAGAGGCTGCCGTAGACGAGCACCAACGTCAGCAGAAAACACTCCAGCCGGCGGCGAGGCTGCCAGTGCTCTTCCTCTGCCGGCCGCGCCCGCTCGTGCCGGTCTGCCGGATCCGTCTGTGCCGGTTGCCCTTCCAGGGTGTGGTGGGCACGTTCTCCGGCGTGCGCCTCCTGCGTCATCCGCGCCTCCGCACGCCGCACGGGGCCCCAGGCCCCGCCCGGGCGGACCCGCCGGTAGAAGGTCACCAGGTCGGCCGGGTCGGGGGGCGACACGAGGAAGGTTACCGTGAGCCAGATCGCGGCCGAGAGCGTGACGTTGATCAGAAAGATCTCCCAGGAGGCGAACGCGTGACCGAACCAGTCGTGCTCGTTGGAGAGGTTGAGTAGCGTCGCCACCGTCAGGCTCGCCAGCATGGCGCTGATTTCAGTCCACGCGTGAATGCGCCACCAGAACCAGCGCAGCAGGAAGACGACGCCTGCCCCGGCAATGAGCTGCAGGAGGAAGACGAAGAGCCCGACGATGCTGTCGTTATACAGGGCGATCAGGCCTCCGATACACAGGAACATCACGCTTGCCAGCCGGCCGATCAAGACATAGTGACCCTCGCTGCCGGTCGTGTGCAGGAAGCGTCGGTAAATGTCATTGACGAAGTAGGAGGCGCCCAGGTTGATGTGCGTGTCGACGGTGGACATGAACGCCGCCAGGATCGCGGCCATCATGAGTCCCAGCCAGCCGGGACCCAGAAACTCGGCCATCATGCGTGGATAGGCCGCCTTGTGGTCGGTGAGCTCCGGGAAGACGACCAGCGAGATCAGCGCCACCATGAACCACGGCCAAGGACGCACGACATAGTTCGCGAAGGTGAACCACAGCATCGCCAGCAGCGAATGGCGTTCGTTGCGCGTGGCCGACATGCGCTGTATGAGCACACCGCCGCCGTCGGAGTATTTCCATGACCACCACTGAACACCGACCGCCACCAGAAACCCGGCCAGGGTCGCGCCGGCGGCTTGTTCCACGCCCTGGCGCGTGATCTCGCCGGAACCGAAGAGGGGCGGCAGCATGTCCATCGCGGGACGGCCGTTGGCGGCCGTGAGCTTCTCGAGCACCGGTGCGAACCCGCGAATGCCGCCCACATGGTCGAAGGCCTTGAACATGAGCACGAAGGAGCCGACCATCGCCCCCGTGAACTGAAGCAGGTCGGTGGCCACCACGCCCCACAGGCCCGAGAGGGTGGCGTAGAGCGTTGCCAGCGCCACGCCGGCGGCGATCGTCTGGAGCTTGGGCAGGCCGAGCACCTCTTCGCTGATCGTGGCCATCGCGAGCAACACCCAACCGAGCACCACGCTATTCGTGACGAAGGCGTAGAAGGTGCCCTTGAACAGCCGTAGGGCCCGGCCGCCGCGGCCGGCGTAGCGCAGCTCGCAGAGCTCGACGTCGGTGACCACGCGTGCCCGGCGCCAGAGCGTGGCCAGGAAGAAGGTGGTCAACGCGTGACTGATCGCGAAGTTGAACCAGATCCAGTTGCCCGCCACGCCTTCGGTGCGCACGATCTCGGTGACGATCAGCGGCGTGTCGGAAGCGAAGGTGGTCGCCACCATTGACGTGCCGGCGATCCACCAGGGCAGGTTGCGGCCGGAGATGAAGAAGTCGGTCATGCTGCGCGAGGCCCGTCTCGAGAAATAGACACCCGCCGCCAACATGACGATCGCGTAGGCACCGATGATGCCCCAGTCGACAGGCGCCAACATCATCGGTCTTCCTCCCCCTTGCGCGCGGGGTCCCGTGTTGTGGCTTCATCGAGCAATGGATCGAGGCCGGCTTGCCGCAGCAGATCACACAGGGCCACCAGGGGCAGGCCCACGATCGCGGTAGGGTCGTCGCCGCGCAGGTACTCGAAGAGCGCGATGCCGAGCCCCTCGGACTTGTAGGCGCCGGCGCAATCGAGCGGGCGTTCGTGCTCCACATAGGCGGCGATCTGCTCTGCCGATAGCTGGCGCATCCGCAGCCGGTTTCGCACGAGCCGATGCGCTTCCCACGGCGGATCGTTGCTCGCCTCACCCTCGCGAGCCCTGGTCTGGAGCTCGCTGGCCAGGAGCCCGCGGATCTCCAGCCCGCGGGTCAGGAGCCCGCTGGTCACGCGCCCGCTGGTCACGCGCCCGATGGCGACGATTGCGACGGCGGTGAGCAGCTCGTGCTCGCGCCCGCTCAGGCGGGCGAGTTGGTCACGCGCCCGCCCGGTCGTGCCCGGCTTCAGCAGGACCTCGCCGCCGCAGACCGCCACCTGGTCGCTTCCAATCACGATGGTGGGCGTGCCTGGCGGGACAGCCGAGGCTACGGCCCGGGCTTTGCCGAGGGCATTCTCGATGACCAGGGCGGCCGCATCCCATTCCGGTGAGGGCTGGACCTCTTCGTACGGGGGAGAGGCCGTCTCGCACAGCAGGCCCAGCCGCGCGATCAGCGCGCGCCGGTAGGGAGAGCTGCTTGCCAGGATCAATCGCATGGCGGCAGCATACGAGGCCGGCAACTTCCAAGCAAGACGCACGTTACCGATATGGTCGTTACGAGGCATTCGCGGCTGGGTCGAGATTCGGTGTGCAGACCGATGGCGCCGAGGCCGATGATTGAAGGAGCCGGCTTCCGGCCGGCCAGGCCACCGGTACCGCAACCTTGGGGAACGTCGCTTGGGGAGCGTCGCATGAAGGACTCCAGTCAGATTCCGGTGATTCGGCGATTGCTCGGCACCATCGTCCCGGGCCACGTCTATCTGTTTCACGGCCAGCATGGCGTGGGCAAGACCGTTCTCGGGCTTCAGATGGCCCAATCGTGGATCCGTGGGGGCGGCGTGGTGCTCTACTTGAGCACCGTGCGACCCAGCGAGTTCTTTCAGCACGCGGCCGACATGGGGCTGCCCCTCGAGGGTCACTGGCGCAACCACCAGCTCATCCTGGGCGAGTTCGGGTTCGAAGCCGCGGAGCAATTCCGGGAGCTGGGCGCCGAGGCCTTCCTGGAACGTGTGGCCGATGCCGCCGAGCAGTTGCCGGTCGCCGGGGTGGTGATCGATACCCTCGAGCCGCTGATCGAGACCTCCACCAACTGCACCCAGCTTCGGGAGCAACTGACGGCCCTGGTCGACGGGCTCTCCCGCCGCGGCTGGACGACGCTGCTGCTCGCGGGCAGCAAAGTCCTGCGTGACCGGTCGGGCGCCGGCGATTTGCTGCGTGAGCTGTGCTGGGCCACCGTCTCGGTGGAGCGGGCCAAGCAGAACCTCTGGGAGAGGGTCCGGGGTGAGAAACCGCCGGGCTCGATCCTGCTCAAGATCGAGAAGGCGCGTCAGCCGACACCGAGCGGGGCTGAGCTGCCGTGCGAGATCGTGCAGGGAGCGGGTCTTTTGCCCGCGCCCGACGCGGCCGAGGTGGCCGGCGCGACTGGCTCGGGAGCGTCCCCGCTGGAGCCGGGAACACTCTCGAAGGCGCTACTGATCTCCCCGGACGAAGGCATCTTCGATTCGTTGACCGAACTCCTGGAGGACACCGTCCAGGTCCAGACGGCCACCGACGGGGTCGATGGCTTGACCCGCGCGGTTACCTGGTCGCCGCAGGTCGTGCTGGCCGAGACCGAACTGCCCAAGCTCAGCGGGTTCGGCATCGCGCGGGCCTTGAGGCAGGGCCACTACGGCATGCCGATTCTGTTGGTCTCGCGCTCGAGCCGCCGCCACTCCGAGCGCGTGCGCGGGTACCTCAATGGCGCGACCGACTTCCTCTACTACCCCTTCGACGTCCGTGAACTCGTCTACAAGGTGCGGGTCATGAGCCAGATGGCCCTGCACACCTTCGATGCGGGCGTGGAAGAGCAGATGATGGACGTGTTACTCAGCAAGGCGCGCAGCCACATCCTGACGGTGCCGGCCTTCCTGCAGGCCCTTTCCCTCAGTCTGCACACCGGGGAGCGCCTGTCCGCCCCGGTGAGCCTGCTGGGCTTCTCCTTCGGCGGCGCGGACCCCAAAGGCAACGCCGGTGTGTGGGAACGGTTCAGGGACCTGATCGATACACAGGCGCGCAACGGTGATCTGATCTGCTTCCCCACGGCATTCCGGGCTGCGGTCCTGCTCTGCCACGAAACCGAGCGCGGGGCCGGCGCATTCGCGCGGCGACTGCGGCGCGAACTCCATAAGGCCGGGTTACACGGTATCGGCCGTCCCGGCAGTTGGGAGATCTCGATGGCGGGCCGCACGATCCAGCTGCCCCGGGGCAAGCAGCCCGATCTGCGCGCGATCCTGGACGAGGCCTTCTCATCCGCACGGCCGATCATGGTCGGAGGCCAGGCGAGCCTCACGTCGGATGAGTCCCAGGGCGGATCGGTGGCCGAGCGGGCAAACCCGCCGATAGAGCCGCCGGTAGAGCCGCCCGCGGATTCCCCCGGAGAACAGGATCTACGCGAACGTCGGTGGGGAACATGACCGCGTCGCTGGCGATCATGGTCGCAACCGCCCTGCTGTTGGCCGCCTTGGGGTGGCTCGTCAGCAGGCGCCGCGGGTTGCGTGTTCAGCGTAAGCCATGCGCGCACGGGCAACCGCCGGCAGCTGGGGGGGGCGCCGGTCTCCCGGCAGGTGAAGGGGCTCGCACGGCCGCAGCCGCTGGCGGACCGATCCTCTTCTTCTCCTGCGCGCGTCCCGATGCAGATGCCGGGATCGCGCACGAGCGAGAAAACGTGTGCCAGCGCAAAAAAGCTTGAAACAAACCCCTCTGTTGTACGAACATCTTTACGAAACATGCACGCCATCGGCGTGCGTTACCTTGAAACAGTCCTCTCCTAAGGAAAGGCTACGGCCATGTTCAGCAACCGGACGATGACAGAAGGCATTACACGTGGGTCTCTCGCCATCCATGCCACGGGAGCCTTCTGCCGCAACGTCGGCTGCTCCCAGAGGCTTGGCATGGGGTATCCACGTACCCAGCCGCCGATTGGGACTACCGGCGTCTACGTACCCCTTGGGGGCGTAGGTATGCGGAGCGCGGTTCGGATGCCGGCAGGCGCGTAGCTCCTCCCGCTTCCAGGTTCGTTTCATCCAGACGACCGGAACGAAGCTCTCGAGAACCGCAGATCGATCCACTGCCAGGTCGGGCCCGGCCCCTGGAGCATGCGCATGCATCTTCAGCGGCCATGAGCCAAATCCGGGCGGATCCCGCACAGGTGGCACACGATGCTTGGTAACGATACCTGGTAACGATACCTGGTAATGGCACCTCGCAACGGCACCTGGCAACGACACCTGGCAAGGAACGGATCGAATGCGGAACGAGTTCCCGGATGACCGGGACTCACCAGCGGGAGAGAAGAGCCACTCATAGCAAAACTCGTCAGCCTGTCGGCCTCGTTTACGTCGGTTCATCACCTTATGACCTGCGAGGTTCGACATGACATTCGATGCATACATTCGGAGACGATGCACCCATCGCCGCACCGCGGGGGCCGAGGAGATTCCCTGGTCGGCGATCGAGAAGGCCCGCGGCATCTGGCTGCGGCGCGCGATGCGGATGGGCTTGGCCACCGAAGACGCCGAGGATCTGTTCCAGGACGCGCTGTTGGCGGCCATGGAAGGAGTCGAGCGGCTTCGCATCGCTGACGGCCAAGACCTCTCCGACGCCTTTCTGGCCTGGTTTTGGGGCATCTTGCGCCACAAGCAGGTGTCGCACCAGCGCCGGCGAAAACGGCAGGAGCAGCTCTTGGCCGAGCGGGCCGGGCCGGGCTTGGGTCCGGGCTTCGGACACGAGCGGACCGACGCGGTCGAGACGCAGGCCCGTCTGTCCCTGGGCCTGTTTGCCCGTGACTGCCCCGAAGGGGCCGACGTCCTCAGGCGGCGGTTCCTGGAGGGCCGGCAACTGAGCGAGCTCGCCGACGACATGGGCGTCAGCGTGCCAACGGCGTGCCGCCGGGTGCGGGCGGCCCTGGCAGAGATCCGCGCGTGCGCGGAGCGGGTGGCGGACTAGCTTCTCTCGGACGCGGCAATCATCCGCCGGGAAAGCGAATGCGGATGCCTTGCACGGTAGGCACAGGCAAGGTGTCCGCGTTCGAGTCCGCGCTCGAGTTCGCGCTCAAGGCCACATTCAAGTCCGCATCGGCGCAAGACGCAGTGCAGCGGTGTACGAGCGCCGTCCTAGCGAAACGCCAGGCGTAGCCGGCCCATCGTCGAGTGTTCCACCGGGGTCGTGCCGTCCACTTCGCAGATGGCGGCGTTGATGCCGAAGCTGCAGTTGCTGTCGTAGGCGATCCTGAAGGTGCCATCCCCGAACGGACCGGTGGGCCCCCAGCTGTTCTTGACGATCCAGCACTGGTCGGCATCGTCGTAGCCGATCACCAGCACGGCATGACCCGCCACCAGGTGGCCACTCGTGTGGCGGTAGGGTGTCTCGGTCTGGTTCGAGAACCAGTACTGCGGATAGAAGTCACTGTAGACGTAGTAGGCGCACCATACCGGTCCCCGCTGCAGTGCTGTCTTGATCTGATCGACCGTGGCTACGTAGGCAGAGAGCAGGCTCCAAGAGGTCACCTGCCAACTCGAGGTCTTCGGTTCGGTCGTCGGGCAAGGAATCGTCTCCCAATCGCTTCCCGGGAAACAGGCGCCGGGTCCGTAATGGTCACCGTTGCCGAACGGAAAGTCCTCCTCCTGCACCGTTCCTCGCTCCTTGAGGAATTCGAAGACGGCCACCGTGCCGCCGCAGCAACCGTTGTTGGTCACCGTCTGTCCTTCGATCACCCAGGAGTCAAGGTCGCAGGAGAGTGCATGCTGCTCGGACAGATCCAGGGATGCCGGCGCTCCCTTGATCCGGCCCATCGCCTCCACGCAGGCGATCGCCGCGAAGGCCCAGCAGCCCCCGCACGTCTCCTGGTTCTTGGCTTCGGTCCAGGCGTCCAGGTCGCGCCAGTCCAGAGAGGGCGGCAACGTGCCGGCCATGGGCAGTTCGGCGACGAAAGGCCGGGCCTCCTCCGGTGTGAGGATGCGTGTTCCACACAGGTGGCGCCCCGGGACCGGTTCGGTGGCTTCCGAGCGGGCGAGAGCTGCGGGTACGCCGGCCGGAGCGAGGTAGGTGCCCAGTGCGGTGATTCCTAGGATGATTCCTAGGACGATTTCTAGAATGACGCCTGAGAGGGGACGTGCCCTGGAAGATCTTGGGTGCCGTCCATGGTTGCGCGTCGCCATGCAGACTCCTGTGGTTCGCTCAGCTTCACGGAGCGGGGTTGTTCTTGATCCATCTATCGGAACCGGCGGGAGTCTCGTTGAGGGGCCATTGCTTCCAGGCGGCTGGTTCAAGCATGGGTCCCAACGCGCTGGTGCCCGTGCGCTGGTTACCCGTTCGCTGGTACCAACGGGGACGTCGCGTGGGTGGGGTAGGACCACCGGGCCGATGTAGCTAGCTCGACCCTTTTGGGTGGCAAGAGTTCCGAAAGAATTCCCGCAACTTATTGTATTTCATTGGCTTACGGAGTACACGCAAAGTCCGGATCTGAAGGATTCGCGGTTGCCGCCGTCTCAGACCAGGCCTCGCCGGACAGAGCAGGGCAGGGCAGAGCAGGGCAGAGCAGGGCAGGGCAGAGCCGCTGCAGGACCGGAAGATCGGCGTCAGGCCTGGGTATCGGGGCGGAGTTGCTCGATGCGAGTCCGGGTGAGCGCCAGGGCCGCGTCGGAGAGATCCCCCCCGTACGCCTGCCGGCCCCGCCGTAGGGCAGCAACCAGGGCCGTCCCTGATCCGCAGAGGAAATCCCCCACACGGTCGCCGGGATCGGTGACCAGATCGATGATGCGTTCGAGGAGTGCCAGGGGTTTCTGGGTGGGAAAGCTCACCCGCTCGCGGCTGTTGCCGCGCAGGGCGGGGATGTCCCAGACATCGCGCATCAGGGTCATACGGTACGGGCCGTCGTCATCGTGCTGCACGGCGGCGTTGGCGAATCCGTAGCGGTGCGCGAGGGCTGAACGTTCGCGCAGAAGGTGGAACTTGTATGCTTTCGACCGGGCATAGAAGAGGAGCGTGTCGTGCTTACGCGCCAGCCAACGGCCGCTCGTGCCCCCGGTCCGGTAAGACCAGATGATCTCGTTGATGAACAGGTTGCGCCCGAAGACCTCGTCTAGCGCCACTTTCGCGGCGTGCACCGCGTGCCAGTCGAGGTGGAAGAAGATGCTGCCGGTGGGGGCCAAGACGCGGCGCATCTCTCTAGCTCGCGGGATGAGCCAGGCCAGGTACCCCTCCAGGTCGCCCGGCCAGCGGTCGTCGAACCCGGGGCCGGTCAGAAGACGTTGGCGGCGTCCGCTGCAGAAGGGTGGATCCACGTAGATCAGGTCGAAGACCCCGTCGCGGAAGCTGCCGGCCGTATGCCGGCAGTCGCCTTTGAGCAAAGCATACTCGAGTGCGCTCATCCAACGTTCCCCATGGTTGGGCCGTCCGCTTGCCGCCGCGGAGGGCAAAGCCCCAGGTGGGTGTTCCGGGCACGCGCCGAACCGTAGGGGCGCGCCGCCTTCGGCGCAAGGCTCGGTCCTCGATACTCCCCCCCCAGGCAGCGGCGATTGCGGGGATAGCCGTGCCTTCTTGTTGCCCGGTCTGGGACGCTGTGATAGAAAAGCGGGGTACATTCCAGGGAAGGAGTACCCGATGCCGAAGCAGAAGACCCCCAGCGGAATCTTCGAATGGATTCAGCGGAATGCCCGTCCCAAGACGAGTGATTCGGCCACCCTGCGCTATGAGCGGATGGAATCGCAAGCATCGGAGTCCTTGCCCGAAGTCCATGTTCCGCTGGACCATCGCGAGCCGGGCCACTGGCATCACCGTGGCATGATCTGGGACTTCATCCTCTCGATGGGCGAGGGTAAGCGCATCCTCGATGTGGGACCGGGCGACGGCTGGCCCAGCCTGCTGATGGCCCCCCACTTCAAGGAGATCGTGGGCATCGAGCCGAGCCCGAAACGGGTGGCCGTGTGCAAGGCGAATGCCCAGGTCGTGCGCACGCGCAAGGCGCGGTTCGAGGAGATGTCGGTCTGCGACATGAGCTTCCCGGCCAATACGTTCGATGGGGTCGTCGCGGCGACCTCGGTCGAGCAATCTCCCGATCCGGCGGCGGCTCTGCTAGAGATTTACCGCGTTCTGAAACCGGGCGGCGCATTCCGAATGACCTATGAAGCGGTCGAGGTCAGTCCCGAACCGGTGCGCGAAGCCGTGATGATCCACGCGGCCCAGCAGGGAGCGTACGTGATCGACTACTTGGTCACGTGGGCGGAAGCAGGCATCGAACACGGCTACCTGGTCGAGGCCGTGCCCATCACCGACCTCAGCCGCAAACGCCTTCAGACTTGGGCTCGCCGGTGCGAACGGGATGTCTATCCGCACCGTGATCCGCGTCTCGAGCGCGGCATGGCGCAGACGATCACCTCCCTTCGCAAGGCGGAGATCCTGGAGGCGCGGTGTTTCAAGCTGCGTCACTTCAAAGCGGCCACCCTCGTGCGCAATCTCGAGCGGGTGGGTTTCACCGGGGTGCGGCACGTCACCGGCGGCGGCTGGCCGGCTTCACTACTCTGTCAGGAGTTGCTCAAGGCCCGGCGCATCGAAGCGGCGGCTCCACTCATGGATGAGCTGTGCCGTGGCGCGGCCCGTGCGGGTCTGGAGATGGCCACCACCCGGCCAGGTCACGTGATCGCCTACAAGGGCTCACGACGCGGCCCATCCCGACGATAGGACTCCTCCAGTGACGTCGCACCGGGTCCCCGCGGAATCTCCCGTGGGCGGGCTGGGCTTCCTGTGGCTTGGCGCGGTGTCGATGCTGGGTCAGACGCTTTTGGTGCGCGAGACCCTCTTTGCCTTCCACGGCGGCGAGATCGGGTTGGGGCTCTTCTACGCACTCTGGGTAGCCGGCATCGCAGGAGGAGCGGCGCTGGGGGTTGGGTGGTGCCGGCCGCCGGCCGCGCGGGTGCGGCCCCCGAAAGCACGGCTGCTGCAAGCGCGGACCCCGAAGGAAGAGCCGCTGCGAGCACGGCCCCCACGAGCGCAACCGGTCGTCTTCGAAGGCATTCTGATCGCGCTCGTATTGCTCGGGATCCTCGCTCTCTTCGTCATGCGTCACCACCGTCTCTGGATCGATGTTCCCTCCGGCGGCTATCTCCCGGCGCCAACCTACGTGGTTCTTCTGTTGGTCACCGTGGTGCCCGCCGGCGGGTTGACCGGTTTCGCGTTTCCGGTTGGTCTGAGCCGCGGGCGCGTCAGCGCCGGCGGCGCCTATGCCCTGGAATCGCTGGGCTCAATGGTCGGAGGCGCCGCGGCCGCCCTCTACCTGCTTCCGCGCGTTGGTTCGCTCACCAGCCTCTGGATGGCTGGCCTGGTGGTCCTGTTGTGGGTGTTCGCGCGCCGGATCCGAGCGTTCTTTCGCCACGGTCACGTTTGCGAAGGAGGCCCGGACGGACCAAGGCCGGTGGCCAGCTCGCCACGAGAGCGACCGGCGGAGAGCACGCCATGGGAACGGCCGGTGGCCGGTCCGCACCGCCCGCGACCGGTGGCTCGCCCGCACCGCCCGCGACCGGTGGCTGGTCCGCACCGGCTGGGCCTGGTGGTGCAGCTTCTGATTGCCGCGCTGTCGCTGGTGGGGGCTGCCGCCTGGCTCTTCTCGGGCGGGCCCCAACGAATCGAGGATCGCTGGCTCGCGGCGCGTTGGCGGGGGCTATCGACGGGCAGCGAGCCGATCCTTCAGGTGGACACCCCGTACCATCATCTCACCGTGGCCACCTTGGGTGGTGAGCGTGGGCTGTACCTGAACGGCATGTACCAGGGCAACCTGCAGGATGCCTACGTGGACAGTGTGACGGCCGCGCTGGTGGCGGGTCAGCATCCCCGACCGAGCCATCTCTACGCGATTGCACCGGCCTTCTACGGCCCTCTTACGGTGCTGGCTGGAGCCGGAGACCTGCAGGTCACCGTCCTGCGCCTTGACGAGCAACTCGATGACGCGCTCGAGCGCGCAGCCGAGCGTGCGGTCGATTCCGCAGTTGAGCGTGTAGTCGACCCGAGCCTCGACCCGAGCCTCGACCCGAGCCTCGACCCGGCCCGCGACCAAGTGGTCCGGTTGCGCACCGGGGATCCCCGCAACCTGTTGCGGCACGCGCACCCGCGGCCCGACCTGATCTGGGTCACAGGCAGCGGGCCTACGACCGCAGTGGGCAATCGCTTCTACACGGTGGACTTCTTCGAGCTCTGCGCGCGATCGCTCGCGCCGGGTGGCGCGCTGGTGCTGTCGCTGGCCGGGGCGGCGAACGTGCCCAGTCCGGAGGAAGCCCGGTTGCGGGCTTCGATCTTCGCCAGTCTGACAGAGGTCTTCCGTGACGTGCGTGCGTTGCCGGGAGAGAACCAGTTGCTGATGGCTGCCCTGCCGCGCGGGGATACCGCCGGCACGGCCACCACTCGTCAGCCTTCGCCCCTGACGACCCGACCCGATTCGCTCGGCGAGCGAAGGGCGCGCCGCTGGCCCTCGGGCCGGTTCTGGCCTGAGGCGTATTTCGCGCGCCTGCTGCCGCGCGAGCGCGTGGAGGGACTGGAAGCGGCTCTGGCGAACGAGGCCCGGACGGCGCGTCTCAACACCGACCTGGTACCGGGCGTCTTCTTCGAGCAGCTCCGCCGTTGGGACCGGCTGGCCGGCGGCCATCTGGCGCCGCTTCTCACCGTCTGGCGCGCTCATCCGTGGCATGGCGGCCTGCTGCTGCTACTGGGCATGATGGCCCTGCTGGCGATCGTCCGGCGCGGAGCCGGACAACCTGCCGTGACCATTCTGTCGACCGGTCTGAGCGGGATGGGCTGGAGCCTGCTGGTACTGCTGCTGTATCAAACCCAGCGCGGCGCTCTGTACCTGAAAGTGGGGCTCGTCACCGGGCTTTTCATGCTGGGCCTGGCACTGGGGGCTTGGGCAGGCGAGTGGCTTGCACGCCGCATCGCAGGACGGAGTCGGCAAGGGCTTCTCGGCATGGATCTAGCCTGGGTCGTCTTCCTGGGGGTAGCTCTCCTCATGCTGCCGGGGCTGACGGACGTCTCTCCGAGTGTTCTGGAGGCAGGATTGCTACTGGCGGCCGCCACCGGAGGCATCTTGACCGGTCTGCCGTTTCCGCTGGCCACGCTGGCCTGGTGGCGCCACTCCGGGGATCCGGCGAACGGTGGCCTGTCCCAACGACGACACCGCGTTGCCGGCAGCGACACCGCCGATGCGGCGACCGAGGCCCAGAAAGTGGCTGAGGCCGGCGGCGCCGCCAGCGCGGCCGACCATGGAGGTGCCATCGCCGGCGCTCTGCTGACCGGGTCCCTGCTCGTGCCCCTGCTTGGGTTCAGCGGAACGCTGGTGTTCTTGGGGTTGGTCAAAGCGACCAGTGCGCTGAGCGCGGTCTTGCCGGGCAGGCGTCTCTGAGCCCCCGTCGGCACGCGCCTTCGCCCGGACACGGCCTATGCCCATACGCCGGGGATGGCCTGGCCGCAAGCGGCGCAGGCTCCGTCCCCGAGCCGGATCTCTCCGATCAGGTAGCCGAAGCGCTCGATCACCCGAGCGCCGCACGATGGACAGTAGGTCGATTCGGCCGGGTGGCCTTGGGCGTTGCCCACGTAGACGTAGTGGAGTCCGGCCGCCCGCGCGGCATCGTGCAAGCGGTTCAGTGTGGCGATGGGCGTGCGCGGCAGGTTCTGGATCTTGTAGGTGGGATGGAACCGGCTCAAGTGCACGGGGACATCCGCGCCGAGTTCGGAGACGATCCAGCGAAACATGGCCGCGTTGCTCTTCTCGTGGTCATTGAGCGTCGGGATGATCAGAATCACGATTTCGGTCCACAGCCCCAGGTCGCGCAGTCGGGTGAGCGTATTGAGGACCGGGCGCATCGCGGCGCTGCACTGCTCGCGGTAGAAGTCCTCGGTGTAGGCCTTCAAGTCGACCTTGTAGGCGGTCAGGTGCGGTGCGAGTTCGCGCAGTGGTGCCCCCTGGATGAAGCCGTTCGAGACCACCAAATTGTGGATGCCGCGCGGGGCGGTGTACCGGGCCACATCGAGCACGTACTCGTAGAAGATGGTGGGCTCGGTGTAGGTGTATGCGATCGAGGGGGCCTTGCGCTGGCGCGCCACCCGGAGTAAGCCCTCCGGCGGGGCGGGGGTGGTGGCCACCTGTTCGGGCCGGAACTGGGAGATCTGCCAATTCTGGCAGAAGCGGCACTCCATGTTGCAGCCTGGTGTGGCGATCGATAGTGCCTCGGTCCCCGGCAGGACATGGAAGAAGGGCTTCTTCTCGATTGGATCGACGTGCGCCGCGCACACGCGCCCGTGGACGAGCGTGACGTACTCGCCGCCGCGATTTTCACGCACACCGCAGTAGCCCCGCTCCTGGTCGGCCACGACACAGTCGTGCGGGCAAAGCCGGCAGATCACCTTCTTCTCGTCCAGCTTCTCGTAGTGCCGGGCCGGCGCCACGCCGAGAGCGGTTTCACCCTCGGGAAGCTCGAAGTCCACGGCGTCTTGCGCGCCGGCCGGCTGAAGGCAAGCCCGCTGGGCAACCGCGCACGACAGGCACGTTCCCGTCATCCTGGCCACGAAGCTCCGTCTGTCCATTAGCGACCTCCGCGGACCTTCCTACACGGGCCGCCTGGGAAGGTTCACTCCTCGGCATTCCATTGGGGGGGTGTTCACCCGGCACCGCACCGCTGTGGCGTGGCCACCCGGCACCGCGCCGCTGCGGCGCAGATCACACGGTCCGGATGGATAGGTTCTCTCGCTGGCCCAGTCCGAGCTCGGCGGCGGTGCGCAACCAGACCGGTTCGCGGCCCGCCTCGGCCAGACTCGGCAGCCCCCGCCGCGCCCGTTCGCCGCTGATCCACTCGGAGGCGACCGTGTCGACGGCGACCGGATCGCGGCCAACCAGGACTCGTCCGCAGGGCCAGGTCCACTGCTCCCGGTAGGCCGGGCCCCCGTGGCACTGGGCCACGACCGCATCGATCACGGTGAGGCGTAGCTTGGCCCGCACCGTCGGCAGGGCGGTGACGTGGGCCACGTAGGGATCGCAGGTGTGATCGTGGTAGCGGTTGGGATTGTGGATGAGGCCGTAGAGGTTCTTCATTCCCGCGGAGACCCCGGCCAGGTCATGGTCCTTCAAGACACCGACATTGATCAGAGCGGTGGCATACTCAGTCACCACCCGGCTCAGGAACGAACCAACCTCGCCAAAGACGGCCAGGTCGCGGCTGTAGCCCCCGCCGCGCAGCGCGTCGGTTCCGTAGGCGCGCACCGCGTCGGGGCCCACCTGCAACGCGTAACCGCACCGTTCGAGTTCCCAGCTGGTGCGCTCGAAGAGGATGATCCGCTCCGGCGGCACACCGGCCGACTCGAGACCGGCCACGATGGCGTCGACCAACTCACGCCGGGGAGAGAGGTGCGGGGCGGCCAG
Organism: uncultured bacterium; assembly: GCA_964573295.1. Classification (GTDB taxonomy): domain Bacteria; phylum Eisenbacteria; class RBG-16-71-46; order CAIMUX01; family WJJG01; genus CAYQJL01. Next base: position 188,686 of record CAZNJE010000001.1, on the reverse strand, counting down.
CCCATTGAGCTTGAGAGCGACCACGTCCTCCGGGCCGAAGAGGCGATGCCAGGGATCCGCGCCCAGCAAGGCGCCCATGGCGTCGTTCAGTCGAGCCGCCACACGGCCCGATGGCAGAGCTTGATTGTTGGTGCGCAAGACCGTGCCGGTGGGCGCCACGTCGTGTGCCACGGCGACCGTGCCGCGGAGTGCGTCGATCTGGCTACCGAGCCGTGTGGTGCTCTGCCTGGCTTGCTGCGCCGCCAAGACGCTCCGGCACACGAATCGCTCTCCGGCGACGAGCGTGGCGACGGTCCCCAGGCCGGCTTTGCAGAAGAGGCGGCGTCGCATGGGATGGATTCCTTACAGCAGCGAACCGGCTCGGAGCTTCAGGGCTCGGCGAAGGCGACGGCCTCGAACACCTGGAACGTCGCGTCCCGGCGCCAGCCGTCACGCGGAAGCCCGGCCTTGATCGAGAGACGTTCGAGCATCGTCGTGCGATCCCAGCCCCACTCGGTGGCCACCTGAGGCAGGAACACCGCTCGTAACGCGTCTCGCTCCAGCACCACACCGTGCCGGCCGACCTCGATCTCGTCCGGGCCGGAGACGCCGCGCAGGGGTGTCAACACCGAGATCTCGATGCGAAGGTCATCGAGCTCGTCGCGGGTCACCTGGGGAAAACGCGGATCCTGGAGGGCGGCGTTGATGGCATTGTCCATCACGCCTCTCGCCAGGCTCTCGCGTCCCACGATGTGCCCAATACAGCCGCGCAGGTGATGATGCTTGTTGAGCGTGACGAACACGCCGCAAACCGTTGCCATCTTCTCCGCCGAGACGCCCTTGGGAAAGGGCTCGGGGTCGGGCAGGGCCTCACCGCTCAGCTTGCACTCCAACGTGCGGCGCGCCAGACCGAGTAGGTACCGCCGCTCCTCGGGGGAGAAAGTGAACTCAGCATGCTCGCTGCCCTTGCTGCCCTCGCTGCCGTTGACCTCCTCGGCTGCGGTCTCGCCCCAGGCCGGCACCTCTCGCAGCATTGGCGGGTAGGCAGGCCCCGGCTTCAGCGTGCCGGCCGGGAAGAAGGCCACCGAGGCGTAGCTCACCGAGCCTTCGAAATCGTCGAGCAGATCGGCTGAGCGATAGTAATCCAAAACACGGCCCTCCGGGAGCCCACCGCCCCAGATCGCCTGGATCTGGTCACGTCGCAACAGCTCGAGAAGTATCCCGATGGGGCGGATTCCGCAGACCGTGATGTCGGTCTCGCGCTTGTAGGTTGCCAATGCGGCCGGATCCAGGGCCAGGATGGGCGCCAGGACGCCCTTGTCCAAGCGGCGCAGGTTGCCGTCGGGATCATCCTCGAACGGCAGGTAGCCAAAGCGGCTGCCGTAATGGCAGAAGTCGGAGCTGATCACGATCAGGGTATGTTCGTCCACATGAGCGGCCAGGGCTTGCGCCAGCTCGAACCACCCGGCCGTGTCCAACCCCGAGATGAGCATGGGTACGATGCGGAACGGATGCTCGAAGACGCGTTGCAGGAAGGGTAGCTCGATCTCCAGACAGTGTTCGGGCCCGTGGGCGCGTGCCACGGTGTGCACGAGCGGATGGTCCAGCATGGCCTGGGTGACGTCGGTGTCGATTGGAACCGGTCCCAGGGGTGTTTCATACTGCGTCACGTTCGGGATCGATGCGCCCGAAAAGGCCTGATGATGGGACGGGCCGATCAAGAAGATGCGCGTTACGTTCCGGCCGGCCTCACCGGCGAGCAGCCGGAAGGCGGCGCCGGCGGCATCCCCTGAGAAGCGGTGTCCAGCGTGGGGGGCGATGAGCGCGATCGGGCGGGTGGAGGCGATTTCCTCGAGCGGCCGGCCATGTTCGAGATGACCTTCGATTGCGGTGGCCAGTTGTATCGGGTCCGCGGTGTACCACGTTCCCGCCAGCGCGCTTGGGCGTGTAGCTTTCATGGTTTCTGCCTCACAGGTTGAAGTCCCGATTGCCGCGTACAAGGCGTTGGCGGCACCCAGCAGCAAGAGGGCCACGAGGAACCGGACCAGGAGCAACCGGGCCACGAGGAACCGGGCCACGAGGAACCGGGCCCGATGCAGCCGTACGAGGCCCAGATGGGCCGGGCGTAACGGGACCAGGCGCGAGCGACCACGAAGCCTGCCCGTGCGGGGTTCTCCGACGGATGGATCTCTCGCCGAATGGGAGGTTTGCGCTTCGAACAAGGTATGCGCCTCGGTTCCGATGCTTCCGGCCACGGTCCTCACCGTAGGTTGTGGGTGCCTGAATCCCGTCGCACCGCGTTCAACCACTTGACGGGCCATCAGTTACTGTCGCAGTTGACTGGGCCACGTTAAGTGGGGCTCAACTGCCTACGCGACAATAAGTTGCACCACATAGACGGGAATTCCAACATCACGGCTTCATCTTAGGACATCAGGTCGTCCGGAGCAAACCTGCATCCGCGCGAGCGCCCCGTGCCCTGCTCTGCCGCCCCGTGCCCTGCTCTGCCGCCCCGTGCCCTGCTCTGCCGTGCCGTGCCGTGCCCTGCCCTGCTCTGCCCTCCCGATCAGCTCTAGTGCAGGCACAGGAAGTCCTCCGGTTCCGACCAGCCGGTTGCATATAGATGCTCTCGGATGAGCTGGCGGGCGCCTTTGGTCCCCACGGCCACCAGAATCAGCGGCGGCGCCGCACAGGCCGGGCAGTGCGCCCGGTGCCCGAGTTGCTCCGGCGAGATCACCGGGCAGGTGCCCCGGGTTCGTCCGATCTTGCGGGGATCGATGTCGATGAAGGCCTCGACACGCAACCGGCGTTGCTCGAGCGCCCGCGCGAGGCGAGACCCGTCCCGGCCGGCGCCCCAGACCAGCAACGTCGAATCGCCCAAGCGTGCCGCCAGGTGGTGGAGCTTGCAGGCCAGGAACGCTTCGGGAGCGTAGCGCTCGTCCCGGTGGGTCAGGCGGCCCTCGTGGTGGCGCCACTGGTAGAGCACCGGCTCCGGCTTCGCGAAGTGCCGGCCGGCCACGTGCAAGCGTAGCCACAGGTCATAGTCTTCGGGCCAGCCGTGTTCGCGATAACCGCCGCAGGAGGCGAGCAGCTCGCGCGGCATCAGCACCGTCGGATGGGGAAGGGGGCTCTCGACGTAGATGTCGCCGGCGATCGCTTCGGGCGTGACGAGCCGGTTGAGCCACTCTGCGTAGGCCCGCCATCCGGGGCGGATCCGCTCCTGCGGGAAGAGCTCGATGCGGCAGGCGGCCACATCGACGTGCGGATTGGCCGTCAGCAGGTCCAAGGAGAGCTCGAGCCGCCGGGGCAGGGATCGATCGTCGGCGTCCTGGCGCGCCAGATAGTGTCCTCGCGCGCGAGCGGCGCCTTCGTTGAGGGTCTCGATGATCCCCCGGGGCTCAGGGGCGGAGAAGACTCGGAACCGCGGGTCGCTGGCGGCAAAGCCCTCAGCGACACCGCGTGTTCGATCTGTCGAACCGTCGTCCAGCACGAGACATTCCCAGTCACGGAAGGTCTGATCCTGCAGGCTCGCGAGCGATTCAGCCAGCGTGACGGCGGCGTCACGGGCCGGCAACAGAACGCTGACGAGTGGCTCGGCTACAGGCACACCTCGATCCCCCCTGCCCTTTCGATCCCCCCTGCCGGTGCGAGGGCAAGTGCCGCCTGCGCCAGCCGTCCCATCGCGATCGTACGCGTTGCCGCTTCCCGGTGACGAGGCCAGGGGAAGCTGGTACGCGTCACCCAGCTGGAGTATAACCGATGGGTGGACGAGCCGAAGGGCTGTTTCCGCTATGCGGGGTGCCTCTTGGCGCGGTGATCTCGAACTTGGCGCCACCAGAGCCCCTCCGGCCGCAGTCGTGCCGATGTCACAGTTGACCTGGGCTCTCGCGGACTCCATGTATCAGGACCGGTCGGAAACATCATCTTTTGGAGGAGCCGTGGACTACCACCAGAGCCCGATTCAGTACGGCATCAAGCTCACCTTCGCCGACGGCAGCGTCGTCAACTGGTATCGCGACGGCAAGCGGCGCACGGTGCACGTGGAGAAGAACCCCCAGCGCCACGCGTTCCCGAAGAACGCCTCCCGGATCGATGAGATCTTGGCCGTGTTCGATCCTTCCCGCCGGTCGGGACCGCCCTGGAGCGACGGTGCCGGCCGGCCCCTGGGCGCCTTCGACGGCGGCAGCCGGCCGAATCCGGGTCCCGGCGGCTGGGGGGTCGTGTTGCCGGACGACGGCGAACTCTTTGGGGGCGAAGGACACACAACCAACAACCGCATGGAACTCACCGGTGCGATCACGTTGCTCCGAGAGACATCGGGCCCCCTCTGTGCGGTTGGTGACAGCAGCTATGTCATCAAGGGCATCACGAGCTGGATTCACGGCTGGCGGAAGCGAAACTGGAAGACGGTAACCGGGAGCCCGGTCGAGAACCGCGACCTGTGGGAAGAACTGGCGGCGCTGACCGGTGGCCGCGAGATCGTCTGGCAGAAGGTGGCCGGCCACAGCGGCCATGCGCTCAACGAGCGTTGCGATCGCCTGTGTGCCAAGGGCCGTGCCCTGGTTGAGAAGAAGCAGACGTAGAGAAGATCGCGAGGACAAGATCGCGAGGACAAAAAGTGCGGCCCTGATCCCGCGGGAATCAGGGCCGCCAAAGCACGAACGATCTAGCCGCTAGATTCGAGATGACACTCGATTAGGGGCACTCGTGACCGAACATTTCACCGAAGCCGATCAGGTCGTCCAGCCCGGTGCCACCATCGTTGAAGAAGTCGGCGCAGCCACCGATCGTGGGACCGTAGTTGCCACCGAAGAAGATGAAGTCTGACAGACCGACCGAACCATCGGCCGCCGTGTCCCAGTCGCCGCTCTTCGCACTGGTGTACGTACGAATCGGCGTGCCATTGGCGACGATCTGAATTGCGTCGGTGCCCTCGGTGCAACCACCGGCGGAGATGTTGAACACAACGTTGCCCACGTCATCGGTATTGCCATCGAGGACGATGTCCGGGCAGAACAGGTGGTTGGCCTCGACGAGGAAAACCACTTCCACGAATGCGTCCGGGATCGGATCGTTGTCGCCGTTGCGAACGTTGACCGTGAACTCGCCCGAACCACCCGGAAGCGGATCCGGATAGGTCACGACACCGAGAAAATCGTCGCAGGGGGCAACAGTGCAGAGATCGGGATCCGGAATCGTGGCGTTGGCCGCCCCGGCTGTGAACACCAGGCCGATCATGACTGCTAGCACTACATTCCTCATGATGCTAGTCCTCCTTCTAGCCTGCCGGGCCTGGAGTTGATCATCCAAGCTAGCGTTCCCGCACAGGCCGCACCCAAGTTACAGAGAAACGAGTCACTGATCTCGCGAGCCTGGCAACCGGAGCGTGCATCCTGATCGAGTCCCCCTAGCTCATTGCTGGCTAGGCACCGGGTGCAAGGGGCCTCTCCCAAGAAGATCACGCGAGATCGCTTCTCCTTTTGCGCAACACATTCCCGTTGATTGTTGCTCTCTCTCACCACCCAACGGGGACCTGTCTTGCAAAGGAGCCAAGCTCTGTGCACTCACTCCGGTCCATCTACCATCGCTTAGAATTATAGAGGTTTGCGGAGGCGCAGGTCAAGCGGATATCCGGTTCGACAGTGAAAGGCGGTGGCGGTACTGCTGAGACCCACCGCGAAACTCCAGAGAGGGCGGTGGCGGGACGGCGCCCGCGGAAAGATGGTTTCCTGTCCACGGCGCCCGTCTTCCATGAGTCTGTTGTCTGGCAAGCGTTTGCGCGTGTGTGGTCCCATTCCGCCACCGGACGCTTCAAGAGGATCAAATGCGCTCCAGCAGCAACGTTGCAAATCCGCTGCGGCGAGCCCTGAGCCGTGCCAGGACGGCTGAGCCCTCGTCAGTCTGGCCGCTCGCGTAGTAGAGCATGCCCAGGTTGAATAGAGCCAATCCCATGTCGGGCTTCATCTCGAGAGCTTTCTTCATGAGCCGCTCGGCCCGCTCGACATCGCCCCGCAGGTACTGCAGGCCGCCCATGTTGACCAGCGGGAGGGCCCAGTCGGGATCGGTTGCGATCGCTTCTTCATAGGCCGTTCCAGCTTGGTCGTAGTCGCCCTGCATGAAGTGACAGGAACCGAGGTAAAGGTGGGCCCGGGCGCTGCCCGGTTCGAGCGCCAGGGCTTCGCGGTAGAAGATCTCCGCCGCCGCGAAGTCGCGCTGGAGCTGCAACGCCATGCCCCATTCGAGCTTGGCTTCGTGGGATTTCGGATCCTGTTCCAGCGCCTGCATGAGATAAGATACGCCCTGACCGAAGCGCTTTGACCGGCACAGCACCGCTCCCATCACCTGCGCGCCCGCCGCCGTGGCGGGATCCACGAAAGCGGCCTTCTCGGCCGGCAGATCCTCGAGCCGACCACCCCGGTCGGGCTGGGCCATCATCTCCCGCACGCGGTCGATGGGGACGGCACACACCACCCGATCCTCGCCGCGTTCGAGCACTTGCACCACACCAACGGCCGCGCCCAGCGAGTCGGCGTAAGGAAGCCCGGGCGAGATGTCTCCCCAGCACGCCAGGAGCTCGCCGGCCTCGGGCGCCAGGAAATCGTTCAGAAACCGCATTGGGTAAACGTGCTGGCCTACCGAGGGCGGCAGGAGAACAAGGCCGAACTGACGCTGCGAGAACATCAAGTGAGAGCCCCAATCGAGACCGGGTACGTCGTGATCGGTCTCGATCACCACCAGATTGCGCGCCGGATCGTGAGCGACATAGCGCTCGGCCTCGAAGATGTCACCGGCGCGGGTGCGCACCAGGATCTGCTCGGCTCCGGCTACAAGGTTCTGGCACGTCACGATCCCGTCAATGTCCTCGAGGGCGAAACCGTAGACGACGACCGGATCGCGTCCGGTGACCAGTACCCGCATCTCGACGACCGACTCGCGCAAGCGCGGCCAGTCCGGGGATGGTCCCGCCTGGGGTTGTGCAGTGGCGCCCGGGCCGGAGAGGGAAGCGACCACGATCAGCAGGGCCGCGGCGACTGTACGTCGAAGGCCGCCACGCGTGGGAGTCGCCGGGCGCGAGAGGGTCGCCGGGCGCGAGAGGGTCGCCGGGTGTGAGAGGGTCGCCGCACGCGAGAGGGTCGCCGCACGCGAGAGGGTTGCCGGCTGCGTGGGGGCGGTGTTGCTCGGACCGGCGTGCGAGGGACCGGCCTGGGATGAGTTTGGCCGCGTATTGTGGGCAGGGGTGGTCTTCATGATCCTTGCCTCCTGGGATGGGTGGCCGGTCCGGGGAGCGCCGCCCCGTAACCGTCTTCTGGCTATCTTCTTTCCGAGAAACCCCTTGCGCTCTCCAAACCTAGAATCGGTCGTCTAGAACCACTTCTACACGATGGCAGGTCTTCCCAGCAAGATCTTACATGCCCAACCGGACGGTGCTAAGATCCGCCGACGCACCGACCGATCTAGGGAAGTCAGGACCGGTGCCGAAGGTGGGTCCCTCGACGGGGACTCATCCTCATCAGCGTTCGATCCTTGCGATGGATAGGGAGTTTCGCGAAGGTGAACTGCGCGTGATGGGGCCGCCTCGCAGAACCTTGTTCTCCGGGAGTGAGTTGATCTGGGCCGGATGACCGAAACAAGGAGGTTTGAGAGATATGAGTGTTCGCGTAGGCCTGATGGGCTTCGGCCGGATCGGCCGGAACATCTTCCGCATCTCGCGCAAGGTGCCCGGAATCGATATCGCCGTCATCAACGACATCGCCGACCCAAAGGGGCTGGAGTACTTGCTCCGCTTCGACACGGTGCACGGTCGCTTCCAGGAGCCGTTCACGGTATCGGACGGCTTCATGTACATTGGCGGCCGGCAGATTCGCATGCTGCAGCTCAAGGAGCCGGGCGAGGTGCCCTGGGCGCAATACGGCGTCCAGATCGTCGTCGAGGCCACCGGCCGCTACCGCACCCGCCAGTGGATGCTGAAGCACCTGGAGTCCGGCGCTCAGAAGGTCATCCTCACGGTACCACCCCGTGCCCAGGAGGAGGTGGACCTGACGATGGTCACCGGCGTCAATGACGACATGCTCAAGCCCGAGCACCGCATCGTATCGAACGGATCCTGCACATCGAACGCCGTGGCGCCGATTATCAAGATCTTGAATGATGGCTTCGGCATCCGTCACGCCTACATGACCACGGTGCATGCCTACACGAACGATCAGCGCCTCGCGGATGTGCCCCATGACGAGATGAGGCGTTCCCGTGCCGCGGCCGAGAACATCATCCCGGCCTCGACTTGGTCGCCGCTGGCAGTCGAGCAAATTCTGCCGGAGATGAAGGGCAGGATGGCCGGGATCGCCATGAACGTGCCGGTTCCCGACGGCAGCGTGGTCGATCTGGTCACCGTCACCGAGCGCAATGTCACCGCCGAAGGGGTCAACAACCTCGTCTGGAGTGCCGCCCAGAGCCGGTACAAGAACATTGTCGAGTACACCGACCAGCCGATCGTCAGCAGCGACGTGATCGGCAACTCGCATTCGGCGATCTTCGATTCCCTCGCCACCATGATTGCGGGTGAGAATATGGTCAAGACGCTCACCTGGTATGACAACGGCTGGGGCTACGCCGCTCGGGTCGTCGAGCTCATCGAAGAGATGGCGCAGTGGTGGTAGGGCGGAGTCAAGCAAGAGGAGGTCTCGTGATGCGTGTAGCCATCAACGGATTTGGCAGAATCGGTCGCTCGGTCTTGCGGATTTTGAGTGACCGCGATGATATCGAGGTCGTGGCGATCAACGACATCGCCGACAACAAAGGGCTCGTCTACCTTTTCAAGTACGACACGGTAATGGGCACCTTCAGGGGCACCCTGGCCCTGGAAGACAACACTTGGAAGGTCAATCACCACAACATCAAGATGACGGCGATCCGTGAGGTAGCCGAGTTGCCGTGGAAGAGCCTGGGGGTTGACGTCGTGGTCGAAGCCACGGGCCGCTTTCGGAAACGGGAACAGATTGCCGACCATCTTGCCGCCGGCGCCAAGAAGGTCATCCTGACCGTGCCGTCCCAGGATGAGATCGACGCCACCGTGGTGCTGGGTGTCAATGACAGTGTGCTCAAGCCCGAGCACGAGATCGTCTCGAATGCCTCATGCACCACCAACTGCCTGGCGCCGCTGGCCATGATCCTCGACGAGCAGTTCGGGATCGTCAAGGGCGTGATGACCACGGTGCACGCCTACACGAACGATCAACGCCTGGCCGACGTTCCGCACAAGGACCTGCGCCGTTCGCGAGCGGCCGCGGAGAACATCATTCCGACGACCACCGGGGCAGCGCGCGCGGTGGGTAAGGTGTTGCCCAATCTGGCCGGCAAGCTCGACGGCATGGCGATGCGGGTGCCCGTGCCCGACGGGTCGATCGTGGACCTGGTGACCGAGATGGCCACCGACGTGTCGGTCGAGACGGTCAATGCGGCCGTCAAAAAGGCCGCCGACGGCCCGTTGAAGAAGATCCTGGAATACTGCGATGAGCCGATCGTCTCGAGCGATGTGATCGGCAATTCCCACTCCTCGATCTTCGATGCCATGTCCACCCAGGTGCTTGGCGACCGGCTTCTCAAGACCGTATCGTGGTACGACAACGAGTGGGGCTACTCCTGCCGCGTCGTGGACCTGATGGTGCGGCTGCGCGAGATGATGAAATAGGTCAGTGGCGCAGCGAGCGGCCGCCGCGTGAATCTCAGCCGGGGGCGGGTCACCCATGTCGGGAGGCCGCCCCCGAGCCATGTTCGCTCCATCCGGCTTCGCCGGACTTGAGAAGGTCGGCCATTTGATCCATCCTCAGGGCGTCGTTGCCCGTAGCCGCCGCGTTCCGTCGGTCGGCGGGCCAACCCAACCCAACCCGACCCGAGACAAGAGGAGGACAGATGGTCGTTCGCGTGAAGGAACGCGGCCAGCGGACGGGGAGGCGGCGATGAGGATCGTCTTCATCGGTACCTGTTTTCCCATGCGGGGGGGGATCGCGCTGTTCAACGCGATCCTGGCGCGAGAGATGGCGCGGAGCCACGAGGTCAGCTTCCTCTCCTTCACCCGGCAGTATCCCGACCGGCTGTTTCCGGGCAAGACGCAGTACGTTGCCGAGGAGGAAGCCGCCGACATCGCCCGGTTTCCCGCCGAACCGGTGCTCGACTCGATCGGCCCGTTGAGCTGGTGGCGTACGGCACGGCGCGCGGCCGCGCTTCAGCCCGACGTGGTGATCTTCCGGTACTGGATGCCGTTCTTCGCCCCAGCTTTCGGTACCATCGCCCGCTGGTTGAAACGCTGGACCGATGCGCGCATCATCTTCGTGTGCGATAACATCGTGCCGCATGAACGGCGGCCGTTCGACGCGGCTCTGACCCGCTACGCCCTCGCGCCGGGCGACGGCTTCATCACGATGTCCGAGTCGGTGCGGCAGGACCTGCTCGGCTTCCGGCCGGATGTTCCCAACGCTCTGGTGCATCATCCCGTCTACAACGTCTTCGGTGAGCGGATCGGGAAAGGTGAGGCGCGCCGGCGGCTCGGGCTCGAGGAAGGACCCTGGATTCTCTTCTTCGGCTTCATCCGTCGCTACAAGGGCCTGGATCTGCTGCTCCAGGCCCTACCCCTGGTGCGCCGCCGCCGGCCGGTTCGCTTGCTGGTGGCCGGCGAGTTCTACGACGACGAGCAGCGCTACCGTGACCTGGTGCGAGCCGGTGGTCTGGAAGACGCTGTTGTCTTCTACAGCGACTACATACCCGAGGACCAGGTGGCGGTCCACTTCTCGGCCGCCGACTGCGTAGCGCTGCCGTATCACTCTGCGACGCAGAGCGGCATCGTGCCGGTGGCCTACCACCTGGACACGCCGGTGATCTGCACCGACGTGGGAGGGCTTAGCGAGGTGGTTCTGGACAACGAGACCGGCTTCGTGGTACGACCGGACGATCCTGGAGCGCTGGCGGATGCCATCGAACGCTTCTACGCCGAGCAGCGCGAGGAGGCCATGCGCGAGGGGGTGCGCCGAGAGAAGCGCAAGTACTCGTGGGAGCCGCTGGTGGCGGCCATCGAGCGCCTCGCCGGCGCCGCGCCGCCCGGAGGCGGACGGTCTGCGCGGACGGCGTCCGGGGGCGGGCGGTCTGCGGAGACGGCGTCCAAGGACGGGCGGGCTGTGGATACGGCGTCAGGCCCGGGCTGAGGTCATGGCATGGGGGGGGCGATGAAGGAGTCGATCACGGAACAGGTTCGCGAGACCCTGCGGGTCGTCGAGGCATTGCTCGAGCAGGTTGAGATGCTCGAGGCCATGGCGTCGATCATCGTCGACTGCATCCGCGGGGGCGGGAAGGTGATCTTCTACGGTAACGGCGGGTCCGCGGCCGACGCCCAACATCTGGCCGCCGAGCTGTCGGGTCGGTTCTACCTGGACCGGCCTTCACTGCCGGCCCTGTCGCTGTCGACCAACTCGAGCACACTGACCGCCATCGGAAACGACTACGGATTCGAGTATGTCTTCTCTCGGCAGCTGCCCGGCGTTGGCGCGCGGGGCGACGTCGCCGTCGCGATCTCGACCAGCGGCGATTCCCCCAACGTGATCGAGGCCACGAAGCTGGCGAAGCGCATCGGCATGATCACCTTCGGATGGACCGGGCGCGATGGCGGACAGCTGGCCGAGCTGGTGGACTACGCGCTCAAGATCGATTCGCAGCAAGCCCCTCGCATACAGGAGGCCCAGATCACCGCCGGCCACATCATCTGCGAGATCGCCGAGCGGCGTATCTTCGCTTGAGGGTCCGGGCCACATCGCAATGGAGGGCGTGAAGCGCTCAGGAGTGCGCCGGCGTGGCTCACCGCGGGAAGGACGCCAGATATGCGCACCAGGCTCACGGCAGGCGAGATCATCGAGCGTTTGGGTCTCGAGCCTCACCCGGGCGAAGGCGGCTTCTTCCGCGAGACCTACCGTTGTGCCGAGACGATCCGGTCCGAGGCCCTTCCGGGGCGCTATCGCACGCGCCGTGCCCACAGTACCGCCATCTACTACTTGATCACTTCGGGCCTTGTCTCGGCGATGCACCGGCTGGCAAGCGATGAGGTCTTCCACTTCTACCTGGGTGATCCGGTACGCATGCTCCATCTGTATCCGGATGGTTCCGGCCGCGAGCTTCTCCTGGGCCCCGACCTGGACGCCGGCATGCGCCCGCAGGCGGTGGTGCCGGCGGGCGTTTGGCAGGGCGCCTGCCTGGCGTCGAGCGCCTGGCAGGGAGCTCGCCTGGCACCAGAGGGTGAGGACTCTGCCTCGTTTGCCTTGCTGGGTACCACCGTAGCGCCGGGCTTCGAGTTCGAAGATTTCGAGCTGGGAACGAGAGACGACTTGATGGCCGCCTACCCCGGCTACGCCGAGCCCATCCGCGCGTTGACGTCGGAGCCGCCCGCGGCCGCGCCCCCGGCGGCGGAGGCCTAGGACGCGCCGGGCAAGGCCGGGCCAGACCCGGCCAGGCCAGGCCCGGCAAGGCCGGGCGAAGGTTTTGCCGCCACTCAGCCGATACCTACAGGGGATCTCTTCGGGCCCGTGCCCGGCTGACTACAGACCGCCAGGACCCCGGGGCCGGCCGCGGCCCCGATCGCCGCAGGAGGCAGGCGTGCGCAAGTGGTTGAAACGTTTTCTCACGGTGGAATCGACCTCGCGGGCCTACGTGCCGCCGCGGATGCCGCAGCCCGGCACGGACGAAGAAGTCGCCCGGCGAGCCGAGCTCCTCGCCCAGACTGTGCTGCGTCACCTGCGAGTGGCCTCCGATCACGCGATCGTGAGTCCGCACCTGCAATCTTCGCAGTTTCGCGCCGCACTGGCGGCCATGATGGTGCGCTACGAGCAGGCCCTGCCCATCCCCGAATACGCTCAGCTCGGAGAGCGATCCGCGCAGCTCGTCTCCGGGCAGCGACGACGGGAACATGAGTACATCCTCGATCGCGAGAAGGAGCTGCGTCAGATCATCGAGACCATCGCTGGCGACATGCAAGGTGCGATGCAGGAGGACACCCGTTTCTCGCACGAGATGCATGCCGGACTGGAGGAACTGACCCGGGCAGCGGAACTCGAGGACTTGCAGGCCGTGCGGGAGCGGATCCACTCCGTGACGCTGCGCATGGCGGATCATCTCGAGCGTCAAGCCGAACGCTCCCGGACGCGGATGGGCCAGCTCGAGGGCGAGATCGACCTGCTCTACTCGCAGCTCTCGATGGTCTCGATGGAGTCGAAGACCGATCCGGTGACCGGGCTTCACAATCTGGAATCGTTCCGGGGCCAGATCGACATCGAGATCGGACTGGCTGTCCGGCGCCATCTGCCGCTCAGTCTGTTGCGCGTGGACCTGAACGACCTTCGCGCTCACCGTGACGCGCACGGGGAGAAGCTGGCCGAGGAACTCATCGTTGCCTTCTCGGCCCAGCTCATCAAGGAGTTCTTCCGCAAGACCGACTTCGTGGCCCGGTGCGGTGAAGCCGCCTTTGCGGTGCTGCTGTCCCAGACCGATCTGGACCGCGCCGCGAAGCAGGCGCAGCAGTGGCTGCGTCGGCTACCCAAACAGAGCATCGAGACCGAAGCGGGCGTCATGAAGGTCAGTGCTGCGGTAGGGGCGGCGCAGCTAGCGCGGGGAGAGGATGCCGACGGTCTCGTGCGGCGTTGTGAGCACGCTCTGGCCCGAGCGCGTGAGCGGGGTGGCTGCCGGCTCATGGTCAGTCCGCCGCCCCGGCCGGCCGCTGATGGCACGGCGGAGAACGGAGCGCGTAACGCGGCCTAGGAGCCGGCCAGAGATCGATTCCAGGACCGGCTAGAGGATATCCGCACTCGTGCGCACGACCTCGATGAACAGGAAGTTCATCCGGCCGATCAGGAGCGAGACGCGTCCCATCACCGTATACCCGAACGCCGCCCCGAAGCCCAGCATCAAGAACCAGATGCCGAGACGGGAAACCAGGCCCACCGTGCCCCGGTGCTCCATCGAAAAGTAGAAGTAGATGAGCACCGACAGGACCCCGATGATGATGATCAGATTATCGACCGGTGTGAAGTTTCCCCCGATGGGGTGCATGATCGTCGCCCCCACCTGGGGCACCACCTCTCCCTGCAGTTTCTGCACCATGTTGATGCCCACGTAGTAGGCGATGTAGACGGCCAGGGAGATGCGCGCCATCCACGCGATGCGCGGAATGTAGCGGGTGTAGAGGTTCAGGCCCAGGAAGAGCGGAATCAGCAAGTGGGCGTTTGAGCTAAAGTCGCCGAAGAGCGGTTGGAAAAGGTTCGGTTTCAGCGTGTTCACCGCCACGATCCCGATGTAGTAGCCGAGTGAGATGCCGGCGAAGAGACTCTCCGCGAACCGGAAGAATGGATTGTCCTTATACAGGAAACTAAAGATGCAGATCGTCAGGAAGGCCCCGATCCACAATCCGATCAGTTCACCCATCGTCTCCTCCAACTCCTCTCAACGACTTCGGCTTGATGATCCGGTTTCGATGGCCCCGGCCGCGACCTCGGCCGCGACCTCGGTCACAACGGACGCACCTCCCGCTAGGCGGTCTTCGCCTGCTCCAGCTTCCGATCCCGCCGGCGGATCAGGAAGTAGATCAGGTTGCCGAACAGGATGAAGACCATGATGATCGCGTGATCGACCGTTTGGGCGTCCATGCCCTTCATGGCCGTGTACTCCCCGGCCCGGCCGTAGATCGGGGCCAGGTCCGGATAGCCATCCACGAGCAATCGTTCGTACTCCGACGCGCCCTTGAGCCCCCCGAGCAGGCCCATCATCTGTCCGGAGTCCAGGAAGGCGTAGTACTTCGGCGCCGAAACCGCCGTACAGCCGACGGCCACCGGCACCCCGAACTGCGCGTTGACCAGGTTGGCCCACCACTCGCCGATCACGTTGGTCGCGAAGCTGCAAACCAAGCTCACGTTGTCGTAGTTCGCGACATCGGCCATCAGGGGCAGCTCTTCCACCGGACGTCCCCGGGCATCGGTGGGAAACACCCCGGCGATGCGCACGCCCATCTGTTTCATGGCGGCCTGAGCGCCGTCCTTGTAGCCCAGGTTGACGTAGTCCACGCCGCGCTCCAGGTGCGGGAAGTCGGGGAGGACCTCCTCGAGCGCCTCGCCGGCCATGGTGGCTCCGCCGATCGGGAAGAGCGCCACGACGATCACCTTGATGCCACGGGTGAAGCAATGCCGCAGGACCGCCTTGGCCATCGGCGCGTTCTCCGGCGCGGTGGTCGGACCGTAGTCGAAGGAGATCATGACGACATCATCGGGGCCCAGCGTCTCGATCTTCTCGAACAGGTTCCGTACCGGCTCGGTGGTCGAGACCGAAAATCCGATCGGAATCAGAATCGGAATGATCGTACCCAGCGCGATCAGTAGATAGACGATCCGCCGATCCATGTTGACAAGGCTCTCGAGTCTCACCGTCTTCCTCCTCAGGTCTACTTCCCGCGGATTCCCAGATAGGAACGCTCGATGCCCAGGATCACGCGCAAGGAAAGCGCCGCCGCGCCCAGGGCGGCGCCGATGATGATCCCGCGCTGCGCGGCGGTGTTGGGAACGGTCATGATCCAGTCTGTGATCGTGGGAAGCCAACGGGTCCCCCCCGGTGCCCAGCTGAAGACATACTCACCCAAGGGGGTACGGCCCAGCATGACCAGGAAGGCGGCGACCAACAGGATCGTGGCTTCCACGTTGCGCACGCGGAACGCCCGGAACGCCGCAGAGGCGATGTAGAAGGCCAGCAAACTGAACATCGCCGCCTGGAGCGGATTGAACAGGTTGCGGGTCATCCAGTAGAACGGCGTGTCGCTGCCGTCGGGGGCGTTCAAAATTCCCTGGAAGGGGCCCGTCCCGATGGCACTCAGGATCCCGAAAGCGCCCATGACGAGGAGGCCGGTCAGCAAGCTGACGGCGAACGGCCAGCCCTGCTTGCGTTGCTCGATCTTGCGGATGTTGCTCCGCATGACGTTCACGACGCCCAGGAGCAGTGCGAAACCGGCGATGATCACCATGTACTGCTCCACGTAGTCGCGAGTGAAGGCTACGCCCGGTACCTTCTCGGTCAGGAAGAAGGTCACGATCGGCACCAGCCCCACCAGCAAGGTCAGCACCAAGGGCAGCCTAACCTTCCAGAACATTCCCGTCCTCCCGTGTTCGCGGGGCCCCGCAGCAGGGGGCCCGCGGATCCGATCAGTTGATGTGCATGAAGTCGCGCATCCAGTGCACGCCGGCGATCTCGAGCAGCACGCCCGCCACGATGACGATGATCAGGCCGGCCTTGGTGAAGTCCTGCCCCTTGATGCTTCCCAGCATCGCGGGCTCCTGGGACAGGTAGGCGCCTGCCGCGAAGAGCTCTTCGCCGATCAAGGTGTAGTCGCAGACGACCGCGAAGAAGGGCAGCTGGGCGACCTCGGCCGTGCCGGCGATCTGGATGGCGCCGGTGGTCTGCCCGGTCTCGGCCAGCAGGAGCGACTCGGCGTGGAAAGCGCCGATCAGGAAGTTCGCGGCGGGCCGCTCGCGGACCATCATGCCGGTGACCGAGGCGGTGTAGGCGAATTGGTCGTAGGTCACGTAGCTCACCACGTCGTTGGTGAAGAGGTCGGGGCGGCCGGCCTCGAGGTAGGCTTCCTGCACCGTCTCGCGGGTGGCTGCATAGGCGAGGGGATCCTTGTTGAGCACTTCGAGGTCGACGGTGTAGCGCGCGGTCAAGGTCGCCACGTGCCGGAGAACCGCCAGACTCGCGA
>CAZNJE010000001.1:97507-171929 GCA_964573295.1 uncultured bacterium | reverse complement strand
CTCGCGATGGTCTGGATGTCATCGAGCGTGCCACCTCCGGGAAGTTAGAACACCTTGCGGCCCAGCTCGGTGGCGCGCCCGACGGCCTCTTCCATGGCCGCGATGCCCGGAATCAGCCGGATGAAGAGCTGGTGGCCCCGCCGTGATCGGTCGGTGAAGATCAGGACCAGGGCCGAGAAGACCAGGACGAGAATGAGGGGTGCGCCGACGCGAGTCGGGTCGTACCAGGTTTCCGGTGTCATGCGGAATCTCCCTGTCCGGGTGGCCGGTTCGGGTCAAGGGGACCCGGCCGACCGTCCCGTGAGGCGACTGGTTCGTCTCCGGCGAAATTCGGTTGCAGCCTACACGAATTCCTCGATGAGGGCGAGTGCATCCTCGGGAGTATCGGCAACACGTGCGCCGGAGGCCAAGGAAGGCTCCGCGGGATGATACTCCCACGAATCGAGCAGGATCACGGGCTTGCCACATTTGTGCGCCAAGGCGATCTCCGAGAGCGTTCCGTAGGCCCCCCCGACGGCCACCACGACCTGCGCGGTGAGCACGTTGATCAGGTTCCTCGCGTGGGAGAGTCCCGTGAAGATGGGGATCTCGATGTAGGGATTCGGCGGGCTTTCGGTGGCGTCGTGGCCGGGGAGGACGCCGATCGTGAGCCCTCCGGCCTCCTGCGCCCCGCGCGCGGCGGCTTCCATGACGCCGCCGCGCCCGCCGCAGAGCAGCGTGTGGCCGGCCTCCGCGATCAGTCGACCCAGCCGGGCGGCCGTCTCGGCCTGTTCGGGCGAGCAATCGTTCGGGCCCATGACGCCAATGATGGTGCGTGCGGGTCGCATCAGTCTTGCGACTCCAGCATCTGGCGGGCCTGTTGCAGGCGGTTTTGCGCGCGCTGGTCGCTGGGTCGCACCTGCAGCGCCCGATCCCAGTAGCCTATCGCGGTCTCGAGATCCTTGAGCAGCTCGTAGGTCATGGCCAGCTGCACCAGTGCCGGATGGCTGGTCTGGTCGAGCTCGAGCGCTTCCTCGAAGCAACCGATGGCCTGCTCGTACTGGCGCATCTCCTTGTAGAGCATGCCCTGGTTGATCCGCGTGCCCACGTGGCGTGGCTGAATCCGCTTGGCCTCTTCCAGGATCTCGAGTGCTTTGCGGCGATTGCCCAGTTCCCGGTAGATGAAGGCCAGGTTCATGCGGGCCGGGTTCTTCTCGGGATCGAGTTCCAGGGCCTTCTCGAACATCTCGCGGGCTTTCGGATGGGCCTGCTGCCGCATGTAGACGAGGCCCATGTGGTAGTAGGGCTCGGCCCAATCGGGGGCCCGGTCCATGAGGGCGCGGAGTTCACGCGCGGCGTCCTCGTAGCGTTCGCGGAAGATGTAGTAGTCGGCCAGACTCCATTGCCCGCGTAGTGACAGGGCCTCATCGTCCTCGTCGGTTCCGATATAGCCCAGCGAGCGAAGCTTCTCCTTCATCTCCGCGTCGATCCCTTGTAGGTGCGTGCTGGCCTCGAGCCGGTTCTCGCGCCAGACCTCGTCCTCATAGGAGGGGATCGAGTCCACCTGGACCGTGGTCAGCATCTCGGTCAGCACCGCGCCTTCCATGTCCTCGCCCACCGGAAGGCCCAGCAGGGTCAGCAGCGTGGGGGTGATGTCGAACACGGATGCCCCACCGTAGATCGCCGGTGGATCGCTCTCGGTGCGCTTTGCGCGCACCAGCGGGCCCTTCATGATGATGACGCCCTGCATGCGATGCCAGGTGGCGGCGGTCGCGTAGTCGACCTCATCGCTCCTCTCGATGGGACGCTCTTGCCCGCTCTTGAACCCGTGATCGGACACGACGAAGACATGAGTGTTCTCGTCGGTGAGTGCCAACAGATCCCCCAGGATCTGATCCTGGTACTCGTAGAATGCGTCCACCGCGCCGCCGTAGCTCTCACGCTGCTCGGGCGTGGTGAAGGGATAGTCCGGGGGCGCGTAACGCATGTACATGTGCCCGGCCGTGTCCACGCCCTCGAAATAGACGGCCAGGACCTCCGGGGATTTCGTCTCCGCCAGGTGAGCCGAGATGGCGGCATAGTCCGACATCGTTTGATACATGTGGCGAAAGTGGGAGATCGGATCGCTGTAGTCGAGTTCCGGTGCCGCGGCGTACTCCTCGGGCGTGACGTCGATGAACCGGCGCGCGACCTCGTAGGGAACTGCGTTGGGATCACCGGTCAGCGCGAGGATCTCCTCGGTCATCTCGGGCGGGTAGACGAGATCCTGCTTGGCTTCGGCCGCTGGAATGAACGCGTGCGAACCGATCCGGTCGGAGACGATGATGCCGTTGACCGGTTCAGCGGGCCAGGTGGCCCACCAGCCAATGACGGCCGTCTTGATGCCCCGGTCGGACAGGATGTTCCAGAAGGCCTTCGACTGGCGGACGTTGCTTGACACGACGATCGGATCACCGGTACCCGGATCGGGCATCGTGAAGTCCAGTATCCCGTGGACGTCGGGACCCTTGCCGGTGGCGATCGTGGTCCAGATGAGCGGCGAGATCATCGGCTCGAGGCTCCAGAGCGGGCCGTGGGCTCCGGTTTCGATCAGATGCTGGAAATGGGGCAGCCGTCCTTGCTCCAGTAGCGGCCGCATGATCTTCCAGTCGGCGGCGTCGACGCCCACGATCAAGACTTTCGGCGGTTCGGCCTCACGCTCGCATCCGGTGAAGAGCACGAGCATGGTCAGGAAGCCGGCGGCCAAGATGCCGGCAGCCAAGAGGCCGGCAGTGAACTGCCCGAACGTGGTGGTCCGCTTTCTCAAAACTCCTCCTCGAGCCTGTCGGCCTGGGGTGTCCAGTGCCGATGCGTGGCCGCATCCACTCGTTTCAGCTCATCTCGGCGAAACAATGATCGGTTCATCTACCGCAGAATCGACTGCCCCACGATCCCCAGGATCAGTAGCAGCCCGAATGCCGTCTGGAGCTGGGCCGTGCGCATGTCGATCACGATCAGCGGCGGGCCGCCGGCCATCACGATGCGCACGGCCCCCGCGGCCAGCGGCAAGGTGAGCAGGCAGAGCAGACCCACCGGCGAGATCCATCCGGCCGCCACCGACGCGATCACGCTCAGGTAGGCTGCTGCCAGCATGCCGGCATAGGCCAGGCGGGCTCCCCGGGGACCGAGCAGCATCGCCAGGGTGCGGATGCCCGCCCGGCGGTCGCTCTCGATGTCGCGCAGGTTGTTCCCATGCAGAATGGCCGCGATCAGAAATCCCATCGGCAGGCTATAGGCTACCGGCGTCCAGCTCAAGCTGCCGGTCTGAACTACATAGGCGCCCACGGTGATCCCCACTCCAAATGCCATGAAGACGGCCACGTCACCGAGGGCTCGGTACTTGAGCTGGCTCGGCGCCGCCGTGTAGCCCGTCCCCAGGAGAAGCCCGCCCGCGATGAGTGGAAGCAGGACGAAGCCGACCTTCCAAACGAAGTAGGCCGCGATGAGCGCCGAGACGGTCCACAGAACGAGCGATTCGCGTAGGACTTCGCGCGAGCTCATCCGTCCGGTGACGAGCATGCCCCGGGAGGCGCCGACCGTGTCGGTGCGATCGACCCCCTTGGCGTAGTCGTAGTGGTCGCTTAGCAGATTCGCCGCGGCATGCACGCACGCGGCCCCGATCGCCGCCAGGAGGAAGTGCATCACATTAAGAGTTGCGTCCGCATGCAGGACCGCCACGGTGCCGCCCAGCAGAGCGGGGATCACCGAAGCCGGAAGCGAAAAGGGCCGTGCGGCCTTCCAGTGAAGCGTGAGATGGCTCACCGCTCGTGTCCTCCTTGGATTCGAGTGGGCCCGGCCGGAGCCGAACCACGATGGATGACCGTGCCCGCCCAAGAGCACAACCACGATCGACGACGGAACCTGACGACAGCCGGATCATGATAGGTGACCGGGCGCGGCCGGGTCACGCCGATTCCCCCCAGTATGCTATCGTTGCGCTGGATATGCTATCATTGCCCTGGAGATGGAGCAGCCCGGCCTGGGGATCCCTGGCCGAAACCGCCGGACTCACCGAAGGGGAGTGCACCGATGAAACCAAGCCTGACCGCCCAGGTTCCCTCTCTGGCCCAATGCCCCCGGCTTGAGGTTCCAGCCAAGGTGCGCGTCGCGATTGCCGGCCTGCTTTTTGCCGTCCTGTGCGTCGCAGCACCGGCCGGGGCGGAGAGCCTTACGGTGTCGGCCATCGACGGGCAGACCGGGGCCCCCCTCGAGGGGGCGTTCGTCCTGGTCGGGTCCCGCTCGGGTGAACCGTTCGCGGGCAACTACGGTTTCACCGGTCCCGGCGGCACGATTTCCTTCGACG
Organism: uncultured bacterium; assembly: GCA_964573295.1. Lineage (GTDB taxonomy): Bacteria > Eisenbacteria > RBG-16-71-46 > CAIMUX01 > WJJG01 > CAYQJL01. The sequence continues at coordinate 167,608 of CAZNJE010000001.1, read as the reverse complement.
ATCCGGCGCTCAGCGGTCCCCAGACCGTGACGGTGGCCGCGGAGGGATACGGCCATACGACCCTGTACCAGGCCGCCGCGAACGAGGTGAGCTTTCCGCTCTTCCCGCCCACGATCGATCCTACGATGGGCGGCACGATCACGCATGTCGAGGGCGATATCTCCGGCATCTCGACGACGAACAATGACGGCTATCTCGACGCCGCCCTCGTGTTGCCGGCGGTATCTCCGTCCGAGTTCATTCTCGGTGACCGGGCGACCTTCAGTTTCGGTACCGAGATGGTCGGGTTTCCGGTGATCGGTGAGGTGGAGCTTCCGGAGAACTCCTACCTCCCGAACCAGACCGAGTACTACATCTTCACCTTCTCGAAGAGTCCTTGGCGTCTGGATGTGGCCGGTGACCGTCCCACGACCTTCAGCAGCGTGAGCGGGCGCATCTCCATCGATGACCTGATCGCCGGTGCCGATCTGGATGACATCGAGATTCGCGAACTCGGTGTGGAGCGGGATGTGATGGTCAGCGGTCCGATGAACCTGTCGATCGCTTCCGATCTCACGCTCAGCAATGCCATCACGGCCGAGTTCGTCGGGGTGCCGGCCGGCAGTAATCTGCTGGCCGCATCGGGCGGCCTCATCGGTGCGGGCGCCGATGAACGGATCGTCGGCTACGGCGTGCGGGAGGGCCGTATCGCCGAAGGCACGACCTACACCCTGGCCGGCTGTGATCCGGCCGGCGATATGAGCGATGCGGTGAGCGTGGTGGTGGGCGCCTACGCCGACAGCTCCGCGGCCTTGGAGTTCGCCTCGGGCATCATGGAACGTGACGGTTTCGCGCTACCGCACACCGAGATGCTCGATTCCTGGTTCCTCGTGCCGGACCTTCTCCAGGACGGCCGCACGCTGCAGTGGTCGGATCCTTCGCAGCCGGGCGTGAATCCTCCGCCGACCTGGACGCGGTCGGTACTCGGGTTGCGGCCGATCGATCCCGAGAACACCAGTGTGCCCACGACTGCCCTCTGGCGCCTCTACGCTCCGGCGGGAACGGGCATGCTCGAGCTGCCCTCTTTACCCCCGCTGGCTCCGGGGCCGCTGGGAGGGCTACCCGATCCAGAGGGGACGCCTGAAGCCGATCAGCTCTACTGGGAACTCTCGGTCGCCGATGCCGCACAGGAGCCTCACGCGGTCCTGGGCGCATTTCTGACTGGGGCCACGCACTGGTCGATGCGCTGGATTCCGATGGACCTTACGGTGGCCGGGGTGAAGCAACCGGTCTCACACCTCTCGCCGGCCTTCACGCTGCGCGCCCACCCGGTACCCACCCGCGGGCAGGTAACGCTGAGCTGGGGACGCGGAGATGCCGGATCACCCGCCGAGCCGCAGGGAACCGGATGGCTGGAGATTCTCGATGTCGATGGCCGCCTTCTCCTTCGCCGGGCCGTCGACTTGAGCGGTGGGAGCTACCGGTGGGATGGCCGTGTACGATCGCACCGCTTGAGCGCCGGGTTCTACTGGGCGCGTGTGAGGGATGCGCGGGGCACGCTGGCCACCCGCGGTTGGTTACGCATTCGCTAAAACTGTACGCTCCGCACCTGTGAGGAAAAGGGCTTTGCAAATCCCCGAATTTGAGTTATAGCTTGAGCGTTCGATTGTGATTACTGGCCCTGTGGGCGATGAAGGTGAACGAGCGTACACGAACAGCTCTCCTTCCGCCCAGCCAGATTATTTTGGGATTGTGTGGCTGTGATTTCATCGATGGTGCACACCTTGCCCGGCCAATCCCATGGCGTCTACTGCTAGTGACATCCAGCAAAAGGAGGATTCCGCCATGAAGCGATCCCGCGTCCTCACCGCCCTGCTCGGTATTGCCCTCTTCTTTGGCGTGGTGCATGCGGCCACGGCGATGGAACCGTGCGCAGACCAGCTTTGGCCCCGGTTCTTCTACTCCGGCTTCACGAACGGCTACATGGGCGGGTTGGTCCGCATGCCGGTCGACATGTGGGTGCCGGGCAACGGCGACACCTGTCTGGAATCCCTCGACAACGGGGGCAGCGACTGGTGCTTGGCCTACGCCTCTTCGGGTACCTCGTGGACGGATACGATCCTCCAGGCCTGCGTGCAACACAAGGGAGGCGGATCGAACGAGTTCGGCCTGGTCTACCGTCTGAGCAACCCCGGCAACTACTACCTGTTCGTGTTGTCCGGTCTCACGACGGCCAAACTCATCAAGTGTGAAGACGGCGTCTATACGGAACTGGCTTCGGAACCGTACAGCTACTCCTCCAACACATGGTACACGATGCGTGTGGAAATGCAGGGTGACGAGCACAAGGCGTGCGTCAACGGCCTGCCGGTGATCACCGCGACCGATGGCACACATACCCAAGGAACGGGCGGCTGCGCCGCCATGGGCACGAATGTGTGGTTCGACAATCTGTTCAGCATTCTGCGCCCGACCCCTCGGTTCGTACCGTAGACAGACCTCTCTTGGTATCGAACGGATCAAACCAACGGATCGAGCTTGAGGAGGATCAAGATGAAAGATAAGCATAGCTACCGAGAGGCCGTGCCCGTCACCGGCGGGCTACCCACGCTCTTCGCGGGGTGGCTGCTGGTCGCGGGGTGGTTGCTGGTCACGGGCGTGGCCGGCGCGGATACATTGCTCGTTCCCAGCGAGTACCCCACGATCCAGGCGGCGATCGATGCCTCCGTCGCGGGGGATCTGATCAGTATTGCGCCGGGATCCTACACGGAGCAGGTCGTCATCGAGAAGGAGGTCGCTCTGGTGGGCGAGGCCGGCGGGGCCACACTGGCCTCTCCGGAAACGCTCGAGACGCGCTTCGTCTTCGCGGGCGCGCCCCTGAAGCCGATTGTCTATGTTCATGACGCCTCGGGCGTTGCGCTCGAGAATCTGGTGGTCGATGGTCTGAACCTCGGCGCGGGGAACGAGTGCTTCGTCGGCGTGGCCATCCACGATGCCGATGCGATGCTGAGCGGGGTCGAGATCACCCGCCTGCGCGAGATGCCGGTGACGGCGGCCACGAACGGCTACGGCGTCATCGCCGTTGCCGACGCGGGGACCGCCCGCGCGGTGACGCTCACGGGTTGCTACATTGACGCCTACCAGAAGGGGGCTGTGCTGGCGAGCGGCGCCGACCTGTCCCTCGAGGCCGGGCAGTGCGCGCTCCACGGGCCGGGCTACGATCTCGGCGCGGCGACGCCGATCGGCATTCACGTTCGGGACGGGGCCTACGCCGTCTTGCTGGAAAACGAGGTCTGTTGGCATCTTTCCAGCGATCCCGAGGCCGGACCGGATCCGCTGACACAGGTCCAATCGGCGGGGATTCTACTGGAGGACGCCGATGCGGCCTGCCAGATCAGCGACAACTCCCTTACGCAGAATGACGCAGCCTTGACCGCGCACGGGAGCGCTGCGATCGGGGCAAACCTGCTCATCGAGAACCGTTACGCGGGCCTGGTGCTCGCCGGCGGCGATTTCGAAGTCCACAACGTGAACTTCCAGGGGTACCACCAAGTGGGCATCTGGGTGCTGGGGCGTGAAACGTTCACGACGGCCCACCTGACCGAGCTCTGCCTCGGCGGGCCCGGAGGGGACGGAACCGATGAGAATCTGATCGGCATTCGCGCCTACGGCGACGAGATGCCGGTGGAGGTGATGATCGAGCAGGCCACGGTCACGATGTGGGCCACCGGGGTCCGCACTGACGGCGACGCCCAGGTGAACATGCACGAGGCCGCTGTCTTCGGCAACGCGCTGGCCGGGTTCGACAATCGGTTCAGCCCGAACGCGCAGGATGCGACCTACTGCTGGTGGGGCGACCCGGGCGGACCGCCGCCGATCGGCATCGGTGACCCGATCCTGGGCGAGGAGGTCCAGCATGAACCCATGCTGATCTGCGGCACCGACACGCAGGTGGTCTGCGGTCTGCAGCGCGATGCGAACACCGTGGGCCCGCTCCAGCCCGGTGAGTGCCTCTCGACCGAGAACACCGTCATCGAGGACATTCCTTTCGTGCTGGACCGCACCGATACGGCCGAGCTGCGCGGATTCAGCGTGGTCTTCAGCCTGAGCGAGGAGGTTCAGCTGGCCGGCGGCGTGTCGGCCATCACCGAGGGGACCTACCTCAATGGCGGGGATCCCCCGGTGTGGACCACCTACTTCGCCGCCACCGAGCTCTCGGCCGGCACCTACAAGGTCGACTGCGCGATCCTGGGCGAACCCTGCGGACCCAGCAGCTCGCCTGGCATGTTGTTCTACATCGATGTCGAGAAGAAGCCCGGGCAGTCCGACGGCACCGGCGTCATCTCGGTCGCCAGCGTCGATCTTCGCGATTGCGAGAATGTCGCTGTTCCTGCCGTGCCCGGTGCCGACGCCGAGATCACCGTCGACACCGAGGCTCCGGTGGCGGTGGCCGATCTGGGCGCGACCCAGGTCAAGTCGGGCAACGACGACGACGGGACGACCCCGATCACCGTGACCTTCACCCCGCCGGCCGACGCCGAAGTGGTCGAGGTCTATCGCGCGCCCTTCGGTGACTATCCCGAGTACGACGACGGCACCGGTGTTGAGCCGCCGGTCCCCGCCTATCCGCCGAGTGCGCCCTGGGAGCTCACCACGGTCACCACCAGTGGCGAAGACGACGACCCGGCGGCGCGTGACTTCTGGTATTACGTCGTCTTCACCCAGGATGCCTGCGGCAACTGGTCGGCGGCCTCGAACCGCACCGGCGGTACGCTGAGCTATCACCTGGGCGATGTGACGGGTTCCGGTGCAGGTGAAGAAGTAGACAACCTGGTCACTACGCAGGACATCTCCCGCATGGGTTCCAGTTACTTCGGTGCCGAAGGCGATCCGGAGTACCTGCCCGACTGCGATGTGGGGCCGACCACCGACTACACGGTCGATGGACGTCCGGCCACCGACAACGAAGTGGGTTTCGAAGACCTGATGATGCTTGCCATCAACTACGGCCTGGTTTCGGCCAGCGGTCCATCGCCCATCAGCACGGTTCGCGAAACGCCGGCCGGCGAGGAGCCGGTGCTCGTCCTCCGTACTGCGCCGCAGCAAATGGCGGATCGCAGTCTGATCGAGGCGCGCCTGGTACTTGAAGAGAACACCGCCTCGGTGAAGGGCATGCACGCCGTGATCGCCTATGACGCCGCCGGCCTGATGCTGCTGGACGTCGCGCAGAGCGAGTGGCTCGGCCAGAGTGGGCCGGTTTTCGCCGCTCACAACGATTTCAGTGGACGCCTGGTCTTCGACGCGGTCTTGCTGGGGACCGGGACGACCTTCGGCGGCAGCGGCGAGGTGGCGACCCTTCGCTTCCGGGTGACCGATCCCGCCGCGGCGATGCCCGTGCTACAGACCGGTGAGCTGCGGGGTGTCGGGAACGCTCGCTTCGGCGAGGACGCCGCGGCGCTGACCGATGCGGATGAGCGGGCGCCGGCCTCGGCGCCGGCGGTGCGTCCGGAGACGACCGCTCTCTTGGGCGCCCGTCCGAATCCGTTCCTGGGGATGACGCGCCTCGACTTCGCTCTGGCGGAGGAGAGCAATGTGTCGCTGTTGATCTATGATGCCAGTGGCCGCTTGGTGCGGACCCTGGTGGACCGGACGCTCGAGCCCGGCATCCATCAGGTGTCCTGGGATGGTTCGCTCGACCGGGGCGGCCGCGCGGCGGTCGGGGTGTACTTGTGCACCTTCCGCGCCGGCGAGGTCGGGCAATCGGTCAAGCTGTTCCACTACCGTTAGGCGCTCTGGCGGGGTACAATCAGGGGAGGTTCCCCCACACCCGAGCGGGTCAGCTCGCTGCGACTCGCTCGGGCACGACCCAAACGGGGTAGGACGCATGTTCTGCCCCGTTTGAACGTGACCGGCGCGCTACGCGGGAACCATGCGATGGGCACTGTAGGGTGGCTGCCGCGCGATGGCTGCCGCGGGGGCAGGCACCGCGCCATGGGCACCGCGCGACGGGCACCGCGCCATGGGCACCGCGCGAACGATGGCACTTGTTCGGCTCTAACCTTGGACCAGGTCCGCGGAATCGCTATCCAAGACATAAGAAGCCCCGCCTTGACGCTGGGGGTTCGATCCCCTAGGCTCAGGTGTTCCCTGGTACCAATGCCGTCTCCGACGCCTTCTTGAAGCGCCCCACGTGGTGTGGCTGACCGGGCACGGCCTGCTGGGGCGGCCCCGTTTGGGCGGCCTTCATACAGATCTGGAGGAAACCCATATGTCTACACAAGCAACACCGAAGAAGACCGGCGGCAAGACGCGCGGATTCGTGAAGATCCGCGAGGATGAATGCAAGGGCTGCGGCTGCTGCATCGCCGACTGTCCGCAACAGGTCCTGGAATTCTCCCCGAAGCTCAATCGCGTCGGCTACCGCCCGGCCGCCTACAAGGGCGAGGGCTGTATCGCTTGCGGCATCTGCTTCTATGCCTGTCCGGAGCCGGGGGCCATCACGGTCTACAAGTTGGAAGAGGGCGAGTAACATCACGGCGCGCGCCTTAGAAGGCCGCCATAGAGTAGGGAGGAAGTGATGGCGAAGGCACTGCTCAAAGGCAACGATGCCATCGTGCGCGGCGCGATTCTGGCCGGATGCCGCGTCTATTTCGGCTATCCGATCACCCCCGCGAGCGAGATCGCGGAGACCGCGGCCAAGTACATGCCGAAGGTGGGCGGGACGTTCCTGCAGGCCGAAAGCGAGGTGGCCGCGATCAACATGGTCTACGGCGCTTCCGGCGCCGGAGCGCGCGTCATGACCGCGTCCTCGGGGCCGGGCATCAGCCTCAAGATGGAGGGCGTTTCCTACATCGCCGGCGCCGAGTTGCCGTGCGTGATCGTCTCGATCGTCCGCGGCGGTCCCGGCCTGGGCAATATCGCTCCCGAGCAGGGCGACTATCATCAGGTCGTCTGGGGCGGCGGCCACGGCAACTACAAGAACATCGTGCTGGCGCCCAATTCGGTGCAGGAGATGTGTGATCTCACGGTGTTGGCGTTCGAGCTGGCCGACAAGTACCGCGGCCCGGTCTTCATCCTTTCCGACGGCGCGACCGGCCAGATGATGGAGCCGGTCTCCTTCCCGGACACCGCAGTGGCGGCGCCGAAGAAAGACTGGACCGTCGGCGTGGGCGAGGGACCGCGCAAGAACCTGGTCTCCTCGATCTTCCTCGATGGCGATGAGCTCGAGGCGCACAACCTGCATCTGCAGGAGAAGTACGCCGAGATCACGAAGAATGAGGTGCGTTTCGAGGAGTACCGGATCGAGGATGCCGACCTCGTGGCCGTCGGCTTTGGGATCGTGGCCCGGGTGCTGCGATCGGCGATCGACCAGCTTCGCAAGGAAGGGCTGAAGATCGGCCTCCTGCGTCCGATCACGTTGTGGCCTTTCCCCGAGCAGAAGCTGCGGAAGCTGGCCGAGACCGACCGGATCGGTAAGTTCGTAACGGTCGAGATGAACAACGGCCAGATGGTCAAGGACGTGAAGCTGGCCATCGAGGGCCGCAAGCCGGTGGAGTTCTACGGCCGCATGGGTGGCAACATCCCCACCGTGACCGAGGTAGCAGACGCGCTGAAGCGCCTGGCATAGAGCTGCTGCCGGTCCCCTCGTCCGTGTACGGGGCCGGCGGCCAGGAGGGAGAAGATCATGCAGGTCAAGTTCGAGAAGCCGAAGGCCTTCTACCCGGTCTACGAGCGCAAGCCGGGCGCCAGCAAGGACGTCATCCACTACTGCCCCGGATGCGGCCACGGCAATATCCACAAGTTCATCAGTGAGGCGGTGGCCGATCTTGGTATCCAGGACCGGACCATCTTCGTCAGCCCGGTCGGGTGCAGCGTGTTCGCCTACTACTACTTCGATACCGGCAACATCCAGGCCGCGCACGGCCGCGCGCCGGCGGTGGCGACCGGGGTCAAGCGTACTCACCCCGACAGCATTGTCATCTCGTATCAGGGTGACGGTGACCTGGCCGCCATCGGAACCGCCGAGATCGTCCACGCCGCCAATCGCGGCGAGAACATGACGGTCATCTTCGTCAACAACGCCATCTACGGCATGACGGGTGGCCAGATGGCGCCCACGACGCTGGAGGGCCAGCGCACCACGACGACGCCCTACGGCCGCTCGGTGGGCAACGAAGGCTATCCGGTCCAGGTGGCCGAGTTGATCAACGCGCTCCGTGCGCCGGTCTACGTGGAGCGCGTCTCGCTCGAGAGTCCCAAGCACAATGCCAAGGCGCGCCGGGCGGTGAAGAAGGCCATCAAGTACCAGATGGAGGGGAAGGGGTTCAGTCTGGTCGAGATCCTTGCTCCTTGTCCCACCGGCTGGGGGCTGCCGCCGGTGGAGGCGCGCAAGTGGATCGGCGATGCCATGGAACCGATCTTCCCGCTGGGCTGCTATCGCGACCGGGGTGAGGAGGTCGAGTCCAATCCCCGCCCGCCGGCCAAGTGGCTTACCGAGAACATCCACAACCTGATCGAGATTCCCGAACCGGATGCGACGAAGGCGCAGGCCGAGGTCGCTACCATGGACCACATGGAAGAAGCCTGGCGGAATCCGGCCTTCAAGGTGGCCGGTTTCGGGGGTCAGGGCGTCCTCCTTTTGGGCCTGGGGATTGCCGCCACCGGCATGAACGCCGGCTACCACGTCTCGTGGTTGCCCTCCTACGGGCCGGAAATGCGAGGCGGTACCGCCAATTGCAGCGTTCACGTCTCCACCGACCAGATCGGTTCGCCGGTGGTGGCCGAGATCGATGTGCTGGTGGCCTTCAACCGGCCCTCGCTCGAGAAGTTCGAGCCCAACGTGGTTCCAGGTGGTATCATCTTCTACGACAGCTCTCTGGTTGACGTGGAACCGAAACGGACCGATATTGTCGCCGTGCCGGTTCCGGCCACCCAGTTGGCGGATGAGCTCGGCAACACCAAGGCCGCCAACATGGTCATGTTGGGAGCCGTGGCTCGTCGCACGAAGCTGTATACGATGGAGACGGTGACGTCTTCGTTGGGTGATTTCATCAAGAAGACGAAGCTGATTCCTTTGAATGAGCAGGCGGTCAAGAGGGGCGCCGAGTACATTGACCAGCTGAGCTAGACGTCGGGAGCGCCGCTGCTTGGCCGCTCTCCCAGGGAAGGGGGTGGGTCAAGATGAGACCTGTCGTTTTGCTCGGTGAGGAGCAACCCGCCCTGCGCCGGCGCTACCGTGACTTCTTGCGCGCACACGGATGTGAAGTGCTCGAAGCCGAGGATACGGCCCAACTCGTGCGCCTCGCACGGGAGTGTGCTCCGACGCATGTCGTTCTCGATCCAGATCTAGGCGAAGGGCAAGGACACGATGCGGTCCTTGCCCTTCTTGATCTTGGTCTCAGGTCCGAGATCATCTTCAACACATCCCGGCCGTGCCATCTGGAGGACGACTTCTCCAGCTGGATCGCCGATGCCTACGTCGTCCGTAGCTCGGATGTCGCCGGCTGGGGTGAAGCGTTGCTGCCGCACCTGAAGTCCCAGGCATTACAGGCTCAGGCGTTGGGAGGGGCCCAGTAGAGGGCCCTTCCCGTGCGCCCTCACGCCGCCTGGCTGGGATTGGCCTCCATGTCGTTCCAGGTCGCGCTGGCCAGGATCTTCTCCCGCATGATCAGGTGTCGTTCGAGGGATCCCAGATGCTCGTCCAGCGTGCGTAGGAACGCTCGCACGGTGCGGGGCGCTGTCGATACCTTTCCCCCGCGGGATTCCAGGTAGGCTTCGGTGTCATCCAGATCCTGCAAGATCAAGAGATCGGATTCGAGCAATCGTTCGAGCAAGTCCTCCTCCAGCTGCGTCGTGCTGAAGAACATCGCGTAGGTGGGAGGGGGGGACTTGACCGTGTCGACGATCGTCTGAAGCTGGATCCGCCGCTGGTCGAGCAGGTCCATGTGGGTGTCCCACGCTTCGGCGGACCACCGATCGTGAATCGATTCGAGTGCGTTGAGCAAATACAGCAGCTTGCGATTGACCCGCCCTCTCAGACGGCTGTCCTCTTCCTGCCGGCGTGCTTGGTCGCGATAGCCCTCGTACCCGGGCACCAAGTAGGCCAGGTTCTCCAGGAAACGGAGGCCACTGGAACGTCGATCAGCGCACATAGCTTTCCTCCGATCATCTTTCCGCGCTCAGGCTGGCGCGGTAGCGGATCTTGATGGCGCCCCAGGTCAACCGCTCATTCGGGGACGGACAGGGATTGGGATCGCAGGCGGGGCTGGCCGGCATCCAATCGCCCTGTTCGCTTTCACACTCGGCTTCGGTGGCCAGGAAGCAGTCGGGTCCCTGGCAGCAGGCGGCCAACCCGCTGCCCGGAGGATCCGGACAGGGATTGGGATCGCAGCTGCCGGCCTGGCTCTCCCATGTGCCGCCGGCCATCAAACATTCTGTTTCGCTTCGCCACACGCACACCGATTCCAGACAGCAGGGGCCATCGATGTGCTCCACCTGGCAGAGAAGAGGTGTGCATGCATTCTCGTGGGGTTGCCAGATTCCCATCAGCGCCTCGCACTCCTCCTCGGAAACCACGATGCAGCCCCCTGTGTTTGGATTGCAGCAGGCGTAATCCGGGCCAGGATCGTAGACGCCCTGGTCAACCTCGATCCAGGTGGCATCCTGGCCGAACTCGGTGTTGTGGTCATAGGCGACGCGGAAGGTGCCGTCGCCATAGGGGCCCGCGTACCGGCCCCAGCTATTCAGGCAGGTGAAGGACTGATCCTCGTCGTCGAACCCGATCAAGAGCACCGCGTGGCCCCCTACCAGCGTCCCGGTCTCGTGACGGTAGGGTGGGTCGCCGGGGGAGGCTCCGTACCAGTAGTCGCCGAAGTCTTCGTAGACGTTGTAGCCCAGCCAAATCGGACCGTGCGCGAGGGCAGTCTTCAGCTCTTCGGCCGTTGGCCGGGTCGGGCCGGCGATGAGATGCCAGTCGGACACGTACCAGCCCGAGGACGGCTCCTGCGCGCAGGGCACGACGGGCACATTCATGCCGCAGTCGGCCCCTCCGCCGGAGTCGCCGGCCTCGTAGGGCAGACCGCTCTCGAGCATCGAGCCGTAGACACGCAAAAACTCGAAGACGGTGGCCGACCCTCCGCAGCAGCCGCGGTTACGAACCCGGGACCCCCGGTGGAAGAAACCCATGGTGGCGCAGGAGAGGACGTGCTGCTCCGACAGGTCGAGCGAGCTCGGCGCGCCGGCTTGGCGGCACATCGCCTCCATGCACGCCACCCCGGCGAAAACCCAGCACGCGCCGCAGTCGCCCTGGTGTTGAGCCTCGGGAATGATACCCTCGCTGCGCCAATCGAACTGCGAGGTGCTCATGGGGAACGGATTCGGTGGTGCCATCGTCTTCTCGACCGCGACGTGCGCGGGCAGGGGCCGGAAACCCAGTGGCGGGAACGTATCCGCCCGGGCTGCCGGACTCGCCATGATCAGTCCCGCGACGCTGCACAGCACGGCGACCTTCCCGATGGCATACCATCCGGGCGCTGGAGCCGTGCCGGCCGGGCGGGGGATTGCGGGCCGGTATCTGCGCTGCAATCGGTGCTCCTTCTGAGGTGCCGATCCCAAGAGGTCTTCGCAAAGGAGCGCGAGTTCCGCGTTTCGAAACCCCAAACCAGTCTCGTTCTACCCCCGCTGCCGGCTGCCGCGATCAGATGGCGGCCGCCCATGGATGCCTCCCCAGGTCATCCGGGCGAAGGCACCGGGATGCAAGGTCTGTTCCCCCCTGGTTCGGGTTGGCCTAACTTGCTATCTTGCCTGTCGGAAGCTCGCAGATGCCGCTGCGGGCCGGCTTACCGGGACGGACCGCAATGCGCGCGGAGCATCGCAGAATGCACGGCTGATCGAGGCGCGCGGAGCATCGTAGAGTGCACGGCTGCGCAGGGCGTCTGGTGGGGGATGATCAGAAAGTATGGCTGACGATCCGAGAGATGCAGCGCGGGGGAGACTTCCCCTCGAATGGTCGCCGAGGCCTACCATCCTGGTCGCCCATGGCAGCGCGAGCGCGCGTAAGGAAATCGAACGTCGGTTGTCTCAGCTTCCCTGCGAGAGCCGGGCGGTCTCCGACCGGGCTGCGGCGGAGCGGATTCTGGATCGGCGGCCGGTGGATGTGATCGTCACCGAACTCAGTGCCCCGAGTATCCAGGGGCTGGCGATCCTCGAGCTGGCGCGTTCACGCAATCCCGAAGCTGGGGGGATTCTGCTGATCCGTCCCGAAGAAGAGCAGCGCGCTACCGAGGCCCTGTCGCGGGGTGTCGTGGATTTCCAGTCGCCGCCCTACAATCTGATCAAGCTTCAGGCGACGGTCGAGCGGCTCCTCGAACGGCAACGGCTGGTTGGAGACCTCTCGAGGGTGACCCAGCAGCTCGACCAGCGGTTCAGCTTCCCCAACCTGATCGGCGATTCCCCAGCCCTGGCGCAGGTGCGCGCCTGGCTGAAGGAGGTTGCTCCCACGGAATTGCACGCACTGCTGGTTGGCGAGGAAGGCACCGGCAAGCGTCTCGTTGCGGGGATGCTCCATCACAACAGCCGGCGTCGCAACGGCGTATTGCTCGACCTCCGCTGTAGCGCGCTGCCGCCGCGCCAGCTGGCGCGCGAGCTGTTCGGCACGCCGTCGAGCGGATCCCGCGCCCGGCGTCCCGGCCGCTTGGAGCGGGCCTCGGAAGGCACCCTGTTTCTCGATGACCTGACGCACCTGCCCATCGATCTCCAGGAACGGGTGGCCGATTTGCTGCGGACGAGGCTTTTGCGGCCGGCCATTGACGGCGAGGCGATCGATATCCGTCCCCGCATCGTGGCGGCCTGTGAAACCGATCCGCGGGGGCTGGTCGAGTCCGGCCGGTTGGACGAAGGGCTGGTGGAGATTCTTGCGGAGGCCCGCCTCGAGCTTCCGCCCCTGCGCTTCCGGCGGCGGGACATCGTGCCCTTGGCGAGGCACTTCCTGTCCGAGATCGAGCGCGAGCAGGACCGGCCGATTCGCTTCTTCCGCGAGGTGCTCGACCGCCTGGAGGCCTACGATTGGCCCGGCAACGTGTCCGAGCTCAGGCAGGTTGTGCGCGAGCTTGCGGATCTCGGTTCGGTACGCGGGCGAATCGAGGAGCAGGACTTGCCCGAAGCCTTCCGTGAGGCGCCCGCGGGGCAAGGTCTCCGCGACCTTCCCCCGGGGGTTACCTTGGCAGACCTGGAACGGCGCGCCATCGAACGAACGCTTCGCTTGTGTGACGGCAACCGAGAGAAGGCGGCCCGCATGTTGGGGATCGGTGTGCGAACGCTCTACCGCAAGCTGAAATCCTACCAGACCGACTAGTGTTCGTTGCCTGCGTGGCGCGGATCACGTGGCGTGGATCGCGAGCGCGGATTACGTGGCGTGGATCACGTGGCGCGGATCACGAGCATGGATCGCCGGCGCTCGATCCAATCCGTAATCAGAGACGGAGGCTGCCAGAATGGCAGCATTGTGAGAGAGTACCACTGCTCGATTCTTCCCGATTGGCAGACATTGTCCGGCGGAATAGCTCCAAGAAGCCAGAAGCGTTGCAACTTGGGACAAACAGACGTTCCAATATGAATCAATATGGCGGCCAATGTGGCAGAAACAAAATGCGCCGAACGGAAATCATATGGGAGAAATTGATCTAATTCAATGTAGACAAGATAGATAGAAATGGCATGTCAGTTTGGCATGATATTGGCACATGAATCAGATGGCTGCTATCAGCACGCCCGATTTGGGAGGTTCGGAGTCGCTAGTGAGGCAACTCCTTAGGATGCCGGGTCATGCGTCCCGGCGCGACAGATGGAAAGGGATCTTCGGGACTGTCATCCAAGAAGGAGCGGTTCCCTCGCATCCCGTGAAGGAGGAAAGGTCGATGAAGACGAAGATCCGTCCTTTGGGGGATCGCATCCTCGTCAAGCGGCTTGATGAGGACAACGAGCAGAAGACGGCCGGCGGCATCATCATTCCCGATACCGCCAAGGAAAAGCCGATGGAAGCGAAGGTCATCGCCTGTGGCAAGGGCCGCCGGACGGATGAGGGTGAGGTTCGTGAGCTCGAGGTGAAGGTCGGCGATCGCGTGCTCATCAGCAAGTACGCCGGCACCGAGGTCAAGATCGAGGGCGATGAGTATCTCATCATGCGCGAAGACGACGTTCTCGGCGTGGTTGAGTAACGATAAGGAGGTTTGGAATCATGGCGGCAAAGCAGCTTCTATTCAAAGAAGAAGCCCGCAGGGCCATCCTGGAAGGCGTCGAGCAGCTCAGCCGCGCCGTGAAGGTTACCTTGGGTCCGCGCGGTCGCAATGTAGTGCTCGAGAAGAAGTGGGGCTCGCCCACGATCACCAAGGACGGCGTCACCGTGGCCAAGGAAGTGACGCTGAAGGACCCGTGGCACAACATGGGCGCGCAGATGGTGCGCGAGGTGGCCTCGAAGACCTCCGACGTGGCCGGTGATGGTACCACCACGGCGACGCTGCTGGCCGAGGCGATCTTCCGCGAGGGCCTGCGCAACGTGACCGCGGGCGCGAATCCGATGCACCTGAAGCGCGGTATCGAGAAGGGCGTGGAGGCCGTGGTGGCCGAGCTCGAGAAGATGTCGAAGAAGGTCAACGACACCTCGCAGATCGAGCAGATCGCGACGATCAGTGCCAATGGCGACATGACGATTGGCAAGATCATTGCCGAGGCGATGGACAAGGTTGGCAAGGAAGGCACGATCACGGTCGAAGAGGCCAAGTCCACCGACACCTACCTCGATCTCGTCGAAGGGATGCAGTTCGACAACGGTTACCTCTCGCCCTACTTCATTACCGACAAGGACAGCATGGAGGTGGTTCTCGAGGACGCCTACATCCTGCTCTACGACAAGAAGATCTCCAGCCTGAAGGACTTGCTCCCGATTCTCGAGAAGGTCAGTCAGGCCGGCAAGCCGATCATGCTGCTCTCCGAGGACGTCGAGGGCGAGGCCCTGGCGACCCTGGTCGTCAACCGTCTCCGCGGCACGCTGCAGTGCTGCGCGGTCAAGGCGCCTGGCTTCGGCGATCGCCGCAAGGCCATGCTCGAGGACATCGCCATCCTGACCGGCGGCCAGGTCATCTCCGAGGAGATGGGCCGCAAGCTCGAGAGCGCGCAACTGACCGATCTCGGGAAGGCTCGCTCGATCAAGATCGACAAGGACAGCACGGTCATCATCCAGGGCGCCGGCAAGGCGGCCGACATCAAGGCTCGCATCCAGCAGATCGGCAACCAGATCGAGGAGACCACCTCGGACTACGATCGCGAGAAGCTCCAGGAGCGTCGCGCGAAGCTCTCCGGCGGTGTCGCCGTGATCAACGTCGGTGCAGCCACCGAGACCGAGATGAAGGAGCGTAAGGCCCGTGTCGAGGACGCCCTCCACGCCACCCGCGCGGCGGTCGAGGAAGGTATCGTTGCGGGCGGTGGCGTGGCGCTGCTGCGCTGCAGCCCTGCGCTGGACAAGCTCACCGACGAGGGGGACATCGCGGTGGGCGTTCAGATCGTGAAGCGCTCGTTGGAGGCTCCGCTGCGCACCCTGGTCGATAACGCCGGCCAGGAGGGCAGCCTGGTGGTCCAGGAAGTCCGCAAGAGCAACAAGAAGAGCTTCGGCTACAACGTCGAGAAGGACGAGTACGTGGACATGTTCGAGGCCGGTATCATCGACCCGAAGAAGGTCACGCGCTCGGCTCTGCAGAACGCGGCCTCGATCGCCAGCCTCATGATCACCACCGAGGCGATGGTCTCGGAGATTCCAGAGGAGGAGAAGCCGATGCCCGCCGGCGACCCCGGCATGGGCGGCGGTATGGGCGGCATGTACTAGTCCGCCTGAGCCAGGTCATCGGTCCTGTTGCGCAGGTGCTAGACGACCCGCGCCGGACCGACGGCCATAGGCAATCCTCAGCGAAGCAAAGCGACGCGCCCTCGGATCACTCGATCCGGGGGCGCGTTTCTATCGTGCCGCCGTGTCCCGCTGCGAGAGGGCCCGAGCGCTAGAAGTCGTAGTACAGCGTGAGCTCGTAGGGATGGGGCCGGTTGCGCACCTCGTTCGCCTCCAGCGTCATCTTCCGCTCGACCCACACCGATACGAAGTCTTCCGGGAAGACGCCGGTGCCGGTCAGGAACTCGTGGTCGTCCTCCAGCGCTTGCAGCGCCTCCTGCAAGGATGAAGGCACCGCCTCGATCTTCTGCCGGGCGGCTTCATCGAGGTTGTGGATGTCTTCGTTGATCGGTCCCCATCCGAGATCACAGGGATCGATCTTGTTGCGGATGCCGTCGAGGCCGGCCAGAAGCTGGGCGGCCATGGCCAGGTAGACGTTGCAGGTTCCGTCGGGCGGCCGAAACTCGATGCGCTGTTCGGCGTCGCTGTTCGCATACTTGGGAATGCGGATGGCCGCGCTCCGGTTGGCGAGACCGAAGAAGAGCTGGGTGGGAGCCTCGAACCCGGGGATGAGCCGCTTGTAACTGTTCGTGCTCGGATTGGTGAGTGCCAGAAGCGCCCGGCCGTGCTTGAGCAAGCCGCCGACGTAGTAGAGCGCCGCCTGGCTCAGACCGTGCAGGCCATCGGGGTCGTAGAAAAGGTTGCGTCCATTCATTAGCAGATTCTGGTGGAAGTGCATGCCCGAACCGGCTTCGTTGTAGAGCGGCTTGGGCATGAAGGTGGGGCTCAGGCCCTGGCGAATCGTCAGGTTCTTGATGATGTGCTTCGCCCACATGACGCCGTCGGCCGTGTGCAGCAAACTCTGGCGCGTGAGCTCGATCTCACACTGGCCGGGGCCGCCCACTTCGTGGTGGTGGTAGCGCACCGGCATCCCGGCCTGCTCGATCATGCGAACCATCTTGGCGCGCAAGTTGTGGAGACGGTCCAGCGGCGGGCTCGCATGGTAGCCGCCCTGGTGGGGAATGTTGTGCCCGAGCTGGCGCTCCTGGTGACTGCCGGTGTTCCAGTCGGCCTCATCGGAATCGACCTCGTAGAATGAGGAGTTGATCGTGTTGCCGTAGGCAACCTTGTTGAAGATGTAGAACTCGAGTTCGCACAACCACAAGCCGGCGTCGGCAATGCCGCACTCCTTGGCATAGGCCTCGGCGCGCTGGGCGATGAGCCGGGGGTCGCGGGCGAAGAGAGCACCGCTGTCGGCCTCACCGATTTGGCAGATCATGCTCAGGGTGGGGAGTTCGAAAAACGGGTCGAGCTGTGCGGTCTCCACATCCGGAAGCAGAACGAGATCGGCCCCCGAACGCCGCTGAAAGCCCGGCACGCTGGAGCCATCGAAGGCTACGCCCCGGTCGATCGTCTCCTGATCGAAGGCGCTCGTCGGCAGGGTGACGTGTTGCCACCGCCCAAAGAGGTCCGAAAACTTGAAGTCCACCATCGCGACCTGTTTGGTGTCGATGATGTTCTTGATCTGGTCCATCGATGACATTTCGTGGCCTCCCCTTGCAATTCCCCTCGCAACCCATCTGCCGGCGGGGCGAAGTATCATACGGTAAATGCCGTTGACCCGGCAAGAGCAGCATCTCCGAGCCCCTGACGCTTGGTTTCGAGGCGGCACGGCTCGGTTCGGGGCGCGGCTCGGTTCGGGGCGCGGCTCGGTTCGGGGCGCGGCCGTACTATCTGGCCCCTGGCGGCTCTGTCCGGGGCCCGGCGGTTCCGACTGGGGCGTCGGGGGCCGAATCGGCTTGATCCGCCGCCGTGATCCCCGGTCTAATCAAAGTGGGCGTGGAGCCAGGTACCGATACGGACGAGAAGGAGGACCAATCGGATTGACAATCGAGACGGGGCGAGTGCCCGAACGAGCGATTCTGGTGGGCCTGTCCCAGCCACCTAATGCGCCGTACCCCGGCGGGGCGGGCGCGAACCAGGCGCGGCAGGGAAACCCAGGCCACTCCGCCGGCCGGCGGGCGCAGGCACCGGCCGAGGCGAACTGGAGGCCAGGCCGTCGCACCGACCTGCCCACCGATACCAGCTTGAGCGAGCTGGGGCTGCTGGCCGAGACGGCCGGATCGGAGGTCGTCGAGCGACTCTACCAGCGGCGCGACGGCATCCGGCCGGGGACGTTCCTGGGCCAGGGCAAGCTTCATGCCCTCAAGGGGTTATGCGAGGAGCACGCCGCCGATCTGGTGATCTTCGACGAAGATTTGTCGCCCGCGCAAGGACGGAACCTAGAGCGCCATCTGGAGCGCAAGGTCATCGACCGCACCGAGCTGATCCTGGACATCTTCGCCTCGCGTGCACGGACCCGGGAGGCGATGATCCAGGTGGAGCTGGCGCAGCTTCAATACATGCTGCCCCGCCTGACCGGTCTCTGGCAGCACCTTTCACGGCAAGTGGGCGGAATCGGTACCCGGGGGCCCGGCGAGACCCAGCTCGAGGTCGACCGGCGGCGGGTGCGCCAGCGCATTGGCATGCTCAAGCGGCGCCTCGAGGCGGTTGAGCGGGAGCGGGATACGCAGCGGCGACGGCGCCAGCGACTCTACCGCGCCAGCCTGGTTGGCTACACCAACGCCGGTAAATCCACGCTCTTCAATACGCTGACCCGGGCCGGGGTTCTGGAGGAGGACCGCCTCTTCGCCACGCTGGATACCACCACGCGGCGGCTGACCTTGCGCCTGCCACCCGAGGGCGGACCGCCCGAGGCCCTGCTTCTGTCGGACACGGTAGGCTTCATCCGCAAGCTGCCCCACCACCTGGTGGCCTCCTTCCGGGCCACCCTGGGCGAGGTGCGCGAGTCCGAGTGTCTCATCCATGTCGTGGATGCAGCCCATGACGATTTTCGTGCACACATGACGGCGGTCGAAGAGGTGATCCGGGACCTGATGGACCGGCCGCCAGCGACCACGCTGCTGGTGTTCAACAAAGCCGACCTGCTCTCTCCTGAAGACCTGGCCGGCCGCCGGGCGGAGTTCCCCGAGGCCCTGTTGATCTCCGCCCGCGATCGCGACCAGGCCGAGCAAGTGCGAACCCGTCTGGACCAGTTGCACCAGGAGGCAATGCCCGGTGTCTGACTGGCCCCGGGGTTCTCCCAGCCCGGAGGAGATCCGCGATTGGTGTCAGTCGCTTCGGCTGATACCCAACCGGGAGGCGCTCGAAGAGTCGCCGTTCTGGCGACAGTGGGGGGCAGCCGTCACGAAGCTGCTCCGTATGCCGCATGCGGGCCCAGCGGCGGGTCCACCGGTGGGCCCACCGGCGAACCCAGCCGCGAGCCCACCGGCGAGCCGGTCGGTGGGCCGGCCCGTGCGCATCGTTCACTGGAACATCCTGAAGGGCATTGCCTTCGAGGGGGTTCTCGAGGCGCTTGCCTCGCACCCGCATCTCGCTGGCGCGGATGTGATCCTGCTCAACGAGGTCGATGTCGGCATGGCGCGATCACGAAATCGCCATGTGGCGGCCGAACTCGCCCGGCGTCTGGGCCTGTACTGGGTGTTCCAGCCCAACTACCTCGAGCTCACCAAAGGACCGGGAGCCGACGACGATGCGCCGGGTGAGAACGAGACCGGTCTACACGGCGTGGCCGTCCTCACTCGGGTGCGGCCCCTGGCCTGGAGCGGCATCTCCCTGCCCGAGAGCTTCGACATGTTTTCCTTCAGCGAGAAGCGCTTGGGACAACGGATCGGGCTGGTCGTCGCGCTGCCCGGGGGGCTGGTGACGGGAACCGCCCACCACGAGGTTCGAGGAGGCGCCTTGGGGCGAGCCGTCCAGATGCAGGCCTTCCTGGGAGGCACCGATGCGTTCTGCCGGCATGTGCGCGCGCAGGGGAAGGTGGCCGAGCACGTGCTTCTCTCGGGAGACCTCAACACGCACACCTTCTCGCGGGGATCCCTGCGCCGAACCGCCGCCGGGGCGCTGCGGTTGCTGCTCACCCCGCGCGGCCGCCTCCGGGAGCAGTTTGATGAGCCCTGGCGCGCCGGACGCGAACCGCTCTTTGCGGTCATGGGAGAAGCCGGGTACCAGTGGACGCATCTGAATGCCTCCGGGCCCACCGCCCACGCGCCTCTGGCTCTCATCGAGGAGGGGGATGGGCTGATCGCGCCGCTGCGACAGCTCTTGCAGCGGTGCCTGCCGTTCCGGGAGCGCGGGATTCCCCTGCATCTGGATTGGTTCTTCGGAAGGAACCTTCCCGACGAGCCGGTGGCGACGTGGATCGTCTCGGAGCTCGCGGGGGATGATGGTCCTTCCGACCATGCCCCGATCGTCGTGGAGTTCGCCTAGCGTACCGCACCGATCGTGGTGGGGCTCATGGTGTGCCAACGTCACGCCGTGCGGCAAGGTCACGCCGACCGTGTGCCAAGGTCACGCCGACCGTGTGCCAAGGTCACGCCGACCGTGCGCCGACGTCACGCCGACCTTTCGGCGGCGGTCTCGAGCATGATGCGGTTGTCGCGCAGGAAGGGGATCATCCCGGCGAGGACATCGACCACGTCGCTGTCGAGCTGCACGCCGCTCACCCGACGGATCTCGGCGAATGCGATCTCCTCGTTGCCTGCCTGGCGGTACGGCCGGTTCGAGGTCAGGGCGTCGAAGGTGTCGGCGACCGCAATGATGCGCGCTGCCAGGGGGATGGCCGAGCGGGTGATGCCCATCGGATAGCCGCCGCCGTCGATGCGTTCATGATGGAAGAGCACCGCCTGGCTGGCACCCTTGAGCTGCCCGATGTGGCTCAGTACTTCATGCCCGCGCCAGGTGTGCTGCTTGACGATCTCGAACTCTTCCGGGCTCAGCGGACCCCGCTTGTTGAGAATCGCCTCCGGCATCCCGATCTTGCCGACATCGTGCAGGATGCTGGCCCAGCGCAGTTCCTCGAGCGCGTCGGAGACCAGACCCATCTGCTTGCCCAGCAGCATCGAGATCAGGTTGACCCGCGCCGAATGACCGGAGGTATAGGGATCCTTTGCCTCGATCGTGCTCACCAGGGCCTTGACGGTGGACATCAAGAACTGGCCGACGTTTTCCTGAAGGCCCACGTTACGCAGCGCCACGCAGGCCTGCTCGGCCAGGGCGTTCAGAAGCTGCAGGTCGTGCGGACTGTAGGGGGTCGCCCCGGCGCGGAGCACGGCGAGGAATCCGGACTTGGGTTGCTCGGGCTGCACGGGGCACAGCGCGGCCTGTACAGTGCGAGCAAACGGTGCCGACGGGCCAAGAAGCTGGTCCAAGGGGCCGTGGACCCGTTCTCCGGGCCAACGCCCCAGGCAATACCATAGTCGGCCGGCCAGCTGGCGCGCGGCCGGCTCGCTCAGTTCCAGCCGCGGCGGATCCAGGTACGGGTTCGCGCAGAGCAGGGGCTGGCGGACGGTGGGAATCTGCAGGATCGCCAGGTCGGCGTGCAGTGGAGCGCAGCCCTGCTGCAGAATGAACTCGACCGTCTGCAGGCTGGTCTCGGGCGTGTTGAGCCGGGTCGAGATGCGCCGCAGCATACCGAGTTCGTCGCGCAGCGTCGTCAGCTCCTCTTGCTGTCCCGAGGTGTGGTGTGCCAGGGATAGATGAGAGCCGATGGCCACCGCCAGGGTGCGCAGCGCCTGTTTGTATGGGCCGGTGGTTGCTTCCGGTGCTCGCCGCGAGACCGCCGTCAGGATGCCCAGGGCCGGACCGGTGTCGGCGTGGAGCGGCAGGGCGAAGACCGCCCGGCCGTCGGGCAAGAGATCCTGCTGGGCCGACCCTTCCACCACCGCCAGCTCGGCCAGGGCCTGGATGCGGCGGACGACCTCGTCGGTGGGTGAGCTGGCCGTGGCGAAGAGCACCATCATCTCCAGCGACCAGATTTGCAGGTGCAGGCCTTTCTCCTCGGCCTGCTGATGCAGGAGGCCGGCAAACCCCGAACGGATCAGTTCGGCGGCCCGGGTGGGTTGATATGCTTTGAGCATCGGCCTGACCCTCTGCTCCTTTCTTGACGATCGCGTGTGTGGACCCGTGGGCCGACCCGCGTGTTGCATAGCATGGAGTTGCCATTTCCCTAGGTCGGTTCGTTCCCCCCCTTTCTGTGACGCCGAAACGTGCCCGGCTGGCTGATCTGGGCAGCTACCGCGCGCCGGGCTTAGGGGTTGGATGGATTCAGCCAGTCCAGTATTCTGCCCCGCGGGGCAAACAGCCGCAGGGCAATGGGTGCGGACGAAGGCAAGAGGATGCTCGAGAGGATGCTAAAGAGGATGCTCATGAAGCGGATAGACCGATTCCAGCATGCAGACGACCGGGGCCGTGTCCTCGGGAACGACCATCATGGCCACCACGGGGCCGGAGGATATGGCATGAACGACCTCGTGTGCGCCCGGGCCGGAGCCGGTCGCGAGAACGACATCGTGTGCGCCCGGGCCGGAACCGGTCGCGTCAGTGACCCTGCGTCCGGCCGGGCGCGCTCGTCGGCGTCTGGTCGGCGGAGGGTCGTGGCACCGCTCGCCGTGGCATTGCTCTCGGCGCTTCTGCCGGCCCCGTTCGGCCCGTTCTGGGGGTTCTCTTCCGAAGCGATGGCGCAGGAGCCCGTCGAGAGCATCGTGGCGGTGGTCGATGAGGAGCCGGTCCTGCTTAGCGAGGTGCAGGCGCAGCTCGAGATGGCCATCCAGACGATGGGGATCGATCGCACGGATGAGGCGCAGGTCGCCGAGCTACGCGAGCAGATCCTGGACCAGCAAATCGATCAGCTCGTGCTGTATCGGGAGGCCCTGGCTCAGGAGATTCCCGTGGATCAGGGCGAGGTCATCCAGGCGGTCGATGAAGCCATCGCCCGCAACAAGCAGGAGATCGGTTCCGAGGAGGCGTTTCAGCGCCAGCTCAAGCTGGAAGGGCTCACCGAGGATGAGCTGCGCGAGCGCTACATCCGGCAGGCACGCATGGAGATGATGATCGGGCGGCTGATGCAGCGGGACTTAGGTGGTGACATCGCCGTGAGCGATGATGAGGTGCGCGCCTACTACGAAGCGAACCGCGCCGATCTGCCCAAGCGTGACACCGCCCTGCATCTGCAGCACATCGTCATCGCCGTCCAGCCTGATTCAGTCCTGCTGGCGAAGGCACAGTCGCTGGCCCTGGACGTGGCCGAACAGATCCGGTTGGGCAAGCTCAGTTTCGCCGAGGCCGCCAAACGGTACTCGGACGATCCCAACGGTCGCACCGGTGGCGACCTGCGACGCCTCCGCCGCGGGGACCTCACCGGCAGCATGGGGCCGCAGTTCGAGGAGACGGTCTTCGGCGTGCCCGAGGGAGAGGTGAGCGAGCCAATGCCCAGCCCCCTGGGATTCCATCTAGTCAAGATGCACGCGAAGGATCCGGGCGGCGAATGGGTGCACCCCAGTCATATCCTCTTCCGCGTACCCATCGTGCAAGCCGACATCGCCCGCGCCGAAGAGCGTGCCGAGATGGTCTACGAACGTGCCCTCGCCGGGGAGCCTTTCGACGAGTTGGCCAGGCGTTATTCCGATGAGCCGGAGTCGGCCGCGCGGGGCGGCGATCTCGGTTGGGTGCCCCAGGGCGGGATGTCCGGTCTGGCGGCCGAGCGCCTGCCCCAGCTCGAAGAGCGCGAGATCACTACGCCGATCCAGACCGAGGGGTTCTTCCACATCTTCCGGCTGGTCGAGCGCGAGGATGAACGCGACTTCGCCTACGAGGAGGTCGCCGGGGAATTGGCCGACCTGGTGCGGGCACAGAAGCGCGAAGGCCGTTACGAGGAATGGGTGGCCGAGATCAAGCAGCGACATCACATCGAGAGGTTCCCATGGGGTGAGGATTGATCAGGCGCTGCACTGGCTCTGCCTGGTCAAGAGCCGGTCGCTGGCGGCCCGGGCTTGCCGCGAGGGCCGCGTGCTGGTCGATGATGAACCCGTTCGCCCCGCGCGGGAGGTCCGGGCCGGTGAGCAGATCCGCCTGCTCGATCCCAGCCGGACGCGGGGAAAGCGCATTACCTTGCGGGAGGTGCCCACGTCCCAGGTCAGCCGCAAGCAGGCCGGTGACTACTACCACGTCGACCAGGTCGAGAAACTCGACGAGGTCAACCTCACCTGGAACGAGGTGTCGGGGGCCGAGGACGAATGATCACCTTCGAGCGTGTGCGAAAGCGTTATCCCGAGGCCGATGAGCTGTGGGCACTCGAGGACGTCACCTTCCACATCGAGCCGGGGGAGATGGTCTTCTTGCTCGGGGAGAGTGGGGCCGGCAAGAGCACGCTGCTCAAGCTGGTGACGCTCGAACAGCGGCCCACGCACGGCCGGGTGGGAGCGGTGGGATTCGATAGCGAGACGATCACCCGGTCGCAGATTCCCTACCTACGGCGCCGCTGCGGCATGGTCTTTCAGGACTTTCGCCTCATCAAGGAGAAGACCATCTTCGAGAACGTGGCCTTCTGCCTGCGGATGACCGGCACGCTCGAGCGCAAGGTCATCACCCGCGCGGTCTCGCGCGTGCTGCGTAGTGTGGGGATCTACGGCAAGCGCAACGCCTTCCCCCACCAGCTGAGCGGCGGCGAGCAGCAGCGCGCGGCCATCGGTCGGGCCTTGATCCACGAACCGCCGCTCTTGCTGGCCGACGAGCCGACCGGCAATCTCGACCGGGCGACCGGCGAGGAGATCATGGCGTTGCTCGAGCACTTCCATGTTGCCGGCACGACGGTCGTCGTGGCCACACACAATGTCGAATTCGCGCGCCGGTTTGCGACGCGCATGATCACCTTGCACGAAGGACGGGTGGCCGAGGACCTCTACCTCAGGCCTCACGGGACGGAAATCTATTGAAGACCTTCCTCTTCTTCTTGCAGGAAGCCCGCTCTTCGCTGCGCCGCAATCTGTCGGCCAGCTTCGCGGCGGTCACCGCCATTGCGGCGGTGCTCTTTCTGCTGTGCTTGCTGATGCTGGTCAGCCACAACATCCTGGTCTTGGCCGACCGGCTCGGCGAGCGCAAGGGCTTGTCGGTGTTTCTGGACACGGGTATCGCCGCCGAGCGGGTCGCTGAGCTCGAGCACCACTTCTCGAGCTTCTCTGAAGTACGTCTTCTTCAGCGCGTCAGCCGGGCCGATGCCCTGCGCGAGATCGAAGAGGACCTGGGACTGGAGGATCTGGCCGCCACGATCGGCGAGAATCCATTGCCTGATGCGTTCCTGATCGTGCCGGCCAAGGATGCTTCCGACGCGGCCACCTTGTCGCGGCTGGCGAGGGAGATCGCAGCCTATGAGGGCATCGAAGATGTCCTCTACGGCGAGCGCTGGGTCGAGGCCCTGGACCGCGGGCTCACGATGGTGCAGCGCGCCAACGCCCTGACCGGACTGCTGGCGGTGCTGGCCATCGTACTCGTGCTGGGCAACACGCTGCGGCTGATCGTCTTGATGCGCGAGGAAACGCTGGGGATCATGAAGATGATCGGCGCGACCGACGCGTTCATCCGTTCCCCCTTCGTCATCGCCGGTGTCCTGCTGTGCCTGGTGGGGTCGGTCCTGGCCCTGCTCCTGCTCTACGGAGCCTACCTGGCCAGCGGCTACCTGTTTCCGGGCCTTCGTTTCTTGCCGGCTGCCTCGGTCCTGCTCTTCGTCCTGGGCGTCTCGGTGGTCGGCGTGGCCGGAAGCCTGCTGACGGTGGAGGTTTCCATCCGGCAGCTCGAACGGCGGGGAGGAGCCTTTGCGTCGTAGGAGGCTGTCCATCCGGGGCCTGGTGGGTCTGCTGTGTGGCTTGGTCGCCTGGCTGGCGATCGCGGGTGTGGCCGGCGGCAGCTCGGTCGAGGGCCTGATCCGGGAGCGCCAGGCCGAACTGGCCGACCTGCGGGCCCGGCTCGAGGCCAGCCGGGCCCGCATCGCCGAGCTTCAGGCCGAGGGCGCGGTGGTCGAGGAGCTCCTGGCCGAACTGGAACGTGAGCGATCCAACACGGAGCGGTTGCTCCACACTCTCGAACTCCAAGCTCAGACGCTCGAGCGCGATCTGGCGGCGCGTCAGAGTGAACTCGAGCGCGGGGAAGCGCGCCTGGGTGCCCTGCAGCGCGAGTTGGGCGAGGCGCTGCGCCACTATTACAAATTGGGTAGCGTGGAGGCGGCCGAGCTGATCGTCTCCTCGGCCACATTCGGGGAGATCTTCGCTCGCGCCCACTACTGGGGGCGGACCGTGAAGAAGCTTCGCGAGGGCGTGCTGGCCGTGGCCGAACAGCGTGAGGCGGTGGCTGCCGATGTCGAAGGGATCCGAAGGCGGCAGGAGCAGGTCGCGCGCCTACGTGCCGAGCGTCAGGCGGAACTGAACCAGGTTGCCACTCGGGAACGCACACAGCAGCAGACGCGCGAGCGGTTGCGCGATGAGATTGCCCGCTACGAGGAGCAGGCCCGGAAGCTGCAGGTATCGCAGGCCGAGATCGAGCGGCTGATCGAGCAGTCCCGGAGAAGCACCGAGTCGTTTTCGGGCCAGGGTCTGGGACCGCTGCGCGGGCGGCTGCCCTGGCCCACGCGGGGGCGGGTGGTGACCAGGTTCGGCACCCATGTCCATCCCCGCTACGGCACCCGCGTCGAGCAGAAGGGGATCGAGATTGCCGCCGAGGCCCAGGCGGCCATTCTCGCTGTGGCTGCCGGCAAGGTGGCCTACGCCGGCTGGCTGGGGGGCTACGGGCGCACCGTGATCCTGGATCACGGCCAGGGGGATTTTACGCTCTATGCCCATGCTTCCCACATCGATGTGGCCCCCGGGGAAGTGGTAGCCTCTGGGCAGACCGTCGCGCGGGTGGGGGATACGGACTCGCTGAAGGGCAGCTGTCTGCACTTCGAGATCCGCCGCGGCCAAGAGGCGGTCGATCCGTTGGGTTGGCTCCGCCGTTAGCACCGGCACCGTCGGGTTCGGTGGGAGACCGCATCGGGCGGCCGAGACTGGATGGAGCGGCCCGGGTGTTGCGCAGAGGGAAGAGGAGGGTCGAGGTGACAGACTCGGGACGCCGGACGGCCGGATCCCAGCCCGACTTGGGCCAGGGGGCCGGCGAGGCCCTCTTCGACCGCGTGAAGCACCAGCAGATCGCGATCGAGGCGCTGCGAGGCGCGCATGCCCGCGGTCGTGCCGCCCACGCCATCCTGCTCTGGGGACCGGCCGGCGTGGGGAAGACCCGCGCTGCCCACGGGTTGGCCCAACAGCTCTTGTGCAGCGAGAAGGCGGCTCCCTGCGGCCACTGCCCATCCTGCCGGCAGGTGGCGCGGTTCACCCATCCCGACGTCCACGTGGTGTTGCCCGGCCGTGCCGAGGACGCCGACCATCAGAAGACTCTTGAAGCTTTTGCCGCCGATCCCTACCATTCATGGGGGATTCCACCGAATGCGTCGATCGGGATCGAGCGGATCCGCGCCTTGAAGGCGGAGGCGTCGAAGACGCGGGTGGGGAAGGGCAACCGGGTCGACATCATCCGGGATGCCGAGCGCATGACACCCGAGGCGGCGCAGGCAGCGCTGAAGCTCATCGAGGAACCGCAGGCCGGAACGTATCTGATTCTGACCTGTCGTGATCCCCAGCAGCTCCTTCCCACGATTCTCTCGCGCTGCCAGCGGATACGATTCCGACCCGTGCCAGCGGACTTTATCCGCGAGACGTTGAGGAAGCAACACGGTGCAGCCCTGCCCCGGGGCGGGGACGAGGGGATCGAGGTTCTGGCCGCGCTGGCCCAAGGGAGCTTGGGCCGGGCGCTGGCGATGGCCTCCGAGGATCTGTTGAGCCAGCGAGCACGGGCGCTGGACTTGTTCGAGACCGAGCTTGCCGACCTCTCGGCGGTGCGCGCCAAGGTGCGTCCGCTCGAACGGCCGCCGGGCAAGCACTGGAACCCCGAGCAGGCCGGCTTGTTGGTCGATGTTCTAATGCGCTACTACGAGGACCTCCTGTTGGTCCATGGCGGTGTGCCGGCCGATCGGATCGCCAACCGGGACCAGCAGAGGCGTATCGAAGCCCGGGCCCAGCAGGTCACCGTGGCTGAAATCAAACGCCGGATCGCCATTCTGGAGGAGATGCTGGCGGCCATTGGTCAGAACGTGAATCCGCTGCTGGCCTTGCAGGTCGCTCTTCTCCGGGTCAATCGCCTGACCGGTGGCGACGGTGTAACAACATAGATCGTACCGGGGCATCCCGGTGCCAGAGGAATGCTTTCATGGCAGTGGCCGATAGAGATGAAACCAAGCCTGGATCGGGCAGCCACAACGGACGACCGCCCGCTGGCCGGCGCAACCGGCGTCGCAGCCCCGAGCCCCGCGACATCCCGATTCCGGATGGACCTTACTACCACGTGGCCTTTCGCGGCGGTCGGCGGGAGGTCTTCGTCAATCCCCGCCAGATCGATTTGGCCCCCCGCACCCCTGTGCTGGTCGAAGCCGAGCGCGGCAAAGATCTGGGCTGGATCGCCCTGTGCGACGGTACTCCTCTCAAGCGCCGCAAGGGACAGCCCGTGCGCGGGATCCTGCGTATCGCCACGGACGAGGAGGTGGCGCGCCTGACCGTGCTGGCCGAGGAAGATCAGGAAGCACTCGAGATCTGTCGCAGCCGGGCCGAGCACTTCGCTCTCGAGATGAAGATCATCGACGCCGAGACTCAGTTCGACGGCAACCGGGTGACCTTCTACTTCACGGCCGAACGCCGGGTCGATTTCCGTGAGCTGGTCCGCGATCTGGCAAGCATCTTCCGCACGCGGATCGAACTCCGCCAGGTGGGCGCGCGCGACGCCGCCCGCCGGTGCGACGGCATCGGACCGTGCGGCCGGCGTCTTTGCTGCACCACGCACCTGCTCGAATTCGAGCCGGTCACGCTCAAGATGGCCAAGGAGCAGAACCTAAGCCTCAATCCGGCCAAGATCTCAGGCGCTTGCGGCCGACTGATGTGCTGCTTGACCTATGAGTGTGCGGCCTACCAGAAAGCGCAGCGCGCGGTCCCGCCGGTGGGTTCGTGGTGGCAGTTCGAGAAGCGCGAGATCGTTGTCAAGGCCCACGATGTCGGGAACCACCGGGTCGTCGTGGAGGCCGGCGAAGGGGAGGTCTTTGCGCTCGACATCGACCAGCTCAGCGCGCGAGGCAAGCCCATCCAGAAGCTGTCCTCGGAACCGGCCGGCGATGATTGATACGCATGCACACGTTCACCTGCCCCACTACGATGCCGACCGCGAACGGGTCCTGGCGGCCGGTTTCGCGCTCGGCCTGACCGGTTTCATCGAGGTCAACATCTCGCGGCGAGACTATCCGGCCGTGCGGCGGCTGGCCGTGGCCGATCCGCGCATCGTTGCCACGGTGGGAATCCACCCGCACGAGGCCTCGCGCGAGTCGCTGGCGGACCTGCAAACCCTGGAACGTGAACTCGGCCGACCCGAGACGGTGGCAGTGGGGGAGACCGGGCTCGACACCTATCGTGACTACGCTCCTCTCGAGGACCAGCGGCGGCTCTTCCGCCACCAAATCGGGTGGGCCCGTGAAACGGGACTGCCGCTCGTCATGCATTGCCGCAGTGCCTTCCCCGAGATGTTCGCGCTGTTGGACGAGGAAGGCCGCGGCGCGGTGCGCGGGGTCTTCCACTGCTTCTCCGGCGGCCGCGCCGAGCTCGAGGCGGTTCTGGCCCGGGGCTTCCATATCGGTTTGGGGGGCGCGGTGACCTACTCGCCCGACCACTGGCGGCGGCTGCTGTCCGGGATACCTCTGGACCGGATCCTGTTCGAGACCGATTGCCCCTATCTGCGCCCGGCACCCGATCGGAAGGGTCGCAACGAGCCGGCCTTCGTCTTCGTGACGGCCCGGCAGGTCGCCGAATGGCTGGAAATGGATGCGCGTGAGTTGGAAGCTCTCGCCGATCGGAACGCCGCGGGACTCTTCGATCTACCATGGGGGCGGGCATGAATTCCGTGGACCGTCCTGCTCCCTCTCCCTCTCCCTCTCCCTCTCCCTCTCCTTCTCCCGCTCCCCCGCCCCCACCGTCGCCGTCGAAGCGGTTCACCGACAGCAAGTCGCACTTGCGAGCGATGGGCGTCGTGCCCCGCAAGCAGTGGGGCCAGAACTTCCTGATCCAGCCGTCTGTCGCCGAGCGGCTCGTGGCGGGCTGGGATCTGGGGCCCGGCTCGGGGGTATTTGAGATTGGGGCCGGCGCCGGAGCGCTGACGGCCCAGCTGCTGGCGCGTGGGGCGCGCGTGTGGGCCATCGAACGGGATCCGCGGCTGTGCGGGCTGCTGCGGGACCGCTTCGCTTCCGAGATCGGTGATGGGCAGCTGTCGTTGATCGAGGCCGATGTGCTGGCGTTGACGGCTTCGGATCTGGAGGTGGCTGGAGGGAGGCGGCCGGTCCTGGTGGGCAACCTGCCCTATGCCATCACGACCCCCATCATCGAGTGGACGATCAGGCAAGCGAAGCAGTTCGTCTGGTGCTCGTTCATGGTGCAGCGCGAGTACGGCAATCGCCTGGTGGCCACCGCGGGGAGTCGGGCCTACGGTTCTCTGACCCTGTGGGCGGGCTACCGTTTCCGCGTCGAGAAGGAAATGGCTGTAGGTGCCTCCTGCTTCTGGCCGATGCCGAAGGTGGAGTCGGTCGTCGTGCGGCTGACGCCCTGGGAGAGGCCCCCGGTACAGGTTCCTTCGGCGGCCGACTACGAGCGTGTTGTACGGGCCGCGTTCGCGCACCGTCGCAAGATGCTGGCCGGGGCCTTGGCGCACGCCCTGGACTTGTCTCGGGATGCCGTCCATGCCATCGTGCGTTCTGCCGGGATCGACCCGCGGGTGCGGGCCGAGCAATGCGATGCGGCCGATTTCGCGGCCCTGGCACGCGCGTACCGGACGGCGCGGGATGAGGAGGCTGATCGTTGAATGTGCCTGCCTACGGAGAGGGGGAAGACAGCATGCCCGAGGGGATGATCGGAATCGTACTGGCGGGAGGTCTGGGCACTCGGCTCAGCCCCCTGACCAACGTCACCAACAAGCACCTCCTGCCGGTGCACGATAAGCCGATGATCTACTACCCGATCGAGACGCTGGTGCGCGCGGGGATCCGGGACATCCTGCTCGTGACCGGCGGCAACAGCGCCGGGGATTTCCTGAAGCTGCTCGGGAACGGCAAGGCATTCGGCCTCACCCATCTCGACTACGTCTATCAGGAGGGGGAAGGCGGCATCGCCGCGGCGCTGGCGCTGGCGCGCTACTACGCCCAGGGGAAGCGGATGGTCGTTATCTTGGGCGATAACATCATCGAGGACGACATCGGCCTCTACGTGCGTGCCTATCGCGAGCAGGAGAAGGGTGCCAAGATTCTTCTGAAAGAGGTTGCCGATCCCGAGCGCTTCGGTGTGGCCGAAGTCGACGGGGACCGTGTGGTGGGCATCGAGGAGAAGCCCAAGCAGCCCAAATCTCACTATGCCGTCACCGGAATCTACATGTACGATGACCGGGTTTTCTCGATCATCGATGGTCTCGAGCCGTCCCAGCGCGGCGAGCTCGAGATTACCGACGTCAACAACAGCTACATCGCGACCGGGGATCTGACCTTCGACTTCCTCGAGGGTTGGTGGACCGACGCGGGGCAATTCGAGTCGCTGCTGCGGGCGAACCTGCTGGTGGCGAAAAACAAGGGTGCGCTGCCCAAGGGGTTCTAGGACGAGCTGGGCAGGGTCTGAAGCGTATCGGGAGAGACACAAGCGCGTGATGGGTGGTCCGATCCGAGGGCGAAACCAGGTGCAGCGAGCCACGCGATGGGGTCTCGTCGTGGCGGGCTCGTGGTTGCTGGGCACAGGGCTGGCGGCGGGGCAGTCGCCAAGCGGGGAGCCTTCGGTGCTGGCCAAGTGGGGACTTGCGCCTTCTTACCGTACCGATTACAGGGTGGGCGAGTCCGACCGCGACTGGAAGCAGACGTTCAACCTCGATCGCGCCAGCCGGTATGTCGATTTCGACGTGCGCATGAGCTCGCAACGGCGGGAGAATGAACGTCGCAACAACTTCGAGCGTAGCGACGACAAGCTCTATCTGAACTTCGGCCGTTCGATCCCGATCGGCACGTTGAAGCTCGAGACCGCGTTCAAGCGCCTCTCGGACAGCACCGATCGCTCCAAGAGTGCCAATACCGATAATGCCGTGGATCTGGCCAGTCGCCTGACCTTGCTCCAGGGGGAGCGTTCCAGGCTCAACCTCAACCTCTCGACCGGCTATCTGCGCGAG
Source organism: uncultured bacterium (assembly GCA_964573295.1). GTDB lineage: Bacteria > Eisenbacteria > RBG-16-71-46 > CAIMUX01 > WJJG01 > CAYQJL01. Next base: position 135,489 of record CAZNJE010000001.1, on the reverse strand, counting down.
GTCAACGTACAGGAACGCTACGGCACGCGATCCTCGACCGACTCGACGACCGCCGTCGGCTGGACCAATGGCGCGGCCATGGATGCCGCTTGGGATCCGAGCAAGTCCGTTTCGGTCACCAGTAGCTTCTCCTATGGCAACACCGTGCAGGAATCCAAGACGGTCCGTTACGAATTCGACGATGAGTCGGTCACGCTGACCGAGCAGGATAACACGGATCGTTCGCACCGCCTGGACATGCGCGGCGCGGTGGAGTGGAGCCGCTACAGCCTGTTGTCGATCTCCGCCAATGCGATCTACTCTGATGCGCTCACGCAGTACTACCAATCTACCGAAGGCGCGCAGGAGACGAAGTCGATCTTCCAGCAATCAACGACCTTCCGTTTCTTTGGCGAGTACGAGAAAATGTTTGGCTATATGGTCGAGTTCTACAACAATGAGAATGAGACCGACTACGAGCTGGCCACGAACGCCCGGAAGAACACAACCGATGACATCATGATAGACGCCTACTATGTCCTGGGCGCTCTGCCGGGGGTCGGGCGAATCCCCCTGGTCGCCGGCTCGGAGGTGAGTGCACGTTTCATCAGTGCCGACGGGCGCGTCGCCACCGAGGGAACCAATTCCTACGACCAGACGCGACTGGACTTCTCCTCCGAGTTGCGCCGGTCCTTCGGTCGCAAGATCGAATTCGTGGGCAAGTACAAGGAATCACTGACCCAAGACCTCTACGACAACGAGCAACTCGACAAGGACCGTCTGCGGTCCGAGATCACCGCGACCCTCAAGTACCGCCCCTCGGACACTTTCAATGCCAATGTCAGCTACACCACCAATACCGAAGAGACGATCGAGGTGCCCGACGAGTCCGCCATCGAGACGCAGCGCAAGGAGGACTACAACGTGCAGGGCAAGTACACGATGCTCTTGCCCTTCGATGTCTCCATCACCCAAACGTTGCAGCTGGGGGCCACCTACACGTTCTACGTATTCAACGAGGCGCAGAACTCCCTGACCCGAAACAACCGGGTGGTCACCGAACTCATGATCCCGGTTTACGACAATACCGAGGTCCGCGTGCAGCACAGCTTCAAGCGCAATGACAGTGGCGCCTATCTGTACTCGGACGATTCGCGCGTCCGCACCTACAGCAAGAGCCGCGAGCGTTTGACGCAGAACATGCGCATCGGGATGAAATACGACATCATCAAGGGCGTGTATCTGGCGGCCGAGGAGATCATCGACCTCAGTTACAGCACCACCCTGTCGACCAACACGACGCGGACGACCGAGAAGTACGAGTTCACCGCCGAGGCCGGCATCACCCACGATTTTGCGAACGGGATTCGCCTGCGGGCCTCGGCCGAGCGCATCAACAGCAGCGTCAAGGACGATTTCTACCGCGTGAACGCGAGTCTGGAGAAGACGTTCAAATGAGAGTCTTCCTTCCTCGACACCTGACCGTGCCGGCGGCCCTGGCAATGGCTAGTCTGCTGGGTGCCGGATGCATCTTCGACCCGCGCGAGGCGGGAGATCCTGGCGGCGGCGGAGAAAGCGTACGCTGGGTGGATCCGACTACCCTGGGCGACGCCCTCGGGAACATGGAGCGTGCCCTAGAGGCCAAACAGCTATCGAACTACGGGCGCTCGTTCAACGAAGGTGGGCCTTTCGAGCTGGTTTTCGATGTGACCGACGAGGCGGAGCTCGGGGACCTGAGCCTGTTCACGAACTGGACCGGCGAACAAGAAGAGCAACGCATGGCCGGGATCATCGATGCCTCCGGCGAGGCGACCGAGGTCGATGTGGAGTGGCTCTTCACCGCCGAGACCGACTCGGTCGACGAGTCGGTCAGTGAGCGCTACTACCAGGACCTGGGCTATAGCCTGGTCTTCACGAAGCCCGGGGCGGAGGCGACCTACTCGGGAACGGTGGACCTGTGGTTCGAGGACAACGGCTCGGGCCTGTGGTACATCTCCCGCTGGGTGGATAAGCGTACGCATCCGACCAACAACACCTGGGGTTGGCTCCGCGCGGTGAACACCATCGAATTTTAGCCCGCCTCCTCCCGCGAGGCGTTCTAGGTCGTGCCGATCTGCCAATTTGTCTTCCTGTAGTTTGTTACCGGATCCGGCCCACTTGCGACGCCCAGGGTCGCATTGGCGGAAACCTGCCACGCTCCTCGCGGTTAACAAAGCTGTGGATCCAGGCGCCGTGCCCAGACGACGATAAGAAGAATTGAGCAAGAGGTGTGCGGTATGCCTGACAGGCATCTTTGGCAAGGAGACCTCCCCAAATGATTTGGTTCACCCGTCTCTTGGCGCTGGGGCTCGTGCTGGTGATGACCGGCATGCTGACCGGTTGCCCCTTCTCGACCGACCCCGGCGGTGGCGGTGGCGGTGGCGGCGAAACCCCGGTTTTTTTGCCGCGGACATCAGTCACCAACCTCCTCCAGAACCTCAAGACGGCCTATTCCGAGCGCGTGCCGGCCGAGTACGAGAGCCTGCTGGCCTCAGACTTCATCTTCGTCTTCTCGGATCTAGATCAGAATGACCCCGATGTGCCCTCCGACGATCTGACCCGCGAGGACGAGGTCCGGATTCACGAGTCGATGTTCGATGCTACTTTGGTCCAGAGTCTGACCTTGGATTTCACATACGACATCGGTTTGCTCGAAGTCGACGAGGTCTTCACGACCGAGAACGACACGATCTGGACCCTCTATCTGACCAACGTGAGTCTCCGTCTCTACGGCGGGACGCCCCAGCACCCGAACGAGCCGGAGGGCTACGAGCTCACGAATGGTGTGGAGCAGCTCTGGTTCCGCGAGAATGGCTGGACACACTCGAACGGAGACCCTATATGGACTATTGTTCGCTGGAAGGAGCATAATTTTGCAGCAGCCATGGCTGCTGCCCAGCCAATGCCCTAGGGCTCGCTCGGGGAGCCCGGGCCTCCCTCTGTGGCGGGGGGCACCTTGAGCAGGAGGTACGGTGAGCCCGCGGCGGAAGAAGAGATCGGGAGGTTCGGGAGTTCGATGGCTCGGACCTCTTTTTGCTGCCTTCGTCGCCGGGGCGGTGGTCGTCTACTTCCTCATCTCTGGCGGCCATCTCGAACCACTTGGCGTGGACCTCACCGATGCGCAGGAGCGGGAGTTGCGCGAGGCGCGGATCGGCCTGCTCACCCACCTGATCGACGATCAGGCGAGCTGGACCTACCGGGACCTTACCGAACCGCTCGAGTGGAGAGGCACCCTGCCCGACTCGATCAGTCTGGTCCAGTGGAATGCCAGGGTCTCCGGCAGCATCGAGGAACTGGGATTCGAGGTTCTGGCCGGCCGCGAGGAGGTCATTCCGCGCCCGGGGCGCTGGCCCCTGCAGCGATTGACCCTCGATATCGGGGACGAGGGACTGCCGCTGGCCCGGGTGACGGTGGAGCTGCCGCGCTCGCCCCGCCTGCCTCAGGCCTTCTAGACCTTTCGACACCGATGGTCATACCCGTAAGCCGTGCCGCCGGGGGAGAATGCGGTTGACCGCCGCGGCGACGCTCGGCTAGACTCTTGAGTCTGTGTTCATTCTGGTCAGAATGTGCGGCGGAGGAATGCCTTATGGGTGGCAACATTCGGTGGAAGGTCCTGAGCCTGATCATCTTGCTCGCGCTTTCCGCCTACGCGCTATGGCCCTCGTTCCGGTACTACAACTTGTCGGCGGAACAGCGTCAGGCGCTCCCGAGTGAGACGGTCGAGTCCATGCGCGACAACGCGCTCAACCTGGGTCTGGACCTTCAGGGCGGTATGCACCTGGTGCTCGAGCTCGATCGAAGCACGCTGCAACCCGCCGAGGTGCCCGCGGCCATGGACCGCGCCATCGAGGTCCTGCGCAACCGTGTGGACCGGTTCGGCGTTGCCGAACCGAACATCCAGCGGCAAGGCGAGGACCGGATCGTGGTCGAGCTGCCCGGCCTCCTGGACAAGGAGCGCGCCGTGCGGCTGATCGGCCAGACCGCCCTTCTGGAGTTCAAGCTCCTGAAGAATGAGAACGAGGCCCGTCGCCTGATCGAGCGGATCGATCGCGCGCTGGCCCTACGGACCGTCGCGGCGGACGCCGACTCCGAAGAGATCGCCTACACCCAGCCGCTGCTGGAACGGATGCCGTTCTGGCCGGAGATGCCCTTCGGCGGCGCGTTCTTCACCGAGGCGGAGAAGGCCGATGTCGACGAGCTGCTCTCGAAGGTGGACGTCGATTCGCTGCTGCCGGTGGACGCGGAACTGCACTGGAGCAGGTCGACCGAGGCCTACCAGGGCTATCTGGGCCGGGTGCTCTACGTCACCGACCGCCGGGCTCAGATGGACGGCAGCGGCGTGTCCAACGCCGCGCGGCGCATTGGCGGCGATCCGGCCCGTCCGAATGCCTCCAGCGTGAGTCTTCAGCTCAACGCGCAGGGAGCCCGCAAGTTCCGCCGCATCACGTCGCAGAACGTGGGCCGCTATCTGGCCATCGTGCTCGACTCGCTGGTGGCCTCGGCGCCGCTCATCAAGGAGCGCATCGCCAGCACGCAGGCCTCGATCACCGGCAACTTCACCGACGAGGAAGCCAAGGATCTTTCCATCGTTCTCCAGGTGGGTGCTCTGCCGGCGGAGATCAATATCATCCAAGAGATGACCGTGGGCCCCTCGCTGGGTGCGGACTCGATCCGAATGGGGGTGCAGGCTGCTCTTTATGGCGCCCTCGCCGTCATCATCTTCATGCTGATCTACTACCGCGGCTGCGGCGCGCTCGCGCTGCTAGCGCTCATCCTGAATATGATCTTCCTGCTCGCGGCTCTGGCCGGCATGCGCGGCACGCTCACGTTGCCCGGTATCGCCGGTATGGTGCTCACGATCGGCATGGCCGTCGATGCCAATGTGCTGATCTTCGAGCGCATCCGCGAAGAGCTGCGTACCGGCAAGAAGGTGCGCAGCGCCGTGGAGGCCGGGTACAACCGGGCCTTCCGGACGATTCTGGATGCCAACGTCACGACGCTGATCAGCTCCGGCGTGCTGTGGTGGATCGCGAGCGGTCCGATCCAGGGATTCGCCACGACGCTGTTCATCGGTATCCTGGCGAACCTCTACACGGCGGTGCTCGTGACGCGGATGATTCTCGAGTCCTGGGCCAGCCGGAAGGGCGTGGAGACGATTTCGATCTAAGACGGCCGTGGGCCGCGGGGAAGCCGGCCAGAGGCCGGCAGGAGCCGGGACCCTTCAAGGAGAGCACAGAACGATGCTGACGATCTTCACGGACACACGTTTTGACTTCATGACGAAGCGCCGCGGCGCCTATGTCGTCTCGGCGATCGTCATCTTGGTGGGCATCGTCTCGATGGTGATGCATGGCGGCCTGCGGATGGGCATCGATTTCGCCGGCGGACGCCTGATCGAGGTGCGCACCAGCGAGCGGATCACGGTCGAGGAGGCCCGCAGCGCGGTCGAGACCGCCGGTTTCGCGAGCGCCGAGATTCAGGCCATTCGGGGTACCCGGGACATCCTCATCCGCATCCCGGATGACTCCGTGCAGGAGGGTGGCGACGCCTCGCCGTCGGCGCGCATCATGACCGCCATCGAGCAAGAGCACGGCGGAATCGATGTCGAGCTCTTGCGCGAGGAACTCGTCGGCGCCAAGATCGGACAGGAGATCCGGCAGCAGGCCTTCTGGGCGATTCTCTTGTCACTGGGCCTAATCCTGATTTACATCGGTGTGCGTTTCGAATTCCGTTTCGGCCTCGGCGCGGTGGCGGCGCTGACCCACGACGTGCTGATCACCCTCACCCTGTTTTCGCTGTTCGACAAAGAGATCACGATGCCTGTGGTGGCGGCGCTTCTCACCATCGCCGGCTACTCGATCAACGATACGATCGTGGTCTTCGACCGCATCCGCGAGCAGCTCGTGAAGCTGCGCCGCGAGTCGTTCTTCAATGTGCTCAACATCAGCATCAACCAGACGCTGTCACGGACAGTGATCACCGCGGCAACGACCCTTCTCACGGCCCTGGCCCTCCTATTCCTGGGGGGAGAGGTCATTCACGACTTCGCCTTCGCGATCGCGATCGGCATCATCGTGGGGACCTACTCGTCGATCTTCGTGGCCAGCGCGCTGGTGCTCGAGCTGCGAAAGGCCCGTGAGGCCAAGGGAAGCGCTTGAGCCCTCCGAGGGGAGAGCGGGTCGGCAGCGACACGTACGTAGAACGAGCTCAGAGGCCGCCCTCCGCAAGGGGCGGCCTCTTCGTGTAGGGAAACGGAACTCCCTACGGCTGCCAAGTGTTTGACCACACGACAGATGCGATTAGAATGCATGCTGGCCGGCGGCGGGGATGAAGGCGCCAGGCACAGGAGGTGACATGAGGCAGCGGGCCAGGCGACCAGGTACCGGATCAAGTGCCGCCGTAGGGGGGGTGAAGATACTCTTGCCGGCCGTTTTGCTCATTGTGCCGGCCCTCTTGCTCATCGTGTCGGCCCTGCTCTTGGGCGCGCAGGCCGACGACTCTGTCAAACCCGGGTTGACTCTGGCTCGTCTCAAATACGGCGGCGGAGGAGACTGGTATAGCAATCCGACGTCGTTGCCCAATCTGGCTCGTGAGATCGAGAGGCGCACCTCGATCCCCATCTCCCGGTTCCGGGAAGCGCAAGTCGCACCGCTCGACGAAGAGCTCTTCTTCCACCCCGTCGTCTACATGAACGGTCACGGGAAGGTCAGCTTGACGGAGAAGGAGATCGAGCGCCTCAGGCGCTATCTGATCGAGGGGGGCTTCTTGTGGGCCGATGACAACTACGGGATGGATGAGAGCTTCCGGGCGCTGATGCGGCGGGTGTTCCCCGAGCGCTCCTTGGTGGAGGTTCCTTTCGAGCATCCGATCTATCACGCGTTCTATGAGTTTTCCGAGGGACCGCCCAAGATTCACGAGCACGACGCGAAGCCGCCCCGTGGCTATGGGATCTTCGACCGCGGCCGGCTGGTGGTCTTCTACACCTACGAGTCCGACATCGGGGATGGGCTCGAGGACGAAGGCATTCATGACGACCCACCGGAGCAACGAGAGGAGGCTATGCGGATGGCGATCAACATCGTCGTCCACGCCGTCATGGGGGCGGCCTCACCCGAACCGATCGGTTGCGCGGTGCGTAGGGCGTCAGGCCCCCCTGCCGGGCCGGCTGAGCCGGGTGGCCCGGCCCAGCGCGAATCAGGCCCCGGGGCCTGACCCGCGGCCGGCACGTTGACGGAACATCAGCGGGCGCGCCTCGGCCGCACGGGACCGTGTGCGTGCTCTTCACCGAATGAGGATTTCCGGCATGACGAACTCGCGCAGCTTCGCCCACCGCCTCAACCGTGCCGCCCGCGCCCACTACCGGCGCTCGGTCGCCGAAGGATGGGGCCGCTGGATGGTCTGGTGTCTGCCGGGCCTGGCCGCCCTGTTCCTGCTCGGGACGGTGGTGCCCCCTACCCAGGTCTGGTCCGGCGTGATGGCCGCCGTGGCCGCTCTCTGGTTCCTGGGGACCACGCTCGCGCTGCTCGTGCCGCCGATCGTGCGACCCTGGAGCAAGAGTCGCTACGCTCTGTGGCTTGAACAGCGCGCGGGGCTTGCGCGCAACGAGCTCATCAACGCCCTGCAGCTCGAACGCGAGAGCCAGCGGTGGGATCGCGACCCGGTGTCGGCCGAGCTCGTGCGCCGGGCGATCGATCGCGCGGGCCGCCGGCTCGCCGACCTGCCCCTGGCCCGGCTGCACGCCAGGCGGCGGATCTGGCCGCGGGTGGTCGCGGGCCTGGGCGCCTGCCTGCCGGTGGCGCTCGTGGCGCTGCTTGCCCCGTTCACCTTTGGCGACACCGCCGAGCTCTTCCTGGCAGCCGGCAACCGGTCGGTGGTCCCCGAGGTTGCGATCCGCGTGCTGCCGGGGGACATGAAGGTCGAGCGAGGTGCTTCGGTGACAATCGAGGCCGAGGTGACCGGGCGGCGACGTCCCACTGAAGCCTACCTCGAGATGCGCCGACCCGGGGGCACCTGGAACTCGGCCGAGATGCTGGGTCAAGGCGCTGGTGACGCCGATCGCTACCAGTTCGTCGCCAGCAACCTCAACGGTGATCTGGAGTACCGGGTGCGAGCCGGCTGGGCCGAGAGCGGCCGCCACCGCATTCGGGTGCTTGACCGCCTGCAGGCGCTGGGGTATCGGAAGCAGTACCGGCCTCCCGAGTACACCGGGCTGCCTGAGCAGCGCGAGGTATCCTCCACCGGTGACATGGCGGTTCTCTACGGCACCGATGTCGAGCTCGAGGTCCGTCATCGCCGGCCCGACGCCAGCGGCTACCTGCGATTCCTTCCGGATGGACCGCGGCTCCAGCTCTCGGCCGGCGAGGCGGGCGTGCTCTCAGCCGGCTGGCATCTTCGCCACAGCGCGGATTATCTGATCACGCTGCTTGATCAGGCCGAGGGCGACCAGTGGGTCTCCGACACCTTCCACGTGGAGGTCGTGCCTGACCTGGCGCCGGCGATCAGAATTCTCTCGCCTCAGCAGAACGTCAAGATGCCTTCGGACATGATCATGACAGTCGTCGCAGACTGCGTGGACGATTTCGGTTTGACCGAGCTTGCGATCGTCTACGGACGTCCTGGCGACGATCCCCAGCGCATCGTGCTGACCGAATGGGAGGACCAGAAGGAAGCCAGGGTCACCTACAACTGGAATATGGAAGAGGTCGCGCTGCTGCCCGATCAGGAACTGCATTTCTTCCTTCAGCTCTACGACAACGATCCCCTGAATGGTCCCAAGATGACCGAGTCCGAGGTCTTCACGATCCGCTTCCCGAGCCTGGCGGAGATGTACTCCGATGCCGAGGAGAACCGTCAGGAGGAGATCGGGTCGCTGGAAGACGCCCTGGCCGTCCAGGAGGAGCTGCAAGAGGAGCTGAAGCGCGCGGCCCAGGAGATGCTGCGCGAGGATAAGATCAGTTGGGAGAAGAACCAGCAGATCGAGGATCTGCTGGACCAGCAGAAAGCGCTCGGGGAGAAGGTGCAGCAGATCCAGGAGTCGCTCGAGCAATCGCGTGAGCGTATGGAAAACCAGGGCCTCTACTCGATGGAGATGATCGAGAAGGTCCAGGCCATTCAGGATCTGGTGAGTCAGGTACAGAGCGAAGAGTTCCAGAAGCTGGTCGAGCAGATGAACCAGGCCCTGCGTGACATGAATCAGGACGCGCTGCAGAAGGCCATGGAACAGATGCAGATCACGCAGGAGGAGATCAGCCAGTCGCTCGACCGCACCTTGCAGATGCTCAAGCGCTTGCTCGCCGAGGAGAAATTCGACCAGATCCTGAACGAGATGGAGCAGCTTGCTGCCATGCAGGAAGCCATCAACCGGCAGCTTGCGGGCGAACAGGAGTTCCGGAAGGCGGACGAGACACAGACAGAGGCGCCGGCCGAGGCGCCGGAAGAGGCCGGCCAGCGTGATGAGGCCAGCGAGAGCGATCCGTCGGGCGACGCAGAAAAGGCCGATGGGCAGGAAGGCCAGCAGGAGGAAAAGGGGGCGGACGAAGGGACCGAGGAAAGGGCCCAGGGCGAGGGTGCGCAAGACGATGCTCAGCCCGAAGACTCCCCGCTGACCGAGGAGGAGGCCGCCGAACTCGCCGCGCAGCAGGAAGCGCTGCGCAAGCAGCTCGAGGAACTGCAGAAGAAGCTCGAGGAGCTGGCCGAGGAGACCGGCCAGGACTACGAAGAGCTGTCCGAGATGCTCGAACAGATGCAGCAGCAGCCGGCCTCGGATGAGACGCCCAAGCAGATGCAGCAGGCCCAGGAATCGATGCAGCAGCAACAGCGCATGAGCGCGCTCAAATTCGGACGCAAGGCCAAGCAGGGGTTGCAGGAGATGCTCTCCTCGATGATGGAGATCCAGCAAGAGATCGACATGGAGGCCATCGAGCGGCTGGCGCAGAGGCTCTACGATACGGCCAACCGCATGGTCGCCGCTTCTCTGCGCCAGGAAGAGGTGATCGGAGAGGCCGCCGGTCCGGCCGGCCCGCGGGAGCTGGCGGTGAGTGAGCAGCAGCTCGTTGAGGAGCTGGCGGCTTTGAGCGATTCGCTCTATCAGATCGCCAGGGAAACGCCGGTCGTGACACGCGACCATCTGCGGGCGATGGGGACGGCCCGCCAGTCGATGATCGAGACGCGCACTCTCTTCGAAACCGGTCGCCGGTCGCCGGCGCTCGGCAAGGCCGAGGAGTCGACCGTCGCGGTCAACCACGCGGTCAAATTGCTCGTCGAGGCGGCCAGTCAGATGCGGTCGAACTGCGCATCGAGCTGTGCGAACCCCTTCAACAAGATGCAGACTCTGACGGGCCAGCAGAGCGAACTCAACCAGCAGACCCAGGAGATGCTCCAGGGAATGCAGATGCAGCGGCCAACCGCCAGCCAGCAGCAGGCCCTGTCCCGCATGGCCGCCCGGCAGGAGATGATTCGGCAGGGGCTCGATGAGATCCGCGACGATCTGGAGCAATCGGGCAAGCTGATGGGTGATCTGGGCAAGGCGATCGATGAGATGGAGGAGGTCGTGCGTGAGATGCGCAATCGCAATGCGGACCGGCGCATCATCGAGCGGCAGGAGCAGATCCTGAACCGCCTGCTGAGCGCTCAGCGTTCGGTGCGTCAGCGCGACCAGTCCGAGGAGCGCCAGTCGCGCGTCGGGGTTGCGCCCCTGGATCGCGAGCGACCCGGAGAGGTCGATATGGGCACCTCGCGTTCGGAGATCTTGCAACGCTCGATGCTGCGCGGCGCCAAGGATCCCGTTCCGGCCGAGTATCGCAGCATGGTGGAGCGCTACATGCAGTCGCTCCTGCGCGGCACCCGCTAGGCCCGCGGGCGACTCGAGGAGACACGGGCTTGATGAGTACACCGAAACTGCACACAGTGCGATGCGGACGGGCTTCCGCAGCGGGTTTAGTGAGCCGGATCGGTCTGGTGGGCCGCTGGAGCCTGCCAGGTCCGACGAGCCCGCTGGGTCCGACGAGCCCGCGGGGTCTAGCGAGTCCGGTCGGCCGGACCACCTTGGTGGGCTTGATCCTGTGGGTGCTGCTTGCGGCCTGGCCCTCGGATGTCTTTGCCTATCCAGACACCACGGTTACGGGCGGGCCCTTGCTGGCGCAGAATAGAGGTAGCTCATCGCAAGAGCTCAGCCGGTCGGACCAGGACGATCCCCGCTCGGCTCGTTCCAGCCGCACCATTCATGGGATGAGCCTGCGCAACGCTCTGCGTAGCTCGAGCGCTCTGCTCAAGGACGGACACCACCAGGAGGTGATCGATCTGCTCGAGCCGGTGCTCGAAAGCTATCCGGGCGAGGAACGGGTCATTCGAGTCCTGGCTGAGGCCTACGCGGGAGCGGGACGCTATGATGACGCCATCGGTCTCTACCGCGAGGAGATCGACCGCTCGGGCGGACGGAACGCGGCGATGTGGAGCCTGCTCGTCATGACCCAGCGTGAGGCCGGGCGGTGCAGCGAAGCTATTGGCACGATCCTGGAGATCCTGGAGCGGGAACCGGGCTGGCTGTCGCGTTTCGGCGATCAACTCGAGATGGCCGTGACCGACACCACCTGCGGCCCAGCGGCCCTCCTCTACCTGGAAGAGCAAGTCCAGTCGGCCGACGATCCGCCATCGGCCTGGCGAGAGGCGCTGGGGCACGTCTACGTGGTGCGCCGCGACTACGACCAGGCGATGGGGGTCTACACCGCAATCGAGCGCAGCCAGCGGCTCGGGGGCCAGTACATCTACAACTTGGCACGCGTGCTCTCGCGGCGCGGCGAGTACGAGGCGGCTGTGGCGGCCTACGACTCGGTGCTCGCCGTGGCCGCCACGCGTCAGCTGCGCGAGCCGGCCATGTTCGAGCGCGCGGTCTTGCTCGAGAAGCTGGGCCGGATCGAGGAAGCCGCCGTCTACTACGGCGAGCTAGCGGAGACCTACCCGCACACGGCGTTGGGCATGCGGGCCGATCTAGCCAGGGCGGGGCTGTACATGGGACCGCTGGAGGACTTGGGAAGGGCCCGGCAGGCCTTCCGAGCCGTGCTCGAGTTCGTCGAGAACCGTCCGAAGAACGCCGGTTTGCGGGCCATTCAAGAGGAGGCCCGTCTGGCCCTGGCCGAGTGCGCCCTCCGCACGGGACACTTCGAGGAAGCTGACTCGGCCTACGTCCAGATCGAGCGCGAGGCCACGAACAGCAAGACGAAGGAGCAGGCTGCGTTCGCCCACGCCCAGCTGCTCTACTTCCAGGGTCGTTTCCCGGAAGCCGAGGAGGCTTTCTTCAGGATCAGTGACGACTACGAAGGGGGCGAATGGGTCAACGACGCGTTTGCACAGGCCCTCTTGATCGGTGAGTTCGCCGGCCGTGCGCCGGGGGCTCTCGAGACTCTGGCAAGTGCGGAGTATGAGCGGTTGCGTGGCAACCTCGCTTCGGCCGACTCGCTGTGCCGCGTGGCATTGGTCGATACGACCCAGATCCTGCTACGCGATCACCTGCGCGCACTGCAGATCGAACTGCGTGGGGAGCACCGCGAATGGGCCGCCGCCGACTCGCTACTCCAGGACTTGCTGGCCGACGAGCCCAGCCCCCGGGTAGGCGCCGATATCCTGCTGTGGATGGGACTCCAGGCGGAGTCGGATCCCCGGCGCTGGGAGCAAGCGATCACCTATTACGAAGATGTCATCATCCGTTTCCCCGGTTCCTTCGAAACGCGGCGGGCGCGTGACCGGCTGCGCGCCATGAGCCGGGAAGTGGAGAGGTCTTGATGACCGGTACGGGAGTCACGGGAGATCGTATCGGTAGAGAGGGAACGATGGTAACAAGGGCAACAGGGCTGGCGACGGCAACAGGGCTGGCGACGGCAACAGGGCTGGCGAGGGCAACAGGGCTGGCGAGGGCAACAGGGCTGGCGACGGCAACAAGGCTGGCGACGGCAGCAATGGTAGCCATGGCAACACCCTCCCGTCGCCGCCTGTTTGCGCGAATCGGTTTGGTAGTCCTCCTCTTCATCCTCGTCGGCGGCGTCGCGGCGCAGGCCCGCCTGCTCGTGCCGATGGATCTCAGACAGACCGACCACCTGAAAGCCTACGGCTTGGCCTACTCAGCGCTTGAAGCGGGGGAAAACGTCGAGTGGTTGCTCAACTACCGCGGAGGGTCGTTCCTGATCGAGGATACCCCGGCCAATCGGCGAACGGCCCTTCTGATGGGCGTACGGCTCGAACTGGCCAGCGAGGGCGATATCGGCGGTGTCTACGCCGAGATCGAGGAGCAGAACATGGAGGTGATCCTTCTCGAGAAGGCTCCCAGTGTGGCCGTCTACGCTCCGCCGCACAACGACGAACCCTGGGACGACGCGGTGGTCCTGGCGCTCGACTACGCCGAGATTCCCTTTGAACAGATCTACGATCGTGAGGTCTTGAGCGGCGAGCTGTTCCGTTTCGACTGGATCCACCTCCATCACGAGGACTTCACGGGCCAGTACGGGAAGTTCTATGCCGGCTTTCGCCATGCGGCGTGGTACCAGACGCGCCAGGAGCGCTTGGAGGCCGCCGCCCGCGAGGCCGGTTTCGCCAAGGTTTGGCAGCACAAGCACGCCGTGGCCGCCCAGCTCAAGCAATACGTGGCGCGTGGTGGGTTTCTCTTCGCGATGTGTTCGGGGACCGACACATTCGACATCGCTCTGGCGGCCCAGGGCGTGGACATCGTCGACACCGTGTATGACGGCACGCCGCGTGATCCACAGGCGCAGAGCAAGCTGAATTTCGAGAACACCCTGGCCTTCGAGAACTTCCGGCTCGAACTCAATCCCTACATCTACGAGTTCTCCGACATCGACATGAGCGATTACTCGAAGCTTCGTGGTCCACAGGCCGATTACTTCGTGCTCTTCGAGTTCTCGGCCAAGGAGGATCCGGTCCCCACGATGCTCACCCAGTGCCACGTGGACCTGGTCAACGGCTTTCTCGGCCAGACGACCAGCTTCAATCGTGAGACCTTGAAGCCCTCCACGGTCGTGCTCGGCGATATTCCCGGCACCCAGGAGATCAAGTACGTTCACGGCAACTTCGGCAGCGGCACCTGGACCTTCTTCGGGGGCCACGATCCGGAGGATTACCAGCACCGCGTGGGCGACCCGCCGACGAGGCTGGAACTGTACAAGACGTCACCGGGCTACCGGCTGATCTTGAACAACGTGCTGTTCCCGGCCGCCAAGAAGAAAGAGCGCAAGACCTAGGCGCAGGATTCAGACCGCGGACCCCGGGTAGGGTCGGGAGCCGGCGCCGGCTTCACAACAGGGGTTGCAAGGGTCTCCGGCGTGGATCTGCCCCCACTGCGGGAATCGGAATCCGCCCGAGTATGCCAGCTGTGTCGCTTGTCACCATCGGCGCTCCCACTGAGTGTCCCACTGAGAGCCGGTCTGATGGCCTCCCACGGCATCCTGCGGGATGTCATGGTTCCGGCGGTAATGTTGTGCTACTCTACCCAGTTGTCCGCAACCGACGCGCGGCGCTGCCTGCCACGACGAAAGGAGACCTCATGACACCGGCGACGTCTTCCTTGCCACACTGGGACTTGTCCAACGTCTACTCTGGCCTGGACGGTGAGGACTTCCTCGGCGATCTGACACACGCGAAGGAGCAATTGAGCGGTCTGGAAAGCTACGTGACCAAAGCTGGCGTGGAGCGGCTCGAGAGTCCCCCCGCCGACTCCGGAACGGTCAAGACCACGCTCGAGGATATGCTCAAGCAGCTCGACACGCTGATGAAGCGCATGTCGACGATGCAGGCCTTCGTCTACGGCTTCGTGACCACCGACTCGTACAACAGTGTGGCCGGCAAACGGCTCAGCCAGCTCGAGCAGCTTGGGGTCCGGGCCGAGAAGCTGTTGACCCGCTTCCAGAGTTGGGTCGGCTCCCTGGGCGAGACGCTCGATGAGGCTTCCAAGGCTTCTCCCTTGGTCGAAGAGCACCGACAAGTCCTGCAGGATATCATCGTACGCAGCCGGTATCTGATGGATACCCGGCTCGAGGACTTGGCCGCCGAGCTTCAGCTCTCGGGCGGTGGGGTCATGTGGAAGCTGCAGGGAAACGTCACCAGCCAACTGAAGGTGCCGTTCGAGCGTGATGGGAAGACCGAGGATTTGCCGATGACGGTCCTGCGTAACCTGGCCAGTGATCCGGATGAGTCGGTGCGCCGGCGCGCTTACGAGACGGAACTCGAAGCCTGGGCGTCAATCAAAGAGCCGGTGGCCTTCTCGCTCAACTGTGTCAAGGGCGCGGCGGTCACGCTTGCCCGCTGGCGCGGGTACGACGATGTGCTCCACAGTGCCCTCGTCCAAAATCACATTGACCATCCCACCCTGGAGGCACTCCTCGAATCGATCCGCGACTACTTTCCCCATTTCCGACGCTATCTGGCCAGCAAGGCGCAGAAGCTGGGCAAGGAGAAGCTCCCTTGGTGGGATTTGTTCGCCCCGGTGGGTACGGCCAATCCGAGCTACAGTTGGAACGAGGCGCGCGACTTCATCGAGGCGCAGTTCGCCGGCTTCACCCCCGAACTGGCGGGGTTCGCCCGACGCGCATTCGACCAGCGCTGGATCGACGCCGAGCCGCGTGACGGCAAGCGCGGCGGCGCCTTCTGTATGCGTGTGCCCGGTGTGGAGGAGTCGCGCATCCTCGCCAACTTCGACGGCACATTCGACCAGATGACCACGCTGGCGCACGAGCTCGGCCACGGCTACCACAACCATTGTCAGAAGGGCCTCCCGATCCTACTGCGCGGGGCTCCGATGGTGCTGGCCGAGACGGCTTCGATCTTCTGTGAGACCATCGTCTTCAACGCCGCGCTCGAGAAGGCCAGTGAAGCCGAGCAGCTCTCGATCCTGGAGAACCAGCTTCTAGGCGCCACGCAGGTGACTGTGGACATCTCCTCGCGATTTCTCTTTGAATCGGAGGTCGTCAAGCGCCGCGCGGAGGCCGAACTCAGCGCCGACGACTTCTGTGCCATCATGATCGAGGCCCAGAAGGAAGCCTATGGCGATGTGCTCGACCCCGATTACCTGCATCCTTACATGTGGCTGCTCAAGCCGCACTACTACTACGGGGATCTCAACTTCTACAACTTCCCCTACGCCTTCGGACTGCTCTTCGGCATGGGGGTCTATGCTATCTACAAGCAGGAAGGCGAGTCCTTCGTCGGACGCTATCATGACCTGTTGCGTAGCACCGGCGCGGGGGAAGCCGCCGACCTGGCCGCCCGCTTCGGCATTGATATCCGGTCGAAGGCGTTCTGGAAGGGGAGTCTCGACCTGCTGGTCGAGCTGATCGATCGCTACTGCCAGTTGAAGCCCTAGTGCCTGGGCGCGGCTGGGCGAGCCTGGCGCGGGCGGTTTCCAGCGGGAGAGGCGAGGGACGAGCGCCCGTCACGGGTCAGTCCGCTGGAAAGATCTCCCAATCCATGCCCAGTCCCCAGGCACCCGGGTATCGCTGCATCGACCAGCGATCGTCGTTGTGTCCCACGATGCCGGTCTCATACTCGTCCCGGCCGCCCGTGTCGAGGAAGATGCCGTAGACAGGCACCTCGTCGCGGAAGGACCGGAAAGGCGGGTACTCGGTCGTCGAGCCCAGGGGCGGTGTGCGAGACCAGCCGGAGTCGCCCAGGTCGGCTGGGTCGTAGCGGTAATGGTCGTCGCCACGACGGTCCCAGAAGAGGCCCACGGAGCCCAGATCGCCGGAGCCGGCGCAGTGGGACCGCAGGTCGTAGCGGTCGTCGCCGTCGCCGTCGATGAAGATGCCGATCGAACCGTCGCGGGCGTGGCCCTGAAACTGGTTCTTGGCGGTGTCGTTGCCCTGATTGTACCGGTCGTTGCCCGCCAGATCGACGTGAACACCGATCGCGAAGTGTGCCGCCGCACCCGAAGAGTACTTACCGTTGCGATAGGTATCATTCCCCGCACGGTCTTCCAGCACGCCCACGCCCCACCAGTAGCCGCAGCCCTGGGACCACACCTGCGCGTGGTAGTCGTCGTTGCCGGCTCCATCGATCAGAAGCCCGAACCCCCCGGCCAGCGAGTGGCCGTCTCCCAGATCGGCCCGCCGGCCGTAGCCACATCCCTGGCTCATGGCGACCGATTGCCCGAGATAGAGTTCGGAGATGTTGCCGTCGTCGCGGGCGATGTAGCGATCATCGCCCGCGAGATCCAGCAGCAGCCCGGCGCCCAGGGTAGCTCCCAGGCCCTGTGATTGCTGCGCGCAGGAGTAGCGGTCCTCGCCGGCCAGATCACAGAGCACGCCGATGCCACCGTGCGCCGCGCCCTGGGTCCAGCGCCGACCGCCGTGATAGGTGTCGTCGCCCGCGAAGTCGAACAGCAGTCCGCTGCCGAAGCATCCCCGCCCGAGTCCCGACTCGTGGACCGCGTAGGAGTCGTTGCCCGCCAGATCGATCAGGGCGCCGATCCCGAAGATGCCGGCTCCAAACGAGGAGACGGTCGCCGGCCTGCGGGCAGTGGGCTGGTCGTGCGCGCCTGGATCGTTCGCGTATGGGCGGTCCTCGTTCGACTCATCCTCGTTCGCCTCATCCTCGTTCGAATCGCCCGCGCGGTATTCATCATCACCAGCCAGATCGACCAGGCACGCGACCGGGGAAGCCAGGGAGTTCGACGCGGCAAACCCCGGGCCGTAGGTGTCGTTGCCTCCGATATCGACCACCAAGAAGGCCGGTTGCTGGTGGTCGTCGTCGCCGGGCCCTCCGATCAGGATCTCGCCTAGCTCGGTGGTGAGTCGGAAGGTCGTGGCCCGCTCGCCCGAACTCGATGTCGTGGTGGTCCCTGGAGCGGCGTAGTCGGCCAGCGCCGACTCCAGGTACCGTGCCCATAGGATCGTTGCGTATCCCAGGTAGCCGAGGTCCAGATGGCTGAACAGGTCCAAGTACTCCCCGCGCAGGGTCGCCATCTGACCGAAGGCCTCGTCGTCACGGTGGGCCATGGCCAGGTCGTAGAGCGAGTCGACCGTCAGCGTGCCCGTCAACTCCGCTGGGCCGAGGGCCTGGCGCACCCAGGGGCCGGCTACGCGCGCGCCTTCGTAGAGCCGGACGATGAGGTCGCGCACGCCGCGCGGCACAGCCTGCCATTGTGCTTCCCGCTCGGTGGGAATCGGGAAAGGCGGATGATCGCCGGTCCACGTCGAGTCGATGGCCCCCATCGTGCGCCGGCCGGTCGAGACACCGAGAAGGCCGTAGCACCGGCGGACCATCTCGCCGATTCCGCCCTCCTCCCAGCCGTAGCCGAAGGCGGCGCACTTGCGAGCGTCGGCCAGAAGCTGGTCGCTCCAGCGGCCGGTCTCGCGCGAGACGGTGCGTACATCGGCGAACAAGCTCAGGACGCCGGGCAGGAGATGCGTGCTGCGCCCGTAGCGCGCCATGGTTGCGGCCGAATAGCCTACTCGCTCGCCGCCGGCTCCCGCTCCTGCGCCCACCTGCCGCCTGATCGCCTCCCACAGCTCGGGGGAGAGTTCCAGGTGCGGGCGGTCAGGCCCCGGGAAGCTGAGTTCGAGAGACGCGAATCCGTGCTTCGTGGCGCGATCCCGCGCATCACCTTCGGATGTTGAGCCATCGGATGCCGCGCTGGCGGATTCCCCTCCAGCGGGTGTCTCGCTAGCCGGTGCCGAGTCGACTGGCGCTGCCCCGTCCGCCGCCCGTGCGGTAATCCCTACGATGACGGGATGGACGGATACCTCGGTCCCGGATACAGAGTGGGCGGTGCCGGGAGCCATCCACAGGCTTCCCAGAACACCGCCCAGAATGCAGAGGCCGAGGCGCTCGATGCGCCTGTGCTTCATCGTTCACCTCGTTATCAGCCGTTGGCCTTGGCGAAGGCCTTCATGTAATCCACCACCGCTTCGACCGAGTCGAACGGGCAGGAGTTGTACGCCGAGATGCGGATTCCGCCGACCGACCGGTGCCCCTTGAGACCCAGCATGTTCTTCTCCTTGCCCTCGGCGACGAACTTCGCCTCCAGTTCTTCGGACGGCAGCCGGAAGACGATGTTCATCATCGAGCGGCTGTCCTTATCGACCGGGGCGCGGAAGAACTCCGGGTTGCTGTCGATCGTGTCGTAGATGAGGCCGGCCTTCTTGCGATTGTGGGCCTCCATCGCGTCCAGGCCGCCCATGTCCTTCATGTTGCTCAGCACGTTGCGCAGCATGTAGATGTTGAAGGTGGGCGGCGTGTTGAAGAGCGAGTTCTTCTCCGCGTACGTTGCGTACTTGAGCATCGTGGGGTTCTCGGCTTTGCACTGATCGAGCACGTCGTTGCGCATGATGACCACCGTGACCCCGGCCGGACCTACGTTCTTCTGAGCGCCGGCATAGATGATCCCGTAGGGGGCCGGATCGAATTTCTTCCACAAGAAGTCCGAAGACATGTCACATACCAGCGGCACGTTGCCGGCATCGGGCGTGTAGTGCCACTGCGTGCCCTTGATCGTGTTGTTGCTGGTATAGTGCACGTAGCGGGCGCCGGCGGTGAGCTTCAGCTCCTCTTGCTTCGGAATACGTGTCAATCCGACCGTCTCGCCGTCGAAGGCCACGTTGACGCTGCCGAAGAGCTTCGCTTCGGCAATGGCCTTCTTCGACCAGGTACCGGTGTGGATGTAGTCGGCGGTTTGATCCTTCTCGAGCAGGTTCATCGGGATCATGGCGAACTGCATGCTGGCGCCGCCGGTCAGGAACATCACCTGGTACTGCTCGCCGAGCCCCAGAAACTCCCGCATCAGGCTGATGGCCTCGTTGTGGACGGCGTCGTACTCTTTCGAGCGGTGGCTGGTCTCCATGACCGAAGTGCCGGTGCCATCCCAGTCGGTCAGCTCCTTCTGAGCTCGCTCGAGTGCGGGTAGGGGCAACACGGCTGGACCTGCGTAGAAATTGTGTGCACGAGCCATGACGTCAATCCTCCCATTGTGGCGTTACTTGCCGTAGTGCTCCTCGAGCCGCTCGACGATGATGTCTCCGATCCGGAGCAGATTCTCCTTCGACGAGGCGCCGATATGAGGTGTCATGAAGACATTCGGGGCCTTCAGAAGCGCACAGGTCTCCGGCGGCGGATCCGATTCCCATACGTCGGTGCCGTAGGCACCGACCTTGCCGCTCGTCAGCGCAGCAACCATGTCCTCCTCGTTGATCACCTTGCCGCGGCCGCTGTTGATGATGATGACGCCGTCCTTCATCTTGCCGATCAACTCGGTGTTCACCATGCCCTTGGTCTCGTCGGTCAGGGGGGTGTGGATCGAGATGAAATCGGCCTGCGCCAGCATTTCCTCGAGCGAGACGATCGTGGCGTAGTCGTTCTTCTCGACGTACTTGTCGTAAGCGATCACCTTCATACCGAAGGCCTGGGCGCGCTTGGCGACCTCGGAGCCGATGCGCCCCACTCCCAAAAGGCCCAGCGTTTTCTGGTAGAGCTCGGTGCGCTTCAGCTCCTTCTTGGCCCACTTGCCCTCGCACATCGTCATGTGTCCTTCGATCACCCGGTTGGGAATGGCGAGCAGCAGCGCGAAGGCGAGTTCGGCGACCGCAACACTCGAGGCGGCCGGCGTGTTGAACACCTTGATGCCCTTCTCCTTGGCGTATTCCAAGTCGACGTTGTCCAGTCCGACACCGCCGCGGATGATCATCTGGAGCTCGGGGGCGCCGTCGATGTACTCCTTCGTACACTTCGTCTTGCTTCGGATGAGCACTACATTGGCCGAAGCAACCTGCGCCTTGTCGTCGGTGACCTCGCCGAACTTGGCGAGCCGTTCGGGCAGGGACGGATCAAACGCATCGGAGATCAGGATCTTCATGTCACCTCCTCAAAGAAAAGAGTGTAACGCTCTATTCCGACAGCGGGCGGACGATCAGACCCGACCGCAGCTTCGGCTCGAACCAGGTCGACTTGGGCGGCATCACCTTGCCCGCGTCGGCGACCGACATGAGCTGTTCGATGCTCGTCGGATATAGTGCGAACGCGGCGGCGGCTCCCTCTGCACAACGCTTTTCGAGTTCTCGCGTGCCGCGGATGCCGCCCACGAAGTCGATGCGCTTGTCGGTGCGGGGATCCTTGATGCCCAAGATCGGGGCCAGCAGATTGTTCTGTAGAATAGCGCAATCGAGCGATGCCACCGGGTCCTCGGCTGGATAGCTGCCTTCCTTGGCCTCCAGACGGTACCACTGCCCTCCGAGGTAGAGCCCGAAGCGCTTCGGGGCATCCGGCTCGGCCACCTCGGCAGGCGTGATCGCGAAGTGCTCTTCGATCTTTTCCAGGAAAGCGTCGGGAGAGAGGTTGCCCAGGTCCAGCACGACGCGGTTGTAGGCCAGGATCTTCATCTGATCATGCGGGAAGATCA
This sequence comes from uncultured bacterium, assembly GCA_964573295.1. GTDB lineage: Bacteria > Eisenbacteria > RBG-16-71-46 > CAIMUX01 > WJJG01 > CAYQJL01. Next base: position 114,083 of record CAZNJE010000001.1, on the reverse strand, counting down.
CGCTCAGGAAGTAGTTGTACTCCTCGTCGCCGGTATGGCTGGGGTTGGCGTCGCGGCGCATGGCCCGGACCCGGGTCGCCGAGGCGCTCCGGTGATGGCCGTCGGCCACGTAGAGGTGTCCGATGGTGGCGAAGGCCTCGCTCAGCTGGCGGATTTCAGCCTCGTCCGAGACCACCCACAGTGTGTGGCCGATGCCGTCCGGGCTGACGAAGTCGTACTCGGGCTGGCGGGTACGAATCGCATCCACGAGCCGGTCGATTGCCTCCACCGAGCTGTAGGTCAGAAAGACCGGGCCGGTGTTGGCGTTGAGGGCGCTGACATGCCGCGTACGGTCATCTTCCTTGTCGGGGCGGGTGAATTCGTGCTTCTTGATCAGGTCGGCCTCGTACTCGTCCACGCTGGCGCCGGCCACCAGCCCCGCCTGCACGTGATCGCCCATCTTCTGCTGATAGACGTAGAAGCAGGGTTGGTCCTCCCGGACCAGGACGCCTTCGTCGATGAGTCGGCGCAGGTTGCTCCCGCCCGTCTCATAGACGAGGGGATCGTGGGGATCGATACCCGGGTCCAGGTCGATTTCGGGTTTGATGACGTGCAGGAACGACACCTCGCTGCCAGCGGCCATCTCGCGCGCCTCGCTGCTGCTCAAGACATCGTATGGGGGGGAGGCGACCCGCTCGGCGATCTCCGGCCGCGGCCGCCACGCTCGAAATGGACGAATCTTCGACATCAACCGACCTCCTACCGATTTACCGCTCGTGTTTCATGGCAAGCGGCCGATAGTAACAGATGGAGCCCGGCGGTGTCACGACCTCTTGTGTGGCTTGCGAGTACCGCTCCACATGTGGCGAGCCTTGACACCGCGCTACCCTGGCACGCAGAATGCCCAGTTTGAGGGCCAGGGGGTCCGAGCCGCGCGCGACAGGCGCGCGAAGGGGCGGGGAGGTTGACCCCGAGCACGGGCAGGCGCATCTGAGGATTCTCTCAGACGGGAGGGGAGGAATGGATAGGGAGTTTGCGCTGCCGACATGCAAGAAATGCAGCACCGGCGTGCTGATACCGCTCTCGGACTACGGCCGCGATGGCGCGCCCATCAAGTTCAAAGCGTGGGTCTGCACCAACCCGGAGTGTGGCTTCAACATCCGCATCGACAACGGCGAGATCAGCTACGGCCGTACGATCAGTTTCTCCAGCAAGTAACCGGAACCGGCGCCGGCATCCAACGTGCGCGTTCAATGCGGCGTTCGGCGCCCGACCTGACCTTCCTGCGCCCTGCACGGCGTCTCGGGCCTTTGGCACGACGGGACGGACCCGGCGGCGCGATTGCGGTGTCATCTATTGCGGTGTCATCTGCGATGGTGTCATCCGTGGCGATGGCGCCTCTGGTGGTGTCACCCGCAACGTCGTCATCCCGGTGGATTTCATTCCAGGCGTGAACCGAAGGGTGCTCCGATCATGATTCGAGCCGTCATCTTCGATCTCGACAACACGCTGACCGACTTCGTCGTGATGAAGGACCAGGCCATCGGCGCTGCGGCCCACGCGATGTACGACATGGGCTTGCCCCTTTCACCGGAGGAGGCCGCGAGCCGGATCTACGCGATCTATGACCAGGAGGGTATCGAGTACCAGTCGGTCTTCGACCATCTGCTGCGGGATGTCTATGGCCACGTGCCGGCCTCGATCCTGGCGGCCGGCATCATCGCCTACCGGAAGTCCCGCGATTCGACCCTCGTGCTCTACCCGCACGTGAAGCTCACGCTGATGGAACTGCTGCGCCGGGGCATCCGGTTGGCCGTCTTGAGCGATGCCCCGCGCCTGCAAGCCTGGCAACGCATCCACCACCTGGCCCTGCAGCACGTGTTCGAGCACGTCATCACCTTCGATGACACTGGCCAGCGCAAGCCGGCGCCGGCTCCATTCCGGCGGGCGCTGGAGCTGCTGGATCTGTCACCGCAGGAGGCGATCATGGTGGGCGACTGGCCCGACCGCGACATGCGCGGTGCCGGCGCGCTGGGGATCCCCACCGTCTTCGCCCGCTACGGAGATACCAAGAGCACCGAGCGGTCCGGCGCTGACTACGAGATCGATGACGCCATCGAGCTGCTCGACATCCTCGAGGAGATCAACGGCACCCCGAAGGCGTGAAGCCGAGCGCGGGGACCGGTTGGGTGCGCAGGACCTGCCGTCTGAAGGACGCTGGGCCGGATGGATCTGTTGTCGCCAGCGGGCGGTACCGGATGGACCTCTCGTCGCCAGCGCGCGGTACGCAATGGACCTGTCGTGGCCAGCGCGCGGTACCGGATGGACCTGTCGTTGCCAGCGCGCTAGACTGGGTTGTCTGCCGGAGGAGGCATCCAACGTGAAGCTGATCACTTCTGAACAGATGCGTGAGTGTGATCGGAGGACGATCGAGGGCATCGGCCTCGAAGGGCCTACCGACGGGCTGGTTCTCATGGAGCGAGCCGGATGGGGCATCTTCACCGCCCTGCGCCGGCACTTCGACGCGCTTGCCCAGCGGCCGATCTTGATCTTCTGCGGCCGGGGGAACAACGGAGGCGACGGGCTCGTGGTGGCCAGCCTGCTCGAAGAGTGCCGGCTCCATCCGGAGGTCGTGCTGTTGGCCGAGGAGGGCGCCCTGTCGCCCGACGCCCGCGTTCAGTGGAAGCGCTACACTGCCCTCAACGGACGCCGGCGTATCGTGACCGACCCGGAACAGCTCGAGGCGACCGTCGAGCAGATCCTGCGCGGGCATCGTTCACACCCCCCGCTGGTGGTCGACGGGTTGCTGGGGACCGGTGCGCGTGGAGCTCCGCGGGGCCTGATCGGGGCGGGTGTGTTCGTGATCGGCGCATTGCGGGCGGAGGTGGGCGCCGAGGTACTGGCCATCGATCTGCCGACCGGCGTGGATGCCGACACCGGCCAGGTGCCGGGCGAGGCGGTGGAGGCCGACGTCACCGTGACGATGGCCTACGCGAAGGCCGGGTTCTTCGCCTACCCGGGCCGTAGCTACGTGGGGCGCCTCCACGTGGCCGACATTGGGATCCCCCGTAGCGTCGAGCGTGACGTTGGACTCCACCTGAACCTGACGACCGCCGAGGATCTGCTCGTGCTCTTGCCGCGGCGGGGAGCCGATACGCACAAGGGCCGTGAGGGTCGGCTTCTGATCGTGGGTGGATCACCGGGCCTGACCGGCGCCCCTTCGCTGGCGGCCCGAGCCGCGCTGCGCAGTGGGGCCGGCCTGGTGACGCTGGCCATCCCCGAAAGCCTCAATCCCATCCTGGAGGGTAAGCTCACCGAGGCGATGACCCAGCCGTGTCCGGAGACAGCCGCCGGCGGCCTGGACACCACCGCGATCGAGCGCATCACCGAACGCGAGGCGCTCACGGATGTCTACGTCCTCGGCCCAGGCATGGGCCGGGAGCAGGAGACCCAGCGGCTCGTCGCCGAGATGCTGGCGCGGGTGCCGGGTCCTTTGCTCGTCGATGCCGACGGCCTGTTCGCTCTCTCCCAAATCCCTTGGCAGCGGCCCGCGAGTGAACCGCCACCGGTGCTGACCCCGCACCCCGGCGAGATGAGTCGGCTGGAGAAGTTCGAGGCCAGCATGGAGGCGGGCATGGAGGAGGGATCCCTCGACACCGGCCCCGAGGCCCAAACGCCGTGGGACCGCGCGGCGTCTTACGCACGCGCTCGTCGGTGTGTACTGGTGCTCAAGGGCGCCCCGACCGTGATCGCGGACCCGGGGGGATCGGTGTGGATCAACCCCACCGGCAACGCGGGCCTGGCGACCGGTGGAAGCGGCGACGCGCTGACCGGCGTCATCGCGGCCCTCATGGGCCAACACCGGGACCCGCTCTCGGCGGCACGGGCGGGCGTGTTCTTGCACGGTCTGGCCGCCGATCTGGCGGTGCAGACTTACGGGGAAGCCGGCCTGGTGCCCAGCGATGTGATTGCCTCCTTGCCGGCGGCATGGGAGAAGGTCTCGGCCCTGGTTGTGGATGGGGCGGAGATGCCGCATGTGACCGAGCACGGCTATCAGGTGACCTGAGGGTTGTGGTGCAAAGAATCCCGTTTCCCCCTTGTAACTGGCTGCTGCAAATAACCATTAGCTCGGAAGTGTCGAAGAGTTCGGGACTATGCCTCTAGTTGATGATGCTATAAGATCTTAGCAGATCGCTGCCGGGATTTCTGTTGCCACAACCTGCTGATACCAGCCGTTGGACCGATTTGGGCTCCTCTCACCAGTGCAGACACCCCCACCACCGTCCGAAAATTCTACCAGGCGGCCCAGTTGCCCGGCACGACCGCGGGCGAGCTTCCATCTTGTCGCGCTGGGCCCGATTGGGTCTGCCGCCGAAACGGAAAGGTCCCAGTGCGAGGCTCCAGACGAGGGCGGTCTGCTTCGAGAAGGGCGCATGCATGACTCACCTGTCGCTGCACAACGAGGGCGCCGAACACGCCTCGGCCGAGGCGCGGGCCTTCGCTGAGTTCCAGGCCGCCCTGAAGGCGGTGGCGTTCTATCCCGAGGGTAACCCGGTTCGCGAGCGCATGCTCGAGACGCTCATCGACACCCTGATCTCCTTCCCGAGCGGGGAGAGAGGGGTTCAGTTGACGGTGCGGTCGGATCAGGTGCAGTGGAGCGGTATCACCGTGCTGCGGCGGGGTGACGACGGGTGGGACCCGATGGTCCGGCTCTTCGAAGCCGGGCTGCGCCAACTGGGCTTTCTGCCCGATGTCAGCCGCCCGGAGGCTGAGCGGCTCCTGGAGCTTCTGACCCGCACGGTGCGCGGGGAGCTCAATCCCACCGACGAGGATCTCTCGGTCATGCTGTGGGAGATGGACCTACCTTCGATCACCTACCGGGTCATCGATACGCTCGAGGACACCCTTCCCCTACAGGCGTTGCCCGAGCTGGTCGAGGAGGATCGGGAGGAGGAAGTCGAGCTTCCGGGGCAGGGGCGCGACGACACTCAGCTCTGGGAGGGCATGCACCCGCTCGAGCGCTATCTCGCGTCTGCCGGGGGGCTCGACACCACCGACCTGAACGCTCGCACGTTCCAGGCCGAGGAGGGCGAGCTCAGCAGCCTCTGCAAACTGGTCAAGCAAGAGGGCCGGCAGATTCGCACGAAGATGGTCAAAGTCCTGGGCGAGATTTTGCTGTTGGACCTTTCACCAAGCGAGAGCGAACGCATCCTGAAGCTGATCCGCCAGTACACGCTGGACCTGCTGCGCGAGGGCCGGTTTGACACGTTCGTGCATGTCATTCGCCGCTTCCGAGAGCGGTCGGCGGATCTCAGCGGACCGCTGGCCACGGCCCTTGAGCAGATGAGCGAAGACCTCTCCGGCGCCGAGGCTGCCCGGCGGACGCTCGATGCGCTGGAGACCTCCGTATGTGGCAACGAGAAACTCGTGATCGCTTTTCTCAGCGAATTGCGTCCGCCAGGCTTACGCATCGTCCTCGACGCCGTGGCGAGCGCGATCGAGGTCGACGAGTCTGGCCGCGCCATGTCGTCCATTCCGGCGCAGGCGATGGGGCGGGCGATGCAGCACCGCGCCCATCTTCTCCTGGGCCAGCCAAACCGATTGAGCGCTCGTGACCTGAAGGCGCTGGCGAAGTTCATGTCTCCTCAGTTCACAGCCGATCAGGCAGAGGAATGGAGTCGCCAGCTGGCCAGTCTTCACAGCAGTCCCGAGGCGGACATCCGGGTGGCGGTGCTGGAGTTCCTGACGGCCTGCCGGGCCCCGAACCTGGAGAAACGGTTGCTGCGCAGTCTCGAGGACGATGACGGGCAGGTGCGACTGACCGCCGCCCAGATCTTGAGCGAGACCTACGGAGCCAGAGCGCTCCAGCCACTGCTGCAAACGCTGCTCGCCAAGGACTTCGACAAGCGCGATTTCGAGGAGCAGGCTGCGCTCTACGAGGCCATGGCGTGCTCCTCGCCGGGGGAGGTCTTTCCGCTGCTGGAGCGGACGGTCAGCCGGCGAGATTGGTTGGCACCGCGTCACTGGCGCATCCAGAAGGCCTGCGCATTGCGCGCGCTTGGGTTCGTGAGCATCGAACAGGCCGGACCGCTGCTGATGAAGTACCGTGATGCGCGTGATCCGTTGCTGGCGGAGTCGAGCCGGCGGGCGCTTGAGCGTCATCGCAAGCAAATCCAGAGCGATGGGCGCAGCCCTTCGAGGGCGGCCTAGCGCGCGGGCCGCCTCGGTCCGGGGCCAGGGCCTTGGTCCGAGCCACGTGCCTCGGTTCGGGCCCAGTGCCTCGGTTCGGGGCCAGTGCCTCGGAGGTCGCGGTCCGCAGTTGCAATCCGAGATGGCGGTGAGCAATCGCGGCCCCACGGGCTTGAAGACGGGAGAATGACGGTCATGGCAGCCAGACGAGAGATGCCTTCGCACTCCGGATTCCGCCAAGAGTACGCCGGCGTTGAGCCGGGGGCACCCATGTCCGAGACGCACGGCGACCCCGCGAGCGAGACGCCCGGGGCTGCCTTCCTGCGCCATTTCCACAGTTGCTGGCGCGCGCTGGTGCTGCGCGGCCTGCAGGATCGCACCTTCCGCAGCACGCTCGAAAACCTGCGCACGAGCGTTCTCGCGATGGAACAGCAAGCGATACCGCCCCGGCTGGTCCGCTACGGCAGTGGCTTGCTGGCTGGCGAGGAGGCGCTCTCGCCGTACTCCTCGGGGAACCTCCTGGCGCAAATGGTGGCCGAAGAGTTCGGTACGATGGGTCTCGGGGGCATCCAGTTCAGCGGACCCTGGGATGATGCCGAAGTTGCTCGCTTCCTTCAGATGCTCGAGAACTGGCGGCGCGACGAATGCAGCTCGGAACAAGAACGCCGCGAGGAAATGGAGGCGATGGGCATTCTGGGCATCGAGATCCTCTCCTACGAGGCGGAGGCCGAGGAGGTCGAGTCCGAGAGCGGCTGGGATTCGGTGGCCGACTTGGGGGAGCTCCGTCGGCGGGCCCGGCAGACCTTCTTCGGCGCCATGCGCGTTGCGCGATTCCAGATGAGCAGCCTCGGGGCCCAGAGCATGCCGGCCCTGAGACGAACCCGCCAGGTCGTGCACAAGATCATCGACACCCTGGTCGAGGAGGAATTCTCCCTCCTGGCGCTGACCGCCCTCAAGGCGTTCGACACGCAGACCTTCCTGCATTCGGTCAACGTCTGCATCCTGGCCACCGCTCTTGGACAGCGTCTGGGCCTGAACAAGCGCGAGCTGGCCGAACTGGGCGTCGCCGCCTTCTTCCATGACCTGGGCAAGATGAACGTGCCCAAGCCGGTTCTCAACAAGCCGGGCACGTTCAGCCCCATGGAATGGGAGATCATGAAGACCCATCCGCTCGAAGGGGTCCGGACGCTGTTGCGCAGCGATCAGCTGACCGAACTGACCATGAAGGTGGCACTGGTGGGCCTCGAACACCACATGCGCTATGATCTTACCGGCTATCCACGCATGGGCGACCATTGGGAGATCGGCGTGATGAGCCGTATCGTCTCGATTGCGGATTGCTATGACGCGATGACCTCGCGGCGGACCTACGAGACCGACCGGCTCATTCCCCACCGCGTCATGCTCCACATGCTGGGCCGCAGCGGGAAGAACTTCGATCCGGTCTTGATGCGCCTCTTTGTCTGCCTGATGGGACTCTATCCGGTCGGAAGTCTCGTGCGGCTCACCCGCGGCGACCTTGCGATGGTCGTTGCGACCGACCCAACGGATCCGGTTCGGCCGGTAGTCCGCCTCCTCCAGACGGCCCAGGAACAGATCATCCTGCCGAGTGAGCTGCAACTCGTCAATCTAAGCGACCGAAGCGCGTGGCCGGAGGCCGAGCTGCCGATCCGGGAAGCGCTCGATCCCGAGCTCTTGGGGCTCGATTTGGCTCCCTACCTTCTCTAGTCCACCCGGCCGGGGCACGCGACGGGGCGACCGGTCAATGTCGCCACTGTATCTTCTTCATCGAAAAGAGATTGCGAATTCCGGTCTCGTCCTCGTCGCACCCTCGCGCACCGTGATATGTGTTGACCCTCCCGATTAACGCACCTATATTCCATACCTGACCATCTTTGAGCAAGGTGGAGAATCGGTTGGGAAGACCTGGGTTGCTTGCCGCCCCCGGATCCGTATGGCCGGGTGCGGCTCATTGCAGAGGACGATGCGGTATGAGGCGCGCCTGCTATCTGACGACCGTCTTGCTGCTCTTGGCTACGGCGGGACTGGGGTGCACCAAGCTGGTGCCCCTCGAGGACCCCACGCTCAGCGAGCGCCAGACCTCGGTGATCACGTTCAAAGACGGCTCCACTATCCGGGGCAGGATCAACGTCGATGAGGGGGTCACCGTCGTTACCGGGGGAGCTGTCTACGATGGCGTCATCTACGAGTTGACGCAAGAAGAGATCATCCTGGATGAGTGCCGCTTCCTCCGCGAGGTCGAGACCTACGGGGCTCCCCAGCAGCGTCTTCGCAACGCACAGGTGGATCTGCGGGTCGAGTTGCAGAGCTTCGAGTTCCAGCGTGACGAGATCGACCGCGTGGAACAGGTCAAGGTCGATGCCATGAAGACGGCGACCCGGGCAGCCTTCTGGGCCATGACCGGTTTCGTCTCGATGTTCCTGATGCAAGAGCGATCCTAGTCGGAGGAATGGTTTGATGATCATGCGGATGGCAACGCGAATCGGTCTGGCCGTCAGTCTGGTGCTCGCAATCCTGCTGGGAATGAGCTCGTATGCGCAGGCGCAGTCGGTGGAATTCACCCTGCCGAAGCCGGCGCCATTCTATGCCGGTGATGCCTATGAACTGGCATTGCAGATGAATGGAGGCGTATTCGCCGACGTCGCGACAGTTTTCCCGATGTTCTTCTACCGCCCGATGGACACGATTAGTCCGCGGGCCGGGGCCGACGCCTGGGGGATGGGCGGCGCCCATCTGGCCATGAGCCGTGGGGCGAAAGCCATGGGTTGGAATCCGGCCGCCCTCGGGCGGATGGAACGAGGGGAGCTGGCGGTCGATGGCTTTTCCCGCTCCTCTTCGGGCACCGGCTCGGCTTTGCCCGACACGGTGCACATCGAGGGCCAGCCCGAATTCGGCGTTAGTGACTATACATGGAAGCTGGCGGGCATCAGCGGCTTCGGCTTCCTGGGCGGCGCCACACCGCTGACGACGCTGGGCGGATCAAGCCTGGTGGGCGGTTTGGCCTATCGGCGCCACACCGAGGCGGCATGGGGTCAGGAGACCCTGCTGGAGATGGGATTGCTCGAGGGAGGCTCGGGCTTCCCATTCGTCGTCGGCACCGACGACACCGAACGCGGCTCGATCGAGAGCGTCACGGCCAGCCTGGGCTATGAGGTTCTCGCTGGGGACGGGGTTTCTGTGGCTTTGGGGGTCAGCGGGAACTTTCTGCGCGGGCGCCTGCGTTCGGAGATCACGACCGACATCGCGGTGCGCGACTTCGAGTCCGGTCGACTCAGTTTCCAGAAGGATTACAAGGGATTCTCGGCTGAGGTGGGGGTGCTGGCCGATGTGACCGATCTGGTCAGCGTGGCCGGCTGGATGAGCCTGCCCTACACGCTGGAGGTCTACAATAGTCGTTTCAATCAGCGGAGCCTCCTGACACCAGACCAGATGCAGGTTGTCTACTTCCGCGGCGAGGTGGCCGACTACGACATCGAGGTGCCGGCCTTTTTCAGCGGCGGAGTGCGTGTGGGCCCGATCAAGGGCATCACCGTGGCGGCCGATCTCAATCAGCGCAACTGGTCAGAGGCCGAGATCAAGCACACGCGGTCCGACTACGAGGTGTTTGATGGCCCATACCCCTCTCCGGATCTGACGAGCTACCACGTAGGGGCCGAGTTCGAGTTTCCCTTGATGCAGGGCGCTATGCACGACCGCGGGATGGAGCTGCTTTCGCGGGTGGGCTACCGCACGATCCCCCTGGCCATGTATGATCTCGACCCGGTCGAGGGTGAGGGGCCCTACTACTTCGGGGACCAAGTCGAGGGCGAGGGCTTCAGCTTTGGATTCTCGCTGTTGACCAGAACCGACATCCGGTTCGATCTGGGGGTGGAGTTCCAGTCGTTCACGCTGCGCCGCTGGTTCCTTGACGACACGCGGCCCACCGATGAGCGGGAGATCTCCTTTGATGATCCGTACGATCGGGCACCGATTATCGATTTGAGCGCCACAACGCTCCGGTTCAGCTCTGCCTGGCAGCTATAGCATTCCTGGAGAACCCTCTACGCTTGCCGGGCAATGACCGCATTGTCCGGCAGCCCGAGCAGCGCTCGGTAGTCGTCCTCGCTGGCTGTCCTCGGTAGTCGTCCTCGTTGGTGGTGCTCGCTGTTCTACGAGCAGCCGTTCGTCGTTCCGCAGTTGATGCAACGATGACAGGTCCCCTGCCTCGTCATGAGCGATCCACACACCGGGCAGGGGGGCGCATCGCCTTCGTTGACGAAGGTGATCTGCTGATTGCCCGCGGCCGAAGCGCCGGGCGCCGCGCTCAGTGAGACGGCCTGCAAGCCGTCTCCGTCCTCGGCCTCCCCGTCCTGCCGCTCCTGGTCCTTGAACTTCAGGGCCAGCCACCGGAAGATGTAGTCTGTGATGCTCTTCGCATACCGGATCTCTGGATGATGCGTGAAGCCGGATGGTTCGAACCGAGTGTGCGTGAACTTATCGACCAAGACCTCGAGCGGCACCCCGTACTGCAGGGCCAACGAGATCGCGGTCGCGAAGCAGTCGGAGAGACCGGAGACCACGGTGCCTTCCTTGGCCATCACCAGGAAGACCTCGCCCGGCTTCCCATCCGGGTAGAGTCCTACCGTGACGTATCCCTCGTGGTCTCCGATCACAAACTTGTGCGTGATCGACTGGCGCTCCTCGGGCAGCCGACGACGGACCGGCCGCATTTCTTTCTTCTCCGACGCGTTCTTCGTCTTTGAACCGGTCGAAAGCGGCTGGGCGCCCTTCGATCCGTCCCGGTAGATGGCGATGGCCTTGAGTCCGTTCTTCCACGCCAGCATGTAGGTGTCGTAGATGTCCTGCGTGGTGGCGTCGGATGGCAAATTGACCGTCTTCGAGATCGCGCCGGAGATGAACGGCTGGGCGGCGCCCATCATCTTGACATGGCCCGTGTGATGGATGAACCGCGTTCCGTTGATTGGACGGAACGCGCAGTCAAAGATCGGCAGGTGATCTTCCTTCAGATGCGGTGCTCCTTCGATCGTCTCGGTCTTCTCCAGATATTTCTGGATCTCGGCGATTTGATCCGGGCTGTAACCGAGCTTCTCGAGCGCCCGTGAGACCGACTGGTTGACGATCTTGAGCGATCCGCCGCCCACGAGCCTCTTGTACTTGACCAGCGCGAGGTCGGGTTCGATGCCGGTCGTGTCGCAATCCATCATGAAGGCAATCGTGCCGGTGGGGGCGAGCACGGTGACCTGCGCGTTGCGGTACCCGTACTTCGTACCGGTGTCCAGGGCCTCATCCCAGACCTTGCGCGCAGCCTCGAGCAAGCGGGCGGAGACCAGGTCGGGATTGATACCGCTCAGCTCGTCGCGGTGCCTGCGGATGACGCCCATCATGGGATCGCGGTTCTTCGCATAGCCCTTGAACGGTCCTACCACGCGCGCGATCTGCGCCGACGTGGCATAGGCCTGACCGGTCATGAGCGCGGTGACCGTGGCGGCTAGAGCCCGGCTTTCATTGGAGTCGTAGGGGAGACCGCGCGACATGATCAGCGTGCCCAGATTGGCGTACCCGAGCCCCAGAGGGCGGAAGTCGAAGCTGTTCTGCATGATCCTTTCAGTGGGGTAGCTGGCGTTGTCGACGATGATCTCCTGCGCCAGGATCAGGATCGAGACCGCGGCGCGGAAGGCGTCGGCATCGAAGTCGCCCTCGTCGTCGACGAACCTCATCAGGTTCAGCGACGCCAGGTTGCAGGCGGTGTCGTCCAGGAACATGAACTCGCTGCACGGGTTGCTGGCGTTGATCTGCGCACTGGCCGCGCACGTGTGCCAGCCGTTGATCGTTGTATGGAATTGCAGGCCCGGATCACCGCACTGCCAGGCGGCCTCCGAGATGAGCTTCATGAGGTCACGTGCCCGTACCGTGTCGATCGGTTCGCCCGTGGTCACCGCGCGCGTCTGCCACTGCCCGTCGTTCTCGACGGCCTTCATGAATTCATCGGTGACCCTGACCGAGTTGTTCGAGTTCTGAAAAAAGACCGAGCTGTAGGCCTCTCCGTTGATATCTCCGTCGTAGCCGGCATTGATCAGGGCCCAGGCCTTCTGCTCTTCGTCCTTCTTGGAACGGACGAAATCGACGATGTCCGGGTGATCGGAGTTCAGGATCACCATCTTGGCTGCGCGCCGCGTCTTGCCGCCGGACTTGATGACTCCGGCGAACGCGTCGTAGCCACGCATGAACGAGACCGGTCCCGAGGCGGTACCGCCCGTCGAGAGCTTCTCCTTGGACGAGCGTAGGGTCGAGAAGTTCGTCCCGGTGCCGGACCCGTACTTGAAGAGCATGCCCTCGGTGCGCGCCAGCGCCAGGATCGAGTCCATCGTGTCCTCGACCGAGTTGATGAAGCAGGCCGAGCACTGTGGCTTCTCCTCGATGCCCATATTGAACCAGACTGGGCTATTGAAGGAGGTCTTCTGATGGACGAGCAGGTGGGTCAGCTCCATGCGAAACGCCGTGGCGTCTTCGTCCGAATCGAAGTATCCGAGCTCGGTGCCCCAACGCGCGATGGTGCCAGCCACCCGGTCGATGAGGTGGCGGATCGAGGACTCACGCTCCGGTGTTCCGATCCCTCCGGCCAGGTACTTCGAGGCAACGACATTGAGTGCCATCTGCGACCAAGAGGCCGGAACCTCGATGTCCTCTTGCTCGAAGATGACCTCGCTCTTGTCATTGGTCAGGGCCGCGCTGCGCAGCTCCCACTCGATCCCATCGTATGGGTGTTGCCCGGGTGTTGTGAAGTAGCGGGCGATCTTTAGCCCGCGGGTCTTGGCGGGTTCAGGGAGAGCGGTCTGATTCTCACGGCTCTCACGGCTCGCACGGCTCGCATGGCTCTCCGTCGCGACCGGCTGCGGACGGTTGTCGGCGGAATCTGTGGATCTGTCTTCCATGAAAAGACCTCCTGAAAGCCAACCCCGAGGATCGCCTAGACCCACGATCTCCGGGGTTCACCAAATGTACTGGCATTCCACCCATCCATGGGTAGATCCAAATCACCGTCAAGGGCTCCGGTTCCCCAATATCTTGGGGTGGGTCTCAACAAGTAGTACCAAATATGGTAGGCGTCAAACCGAAAAACGGAACCGTATCTAACTCCATGTCTCCAGCCGGATTGCGAATTCCGTGACCATCGATTCTCCGGGGGGGCGGGACCGGATGAGGGGGGGGGGATTTCTAATCCCAAAGTATACAGTTTGTTAGAAAATCGTTTCCCGGAGCCGGCTTGGCCGAGTCGCTCTGAGTGGGGTCTTGGGTCTTGTCAAGACGGAATTACTCTTCTTCGAGCAATACGTCGAGGAAACGGCGCATCACCGTTGGAATCTCTCGGCCCCGTTTGATGAGCACCCCCAGCGGCCGGTGGTAGGAGTGCTTCGAGAACCGCACCGCAGCCAGCGTGCCCAGGCCGACCTCGCGCTCGACGGTGGCGCTGGGGAGAATGGAGAGTCCGGCGTTGATTTCGATTGCCCGCTTGATGGTTTCGATGTTGTCGAACTCCATCGCCATCTTCACCTTCACCCGGTTCGATCGCAGGATGCGATCGACCGCCCGGCGGGTGGGAATGTCGCGCTCGAATCCCACCATGGCCTGGCCTTCGAGCTTCTTCATCTCCACCTTCTTGTAGCGGGCCAGGGGGTGTGACGGATTGCAGACCAGCACGAGCTCGTCGTCGCGGAACGGGAGAATATCCAGTCCCGAGCGACGGGCCGGGTAGGCCACGATGCCCAGGTCGGCGGTGTTGCCGACGACGGCCTCGTAGATCTTGTTGGCCCGACTGAACTCCATCCGCACCCGGGCGCCTGGGTAGCGGCGCATGAACTCGGTCAGATACGGATGCAGCTCGTGCATGCCCACGCTGTAGATCGTGGCCACGCGCACCTCGCCGACCACGCTCTTGCTCAGCTGTTGCAGTCGCTGTTCCATATTCTCGATGCGCAGCAAAATGTCTTTGGAGATCTCGTACAGGATCTGCCCGGCGAGCGTGGGGGCCAGGTTGCGCTTGCCCCGCTCGATCAGCTTGTGGTCGTACTTCTCCTCGAGGCTCCGCATCTGCTGGCTGACGGCGGACTGCGAGATGAAGTTCAGGATCGCGGCCTTCGAGAAGCTCTTCGTCTCGACCACGTCACAGAACACCTTCAAGGTCTCTAACTGCATATCGGGCCCTCCTGGGCAATCTCATCCCGGGCGGGTCTGGAAGCCTCTTGGCTGTGGAAGGAGTCCGCCAACCCGCAGTTTCACATGCTAATCATTGCTATTAGCACGCATTCAGGGCCAAGTCCAAGCTCGATCGCCCGCTCGGTGGCCGATTTGTGGGATGGGAATCCGCGCGTGGCAATGCGGGTAGGGAATCCTGGTAGGGAGTTTGGGTGGGCAATCCGGGTAGGGCATCCAGGTGGGGAGTCCGGGTAGCGAATCTGGGCGGGGGCGCTCGGGCATGGGCATGGGAGCCCTGCGTTTTCGTTCCAGGCATCCGTGGCGGTCGCCGGGCGCCATCCCGTGTTCTCCCGCAGTTTCCCGCGGTTTTCCGCAGTTACCCGCGGTTTCCTGCGGTCTCGTGCAGTCTCCTGGGGTCTCGTGCGGTCTCGTGCGGTCTTTCGCAATCTCGCGCAATCTCGCCCAATCTCGCGCACCATCTGCTTGCCATCGCGTTTGACAGTTCGCCGGCCGGCTTTCTACCTTATCCTCTTACGGACGGACCGACTCTGGATCAACCCTGGGAATCGGAATGAACCCATTCGACTTCTCGCTGGCGGTGCTGGGCTGCCGGGCGAATCAGGAAGAGCTTGACGCCCTTCGCTCGGTCTTGCTGGCCCTGGGAGGCCGCGAGCGGCCGTTTCCGGCCGCGGCCGACCTCACCCTGGTCAACACCTGCGCGGTCACCGCCTCCGCGCTGGCCCAGTCGCGCCAGGAGCTTCGCAAGGCGGGCCGCCGACAGGTCGGGGGGCAGGTATGGGCCATCGGCTGTGGCGCGCAGATGGATCCGGCCACGCTGGCCACCCTGGTGGGTGTGGATCTGGTGATCGGCAATCGAGCGAAGTTTTTCCTCCCGCGCTTGATCGAGGCCTTCGTAGAGCTGCGGGGTGACTCCAGCGGCCCTGTTCCGCTTCCGTGTGTCGAGAAGATCGTCCGAGCGGCCGGTCTGGAAGCTTCCCAGAGCGATCCGGGCCCTGCACTCGGCCACGCGCCGCCGGCATCGCGGGAGCTGATGGCGGCGCCGATTCTATGGAGCGCGAATCCGCGACCGGAGGGATTCCTGAGCCGTTCGGGCCCGATCCCGACGAGCCGCAGCCGGGCATTGGTCAAGATCCAGGATGGGTGTCACCACCGGTGCCGGTACTGCATCGTGCCGCATCTTCGCGGGGAACCCCTGTCGCGCCCCATCCCCGAGATCCTGGCCGGGGTTGGGTGCCTGGTCGAGGCGGGGTTCTGCGAGATCGTGCTCACCGGCATCAATCTGGGTCTGTACGGACACGGCGCGCTGGCCGACCGCGATCTTCCGCCCCAGGAGCACCTGCCTAGGTTGCTGCGGGCACTGGACGATGTCGAAGGCCTGCGACGCATTCGCCTAAGCTCCCTGGAACCGATGACCCTCACGCCGGTGTTGCTGGATCAGCTGACCTCGAGCGCGAAGGTGGCCCGCCATCTGCACCTGCCTCTGCAATCCGGATCCGATGCGGTGCTCGCCCGCATGGGTCGGCCGTACCGGGTGGCGGTGGTACGGGAGCTGGTCCGGACGGTGGCTGAGCGGTGGCCACGGTTTGGGCTGGGTGTGGACCTGGTGGCCGGCTTTCCGGGTGAGCGCGAGGAAGACCACCGGGAGACGCTGGCACTGATTGAGGAACTGCCGGTCACATATGTTCACGCGTTCGCCTACTCGGAGCGGCCCGGAACCCCAGCAGCCGCCGATTTGGATACGGTTCCCCATGCGCAGCGCAAGCAACGGGTCGCCGATTTGCGGGCGGCGAGCGAGCGATTGCAGCTGCGTTTCCAGGAGCGTCTTCGCGGACAGGCCGGCGGCGTGGTGGTGGAACGGATCGAGGCGGCGCCTGCGACCCCGTTTTGGCCGACTACCAGCGCAAAGGCCGCAGGGTTGCCCGGCACCGGCTCGCCCGGCCCGGCAGGGGTGTTCACGGGAACCAGCGGGGAGTACGTTCGCCTGATGGGGGCCGCGCCTCGGTCGCTGCAGCCTGGACAGTGGTGCGAGGTGGTCGCCGAAGATTCGATTGGGCCCGGTCTCATGCGATGCTGCTTGCAGGATCCTTGACGACGGGCAGGTGCGGTCCAGAGATGCGAACCACGGACCGAAGCGCCGCGGCGAACGCCAGGAGGCTGGACGAAAGCAATGCCG
>CAZNJE010000001.1:13163-97407 GCA_964573295.1 uncultured bacterium | reverse complement strand
AGAGCAACGCCGAGAGCAATGCCGAGAGCAACGCCGAGAGCAATGCCGAGAGCAACGCCGAGAGCAATGCCGAGAGCAATGCCGAAAGGAACGCAGTGACGCAACGATTCTGCATTGAAACCTACGGATGTCAGATGAACCTGGCTGATTCGGAGCTGATCGGCGGGCTCTTGACCGAGCGAGGTTGGGAAGCGGTGAGCGAGGCCGGCGAGGCCGACGTGATCATCGTCAACACGTGCTCGGTCCGTGAACGGGCGGCCGAGCGGGTGATCGGACACGTCCGCAGCATGGATCCACTCCGGCGGCGGCGTCCGCATCTCCAAATCGTTCTCGCCGGATGTTTGCCGCAGCATCGGGGGCGAGCGCTGGCCGAGCTTCTGCCCGAAGTAGACCTCTTCATCGGCCCCGACAACTACCGCGACCTTCCGGAGCTGCTCGAGGCCGGCGACGCGCCCCGCCGCTTCGCGCTCAAGCCGAATCGCACCGAAACCTATGCCGACCTCTCCCCCCGCCGCGACGGCCGGGTCAACGCCTGGGTGTCGATCATGCGCGGCTGCAACCGCATGTGTACCTACTGCGCGGTCCCGTTTGCCCGCGGCCGCGAGCGCAGCCTGCCAGCCCCGCGGGTGAAGGCCGAGGTCGCCGAGGCCGTGGCGGCCGGGTACGCCGCCGTCACCTTGCTCGGCCAGACGGTGACCTCCTATCGAGACGGCGACATAGGGTTGGCCGGTCTCCTGCGGTCGGTTGCCGAGATCCAGGGCTTGCGCCGCATCCGCTTCCTATCTCCCCACCCGGCCGATTTCACTCCCGAGCTACTGGCTGTGATCGGTGAAGAGACCAAGATTGCCCGCCATCTGCATCTTCCCCTGCAGTCGGGCTCCACCCGGATTCTCGAGGCGATGCGCCGCGGCTACACACGAGACGACTATCTCGAGCTGGTGAACGAGGCCCGCCGCCTCATTCCCGGCCTGGCGGTGACGACGGATCTCATCGTCGGCTTCCCCGGCGAGACCGCCGAGGATTACGAGCAGACCCGTGATCTCATGCGGCAGATTCGCTTCGATAGCGCCTTCCTGTTCGCCTATTCCCCGCGCGAGCGGACCTACGCGCAGCGGTTCCTGGCCGACGATGTGCCCGATCGGGTGAAACAGCTACGCTTGCGCGAGATCATCGCCCTCCAGGAGACGCATTCCTGGGAGCGGTTTCGCGAACAGGCGGGCCGCCGGCTGACAGTCCTCGTGGAAGGGGCTGCCCGGGGTGAGGATGGACGGCTCTTCGGCCGGGCGCCCGACGACAAGGCCGTCGTCATCACTCCGGGTCCGGAGACGACGGTCCCGGAACCTGGAGACGAGGTGACCGTTGAGATCATCGAGGCGAGTTCCCACACGCTCAAGGGGCGCCAGCTGTCTGTCGCGAGGAACCCAGAGTAAGCCGGGCCCTGCGGAGCAAGCTGCCTGAAGGCGGCTCCAGCTAGCGGCCCTCTTCCCAGTCGAGGGCTGGCGCCACTTCGCTGTGGGGGTATCGGTAGCACCGGCGGGTGCCGAGCCCCACCAGCAGGGCGCCGAAAAAGAGGTGCAGCATACCCATCGCGCCCAGCCCGCGGAGGCTGGCGAGCAAAGCGGGCAGCGACTCGCTCGCGGCGACAGGTGGCTCGTCGGCCGCCGAAGGCGACAGAGAGGCGGCCCGCAGCGCGGAGGAGATTTCGGGAACCAGCATGAGATGGGGTAGCACGGCGACCACGGTCATCAGCAGAATCAGGATCAACTGGATCAAGACCCCCTGCGGCGTGCGCAGCTTCAGGACGTGCATTCCGAGCGTGGCGATCAGCAATAGGCCGGCGGCGCCGCTGGCCACGTAGCCCAGCATTTCGAAGATGCCAACGATAGCTCGGGCCAGTGGCACGGATTCGCCCGCGTGGTCGGCGAGCAGGGGCATGACAAGCAGTACGCTGGCCGAGTGCACGCCCATCCAGAGGGTCGTTCCGAGCAGATAGATGTACTCCAGGATCTGTGCGCCCCAATCGGGGATGGGTCTCGGCATGGAGACCACCAGGCCGATATCAGGATCGGGTGAATGCGGTGTCTTCATCGTGCTCCCATAGGGTGCCTTGCGCATGGAGGCCGATCAGCGGGGCGCCGCCGTGCCCATCCACCTCCGGGATGGGGCAACGGGCTGCGGCCGCCGGCTGTCGTAGCCACTCCGTTTCAGAATCGATCTGCCCCTATCTATCGGAGAATCACTGGCGTTTCCTGACAGGCGGGGCTGAGAGGGCGCTTGGCATTGACTTACGCCCCCGGGCCGACATAGCATGGGTGATTCCGATTGATGAGGAGCCCCGACGCGTGAGAGGAGATCCACGATTCGATGAGTACAGCCAACGACAAGTGCTGGAATTGCCAGAGCGCCCTGGACGAGGTCTTGCTCTGTGCCCGCTGCGGCATGCCCCAGCCCGTGGAGTTTCCCGATCCCTTCGCGGCGTTCGGGCTCGCGCCCCGTCTCAGCTGGGACGTCGCGGAATTGCAGAGCACCTACGAGCGGCTGGCGCTGAAGTGCCATCCGGATCTCTTTCGGGCTCACAACGATGAGCGTGTGCTCAAGGCCTCGCGCCTGGCGATGCGCTCACTCAACGACGCGCACCGCATCCTTGTAGACCCGGTAGCGCGCTTGCGCCATGTTCTGAATGTGTCAGGACATACGGGCGATCTGACCCGCACGATCCCGCAGGCACTCGAGGAATCGGCCGCCATCATCGGCCGCGTGCTGCAGTCGGTGGAGAAGGCGACCACCGACGAGGATCGAGAGGCCTGGGAAGCCCAGCAGGACCATCTGGCCTCGCTCGAGCTCCAGGTCGAGAAAGCCCAGCGGGAGTCCGACAGCACGCTGCACCGTTTGATGATGGAGTGGGATGACGCGGTGGCGGCGGCTGACGGCGACTGGCCGAACATGCCCGATGGATGGTATGAGCATGCCATGCGCTGGTTGGGCGAACGGGAGTACTTGCAGAGTCTGGGACGACGCGTACGCGCGGGGCGTCGCTGGCTGGTGCCGACCGAACAAGACTGATTCCACGGTTGGCTGACCTGGCGAAAAGGCGGGCCGGCCACACGCAGGCAAGGAGGAGAGAGGATTGCCGACTCAAGTGAGCCCAGCCACATCGGCGGACGGATTCATCGCGCTGGACCTGGGTGCCAGTGCCAGCCGGATCGCCTACGCCCGCGGAGACGCAGTCCACCACGTCAAGACGCTGACCGGGGATGTTCACATCCCAACTGTGCTGGCGTTGTCGGAAGATGGTGGCCTCCTGGCGGGCACGCCTGCCCGTGACCGGCAGGTGCTGTTTCCAACGGAGACGGTTCTTGGACTGAAGGGGCTGTTGACGACCTCAGCGGCCGAACTCGAGGCCCGGGGCGTGTTCTTTCCTCAGGAGCGGATCGAGCCCGCAGGGCCGGTATTGCGGCTCAAGATCGGCGGGCGCGATCGCACCGTGATCGAGCTGGTGGCGCTCTACCTCAGTTACCTGCGGCGAACCGCGGAGATTCAGCTCGAGCGGCCGGTGCACTCGGCCGTCGTGACGGTCCCGCTGTCGTTCACATCCTTCGATCGACAGGCGCTCAATCTGGCGGCGCGATTGGCGGGGCTCCAGCGCGTCCGCTTCATCGAGGACACTACCGCGGCGGCGTTGGCCTGGGCGGCACAAGGGGGGCGCGGACGGGCGGTCGTGTGCTGCTGGGGTGCTCGCTACCTCAGCATGGCCATTGTCGAGGTCGGTGAGCGGCTGGTGCGGATTCGCACCGCGTTGGGCACCGATGAGCTCGGTGGCGAGCGATGCGATTTGGCGCTGGCCGGCGAGCTTCTGCAGAAGACGATGGAGAAGTATCCCAAGCTGAAGCATCAGGTCCACGTGGCGCGCAGGATCTTGACGTGGACGCAAGATGCGAAGCGCGAAATCCGCGAGCGCGGCAAGGCCGAGATGCAGCTCCCGGTTGGCGATGGGCAGACTGCCAAGCTGAGCCTTTCAGCCGAGGATCTTGCCCGCCACGTCGAGCCGCTGCAGGCGCGAGCCATGAAGATGGGCGAGCAGCTGCTCGCCCTGGCCAATCTGGGCCGGCTGGATCTGGACACGCTGATCCTGACCGGTGGGATGAGCATGATCGAGAACGTACGCTCGGGGTTGGCGGGCCTGTTCGACCGCAAGCCGGTCGATGGACTCGATCCCGAGCAGTCCGTGGTGGCCGGCGCCCTGGCACGTGCCCGGCTGCTGGACCGTGAGGTGTCCTCACCGCTGGTTCTGGACGCGATGGCCTACGGCCAGGGCCTACGGGGGGGCGACGAAACGGTCAGCCCGATTCTCTCCCGCGGGGTGGTGCTGCCGGCGAGCGTGCGCGAGGTCTTCGGCACGGTGCTGGACCGTCAGACTCAAGTGGGCGTGCCGCTCTACGCCCGCCAGGCGGTGGACTGGGAGGAGATCGCCCTGATCGACATCAACAAGATCCCGCCGATGGACGCCGGCCAGGCCGTCATCGAAGTGGCCTACAAGCTCGACGAGAATGGGCTGTTGTCGGTAGAGGCCACCGAGATGACGAAGTCGAAGAAACTGCAGTCGGTCATCCGTCCCAAGCGTGGTCTGACGTCTACCGCCTACGAGTCGGCGGTGGACGATCTTCCCGAGCCGCCGCCGACGGAGGCGGCCGAGAGCTCGATCCGCGAGGAGCTGCGCCTGCGCGGACGCTTCTGGCTCGAGTCCCTCAAGGAGCTGAGCCGGCGGCGCGCCTCGCTCATGACACGGGACGAGAAGCAACTGACCGATAAGAAAGCGCGCGAGTTGGCCGAGGTTCTGGAGGCCGGGGCCGACCTGGTCGAAATGCGGTTGTGCCTACAGGAGATGCAGGAGATCGTCCGGCCCCTCATGCAGCGGGATGTGGACGCCAGCTTGCAGGCGTTGATGCACTAGAGGCGTTCGCGGGGCCGAGGTGGACGACAATCCACCAAGCTCCTGCGGCCCCGGCGGCGGAATGGCTTCATGACCACGCCCCTCATTGCTTTCTGTGAGCAGGCACGTGCGCTGCTCGAATCGGCGCAGAGGATTCTGCTCTGCTCTCACGTCTTTCCGGAAGCCGATTCAGTCGGGTCGGAGTCGGCCATCGCCCGCCACCTGGCCCATCGCGGGTGGTCCGTCCAGGTCTGCAATCCCACCCCGATCCCGGATATCTACCGCTTCCTCGTCGACCTGTCCGGCGTGGCGCCTGATCGCTGGCGCCACGGAAGAGACCAGGTGCCCGAGCACGACCTGGTGATCATCCTCGACGTCAACGACTGGGACTACATGGGGGACCTGGGCGCCGTGCTGTCGCGCTCGCGCGCACCCAAGCTGCTGTTCGACCACCACCAGCACACGCGCCAGATTGCCGACGCCGCCCTCATCGACGTAGACGCCAGCGCGACCGGGGAGGTTCTCTATCGCTATTTCCTGGCAACCGGCGCCGACATCGACCAGCCCATGGCGGCTGCTCTCTATGCCTCGATCCTCTTTGACACTGGGGGATTCCGCTTTCGCAACACACGCGATGACACCCTGCTGATCGCCTCCGAGCTGATCCGCCATGGCGCCAGTCACACCGAGACGGCCGCCCGGCTGTTCGAGAACGAGTCGTTCGCGCGCGTGGAGCTGCTGACCGCGGCCTTGAGCCGCGTGCGGAGTGATCACGGCGGCCAGATCGCGTGGACCTACATCACCGCCGATATGTTCGAACACACCGGCACCAGCGCCGTTGACGCCGACGGCGTCGTCGATCAGTTGATGACGATCCGCGGGGTCGAGCTCGGCATCCTGTTTCGAGAGCTACAACAGCAGGGTGTCAAGGTGACCTTCCGGTCAAAGGGGGTGCCCGATGTGAGCACCTTCGCCGAGGCACTGGGGGGAGGAGGCCGCAAGACGGCGGCGGGGGTAACCCTCGGCGGCAGTCTGAAGGAAGCGATGGGAACGGTGCTCACGCTGGTCAAGCGCGACGGGTCGGTGGGCGCCGTCTCGGACGGGGCTTAGGCCGAAGGTCCCACACGTGGATGGGCATCCTCGTGCGTTGGCCGGGGCGATTCGATTCCGGGCAGGGCTGTCCGGAAAATGCGAATCGGCCGGAGAAATCGCATGACCTCGTCGACTTCCCCGGCCGGTTCCGGCCTTCTGGTTGACGCCCTGCGAGACGCCCGCGATCTGTCCTTGCTCGATCCGCCTAAGCTCGAGTTGTCCGAACTCAATTCGCCGCAGAGCTAGATCTCCTCGAAGAAATACTCCCGAAGCGGCTGCAGACGCTCGACGTAGTCGTCCGGATAGAGGAACCAGGCCGTGATCGCGATCGAGGAGAGCAGCGAATTGCCGTCCTGCGGCGTGAAGGTGAAGCCAACGATCTCGTGCTCATCGCGCACATGCAGGGTGGGAACCGCCACGACCGTCTGGCTGAGCAGGCGGCCAAAGTGGCCTTGGTCGCGGCCAAAGGAGAAGATCGCGTTGGCCGAGAGCTTTTCGGTCAGGGCCACCCGCTGATTCTCGCGCAGTCGCGAGATCACCTGAGGAAGGGTGATGCGCTCGCGCAGCTTCATGCTGAACCACATCGAGTGCATGTACTGCGTGTTCACCTTCATGGCGGAGCTGTAGAGCGGCAGCTCATAGCCCAGGGTCTGGAAGAGGTGATAGGCGTCACGCGCGTGGTGGGTACCGAACTTTTCGTCGCTGTGTGTGCCGGCCTGCGGAGCGGGGACGAACTTGCTGTCCTGGCTGATGTCGTTGGCTCGGCGGATCAAGACGAACCGGCCTTCCGCCAGGTTGCTGGGATCCTGTTCCTGGAGCGCCAGGGTGTCGATCATGACGGCCAGGTTGTGCGTGTTGCAGGAGACGACCTGGATGAACTTGTCCTTGCCGTGCTCGAGAGCCTCGTCGTTGATGCCCCGGGCGTACATCTTGCCGAAGCCGAACTCGCTGCCCTGCGCAATGAAGCCGGCGGTGTTGTCGGCGACAGCGTTGTAATGCGCTTCCTTGTTCTTGTTGCCGGCCGGAGTGCAGTCGATCACCACATCGGCCATGTCGATGGCTTCCTCGTACTCGTGGCTGATCTTCATTCCGAGCTTCTCAAAGTCGGCGATCATGTCCTGATCAGCCACCAGATCGGCGCCTCGTTTGATCAGGTTCTTCACCTTCGGACGATCATAGGTCAAGGCTTGCTTCTTGTTGAAGCTGACCTTCCCCACGCCCAAACTCTTGCGAAAGTCCAGAAGCAGGCCGATGAGCGGCTCGCCGATCGTGCCCGTTCCCACAACATGTACGTGCTTCCCTGACTTCGACATGGCAGTTCGGTTCTCCTTCCTTCTCATGGGGACGTCCCACGTGCCCGCCCGTGGAGCCGGCCTCATTTCGTCCACATGCGAGCCGCCGCGTCCCACGACCGCAAGAGCTTGGGCCAGTTCGATGGCGGCGACAGGCTCCCACCAAACACTCCGAAGCCTAGATCCCCTTGGGGGTTCAAGTCAACCAACCTCGCCTCCGGCCGCCGGGTTCCGCAGGCGGGGCTCATGGGCGTCTCGATGCTCCACTCGGTGGCGCGAACGGTCCTGGACGGAGCGAGTGCTCCCGGACAGCGCGGGAAGCCCCGGGCGCCGCCGGCGAGCCCAGGCACCGCCGGCGGGGCCCCGCATGGCCGGCGGGCTTGGGTGCGACGGGTGAAGTCCGGCTCCGCCAGCGGGCTTGGCTGCGGCGGATGCGCTCTGGCACGGCCGGGTAGCCTGGGGTGCGGCGGATACGCTCTGGCACGGCCGGGTGGATTGTGTTCGGGCGGTTGGTCGCTCGGTCGCGGAGGATGAACGCCGGGTTTCCACGGAGGCTGTCCAAGACGAAGCATTTTGTTATACTCCGTGCTTCAAATCGAGATCGCCAGCGGCTCGCCAGCGGCCTGCCAGCGGATTGCCAGCGGCTCGCCAGCGGATTCGAGAGGCTGGATCTGTGAAGAGCCGCGGAAGCGCTGAGGTGAAGCCCCGGGACGCGGATCCCGGCCCTCCGCCCAGGAATCTAGGCGGCAACCGACCGAAGCCGGAAGGAGACGCGCGCAATGGAGATCAATCGCGATAAGGCGTTCGAGCCGTCGGCCGAGCCGTCCGGGGACTCCTTCTTCGTGCCCGATGTCCTCGGGGCCGACCACCGTGTGCCGATTCTCGGTGGTGCGATGATCAGGCAGGTTTTTCTCGACAACGCCGCCAGCACCAAGCCCTTCCGCGCGGTCAGCACCTTCTTGCGGGACATGGAGGGCTACTACTCGAACATCCACCGCGGAAGCGGGTTCGATGCTGCGTTCTGTACGAGGCGCTATGAGGAAGCCCGTGCGATCGTGCGCGATTTCGTCGGCGGAGATTCTGAACGTGACATCGTGATTCCGGTGCGCAACACCACCGAAGGTCTGAACATGCTGGCGAAGACCTTCGAGTTCACGCGAGAGGACGTGGTGGTCACCACGATCCTCGAACACCATTCGAACGATCTGCCCTGGCGCGGCGAGGCAACGGTGAAGTACGTGGGCCGTCGCGAGGACGGACTGCTGGATCTGGACCAGTTCGCCCAGGTCCTGGCTGATAACGCCGAACGCCTCAAGGTAGTGGCGGTGACCGGTGCCTCGAATGTGACCGGCGAGGTGCTCCCGATCCACCGGATCGCGGCCATGGCTCACGAGCACGGCGCAATGATGGTGGTCGACGCGGCGCAGCTCGCGCCGCATCGCAAGATTCGGATGCGCCCGCACGAAGATCCTGGGCACCTCGACTTCGTTGTCCTGAGCGCGCACAAGATGAACTCGCCATACGGAGAGGGTGCGATCGTTGGTCGCCGGGATCATTTCGCCGAGGCCGCACCGTACCTGATGGGCGGGGGTACGGTCTACTCGGTCAGTCTGGACCACGTCATCTGGGCCGATCCCCCCGACCGCCAGGAAGCCGGCACGCCGAACATCCTCGGCCTCTTTGCCCTCGCGGCCGCCATCCGGCTCTACGAGCGCATTGGCATGGACGAGGTGGCAGCGCACGAGGCCGCCCTGACTCGCCGGTTGCTGAGCGGAATGCGCCGGTTGGCGAAGGTGTGGATCATGGGGCTTTCGAATCCGGATGCGCTCGAGGATCGCTTGGGTGTCGTGACCTTCGCCGTCGAAGGACTACACCACAACCTGGTCGCGGCCATCCTGGCCTGCGAGTACGGTATCTCGGTTCGATCAGGCTGCTTCTGTGCCCATCCCCTCATCAAGAGCTTCTTGGAGGTCTCCCCGGATCAGGAGCGAGAATTCGAGCAACGGATACGTCTGGGGGATCGCTCGGACGTGCCGGGCGGTGTACGCGTGAGCATCGGCCTACACAACACCGCCGAGGATGTCGATCGTTTCTTGCTGGCGCTGGAGGTCATCGCCGACGGTACATGGAAGGGGGAGTACGCACAGAACATCGTCTCTGGTGAGTACGGCCCCAAGGGTTTCGCCTTCGGATTCGGCAACTGCCCGGATTTTCCCGGCTAGAAGCTGGCGGGTTGAGGTTCGAGGTCGCGGACGAAATGGTTGCGGCAGGCTTGATTGCGGGCGAGATGGTCGCGGGCGGCTTGATTGCGGGCGAGATGGTCGCAGGCGAGATGCTCCCGAGCCGGGAAGCTCCCGGGTCTTCCTGCGTCGGTTCAGCGGCCGGCGAACGCACCCCGGCGAAGCGCCACGACGCAGCCCAAGAAGAAGAGCAGTGTTGGCGCGGCCTTCACGCTGAAGTGCAAGGATCGGAACCACCCCGGCCAGCTCTCCAGGGCGGTGGAGGCCTCGGCGCCGGTCAAGACGGGCGTGAGAGCGTATAGTGTGGGCAAGCCGAGGAGGACGCCCAGCATGAAGGCCCATCGGCGCCCCGTGACCAGGTAGACGGCCGAGATGGCCGGCAGCATCATCACGTAGTGGTATTCCCACACGCTCTTGAAGATCAGGAAGAAGGCCGTGGTCCACACCGCCAGATCAAAGGCCCGGCGGTGCCGGTGTCCCGAGGCCTGCAGCGTGGCCCACGCCGCAATCAACAAGACTGCGCCGGATGACCCCAGCATCAGGAGATTGCCGGGCGTGAGGAAGCGGTCGCCCAAGCGCAGGAGCACGGTGCCGAAGACCTCCGCATGCTGTGCGGACAGGTCTTGCAGCCAGGTCTGCAGACCCATGGCGCCCTTGTACACGCGGGGTGGAAACGGCGCGAAGTTGAGCCGCAGGAACTCGACCACATCGCCCGGCCGCCACAGAAAGTACGGCAGGCTGACCGCCACCGAGCACCCAGCGGCCGCGAGCACTCGCTTCAGACGGGCATCTCGCAGATAGGGCAAGGCCAGGAGCGCGGTGTAGCTCTTGATGACCACGCTGGCCACCCAGGCGAGCCAGCCGGTGTAGGCCTGCTTGCCGTGGCGGGTGATGTCAGCCACCCGGTCCGCATCCCAGCGGTAGTCGCGCCAGCGCTTGCGCAACGGGGATAGGGGCACGATCCACGCGACGGACCACCGGGCCGCCTGCGCGTTCCGGGAATGCGGCTGGTCATCCGCATCTGCATCGCCAGCGCCGCAGGGATCGCATGCATCGCGTTCATCGCCAGCGTCGGGGAAATCGCCCGAATCGATGTGCGTGTCCACCGGTTCGATCGCGTCGTAGCGCCAGAGCATCCATAGCAATGCCGCCATCAGGAGGGAGTACTGGCCCATGATCTGCTCGACATAGTAGGGAAAGAAGCCCAGCCACAGGCCGGCCAACAGGAGGCGGCGGTGCTTGGGGAAGACCCTCCAGCGCAGTAGCGATACCACCGTTGCCAGCAAAAGAAGCTCCACGATGCCGACCCAGACCCAGTAGGCGGCCTTCGGTGGTAGGCACAGTGCCCCCAGAGCAGCAACGTAGGCAGTGGGTGGCAGATAGCGGTAGTAGTAGTAGAACGGCACGACCTGCGGGGCCTCCGCGCGGTAGTCGGCGCGATCATAGACGCTGTAGCCGCCCAGCAGATTGGCGCCGGCCTGGTAGATGCCGTAGAAGTCCGACGCCTGGCCGTGGCCTTCGATCGCCTCCACGAAGAGCGGGTTCAGGATCCCCGTCGGCAGCGAAACGGCGAAGATCAGATGCACGGCAATGCCGATACCAAGACCTACGTTGGCCCACACTCTGGTGCCTCGTCCCGCCATTAGCCGTCCTGAAAACCTGGATTCGGGTTCACCGGTCGCTCCTCGTTGTTACAGGCCCGCGCGGACCCGCCTTCCGCATCGGGTGCCGCAGTCCCATGTGAGGTCTCACCCGCTCCGTGGGGCGCGGCATCGACTGAAGGGGCCGCCGGATCCACCCCGTGGGGCGCGGCATCGACTGAGGGGGCCGCCGGATCCACCCCGTGGACCGCGGCATCCGCCGAATGCGACGCCGCCCCCTCCCCGGGGCAAGCGGCATCGGCGGGCGGAGACGCCACACCGCTTTTGCATGGATCGTCGGGATGCGGGTGCATCCCAAGTCGGCGCTCGATTCGGGTGAGAAGCCCGAGAAGCCAGCGCGCCTGGCCTTGGCTGTAGGTTCCTGCACGCAGGGGTTGAAGGTAGGCCGACGGCGGATGCCCGTGAAGGGCTCGGCTAGGGTAGTCGAGTTCGGCCAGCAGCGCGGCGGTTCGGTGCAAAAGCTCTTGACGGTCGCGCAAGGAAACCGCAAGCGCATCTCCGGGCAGGCGAGAGGTTGCGCTTGGCGGGCTGCCATCGGAGGTGGCCGGGTTCGTACTCTCGGGCTGCGATCCTGGCCCGGCCTCGGCGAGCTGTGACCGAAATTCGTAGGCGCATACGGTGACGGCCTGAGCCAGATTGAGCGGGCACCCATCACGAGTGGGTAGACGGAGGAGCCGATGGCACCGGTCCAGCCAGGTGAGACTCAGGCCATCGCGTTCGGGGCCGAAAAGCAGCAGGACGCGCTTGGTTTCCTGTCTGAGGTAATCGACTACCAAACGTCGTGCGCTCTCTGGTCGGCGGCGGCGCCCGACCCGGGCACTGGTGCCCCAGATCTCGTCGTAGGCCGGTGCGCGGGCGATGAACTCAGCGTCGCTCCACACGCGCGCCTGGTGAAGCACCTCGCGCCCGATCCGCACCGCGAGGGTCCGATCCTTGGGGCTCACCTTACGGCGGGGTTCGATCAGAATCAGCTCGCCGAATCCGAATGCGCCCAGACTGCGCGCGACCGCGCCCACATTGCCCGGTTCGCTGGGCTCGACCAGTGCGAAGGTGATCGGAAGTGGATCTACGACCATGCCGGCGACAGTACCCCCTCATGGCGAAACGGAATCGGTGGGGCGGCCCCCACGCAAAGGCCGCCGCGCTGATCGCGCGGCGGCCCTCGACATCACGCGACAACGTCCGCGTGGGATTCTACTCCGGAATGCGAATGGCCACAAACCGCCGGTTCGCTTGCGTGACTACCTTGAGGAGCAGGATATCGCCGGCCTCCAGGCCATCGATCGCATCGCGCAGCTGGCGCATCGAGTTCACCGGCTCCCGCTGAGCGTGGGTGATGACGTCCAATTCACGCAGGTCGGCATCCGATGCCGGCGTGCCCGGGGTGATATCGGTCACCACGATTCCATCAATGTTCCTTTCCAAGCTGAGTTCCTGGCGCCACTCGTCGTTGAGATCGTGGACCCGGAAACCCAGGCCCTCGAGCGCGTCGAGTTCTGGTTCGGCTCCGGCGAACTCCTCTTGGGGCTCGAGCTCGCCGATGGTGACATCCAACGTTTTGCGATCACCCTCGCGTAGCACCGAGATCTCGACCTCGGTCTGAGGCGGGATCGCGGCTACCTGAAGCTTCAGATCCTCGGAGTCGTCCACCTTGCGGCCGTCGATCGAGAGGATGACATCCCCATCCCGCATTCCGGCCTCTTCAGCCGGGCTGTCCTCGGTGACCTGCTGGATGAGCACGCCCCCGGTGGACTGGGGATCCATCCCAAAAGCCTCCCGCAGCGACGGATCGAGGTCGCGAATGTAGACGCCCAGCCAGCCTCGAATCATGCGGCCTTCGGTCAGAATGGCCTCCATGACCGTGGCGGCCAGATCAATCGGAATGGCAAATCCCACACCCTGGTAGCCGCCCGTGCGAGTGGCGATCGCCGTGTTGATGCCGATCACCTCGCCGTGAAGGTTGACCAGTGGTCCGCCGCTATTGCCCGGGTTGATCGCGGCGTCGGTCTGAATGAAATCTTCATAGCGCGTCAGGCCGATGCCCGAGCGGCCCTTGGCGCTGACGATCCCGGCGGTGACCGATCCGCGCAAGCCGGGGCCGAATGGATTGCCCATGGCCAGAACCCATTCACCCACCTTGAGCTCCTCGCTGTTGCCGATCGGCACCCACGGCAGATCACCGTGATCTCCCAGGCGCAAGACAGCCAGATCGGTACTGGGATCGGTGCCCACCACCTCGGCCTCGAACTCGCGGTCGTCGGAGAGTAGGACCTTCACCCGTTCGGCGTTCTCGACCACATGGTTGGCCGTGAGGAGGATGCCTTCCTGGCTCACGATCACCCCCGAACCCAGCGCCTCCTGCCGGAACTCACGCGGTTCCCGAGTGCGATCTCTCAAGTGGGGCATGAAGCGCTCGAAGAAATCGGGGAAGGGAGACCGCGACGGCCCCATGCCGAAATCCATGGTGACCACTCGCTCGCTGGTGATGGTGACCACCGCCGGCAGGACTGCGTCGGCGATTTCCGCGAAGCTCTTGCCCAGCGCAGCTGCAACCTCGGCCGGATCCTGGTCAGAAGCCGCGTGAGCGGGGGGCACCAGTGACTCGGGCCCGCGCGCGAGGTAGGATCCGCCTGCTCCGGCCACCAATGCCACCAAGACGATCACCGTCCAGGGAAGCCACCGACGGCAACGCCGAACGGATTCCTCGTCTGCGTGCATCATTCGTTTCATTGAGACTGCCTCCTTACGCTTTGCGCGAATCGGACCTGCGCCCCGGTGAGCAGCCGCCCGTGTGTCTGCCGCCGGCGGGTCCCCTCCGATACGCCGGCACGCGAACTGACAAAATTTCATGCCGATCCGACCATCGGTCCTGCCGCCGCTCTCACGACGGATCTCATGGCGGATCTCTCCACCGATCTCTCCACCGGTCTTTCTACCGATCTTTCTACCGATCTCGCGATCGGACTTGTTCTGCTCGTCTGTCCAAACACGCAAGCAGTCAACACTGTTCCGCACCTTCGATCCAGAGGGAAAGCTCCCGTAGGCTGCACCGGAGAATTCCCTCTCTGCCGCGAGTCATGCGAAGGGGCCCGGGGACCGGGCGCGTGAGCCCCGTTTGCAGGTCGCAGCGCAGCCGGCCGGTCCATTGCAGCCTGCAATCCTGGGCCGGAAAGCGCCGCACGAGGCCTGTTGGGCTGGATGAGATAACTGGTTACGCCGATAGTAAGTAGGTCGGATGGAGGCAATTGTGGACAGGTGTCCACTGGCATGGATCCTGCACAAGAGACGGGTATGCACATATCGAACCCGATTCCCGACATTCTGGCGTCCCGGACCGGCCGGTTCCTGGCGGCGCGGTGCCCGGGACGAACGCGCGTCATCTTGACCGCCGTGGCAGCAGCCGTGGCAGCCGCTTTGGCGGCCGCCTTGGTGACCGCACCCCCGGCCGAAGCCACGCCGGGCGGGCCGCCAAGCTACCCCCGCATTATGGCGCATACCTACAATTCCAACCAACTCCCGCCTGAGCAGCAAGAGATGCTCGCCTGGTTCGACATGCTGAGCACGCGTGAACCGCCTGAACTCATCGCTGAGATTCGCGCGGCGAATCCCCACATTCGCATCTTCTACCGCAGCATGCCCCAGTTCATAGCCAACTGGAACGAGGGCGAGACCTTCTGGTATGCCGACACCTCCTACTGCCTCGTCCGGCTGTGCCAGTATTACGCCATGCAGAACGACTGGTATCTTTACGACACCAGCGGCGAGCGCGTGGAGGGCTGGACCGGCTACGTTGCGAACTGGACCCGCTACTGTCCCGAGGGTACGTATGGGACCAGTGTGGGAATGACCTACGCCGAGTGGTACGTCGACGTAGCGATCCCGCAGATCACGCAGAACTCCCCCGATTGGGAGCCGTGGGGCTGGGGCAGTTCCTCCTACGACGGCATGGCCTGGGAAGTGTTCTTCGATTGCCCGCACTGTTGCGTACCCGGCCAGTATGCCGATGCCGACCCCGATCGTGACGGGCTGGCCGAGGGCATCGACAACTTCTGCTGGGAGGGCGGTGATCAGGACTCGCTCTCAATTCTGTACCGCGAAACCAATGAAGACTTCCGCGATCGTCTCTTCGCCGTCATCGGGGACGACATGGTGATCATCACCAATCGCAACGGCCCCACGCTGAATCCCTCCTGGGTTACCGAGCTCAACGGTCTCAAGATCGAGGAGTGGCAGCCCCACCCCTCGCCTACGGGCAACCGCAATTGGTGGAACTACATGTACGGCCGGAACAACTGGAACAACCCCATGGGGTACGGCTACGAGTACGCCGAGCGCGCCATGAACCCGGAAGGGCCGGATGAACGTTCGGGCTGGGACGTCACCTATCTGCAAGTGTTCACACGGATCGATGCGTACGAGGATCCCGAGTACACGCAGCGGATGATCCGCTGGGGTTTGGGGACCAGCATGCTGGGCGATGGCTATTTCTGCTTCACCGAGGACGAGCATAGCCTGCAGTGGTTGCCCGAGTACGATTGGGATTTCGGCGCCCCGCTCGAGGACTTCCAGCGCGAGGTCTACAGCGGCGACACGCTTTACGTCCGCCAGTTCGAGAACGGACAGGTCGAGGTCAATCCCTATCAGATGTACCTCGCCGGCATTCCGCCGAATGACGCCCGCTTCAGCTTCTGGCTGACGATCGAGAACCTGCAAGGCGAGCCGGTTGAGCCAGATTCGGTGTCGCTCTACTGGCCACAGCCGGTGGGCGAGGAGAACGTGGTCTATGTGAGTGAGGTGCGCCAGGCGACATTCCCGATCACCGACGAGAACTGGGATGCCTGCGAGGTCGCCAGCGGACGCTTCGAGTTCCCGGAAGAGCAGGGCGGCGAGATACGCAAGGGTGCCGGGGGCTTGATGCCCGACACGCAGTACTACTTCGCGGCGAAGAACAACGTCTACGGGCGACTCGAGCCGGGAATCTCGAACGTCGCCACGGTCACCACCCCGCCGCTCGATGAACCCGATACGGATCCGCCCGCCGCCATTGAGGACCTGACCGCCGGCAATCTGGCCCCGACCAGTCTTGCCCTGACCTGGACGGCGCCGGGGGACGATGGGAACCAAGGAACCGCGGATCACTACCTGGCACGTCTGCGGGTGGGGGGTGCCATCGAGACCGAGGCGCAATGGAACGTGGCCGATCCGATCGAGGCTGTGCTTCCGTCGCCGGCTCCGTCCGGTTCGCCCGAGGCGCTCGAGGTGACCGGGCTTGCCTCCGAGACCACCTATGGCTTCGCGGTGCGCGCGGTCGATGAGGCCGGCAACGTGGGCGGCTTGCCGAATCCACTGGAGGTGACCACGCACTCGATCCCGCCCGGACCGATCGAGGACCTTGTTGTGGCCGGGTCGCATCCGAACGGCTTCGATTTGGAGTGGACCGCTTCGGGGGACAGCGGTGAGGACGGCCAGGCCACGAGCTACGTGCTCGGGATTCTGGTTGGACGGGCAATCGACTCGGCTGGGGATTGGGCCGACGCTGAGCTACGCACCGAAGGCCTGCCCGAACCAGCCGAGTCGGGCATCGCGCAACAGGTGCAACTGGACGGTCTGGCGTCGGAGACGGCCTACGGCCTGTGTCTACGCGCCTACGACAACTACGGCAACCTCTCGCCGCTGGGCAACTCGCCGGTGGCGACCACCGCCGAAGTACCCGATACGATTCCCCCGGGGCGAATCGAGGATCTCGTGGCGGACCCCGGGCGTGATCAGGTAACCCTGACCTGGACGGCGGTTGGAGACGATGGTCAACAGGGCACCGCGGCCGCCTACCGGTTCGCCTGGGCCGCGGGTGGTCCGATCGAGACCGAGGAGGACTGGCAGCTCGCCCAGAAGACCGGTTTCGATCTGCCCACGCCAGCGCCAGCCGGTACCGGGCAGAGCATGATCGTCGGCGATCTCAGCCCCGAGACCACCTACGGCTTCTGTCTGCGGGCGGTCGATGAAGCCGACAACCTCTCGCCGCTCAGTCCTCCGCAGACGGTGACGACCCTCACGCCCACGGCCCCGGTCGACGAGGACCCTCCGGCGCCGGTGACCGATCTGGCTTCATCGGCCTGGACCGACGGTTTCCTGCTGACCTGGAGCGCCACCGGCGATGACGGCCATGAGGGAACGGCGACCAGTTACGAGTTATCCTACCTGGAGGGCCAGGCGATTGACTCGGAGAGCGACTGGGCGGCGGCCACGCGGGTGACCCAGGGGCTGCCGGACCCGATGGAACCGGGTACGGAGCAGAGTTTCTTCCTGACGGGCCTGGCCGACAGCACCGTCTACGGATTGGCCCTCCGTGTGCGTGACGAGGTCGAAAACCTCTCCCCGCTGGGTAACGCCCTGATCGATACCACGCTGGCGGAACCGAGCGGCGGCGGCCCCGATCTCGACCCGCCCATGATGATCGAGGACCTCGCGGCGGTGACCGTGTACGCCGACGGTGCCCTGCTGCAGTGGACGACGCCGGGTGATGACGGCGATGAGGGAACCGCGGCCTTCTACGTGCTGGGGATCCTGCGAGGCAGGGCGCTCGCGGACGATGAAGACTGGGCGGCCGCGACGCTGCGCACCACCGATCTGCCTGATCCGACGCCCGCCGGCGGGATCCAGTGGACTCGCGTCAACGGCCTCGAGCCGGGGCAACTCTACGGCCTGTGCCTGCGCGCCTACGACGATGCCGGCAATCTGTCGCCCATGAGTCCGCCCCTGATGATCACGACCGACGAGGAGGGGGGCGGCCCGGACGAGGACACGACACCCCCGGCGCCGATCGACGACCTGCTGGCCGCTCAGGAGTACGCGGACGGGTTCGTTCTGACCTGGACCGCCACGGGCGATGACGGCGGCGAGGGTATCGCCGCAGGCTATGCGCTGGGCGTTCTCGAGGGCCGGGCGATCGACGAGGAGGCCGATTGGGACGAGGCCGAGCAGATCACCGCCGGCCTTCCACCGGCGGCACCGGCCGGACTCGGGCAGGCCTGGCGGTTGCGTGATCTGGCGCCCGAGACGCTCTATGGTCTGGCGCTGCGGGCTGTCGATGAGGCCGGCAACTGGAGCGCGCTGGGGACACCCCTGCAAGCGGTGACCTTGCCCGATTCCGGTTCCGGACCCGGCGGCGGGGAGGATCTGACCCCGCCGGGGGCGGTCCTCGATCTCACGCTCGATGCGATCAATCACGAGTGGGTCGACCTGGGCTGGCTCTGCTCGGGGGATGACGGCGATGACGGCACCGCTGCCTCGTTCGTGCTCGGGATCGCCGCCGGTGACATGTTGCAGACTGAAGCGCAGTGGGCTGCGGCCGAGAAGGTCACCGCCGGCCTGCCCGCCCCGGGGGAGCCGGGCACACTCGTCAGCTTCCGTCTCGAGGGATTGACGCCCGGTGAGACGGTGACCGTGGCCGTGCGGGCGATCGACGATGCCGATCTGCTCTCGCCGCTCGGCGCCACCCTCACGCTCAGCCCGCCGCTGCCGCCCGATCTCATGCCGCCGGGCCGGGTGGCCGATCTGGCCGCGCAGGCCCTGGGCGAGGATGCGGTGCGCTTGTCCTGGACCGCCGCCGGTGACGACGGCGGGGGCGGCACGGCCGCCGCTTTCGTGATCGCCATGCGCGCGGGCGGGGCGATCGAGACTGCTGAGGAGTTCGAAGCGGCCGAGCAGGTTCAGGAGCAGGAGCCCTGTAGCGATCCGGGCGGCACGGCGATGAGCTTCGACCTCACGGGTCTGCCGGCCGGGGAATTGCTCGGATTCGCGATCCGTTACCGCGACGAGATCGGGCTGTGGGGAGAGGTCTCGAACAGCCCGACGGTCGAGCTCGAACCCGACGAACCCTCACCGCCGCCCGACGAGTGCGCGCCCTCGGCGGTCACCGATCTGCAGGTCAGCGAGCTGGGCGAGGATCGGCTCACGCTGGCCTGGACCGCCACCGGCGATGATTCGACGGCGGGGTATGCCGATCGCTATTTCTTGGGTATACGCCCTGGCGCGCCGATCGGGCCCGATGGCTGGTCCGAGTCTGAGGTTGCCGAACTCGAGATGTCTCCGGCCGAGGCAGGCACCAGCGAGGTCTACACCTTGGAGAATCTCACGCCCGGCGCCGAGTACGGGCTGGCGCTGCGCGTGGCCGACGAGGCCGGCAACATATCGGGGCTCTCGAATTCCATCTACGTACAGCTCACGACGCCGCACGAGCCCGAGCCCCCCGAGGCGGTCACCGACCTGGCCGTAGTCGAAGAAGGCCCCGGGTGGCTGGAGCTGGCCTGGACCGTGCCGGCTGCGAACGAGCCGCCCGGCCCGGTGGCCGAGTATGAGCTTTGCTTCGCGCGGGTCCCGATCACGGCCGAAAACTGGCCTGACCTGCTGCGGGCGCCCGTTCAGCCGGCGCCGCAAGCGCCGGGCGAGCGGCAGCGCTACCGGCTCGGCTCCATCCGCCACGGTGAGCAGTACTGGGTGGCCCTGCGTTCGCGGGATGCGCTGGGAGTCTGGTCGGCCATATCGAATGTGGTCACCGGCCTCACGCATCCCGAGGACCAAGTCGCGCCGCCGGCACCGTCGATGCCGGGGGCTTCTGTGATCCGCGGCAAGGAAGACGAGGGCATCTGGGTTACCTGGCTGGCGGTAGACGCCGAGGATATCGCCGGCTACTACCTTTATGGCCGGTTCGTGAGCAGCCCGGCACGCGAGCGCTTGTGCGAGCAGCTGATCGAGCATTGCCCGGCCAATGAGGTGTCGCCGGGCCGGATGGGGTGGCCCGTTTTCCCGCCCGAGGGAGCGGAGCAGTACCTGATTTCGGTGGCCGCGGTCGATGAGGCCGGCAACGAGAGCCCGGCCAGCGCAGAGGTGGAGCTGTTCGCCGAGCGCGTGACACTCGAAGGACCTTTCCCGCATCCGATCGTGGTTCCGCCAGGGGGCGACCCCGCCGAGTTCCGGCTCGTGTTGCCCCCCCACAACCATAGCAGCGTCGAGGTTGATTTGCGGATCTACTCGGTGAGCGGTGATCTGGTGCGCAGCCGCTGGCACGGGGGCTATCCCCACTATGCGCCAGGCGCCACGGTGCTCCTCACCTGGGACACCACCAACGACCGCGGCCAACGGGTCGCCCCGGGACTCTACATCCTCAAGCTGAGCGCACTGGGAGAGACCGAGGTGCGCAAGATCTACGTCAAACGCGAATAGCCTTGTTCGAGTGGCGGCCTCGCGCGGCGGTTGCGTCCGCTCGTTCGGGTCCCCCCGGCGGCCGTTTCGTTCGACCGTCTCGTGGTCTCGCCCGGCCGCTCGCCCGGCTGCGGCTCGCCCGGCTGCTCGCCGTCTGCGGATCGCTCGGCTACTTGGCCGCTGAATTGCTATGACAGGTGTACGGCGGAGGCGAGTGCCGACGCCGCGCGCACGGATCCCCATGCCCCTTGATCCCAAGGGGGAAGGGGATGACCAACCCGAATTCGCACCAACGTCGACAGCCTTCTGTTGTAGCCGGGGCCCAATCGGGCCGCCGGGACCCGGCCAGGCGCACCTGGTCGTGGCCCATCTCGCCGGTGTCGCTGAGCCGGCTGGTGTCGCTGAGCGGGCCCGTGTCGCTGAGCCGGCCACTGTGGCTGACGCTGCTGGCATGGCTGACTCTGATAGCTGCTGTGCCGGTGCCCGCTCGATCCGAGCCACGGGTCCCACAGGCCCCGCAGGTTCCACAGGCCCCGCAGGTTCCACAGGCCCCGCAGGCCGAACCAGCCCAAACGGAGGTGGGCGTCGTACCCACCGTGATCGCTCTACCCGAGGCCAGCACAGATAGCCTGTGGACGGTTCCGCTCCTCGATGAGGCGCCGGCACTCGACGGGAAGCTTGATGAGCCCTGCTGGCGTATCGCCCCGGGCAGCGGGGCGTTCCGGCAAGCTGAACCTACGCCGGGGCAGGCGCCCAGCGAATCTACCTACCTGCGCGTTCTCGCGGATCGGCAGTGTCTCTACGTTGGATTCGACTGCCACGACAGCCGACCCGAGGCGATTCGCGCCCACGAGTTGCGCCGGGACCAAGCGTTCGCCGACGACTGGGTGGCCGTGCTGCTGTCCGGTACGGGCTCGGGGACCGGCGCGATCGAACTCTTCGTCAATCCTCGCGGCTGCTTGATGGATGCCTACCAAACTGGGCAGCACGACGACCTGTCGATGGACTACGAGTTCGCTGCCGCCGCCGACCGGGATGAGCGCGGTTGGAGTGCGGAGCTGGCGATTCCCTGGAGATTGCTGGGAAACGATCCAGAACCCGGCCGGCTGCGTCTGCTGGCGCTACGCCAGATTGCGCGGTTGGGCGAGCGCGTGGCGTTCCCCGAGCACGCCCTGCACGCTCCCGGCTGGCATCAACGTGGCATCCGCCTCCGGACGGCCGCGGTATCGATCGAGGCGCGTGCCGAGTTGCTTCCGAGCGTGGTGGCCAAGCGCAGCCGTGTCCGTGCGGCACCCGATGAGGATGGATGGGACTACGAAGCCGGCCTCACCGGCCGCTGGCATTCCGCGGGGGGCGCGAACCTGGCGCTGGCCGTGCGGCCCGACTTCCGCCAGGTGGAGGCGGACGTGCCCCAACTCGAGACCAACCGGCGCTACCCACTCTACTATCCGGAGAAACGTCCCTTCTTCCTCTTCGAGCGTGAGCTTTTCACCCTGGCGGGGACCGGCGAGGCGATCGTGCGCGCCATCCATACCCGCACGATCGTCGCCCCGCTATGGGCGGCGTGCGTCTCGCGCCCGCTGGGCGCCAACAGCCGGGCGGGCGTGCTGTGCGCCTATGAGCGAGCAGCCGATCGCGAGCATTGGGGGGTTGGCACGGAGGACGACGGGTCCGGCCGGTTCACCGGGCTCGTACGCCTGCGCGGGAAGTTGGGTGAGCGAGGCCAGGCGGGCATTCTGCTGAGCACCCTGGGCAAGGGAAGCCAGTACACCTCCGTGGTGGGAGCTGATGCGATCGTCGGGACTGACGCAATCGCGGGGACGGGCCGGGGTCGGCTGAGCGGACATCTGCTTGCGAGCGGGATAGGGCCGGGCACAGACGGACATGGCGCTGATGGACAAGGCGGTGGAGGTCAGGATGATGGAGGCCGGGACGGCGAAGGGCGTGGCGGGGGCCTCGCCATGGCGGGCGCCCTCCAGGGCTGGATCGCGCGTGGGTCCTGGACGGCGGAGGCGACGGCCAGCCTCGTGGATCCGGATTTTCGGCTGCCGGCGGGGCTGGTCTCCGATCCCGATTGTCGCCGATTGGGATGGCGAATCGAGCGGCGCTTTCACCCGGCGGCCCGGCTGTTGACCCGGGTGACCACTTCGGTGGAGGGACGCTATCGGTGGTCCCATGCGGGGGAGGCCTTCGAGCGCTGGATGCGGTGGCGTCTATCGGGCCGCCTCGCACGTCGCCACGACGCGTGGATCGGCCTGGCCCGCGATCATGAGCACTTCGGGCGGCAGGGACACTCCCTCACGCGCGTCTGGGCCGGAGCACAGTCGCGCGCAGCTTCCGCGCTCACCCTCGCGGGCGAAGCGACCTCGGGCCAAGCGTTGCTCTACGATCCGTCGGACCCGGAGCGGGGACGTCTGTGGCGCCTGACGGCTAGCGTAACCTTCGATCCCGGCCATGCCGTGGCGTGTGAGGGCGTGGTTCTGCACGAGCGCCTGCGGGTTCGCTCGCACGAGAACCAGGAGCGCGGTTACGTCGCCTCGGCGCTGTCCCTGCGTCCGCGGTGGCGTCCTAGCCGGCATTGGGGAGTGCGTCTCATCCTGGACTGGCGACGCGGCGGCGAGGGTGTGCTGGCCGACCTGTTGGTGACCGTCCATCCCACGACTGAGGGCGAACTCCAGCTCGGTTACGGTGGCCGCCATGCCGGCGAGGGAGCTGCCACGCACTGGCGGCCACACGAGCAGACCTTCTTCCTGAAATACGCGCGCCGCTTCGTCCTCTGATCGCGCGGATATCCTGCAGGCCCGCGGGCAGGTGCTCACAAGCGTTCGCGGAAGCATCCATCCAGGCCAACCGGGGGACCGATCCAGGTCATCCGGGCCAACCGGGACCGATCCAGGTCATCCAGTGCCAACCCCGGGCTGATCCGGGCCTATTGGGCCCAGCCGAGGCGAGCCCAGGGAGGACCCGGGCCAGGTCTAGACCCGGCCGTAGGCCTCCGGGTCACCCCGCATATAGGAGGTCGTGTTCCATATCTGTGTGTAGAGCTCCTGGGGTAGGGGCCCGTGAGCGTCGGCGGGGCGGTGGAACCGTTCCTTGAACCGGCGGGTCAGCTCCTGGGGATCGTATCCGGCCAGCCGGGCCATCTCGGCGATGGTCTCTCCCGGGTGGGCGATCTCGATGCGAGGCAGATCCTCTCCGTCCTCCAGGGTGACGATGACCTCCGTCGGCCGGCCGAAGAGATTGTGGTGGTCGCCCATGACTTCCTGGTAGGCGCCCAGCAAAGCAATGGCGAGCAGGTAGGGCTGGCCAGGACCCGTGGCGTGGAGCTCGAGCATCTCCTTGACCTCGCGCACGTCGATGAAGCTGTCGATCACGCCGTCGGAGTCACAGGTCAGGTCCACCAGGATCCCACGTTGCGTGGGCGTCTCATGGAGGCGGTGAATGGGCAGGACGGGAAACAGCTGGTCGATGGCCCACGAGTCGGGCGCCGAGTAGAAGACGCTGAAATTGCCCACGTATGCCTCGCGGAAGACCTTCTCCATCAGGCGGAACTCGTCCGAGACGTAGTGGGTCTGCTTGGCGTAGAGAAGGGCCGCCCGGCAGACCAGGTAGAAGCACTGCTCGGCGCGGGCGCGATACTCGAGCGAGATGTAGCCCAGATCGAACAGGTTCAGAATCTCGGTGCGCACCTCCAGGGCATCATGATAATACTCCCGGAAGTTCTTGACCGAGATATCGGCGGCCAGCTCCTCGAGGAATTGCAGCTGGGTTGGGATCTCCTCTTCGGTGCCTTCCGGGATGCCCTCGACGTCTTCGGCCGCCAGGTTCCAGGACGGCTTGTAGTCGACCGGGATGTCGCTCTCACGGCTCTCGCAGTTGGTCACCAGCAGCGCATGGTGCGCCACCAGCACCCGTCCGCTCTCACTGACCAGGTTCGGCATTGGCACCTGTTCTTCCTGGCAAACCT
Organism: uncultured bacterium; assembly: GCA_964573295.1. GTDB lineage: Bacteria > Eisenbacteria > RBG-16-71-46 > CAIMUX01 > WJJG01 > CAYQJL01. The sequence continues at coordinate 73,024 of CAZNJE010000001.1, read as the reverse complement.
CCTGCACGGTATAGACAACGTTGTTGGCGAATTCCTGGAAGCTGTAATTCACGCTGCTGTCGGATGTCGTGCCGCTGCCGTCGTAGTCCACGCCGAGCCCTCCGCCGACATTGAGCGTCGTGAGCGGCACGTCGCGCGAGCGCAACTTGGCGTAGATGCGGGCGGCTTCCTTCACGGCGTTCTTGATCCGTCGTACCGCGGTGATTTGAGAACCAATGTGGTAGTGCAGCACGCGCAACCGGTCCAGGACTCCGGCGGCGCGCAGCTGATCGATGGCGGCGAAGAGCGCGGTGGTGCCCAGACCGAACTTGGCGGCTTCGCCGCCCGAAGCTTCCCAGCGCCCGCTGCCCCGGCTGTGAAGCCGACAGCGCAGCCCGAGAATGGGACAGCGGCCTTGCGCCTGGATCTCCCTGAGGATCGCAGGGACCTCGGCCAGCCGTTCCACGACCAGGACGATCTCGGGGTCGCCGCCTGAGACGGCGACGGCCATCCGAACGATCTCCTCGTCTTTGAAGCCGTTGATGCACAGCCACGACCCGGGCGGCAGATCTTGGGCGAGGGCGATCGCTAGCTCGCCCTTGCTGCCCACCTCGAGGCCGAACGCGTGCCCGCGGCCGGCCCGAGCGAGCGCTTCGACCACCGCGCGGTGGGGGTTGACCTTGAGTGGAAAGACGCTGCGGTAGTTGCCCTCGTAGGCGGTTTCCTGGATGACTTGGTCGAAGCAGTGGTAGAGCGAGGCCAGCTGTGTTTGCAGGATCTGTGGAAAGCGTAGGTGCAGGGGTGCGGTGTAGCCTTCCTCTGCGCAGCGCCGCATGATCTCCAGGATCGGGACCTCTCGGGCGGTACGGCACGGACGGACGCATAGACGGCCGCTGGCGTCGATGGCGAAGAAGCCGGCGCCCCACTCGTCGACGCCGTAAGGACTCTGAAGCTTGGTGGTCATGTGCATGCGCAGATTCTCCCCTGCGAGATTCATGGACCGCGCCTATGTCAATCGGCCACGAAGGGCCCAAACGGGCCACGATGGGGGGAGAATGTACGCGACTGCGCGTCAGAATTGGTAGCCCAAACTGAAGCGGTGGGTATCACCCAGTTCCTCGCGGCCGATGGCCATGCCGTAGTCGAAGGTCACGTGTTTCCAGGTCAGCCCCAGGCCGCCCGAAGGAAGTGTCTCGGTGGTCGCGCCGTCGTCGGTATGGCGCACACCGGCGCGCAGCACCATGGCGGGACCCACTGGCTGCCACTCGAACCCGCCCGAGAAGCGTTGCAGGTGCGAACGCTCGAGGTCGTAGACGATCTCCAGCGGCACCTGCACTCCAGCGAACGGGCGCCAGCCCAGACCGAACTGCGCGCGGGCAAGGAGGGTCTCGTCGTCCCCGGTATCCCACTTCAGCGATGACCAGAGTGACCGAAGCACCACCGAGGCCTCCAGCGAGCTGGTGATATTGCGGGCGAGGGCGAGATCGAAGGCCCAACCGCTGCCGCCGATCTCATCGAGGTCCGAGCGCATGACTAGATAATGCAGCACCAGCGCGTACCGGGAATCCCACCGACCATGGCGGGCCAGAGCGAAAGAAAGGTCGTATTCTCCGTAGGACTCGGGTTCGAGATCCACCTGAGTGGCTTGGATCCCGAAGCCGTAGGTGGTCGTCACCCTTCCGGGCTCATCGCCGACCGCGCCTCCGTCCCAAGATACGTTGCGTTCAAAGCGCGGGACGGCGACGAAGACGCCGGTGTGATGGACCAGGTTGAGGTCGAAGAGGTCTGCATAGGTGGCCATTACCCCGGCAGCCTCGATCGACACCAGCCCAGCGGGATTGAAGTGTAGGGCTGAGGGGTCTGTCACCAGCGGGCCGGCCGCGCCCCCGAGGGCGGCTGCCCGGCCACCCGGTTCGAGGTCGGCGAAGGCACCGGTCAAGGCCGAGCCCCCGGTGGCATCCTGCGCCACCGCTGGCGCAGGGATGATGGCGAGGGTGAGGATCGTGCCAAGCGCCACGCGGAGAAGCACGCCGAGAGCTACGCCGGACGCTACGCGCGGAGCCGCGCTGAGCGCTACACCGGGAGCCGTGCCGAGCGCTGCGCCGAGCGCTGCTCCGGGAGCCGTGCGGTGCGTCACGCTCCGGACCGTGCTCCCGATCTTGTTCCGGACCTTGCCGGTCATGGCGCTGAAGACAGCCGTCAGTTGCAGCCGGCCATATTCGCGGGCCCTTCCAGCGGCAGCCGGTGGGCGGTTGGGCGTAGGGGTCCTAACGGGTGAAGACAAAGGCCCTGACCTCCTCATGTTCCGCGCCCCCCTCGGGGCCGCGGGTGCGAATCCGCAGCAAGTAGGGACCCCGGCGCACATCGACGCCCTCGCCGTTGCGACCGTTCCAGGCCCAGCGGGCGATGAAGAGCGTGGGCGTGCCCACCATCGATGTCGATTGCACGCGGTCACCTTCCAGGTTGTAGATCTCCATCTCGACCGACGACCATCCATCGAGGCTGGACAGCACGAACTCATCGCCGGGCGCGAAAGGCTTGGGGATCGAGTAGGTCGTCCCCGACACGCGGAAGACCGAGAACTCGAGCTCATCGGTCGATTCGTTGCCCAGCTGATCAGTGGCGGTGAGCGTGACCACGTTCTCCCCGGGCTCGAGCGGCAGCGTGATCGAGAAGGTGCCCGCCTCCTGATCGATGTCCCCATCGGCGATCACCGGGTCGTCGAGCGTCTCGGTGGCAATGCTGGCCCGGATGCCGCTCGCATCGCTCGGCACCGTTCCACTCAAACTGATACTCTCGCGCGAGGTCTGTTCCGGTGCAGCGGCGTCGAGCAGCGGGCCGCCCGCGGGCCCCTCGTTGTCCATCTCGAACAGAAGGGTCTCGCTGGTGTCGGCCCCGCAGCCGGTGTTCCACACGTAGGCGTAGCCGAATAGCGGGTAGGGTTCCTTTCCCTCCTCGCAGCAGGCGTTGACGCCGAAGGTATACTTGATCTGGTAGACGCGCACCGTGTCCGAACTCAGCGAGTCGATCTTGCTGCGTTCGACGCGCGATGCCTCGAACCCGGCATCGAGATCGGAGAAGTCGGCTCGCACGAACAGGTTGCCCGTCGAGCGCCAATAGGAGTGCATGATGATCTCGCCGCCGTTTCGGACCAGATAGAGCGTGTCTCCCTGACGAACATTGAACACGCCCGGCGAGATGACCTCGGTGCGCACGTGCTCGGGCGGGTCGTTGTTCAGGCAGAAGTGCACGGCACGGGTCGTGGTACTGAACTGGGTCTCGGGGTCATAGGCGGTGATGGGAATGACGAGATCCCCGTCGTCGGTGAGCAGGTTGTTCTCCGAGACGGTGTATTCGAACTGATAGCAGTTCCAAGTCTCGTACTCATTGCCGACCAGAACGCTGTCGATGCTCTCGCAGCGCGTGCCCCAGACGACGCCGCCGGTCTGGCTGTCGATCGCGCTGAAGTCGGCCGATACCTCGTACTCGCCCCGGCTGTCCCAGTAGCAGTAGAAGAGGATGTCGTCACCGTTCTGCACCGCGAACTCGGGTTGGGTAGCGCTGGTGTCGGCGGTGACCACGCCCGGGGTCGGCCAACTGACCACGCAGCGCTTGAACTCCGGGGCGCCTTGCCTGGTCAACAGGTATTCTTCGGAGGGGTCGCTCCGATTACCGACGAAGTCGCGCCCGTAGGCTACGATGTGGTTGGTGCCCGGTTCCAGGGCCAGCGTGTCATAGAAGGTGAGCGTGCCCTCGAACTCACGTAACGTGAGCACGTACTCGATATTCTGGTTGATCTCCACGAGCAGATCCTTCGAGCCCTCGGGTGCGGTGCCGTAGACGATCAGTTCTTCCTCGCCGGTCTCCTCGGGGATCTCGCTTTCGAAGACGGGTGCGCCTTCGGGACCTTCGTTGTCGACCTCGATGATCAGGAGAACCGAGTCGCGTCCGCAGCCGCCATCGGCGGCGGTCAGGCGCACCGGCACCGGATAGTCACTGCCGGTGCGAGCGTTCTCGTCCAAGCGGTACTCGATGCGCCAGGTCACCAGCGTGTCGCCCTCGCTCGCGATCGGCCAGGCGAACACGTCGGCGACCTCGAAAGAATCGTCCGCCGCCGAGAAGTCTGCCGTCAGGGCCAGAGACCCGGTGTCATAGCGCCAGGTCGACTCGATCTCGATCCGATCGCCGTTCTTGACCACGTAGACCAACTCATCCCCGTACTCCACGAAACGGTCCGCATCGCCCAGGATCTCGGTGGCCCGCTCCTCGGGCGGATGGTTCGAGAGACAGAAGCGCAGGGCGGTGTCGGTGGAATCGGTCTCGTAGACCGAATCGGTGGCAGTGATCGGCACAGCGATACCGGAGGCGTCTTCGGCCGAGGAGGAGGTGCTGATCTCCCAGGTGAAGCGGTAGGCGCTCCAGGTGTCGGTGATCTCGTCCTGGACCACGATGGCCGTATCACCGACATAGGCCCCCGACCGCAGACCGGTGGCCGTATCATCGAGCTCGCTCAAGTCGGCGGTGACCTCGTAGACGGCACCGTGATCGGGGACGCTCCAGTAGGAGTAGAACTCGAGAAAGGCCCCGTTCTCCACGCGGCTGCCGGGCTGAACGATGCGGTATCCCTTGGGCACGGGGACGGTGTCCCCGTCGCTTTGCATGAACGCCCCCGGCAGAAACTGGATGGCTCCGGCGACCTCGTCTCCAGCGGATGGCTCGAGTGAGATGGCCGGATCCGAATCGGCCGACGGCCGTGCCTCGGTGAGCGGTGGGGTTCGATCCGCCGGCTGCTGCGTGGCCGATTGCTGCTCGGCCGACTGCTGCGCGGCCGGCTGCAACCAACTTGTTGCCGCCAGCGCCGTCATGATCAGAAGGATCCCCACCCGTAGGGCCGGGAAGGCAACGCGCGTCGTCCGGGCGGGCTCTCGCCGTGCCCGGTGAAGGGGTGATCTCATTCTGGCTCCTCGCCGCGGGGAGTTCGCCATGCCTGGGGCCGCTCCGGGGCGGCCGCTTGTTCCAGAGTACCTCGCTAGCGCGACCTGCTCCCTAAGAACGACCTGCTCCCCGAGAGCGACTTGCTCCATCGCACGTCCGCGCCGCGGTGGTGTGTGGAAATGCTGCGTCCTGGGCCCTCGATCCCGCGCCCCTGGACGCCGGTGATCTTCGCCACCGTCCCAGGGGTTGTCAAAGGATTTAACCCCCTTGCCGCAAGGCGGTTTCCGTCGGAAGCCGGACGCACCCGTCCACACGACACGGCTGCTTGTGGCGCACCGGCCGGCCGTGCTAGATAGAGTGCGTGACGAACCATCTACGTATCCTTCATGTAGCGCTGATCCGCTTCTGGAGCGCGATCGCCTGGAATGCCCTCAGCCAAGCCGAGGCGCTGCGCCGCAGAGGCCATCAGGTGTGGGTTGCTGGCGTGGCAGGGAGTCCCCTTGCCCGCGAGGTCCAGACTCATCAGGCGCACTCCCGCGAAGCGGCGGCCCGGGCAGTGCGCCTCCTCGAAACGAAGGCCGCTGAACGGTGCCCGAACGGAACCGAGGCGGCGCAACGGGCGGTGCCGTCACTGATCACGATCCCCTACATCCGGCCCTGGACGTGGCCGACGGTGGTGGCCCGTCTGCGCTCGACCTTGGTAACTCACGCGATCGACGTGGCCTACGTGCATACTGGATCCGGACATCTCGAGACGCATCTGGCCCGGGCGGGGCTCGGCACCGCCATCGTACGCATTCGAGCCGATGCGCGCCGGCCGCGAGGAAATCGGCCCCAGCGCTGGCTGCACCGCCGCGGTGCAGAACGGGTCCTGGTCACGGGAGCCTACATGCTCGATGATCATCTCCACGGATGGGGCCTACCGCCGCAACACGTGGTGCATGTCCCACCGGGCATCGATGTGGAGGCGATTGCCACCAATCCGGTCTACGATCGAGCGACGACGCGCCGGAAGCTGGCCGCCCGCCACGGGATCTCAACCGAGGAGGTCTGGCTCGGCATCGTTGGCCGGCTCTCGCCGGTCAAAGACCATGCCTCGCTCTTGCGCGCGGCGGCGGAACTGGCCCATGAGGGCCGGCGTTTTCGGCTGTGGGTCGTGGGGGCTGAGAAGCAGGTATCGGTTCAACACCTGCGCTCCTTGGCGGCCGATCTCGGTATCGGCGACCGGATGGTCGTGACCGGATTCGTGGACGACGCGCTTGCCTATGCGGCGGCCCTTGATGTGGGAATCGTCTGCAGCCTGGGCTCGGAAGCCGTGTCGCGTAGCGCTCTGGAGTTCATGGCTCTGGGTGTGCCCGTCGTGGCAACCCGGGTGGGCGCCTTGCCCGAGATCGTGGGAGATGCCCGCCAGCTTGCGGTACCGGGCGATCCCGCAGCACTGGCGAGGATCCTGGCAAGGCTGATCGACAACGCCGACGTGCGCGCGCGAGCTGGAAAGGAAGGGTTCGATCGGGTTCGCGACCGATTCAGCCTGGCCAGGCTGGGAGAACGTTGCGAAAGGGCTGGACGGGAGGCCTTGGCCCTGAGGCGAGGAACATCGCATTGAGGCGCCCGGCCGCTTTCGCCCCGGCCCGAGCCTCAGCCGGCAGGCACGGTCGGCTGCTTGGAACCGCTCGTGTGCCGTGTGTGCTTCGTGTGCGTGGTGCTGCTCATTCAGCCGGTTCGGCTCATTCGGGCGGTGTGGCTCGACTGGCCGGTGTGGCTCGTTCGGGTCGTGTGGCTTATTCGGGTGGTGGCGTTCGTTCGGGTGCTGGGGCTGACGCCGGCTCTGTTGCCGGAAGCGCAGATGCCGATCGCGTCAGGATCCGAGGAATGTGAGCACCCAACCGTGCCACGATCTCGTAGTTGATCGTTCCGCACAGGCCCGCCAGTGTGTCGGCCGTGATGGTCTCGCCGCCTTCCTGTCCCAGCAGCGTCACCGGGTCGCCTAGCTCCGCATCGGGCAAGTCGGTGATGTCGATCATGCACATGTTCATGCACACGCGTCCCACCAGCGGTGCCCGCCGTCCCGCTACGAGCACGTAGCCGTGGCCCGAGAGGCCTCGATCGTAGCCGTCGTAGTAGCCCATGGGCAGGACCGCCAGGCGCATGGGATGGGTTGTGCGGAAGCTGCAACCGTAGCCCACGTACTCACCGGCGGCCACCTCCTTGATCTGTGCGATCCGTGTCTTCCAGGTCAGCACCGGGAACAGCTCGGGTCCGCGGCCTTCGCCCAGAAGTGTCGAGAGAAAGGTCTCCCGCGAAGGCCACAAGCCGTAGCTGGAGATGCCCAGGCGGACCATATCGCCGTGGGTTTGCTGCATCGTAATGGCCGCAGCGCTGCAGGCGGTGTGCACCAGCTGTGGCGCCTGACCGCGGGCGGAGAAGGCCTCGGTGGCCGAGCGCAGGCATGCCAGCTGTCGCCGGGCATAGGTATGATCGGTCGTGTCCTCGATGTTGGCGAAGTGGGTGTGCAAGCCCTGCAAGCGCAGGCCCGGTGATTCATCCAGCAGAGCGCACCAGCCGGGGATTTCCTCGGGTAGGATGCCCTGACGGTGGGTGCCGGTCTCGATCTTGAGGTGGACCGGTGTCACGACACCGGCCTCGACCGCCGCGCGCGCCAGTCGGCGGGCCACAGGGAGTTCGGAGAGTGTGGGCTCGACGCCTGCGGCGACGACCGCGTCGGCTTCCTCCGGCAGGGTTGGTCCGAGGAGGCAGATGGGCGTTTTCCCGGTCAGATCCTCGATGCGCCGGTACTCGGTCAATGAGTGGACTCCCAAGTAGTCGACACCTTCCTCGACGGCAACGGGTGTGAGCAACCGGTCTCCGTGTCCATAGGCATTGGCTTTGAGCACGGCCATCAGCTTGACACCCGGCCCGATCAGCCGACGAAACGCGCGCAGATTGTGCCGGTAGGCCCGAGCATCGATCTCGATCCACTGAGGGGACAAGGCTTGCGGGCTCGACGATTGTGGGGACGAGGCTTGCGGGCTCGACGATTGTGGGGTTGACGCTTGTGGGGGCATCGACTTCCTGGCCCGGGGGGTGTTGAGAGATCCGGGGGAGGGGTTGGATTCCCGATGCATGTTCAGTCAATCTCCGTCATGATGGCCGGCCACACGAACGCTCAGGATGCGGTCCATCCGGAAGACGCGCTCGTGGCCGTGTTCCGGGTGTAGGGCCCGCAGGTAATGAAGCGGACCGTTATGTTCCATGCCAATCGGTCGCATCCAGTGCACGCTCACACCGCGCTGGCTCTCGTAATCGAGCTCGACGATGCGTTGGTGCGCCGCCGCTTGCGACAGGGGACGCACGACGTCATCCCATTGACCGAGCGCCAGGGCTTCCTCCCACGTCAGGGGGCGGGGCTCCTGGGCTTGCAGCAAGACGTCGAGCCGCCGCGGCTCGGGCGCCAGCGTCCGCGTGAGAAATCGAAGGAGCGAAGCAGTGGTGAGCACATCGTCGAGCGCGCGATGGCTGGGTGTGTGATCCAGCGGCAGTTGCGTCCGCAGATCGCGCAAGCTGTAGGAGGACAGCTCCAAGAGATTGCGTGCGAGCCGCAGGGTATCGAGCACCGGCCCGTTCCAGGGCGGGAGATCCCATCGCTTGCGTTCGCGGCTGAGGAAGCGCAGGTCGAAGGGTGCGTTGTGTGCCACGAAGACGGCTCCCGCAATGATCTTTTCGAGCTGCGGCGCGATCTCCGGGAAGATCGGGGCCGTGGAGACCATCTGATCGTCGATGCCGCTGACCTCCCGCGCGGGCGTGGGAATCGGCATTCCGGGATTCAGCAAGCTCTGGAAGCGAGCGGTCTCGACCCAGCCCTCCAGTCGAACGCAGGCCACCTCGATGACCCGGTCGGTCGGTCCGAGACCGGTGGTCTCGACATCCACCACCGCGAAGGCGGCGGTGTCGATGGAGATCTCTGTCGTCGTCACGCTGACTCCCTTCCGTCACCGGGGAACCCCGAAGCCCGGTATCAGTGAAACACAAGACGAGACCGCCTGCCCAGAGATGGGTTTTGCGCCAGGGGCGGCCATGGGCTAGTGTGGCCGCGGAACAGCGCTCGTTCACCGGGGCTCTCACAGGGTACACCCTTCTGGACCCAGCCGCGAGGGTGGGTGCGACCGCGAAGGTATCGCCCCGAGGGCACCGCTGCGAGGATTTCGCCGCGAGGGTACCTCTGCGAGGACATCGCCGGGAGGGTATCGCCGCGAGGATACGACCACGAAGGTAGGTCCACGAGGTGCCCGTTCTCCAGGGAACGCCCGATTTCTATCGAAGGAGATAAAGACGATGCCGCCTACAGTCGCCATCATCGGTGCTAGCACCGATCGTAGCAAGTATGGAAACAAGTCGGTCCGTGCGCACCTGCAGGCCGGATTCACCGTCTATCCAGTCAACCCTCACGCCCAGGAGGTCGAAGGCCTGCGGGCCTACGCCCGGCTCGAGGATGTTCCCGGGGATCTCGACCGGGTCTCCATGTACCTCCCGCCGAAGGTCGGGCTCTCAGTCCTGCCGGCCATTGCCGCGAAGAAGCCGAAGGAGTTCTTCCTCAATCCGGGCAGCGAAAGTGAGGAGCTGGTAGCCGAGGCCGAACGGTTGGGCCTATCGCCGATCCAGGCTTGCTCGATCGTGGCGATGGGGTTGGATCCGAGCGAGATGGAGGAGGCCTAGCGCCGCGGCGCGGTCTGGATCGATGCGCTGGATGCTTCGCTCACAGGTGCAGCAAGCTTGGTGCGCGCTCGTGCCGCGGTCTCGCTCGAAGGGGCTCGTGTCGCGCGTTCCCTCGATCGGACTCATCTCGCGGGCCTGCTCGAACGGGCCCGTGCCCCAAGCCCCCTCGATCGGGTTCGTCTTTCTGCTTGCCTGCCTCGTCCTCATTGCCGGTTCCTGCACACGGGCTAGTCGCGATGAGGCCGCGCCGGCCGCCGGCGTCATGGACCGCTCGATCCGCATCGAGCAGCCCGATTCGCTCCGCAGCGCTCTTCTCACGCGTTCCTTGCCCGAGGCTCCTCGCCCTACGTCTCTCAGCGCGTCGGCCACGACCCGTTTCTACGTTGGTGAGCGCCGGTTGCCGGGACTCACCCTGCGTCTTCGAGCCCAGGACAGCGCCCCCATGAGTGCTCTTCTCAGGCCGGGCATGCTGACCCCGGTCGCAAGCCTCTGGGCCTCGGAAGTGGCCTGGCAGCTTCGCTTTCCGCGTCAGCAGGTCTACCTCGAAGGTTGGACCCGGCCTCCGCCCGATGACGCGCGCCCCCCGGAGGGGACGGTTGCTCCGGTTGGGGAAGAGGCGTTCGCGCAGGCCGCTGATCTGGGGCCGTTCCTGGAACGTCTGGCTTGGTACCTCCTTGCGCCGCAATCGCTTCTCGAGGACTTGGTCCGCCCGCAGGCGATCGCGCGCGGCGACCGTTTCATCTTCACGGGGACTGTCCCGTCGCTGGCGCGGCTCTTCCCCGGGGCGGAGATCTGGATCGATGCGGAATCGGCCGGGACGGAACGTTGGACTCTGCGTGACCGCGAGGGAAAGACGCAACTCATCGTCACTTACGGTCCACCCCGGGCCGACTGGACCTCGGGTGGCGGGGCGATCGGGCGCATCGACCTGAACATCCCCGCTCTGGAGGTCGCCGGCGGGGCGATCCTCAGCCGGGTCTCGGGCGGAGAACGTCGCGGGATCGAGTATCGCGCCGCGCCCGACACCTGGAGACGCCTGGAAGCCGAGGAGTTGCCCTGGCTTCTTGATCAGCTGGTCGAGGAAGCCGATTGACCCGCTTCTCCCTCTTTGCTAGCTTCGCCTCTTGGACTATCCGGTGTACTGTCCGAGGCTCGTGGGGTCGGGCATGGACCGGGGGGCTAAGCTCCCCACGGCGAGACTGTCTGGGGTTGGTTAGGACGAGCGCTCCGCTCGAGGCGTTTGGCCCCGGGGAGGCTCGTTTGTTTTAGAGGTCGATTCCGGCGATCACGCCCGCCGAGGGGCGATTCTGAGCTGGAAGGAGGCAAGACTCGTGAGAATCGTGGTTTGCATGAAGCAGGTTCCGAGCTCCGAAGCACGCATCACGATCGCCGGTGACGGCACATCGATCGAGCGTGACGATCTGGAGATGGTCGTGAATCCTTATGATGAGTATGCGGTCGAGGAGGCGCTCACGATCAAGGAATCGAAGGGCGAAGGCGAGGTCATCGTCGTGACCCTCGGTCCGGAGAAGGCGAAGGAAGCCATCCGGTCCTGTCTGGCGATGGGTGCTGACCGCGGAGTCATCATCCAGGACGAAGCGTATCACGGGGGCGACGGCATCGGGACCGCGCGCTCTCTGGCCGACGTCATCAAAGGGATCGAGCCGGACCTGGTGCTGTGCGGCAAGCTGAGCATCGATGTCGAGCACGACAGCACGAGCATCGCATTGGCCGAGTTCCTGGGTTGGCCCCACGTGTCTCTGGTGCACACGCTGGAATGGAGCGACGACGGCAAGGGCAAGGCTACCCGCGACATCGAGGGTGGGTCCGAGATCGTCGCTTTCTCCCTGCCGGCCGTGATCTCGGCCGAGAAGGGTCTGAACGAGCCGCGGTATGCCTCCCTGAAGGGCATCATGGCCGCCAAACGCAAGCCGATCGAAGAGGTCACCCCATCGGTGCCGGCCGAGGAAGTGGGCGCCGCCGGGTCGGGCATCAAGCTCATCAAGATGGATCCGCCTCCGGATCGCGCCGGCGGCAAGAAGTTCGAGGGCGAGCCCGAGGAAGTGGTGAGCCAGTTGGTGGACCTGCTGAAGAACGAAGCCAAGGTGTTCTAGGGGGGGGGAGCGACGATGGCGAACAGGATTCTGGTCTTTGCCGAGCAGCGTGACGGCGCTTTCCGCAAGAGTTCCTACGAGGCCCTGGGACGCGCCAAAGAAATGGCCGGCGAGGTGCATGCGCTGGTCGTGGGTTCGGGCGTGAACGACATCGCGCCGACGCTGGCCGAGTACGGTGCCGATCACATCCACATCTTCGAGAACGACAGGCTGGCCAACTACGACGCCGAGGGCTACGCCGCGGCTCTCACCGCGGCGGTCGAGACCGCCCAGCCGGATGCCGTTTTCATGATCGCCACGGCGATGGGCAAGGATCTGGCCCCGCGCGTGGCGGCCCGCAAGAACATGGCCTTCTTGAGCAACTGCATCTCGATCGATGAAGAAGGCGGGGCTTTCCGGGCGGTCAAGTCGATGTACGGCGGCAAGGTCTTCGCCACGATCGAAGCCGCCAAGAGCCCGGTCATGGTGACCCTGCGGCCCAGCGCCTACCCGGTGCCGGAGAGCAATGGCAGCAGCGGCAGTCCGCAGCCGCTCTCGGCGGAGATGCCGGCCGAATCGCGGGCGACCGTCATTGAGGTTGCCAAGAAGGAAGAGGGCACGGTCGACGTGCAGGAGGCCGAGATCATTGTCTCCGGCGGCCGCGGTCTCAAGGACCCGGCGAACTTCGACATCGTCGAGGCCCTGGCGAGCGCATTGGGTGGCGCCGTCGGCGCGTCGCGCGCCGCGGTCGACGCCGGCTGGATCGATCACGCCCACCAGGTGGGGCAGACGGGCAAGACGGTTTCGCCGAAGCTGTACGTCGCCGTAGGGATCTCCGGTGCGATTCAGCATCTGGCGGGCATGCGGACGGCCAAGTGCATCGTGGCCATCAACAAGGATCCCGACGCGCCCATCTTCGCCATGGCCGACTACGGCGTGGTGGGCGACCTGTTCAAGGTTGTGCCGGCACTGACCGAGGCGGTCAAGAAGGCGAAGCAGTAGCCACCCGTCCCCGCCGCGGAAGCGATCGTGTGCGCGCGATGCGCGCGATGTGCGGGATGAAAGGAGAGGAACCTTGACGAACGAGAAGGCCTTCGAACCGGCCCTTCCCGAAGAGGGGTTCAGCGTGCCGCCGGGCAGGTTTGCCCAGGCTGAGGTAGAGGGGCAGGACGAGACTCCAGCCGGTGAGGAACCGGCGGCCGAGGCGGCGGGTGAGGTTCAGACCGACCAAGCCGGACCCGTCCGCGAAGTCGAGGGGGAACCGGCGCCGGAGGAGGAGAAGCCGAAACTCGTCTTCCCGCTTTCCTATCCCGTGCCGCTGCAGGTGCTTCGTGAGAAGATGCCTATCCTGATGGATCACGGCCTCAACGTGGAGGTCAATCTATCGGACACCACCTACAATGGTGAAATCTCGATCCGCGAGCTGGAGCGCCTGGCCATCGAGCTGCGGCGCAACAAGATCAAGGTGTCGGCGCACCTGCCCCATCGCGATCTGAAGCTGGCCAGCCACGACAAGATGATCAAGCAGCACAGCCTCGATGCCATTCAGGAAGGTCTGGAGATTGGCAAGATCCTGGGCGCCCGGGTGGCGATTTTTCACAGTGGCTTCAGCAACCACGTGAAGCCGGACGAGATCGACTGGTGGGTCGACGAGTGCATTGAAACGCTCGAAGAGCTCGTCGCGCGCGCGCGCGAAGAAGAGGTCATCGTCGCGCTCGAGAACACCTGGGAATCCGACGAGCAAGTCATCCAGCGTTTGTTCGAGGCGGTTGATTCGCCGTGGCTGCGTTTCTGCTGCGATCTGGGCCATGCGGCTTGCTTCTCGCAGTTCGCGCCCGAGGAGTGGGTCTACACCTTCCGCGAGAAGATCGCGAACCTGGATTTCCACGACAACGACGGGATGCAGGACCAGCATCTGGCCTGCGGCGCCGGCGTGGTGGGCTACGAAGAGGTGGCCGAGCCGATCCACGAGGCGCTGAGCGAACCGGTCAACGTGACGCTCGATGTATCCGAGGAGGACCTGATGCCCTCGATTGAGCATCTGGAGGCGTGCGGCTTCATCTTTGAGCGCTCGTCGGGCTAGTGTCCACACCTTCTGGGGCTAGTGTCCATGCCGTCTGGGGCTAGTGCCCACGTGCCCTGCGGGCCAGTGTCCACGCCCTCTGCGGCTAGTGCCCAGGGCCGCCGGGGCTAGCCCTCGAATCGCAGCGCCGCGAAGGTGACCGCACTACTCTCGTCGGGGTCCACCGACTGATCGTAGGCGATCACCTGTCCTTCGGCTCCGGGCAGCAGACTGAGGAGGGCGTAGAGCGCACCGAAACCGCACAGGTGGCGTTCATCTCGCTCGGCTAGTGTCTCCCGCACGAATGCGTCGCGGTCGCCGGCGGCGACCAGACTGAGTGTGGCGAGATCGCGCGCCTTCAGGCGAGCCAGCTTCTGCGCATCGAGGCCGTCGCTCGCCCCGAAGCGTACCCCCACATGGGCCAGATCGATGCCGGCCACCAGAACCGTTCCCGGCGATCCGTCGCCGCGGGCCTGCGCCGCGATCCCCTCGGGCGCGTTCCCGCCCGCTTGCTCCCGAGGCGCCCCGCAAAGCTGCAAGCCGTCCTCCGCCAGGACCTCGGCGAGCGCGGCCAGGAATTCATCGACGCGCCGGTCGGTGCCGATCACACCATCCTCGGTTTCGTAGAAGTCCGACCAGGACAGCCCACAGAGAATCGGCACGATCGGTATGCCGGCCGCGTCGGTTCGTTCGCCGACGCCGCATCTGCCGGCGGCGAGGGCGTGCTGCAGCATCAGCACCTGGAACTCGATCGAGTGTTCCGCGCGATGCAGTTCCTGCGCTTCGAGGGGATTCCAGTCGAGCTTCGCCATCAGGTCCCGGATAAGTTCGCGGTCGATGGGCATCACGCCTAGTGGCGTAGCATAGTCCTTGACGGTGAGGATGAACGGATTGGGTGCCGGGGCGTGACAGACACCCAGCACGACGATTCGCTCGGGGACCGATGCCCACAACGTCCGGTAAGCATGCGCGTACACGGCGGCGCCGCGGCGGATGTCGATGTGCGGTGCGGCGATCGCCCGCGGCCAGGATGTGACCGGTTCGGGCGCCCCCGGACCACCGGGGGCCTCGTACAGCGCGTTCAGCTCATGCCGTAGAGCGGCAGGATCGGAGGGATAGGCTTCCCCCGCAAAGCGAACCGGGCGATGCGGTGCCGCGGCGTATTCTTCCGCGTAGTCCTGCTGCCGCCGAGCGAAGCGTGGGCTGTCGAGAAAGAAGGCCTCGTCGAGCTTCTCTACGAAGAGGCCGAGCTGCTCGCGCGGTACGATCTGTCCGCTCACACGCGTCAACTCGAGCTGCATGTCGTCGACGGTGTGCCGCCCGTCGAAGAAGCGCAGTAGGTGCACCGAGGCCGGTGAGAGCAGCAGGGGCTCGGGCGCCAGGCCCTGTGGGTCCCTGAGCAGGAAGAGATCTTGCTCTTCGTACTTGATCGGCATCAAATCGATTTGTCGCAGCCGGGGAATGAGGTTCTCGCCCACGGGGCGGTACTCCTTGTCGAGCGGCGCCTTCGTCGGCGCGTTCTTGTTGGTCCATCTGTGTCGGCGCATCTCTGCCGGCGTATCCTGGCCGGCCCGTCCTTGCTGGTGTCCCGCCGGATCATGCGGTGCACGATGCGCATCCCGGCTGGTCTATCGGCCCGTCCATCTGCTACGCGGCCCGCCCATCTGCTACGCGGCCCGCCCACCTGATACGCCATGGGCAATTCGTGCTGGTTCTTGTCGAAGGTCACTGTATCATCCGGGGACGATGGGAATCCACGAGGCAAGGGATGGAGAGATGAAATCACCTGGCCGTCGATCTCGTCCGGGGCGCAGCTGGCTACCACACGCTGCCGGCTGGCCACTCCTCGGGCTGTTCTTGGTGCTGTTGCTACTCGTCCTCAACGTGAGCCTGCTCATGATCTACCGGCAAGTTCGCGGGACCATCGAGGAAGAGCTGGGGGCACGTTTGGTGGGCATCGCCACGGCGACCGCCGCGGGTATCGATGAGCAAGAGATGCGCGCGCTAGAAGCGACTCGCGAGGGTACCGGCGAACTCACGGGGCCGGATGCTCCCACCGGCTCGGGCGCTCCAACAGGCTCGGGCGCCCCCGCGGGACTGGTTGGCTCGGTGGGGCTGGATGGCTCCACCGAGTCGGCGGATGCCGAAGCGGCTCGCCGCCGGGGGCAGCTCAGAAGGCGGTTGCAGCTCATCCTCTACGAGACCGGCCTCGGCGAGGTCTACGTTGTGGGCGAGGACTATGAGTATCTCCTCGATGCGGCCGGCAACCATCCCCGCGGTTATCCCCACCCTGCGCTCGACCTGCATTTCGGTGCTGCCACCGCCGCAATGGCCGGCGTGGCGGCGGCCAGTGACCTCTACCGGGCGGGGCAGGTGTACCTGAAGACCGCCTTCGCGCCGATCCATGACGATGGCGGTGTTGTGATCGGAGCCGTTGGAGTTGAAGGCGGATCGAGATTCTTCGTCGGTCTCTGGCAAGTGCGCCGCCAGGTACTCGTGACCGGCATGATTGGTGTGGCGGTCGTCCTCGCTCTGGCGCTCTTCTTCGGACGCGTGCTGCGTACCCAGGCGCAGGCCGAGCGCACCTTGCGCGAGACCGCGACCTTGGCTGCCGCCGGTGAGTTGGCGGCTATTCTGGCACACGAGATTCGCAATCCGTTGGCTGTCATCTCCAGCCGCGCCGAGCGCGTGCAGGCCAAGATTCGCCAGGGCAAGCCGCCCGAAGAGCTGTCCGAGTGGTTCGAGGCCATCCCGCGCGAGATCGACCGCCTCAATCGCGTCTTGAGCCAGTATCTGGCCTTCGCGCGACCGACCGAGCTCGAGGGCGGGGCGGCCGATGTCGAGGGGACCTTCGACGCGGTGTTCGCACTGCTCGAGGGGGACTTCAAGCGCAAGGGGGTGGCGGTGGAGCGCATGCGCGCGCAAGGGGACATCGCCCGCGTGCAGATGGCGCCGGCGGCTTTGCACCAAGTAGTGCTCAACTTGCTGCTCAACGCCCGTGACGCGATGCCCGGCGGTGGCACGGTCACCACGCGCGTCCATCGGGCGGGCGAGACGGTCGTCGTCGAGGTGGGCGACACCGGCTGCGGGATGACACCTGAGCAGCAACGCAAAGCCTTCGAGAGCTTCTACACGACCAAGGAGCACGGTTCCGGCTTGGGACTAGCGGTGGTACGGTCCATGCTCGAGCTCTATGGCGGAAGTGTCGCGATCGACAGCCGCGTGGGAGAGGGCACGACCTTCCGCCTGACGATGCCCGCCGCCTCCACACGGTAGCATATGGGCAGGGCCCCGGGAGTATGCCTGCAGGAGTCGGAGTAGGCGCGACAACGCCAGGCGAGGGAACGCGGTGGGTAGACGCCTCGCCGACAAGCACCTGGTGAGCTGCCACCTGGTGGGCAGCCACCTGGTGAGCAGCCACCTGGCAATCGCTTCGGGCGAGCCACGGAGGATGAGGGCATGACGCTCAGCAGACCATCGGCATTTCGGATCCTGGTGATCGACGACGAGGAGGAGATCCTACTCAACCTCGAGGATCTGCTCAGCGACGAAGGCTATCAGGTCAGAACGGCGGGCTCAGGCGAGGAAGCCCTGGCAGCTTGCGAGGAGGAGCCATTTCACCTGGTGATCACCGACCTGCGCATGCCGCCTCCCGACGGCATGGAGGTGCTGCGCCAGGTCAAGCGCCGCTGGCCGGGCACGGAGGTCGTCCTCCTGACCGCCTACGCCACCCGCGACACCGCCCGAGAGGCCCTGCGCGAGGGGGCGTTCGAGTATGTGGAGAAGCCGTACAAGGAGTTCGAGATGCTGCTGCGGGTCAGCCGCGTCTTCGAGCAGTTCCGCCAGGCCGAGGACAGCGCGCGCCTGGCGGCAGACCGCGAGCGGCTCCAGTCCGAGCGTGAAGTGCTGACGCGGCGCATCGAGGCACTCGAGGATGTCTCTGGTCAGGACGTGACCTTCGAACACCTGGTCGCGCGCAGCGAGGCCATGAAGGAGGTCTTCCATCTGGCGCGCAAGGTCGCCGCCACCGACGCCACCGTGCTCATTCGCGGGGAGAGCGGCACCGGGAAGACGGTCTTGGCGAGGGCGATTCATCAGTCCAGCGACCGTTCGGGGCGTCCGTTCTTGAAGGTGAATTGCGGGGCGCTGCCCGAGACCCTGCTCGAGAGCGAGCTCTTCGGTCACGAGAAGGGAGCGTTCACCGGCGCCACCGGGCACAAGGATGGACTTTTCACGGTCGCCGACCGCGGAACCATCTTCCTGGACGAGATCGGGGATGTCTCGCCCGCGATCCAGCTCAAGTTGCTGCAAGTAATCGAGGAACGTACCTTCATGACCGTGGGCGGGACGAAGAGCCTGACGGTTGATGTGCGCATCATCGCGGCCACCAATCGGGCGCTCGAAGAGGCCATCGCCGATGGCAGTTTCCGGGAGGATCTCTTCTACCGGCTCAACATCTTTCCGATCACCCTGCCCCCCCTTCGGGGGCGGCCCGAAGATATCCCCGCCCTGGTGGAACGGTTCTTGAAGCGTAAAGGGCAGACGATCGAGCGGATTTCACCGGAAGCGATGAAAGCGCTCACCGCGCACCGGCTACCAGGCAATGTCCGGGAACTCGAAAACCTCCTCGAACGGGCGATGATCCTGGCGGGGGAGGAGCCGATCGGGCCGGAGCTGATTCATCAGCCGGCCGCGATCGGAGATGGTAACTCCATAGCGGGAATAGACATACCGGATGAGGGGCTGGTGCTCGAAGAGCTGGAGAAGGAGTTGATTCTGAAGGCCATCAAGAAGGCCGGTGGCAACAAGAGCAAGGCTGCCGCCCTGCTGGGGCTGACCAGACGCACGCTGTACTCACGCATGGAGCGCTACTCGATCGACCTTTGAGATGTACCCTGTGATGTACCGCGAGGTGCAGGAGGTGTCCGCCATGGTTCACAACCAGCCCAAGAGATCTGCCATGCGCAGGGCGGGGGGACTCTGGCTCCTGGCGGCGCTCGTCTGTCTGTTTCTTGCCTCGGCCTGGCTGAGTGCCGCCAATGCTCAAGCGGGTAGCTTGAACAACCGGGTTCTGCAGGAGCTCGAGAGGACCGATCGGGTGATCGAGAAGGCCCGAGAATGGGCTGGCCCCGCGGTGACCGCCGTTGCTCGCGGGCATCTCGAACTGGCCATCGAACTGCAGCGCGATGCGTGGGGTGAGTTCCGGCGCGGCCAGCAATACTATCAGCGGGCCGCCGAACTCACCCTCAAGGCGCGCGAGCAGGCGCTCAGGGCCCTCGATGCGGCGCGCATCGAGAAGAAGGCCGAAGACACCGTGCGCCGCACTCTCGAGCAGGCCGAGTCACGCGTGCCCGAGGTCACCGACACGGTAGCGCAGTCTCAGGATCGGCAGGCCTCGGTGGTGCTCGAGCAGGGCACTGATCATCTGCGCCGCGCCCGGCGGGCGTTTCTGGACCGCCATTTTGCTCAGGCCGCGCGCATGGCCATGCTGGCGAGTACGCTCATCGAGCGCGCGGCACGGCTGGCCCGGGGCGAAATCCTGGCCGGCAGCGCCGTTGAAGCCTCGATCGAGCGCAGCGGCATCCTGCTGGCCCAGGTCGAGATCACCCTGCTCGAGAAGGGAATGGCGCCGGCCGAAGCGGGCGACTACCGGGAGGCGAAACGACTGCTCGACGAGGCGCGCCGGCACTTTCGCGACGGGCAACCTAGGCGGGCGTTGCGCCTCAGCCTCGCGGCGCGCGAGCGCGCTCTGAAGGCGATGGGTGCCGTGAGTCAGGAGCCGGATCGCGATACGCTGGCCGAGAGCTTGGCGGACCTGCAGGCGCTCTATGGCGAACTTGCCACCGACATCCGCTCGGCCGAGAACGAGAAGGCGATGCGCCAGCTCGAACGGGGGAACGACCTTCTGAAGCGGGCCCGCGAGCTGCTGGGAAAGGGTGAGTTGGCCGAGGCGCAACGGCACATGATGGCGGCTGAGCGACTCCTGCGCGACGCCGTCGAGTCGGCAGGGCGCTAGCCCCACAGGCGAGACGCGGGAGGCTGGCGCCGCGTGCGAGGGAGCATGAGGGGTGCGGACTTCGTGACGGCGGACGACATCCTGCCCGGGGAGCCCACGCGGCCGACCACGCAGTCGAACGCGCGGCCGACCACGCAGCCGACCACGCGGCCGGCCACGCGGCGGACCACGCGGCGGAACATCCAGCTGGACACGCGTGCGACATGGCAGTGCTCGCCAGTCGCAAGCTGCCTTCGTGGTCTCCGAGGTCCGCTCAGGCTGATCGTCCCGACCGGGTCACGCAAGTCAGTCAGGCCCATCAGACCGCGCTTATTACTAATGCTCCTCACGCTTCTCACGGTCCCCTCGATGCTCTCACTGTTCCCGCCGGTACCGCTCCCGCCAGCCCTGCTCCCGCCGTTCGCGAACCTCCTGTTCCCGCCGGCTCAGGCTCAAGGCGGTGGCGACTACGACTCGGGCAGCCTCGTGCTCTCCGTGGGTGCCGAGGTCGAGGGACTCGATGAGTCCTTCGGCGGCGAGTCCCTGACGATCTTCTCCCAGGAAATCAATCCCGACATCACAGGCGGCGGCGCGGCCGACGACCAAATCGCCGAACTGCGCTACCGAGATCGGGAAGTCAACGTGCTGGCCAGCGCTCGGCTGCGTGGGCGGACGGCTTACGACGGGCCCCTGCGCGCCTACTTCGACGTGGATGCCAAGGCTGGCGACGATCGCTTCAGCTTCTCGGCCGATGCCACCGCCACCGCTCGGGAAGGCCGGCTGGCAGGACTTCACCTGCGGAACCTCGTCATGTTCGATCGCGAGCAGGATGGCTCCCACAGTGTGCAGGATCTCTGCTACCTGCGGTTGCGGCGGCCTCTGGGCGCGAGTCCTTGGCACGTGGCGGTGCGCGGCGCACTCGACTTCTCGCGGGCAAAGGGCGCGAGCGCCGATGGCGACACCCTCCTGACCGACTGGTACGACTATCTCGACTATGAGAAGGGTGGCCTGCGGCTGGAGCTGGGCCGCACCGGCCTTTCAAACACCTCACTCTCCGCCGGTGTCGCGCGCAAATGGACCCACAGCTCCGGCCTGGGGGATTATGCCGAGTATCGCTTGAGCGCTCAGCAGGGTTGGTTCTGGGATCGCGGCATGCTCGATGGCGAGCTCACCTACGAGCGGCGGGCTTATCGCGACGAGGATAGCAGCATCCCTTCGTTTCATGAGCTTGGTCTCTTCCTCTACTGGTTTGGTCAGTCGGCGCCCTCGGGGTGGCGATGCCGTTTGACCGCCACCGCGATCGACTACGATGAGCGGGGCGGGGACCTGGAGGAGGAGCTGGGCGAGGATCTGATCGGGATCTTCGGTGACGACAACGTGGACGTGGATATCGAGCTGCTCTGGCGAACCTATCTCCTCGGCGGATCGATCCTCGGTGGCTCGCTGACCGATGGCTCGCTGACGAGCGCGCGCCAGAAGCTTCTGAGCACCGTGGAGGTGAGCGTCGGTCCGACGGCCGAGTTGAACCGCTATGAGGAGGGTGACGGTGACGGCGCTGCAGTGGGGGGACGTCTCGAAGCGGCGCTTCGCGGCGGCAGCGGCCGCGGCGACTGGTGGCTCGAAGCCGGCTGCGAGGTCGGGTGGCATGACTATCGCGCAGATGGTGCCGCGTCCGAACTCTCATTCGACGGTCTGACCCTGTCATTGTCGCAGACCGACTTCACCTACCTCGAGGCCTCCCTGATATGCGGAGCCGCGCTCCCGTGGGCCTTGGAAGCCGAGGGTTACTTCTCGCTCGACCAGGAATGGCACACGGCCTCGGAAGACAATGCCCGGTTACTCTCCTTCAGTTTGGCGCTCAGACACCGATTCCGCTTGGCCGGGCTTGATTGACAGGCAGGAAAGCCGATTCCTATACTGCGGCGTTGATCGAAGTGGGTGCCAGTGCCGGATCCGCGGGTCCCGAGTCTGCAGGCAAGTTGCGCATTCGGTGGCAGTGGGCGCCGACAGACCTGTCCGGATCGTGGCGGCCGGGGGGCGCCAGCAGGGTTGTCACGTGCCGGCCGGCCAGGGTGGACCCTGTCTGGGTGCATCTTCATTCGCGGCGGGGCAGCGGGGACGCCAAGGAGCGCATGGGTAATGTGGCACTGGATGCGGCAACACATGTTCGCCAACACGGGGATGAAGCTCATTTCCCTGGCCCTGGCGCTCACGCTGTACCTGTACGTCTTCGTCAACCAGGAACGCGAACTGGTTCTGGAAGTGCCCCTCTCGCTCACCGGCATGCCCGAGAACCTCACCTGGATGGGCGAGATCCCAGATGCGGCCCGTGTTCGTTTCCGCGGTCTGGGGATAGATCTTCTGAAGCTGCGAACCCAACCCGACCTGGCGCCGATGATCGTGCGCGTTGGGGACGTTCGCCCCGGGCACTACCAGCGCCCCCTGGTCTCGCGCGACGTGCGGGTGATCTCGGACCTGAGTGTCCAGGTAGTCGAGATCGTCTCCCCACGCGAGATTACCCTCGAGTTCGATGAACTCCTGATGCGTCGTCTGCCCGTGGTACCCAAGATCACGGGGCGGCCGGCGCCGGGCTACATTCGCTACGGGCGTGTGATCGCCGAGCCCGAGAGCGTGGACGTGGGGGGGGCGCGTCAACGCCTCATCTCGTGCGAGGCGCTGCCCACTGAGCCGGTCGATATCTCAGGGCGCGACGACATCGTCATCAGCCGCGCTGAGTTACGGGTGCCGCCCCATTGCGAGGCAGCCGTCCAGGAGGTGACGGTGCGGGTGACGATCGAGAAAGTGATCTCGCGTACCTTCACTGACTTACCGGTGGAGGTTCTACGCTCCGGACACGTCACACTCGAGCGGATGAAGCCCGCGACCGGCTCGGTCGTGGTGAGCGGACCGGTCTCTTTGGTCGAGAGCCTTTCGGCCGACGAGTTGCGTTTGTCGATCGACGCTCTCGGCCTTCCGCCTGGCAACTACACGCTCATGGCTAGCGTCGAACTCAATCGAACGCTTGAGGTAGACCCGCTTTCGGTCGAACCAGTAGAACCAGAGAAGTTCGAGGTCGATCTGAAATAGGGATCCGTCAGCGGATCCCTACCATGATCGCACGGGAATCCAAGCGAGGAGGGCGCGCCGGATGGACGCACAGGAGAGTCCCACGATCGACTATCCCTACTGCCCGATCAGCCGCCAACTCTGTCGTGCCGGCAAGGTGTGGGTCGATCCGGAGAAGCAAACACAGGAAACCGTTTGCGCCTTCTGGCACCAGAAGGAGATGCGCTGCGTACTGCGTATGGTGGAGTTCGACCTATTCAACATCGCCCGCGCCCTCGACGAACTCCGCAACCGCTAAACGTTTTCTGTCCTTCCCAAGAAGGTAAGCATCACCAGGATCGGATCATCAGGATCGGATCACCAGGATCGGATCATCAGGATCGGATCACCAGGATCGGATCACCAGGATGGGATCGATCTTGCGAATGCCGGTGAGACATGATCGGCGCTGGTGAGCGTTCGCAGGAGATGATCCATCGGAACCAAAGCCCGTCCATTACGTTCCACTTGACACTTCAGCAACGCATCTCACCCGCAATGGTCAACTCGCTATTTTGTTTGGTAAAAGTCATTTAGGGAGTTCGGCTCAGGAGCGGGCCGGAACCTGTCCGCGACTCTTCCCCAGCCTTGCTTCCGGTGGGAACGGTGCGGCAAGGGCCGACTGGCCCAACGGGCTACAGGCCGCAGGCAGGCTAACTGACGCTGCACTTTAGGGTTGACCCTCCAGGCGGCTGGTGCTATCTAGTAATTGCTTGTGACCGGTGCGCTTGCAGCCGTTATGCCCTGCGGCAGTCCAGGCGTGGCATATCGGAAGAGAGTTTGCCAAGGAGGCTGGGATGACCAAGGCGGATCTAGTCGACGAAATCGCCGATCGCACAGGCCTGACCAAGAAGGACGTGGCCGAGACGGTCGATGAGTTCCTGAACGCGGTTGGCCGCGCACTCGTTGCGGGACGGCACATTGAGATCCGTGGCTTCGGAACCTTCAAGGTGCGCGTTCGCAAGGAGCGCATGGCGCGGAATCCGAAGAACCCGGATCAGCCTGTTTTCGTCCCCGAACGACGGGTGCCGGTTTTCAAAGTCTCGCGTCAGCTCAAGGAAAAGGTCGCGGTTGCCAACGTATAGCCTGGCGGGATCACGTTCCACCGGGACGATGGTTCCGTGGCTTCCGGCATCTCGGGCACGGGCGGCCGCCGTTGCGTCTTGCGAGGTGGCCGTCGTTGTTGTGTGGCCCGGGCCCACCCTTACCTCCGAGTGACCCATGCTAACCGAGACCAAGCGCGCGCTGCGCAAGCCTTTGCTACCCATCGCCCGCGGACTTGATGCCGCTGGCGTGCGCGCCAACCACGTCACCGTAGCCGGTGTCGTCGCCTGTGGCCTGGCGGCCATCGCTCTGGCCTTGGACCGGACCGCGCTGGCCCTGATCTGGCTGCTGATCGGCCTCCTGTGCGATATGCTCGATGGCGACCTGGCGCGTCTGCGGCCTGAGAACATTTCCCGTTTCGGTGCCTTCCTCGATTCGACTGTGGATCGCATTTCCGAGGCCGTTCTCTTCGCCGGGATCCTCATTGCCAAGCAAGAGCACGACGGGCCCGCCGGTTGGTTTTGGCTGGTCCTGTGGGTTTTGGCGCTCTCGGGCTCTTTCCTGGTGAGCTACACGCGGGCCCGCGCTGAAGGTCTGGGCGTGGACTGCTCGGTCGGCGTGGCCGAGCGTCCCGAACGCATGGTGATCCTGATTCTCCTGATCGTCTTCGGACTCTCACTCAGCGGTCTGTTTCTCCTGATTCTGTCGGTGCTTGCCTGGTGGACCGTCTACGAGCGCATGCAGCATACAGCTGGGCGGATTCGGGCCGAGGTCGGGGGGGATGCCGTGCGAGAGCCTGACCGCGACGGCGGCGATGCTCGAGGCACCGAGTGACCCGCTTGACCCGCATCACCCGCATGACCCGCTTCCTGAGTCAACCCGTCTTCATCGCCTTCGAGGGAGTCGAGGGATGTGGCAAGAGCACGCAGATCCGCCTCTTGGCCGAACGCCTTTCTCGGGAAAGCCGTCCCCACCTGATCACCCGCGAGCCCGGCGGCAGCGCCCTGGGGGATGCACTCCGTGACCTGCTCCTCACACCCGCCGGTGAAGGTATCGACGGGCTCACGGAGCTGTTCCTCCTGGAGGCCTCCCGGCGACACCATGTGAAGCAGGTCATCCGGCCGGCCCTCCGGAACGGCCAAATTGTCCTGTGTGATCGATTTGCCGATTCGTCTGTGGCCTATCAGGGCGGTGGGCGCGGGCTGGGTGTCGAACGAGTCGAGCAACTCAACGCGCTGGCCACTGGCGAGGTGTGGCCGGACCGAACGATACTGCTCGACCTGCCCGCCGAAGACGGCCTGGTCCGCGTCGGGCGGCGCTCGGATCCACGCGACCGCATGGAGCGAGAGGCTCTGGACTTCCACCGTAGCGTGCGCCAGACCTACCTGGACATCGCCCGCCGGCGAGGCGATCGCTACCGGGTGATCGATGCGCGCCCCGGTCCCGCTGAAGTCGCTGCCGCCGTCTGGGGGGCTCTGGGGCCTTAGCGACATCACCCTCTGCTGGCCGGCCATAGACCATCGACTATAGGCCATTCGCCCTAGGCCATACTCCATACCCCGTATGCCATAGCGGCCCTACGCATAGGCCATCGGCCCTACGCATAGGCCATCGGCCCTACGCATAGGCCATCGGCCCTACGCATAGGCCATCGGCCCTACGCCATAGGCCATAGGCCCCCCCCCGGGCCGGTATCCTAAGGACGATGGGCGCGGACGAGAGAGCGACGTGCTCCACCGAACCCCCGGTTGGTCGATCTCAGCCGTCCGGCGGCGCATTTGCGCCACTTCCATGCCAGTATCTCATTGTCAATAGGTCAATTATGCCTCCCATCTTGGTAAAATTGTCCCATGCGCACCCACCTGGGCATACGTTGGCTGACAGGTTCGTGGCGGCCGGGATTCCTGCTCGCCGCGTGCCTGTGCCTGGGTGGGGTCGCCGTTGCCACTCCGTTGCACTCCCGGGAGGGTGGGGAGGTCGACGAAGCTGTCGAACGATTCCGGGAAGCGCTGCTCAGCGTCCAGAGGGCTTTCATTGAGCCGGTCGAAGCCGATCGGCTGGTCGACGCCGCCCTCGCCGGGATGCGGGATCACCTGGATCGCCACACCCATCTGCTGAGCCCGCGAGACCTCGAGAGCCTGCAGACGGCCTCGGGTCGTTCGGTGGGGCTTGGCGCCGACCTCGACTGGGATACGGCCTATCCGCGCATTCGTGATCTCTACGCCGGTTCGCCGGCCGAGCGCGCCGGCCTACGCCCGGCCGATCGGCTTCTGACCGCCGATGGGGTCGACTTGGCCTCGATAGGAGAAGAGGCAGCAAAGGCGCTTCTCAAAGGTCACGAAGGAGACACGCTGACGATTTTGGCCCTCAATCCGGCCGGGGATCTGTTGCGCGTCACGGCGACCTTCTCCCGGCTGGACGAGCCGGCCTTGGAAGCACGCCGCCTGCACGATGGCCAACTGGGCTATCTTCTGGTACGACGGTTCTCCCGCGGCGTCACGGGGCAGATCGAGGCCGTCTTGAATCGCTGGACACTCGACCCACCCAAGGCTCTGGTGATCGACTTGCGAGACTGTCCGGGGGGATTTCTGGACGAGGGCATCCGGGCCGCCGATTTGTTTCTCCTCCCAGGGTCACCGATCTCCTACACCCGCGGCCGGCTCGCGGGAGAGTCGGTAACCTATCGGGCACTGACACCGGCCCGCATGCCCATGTTGCCGGTCGCGGTGCTCGTTGATTCGCTGACGGCGAGTTCCGCGGAACTCTTCGCCGGAGCTTTGCAAGGCAACGGCCGGGCTGTGCTCGTGGGCGAGCCCACCTACGGCAAGCGAACGATTCAGAGGATCCAGCCGATGTCCGGTGGCGGCGCGATGAAAGTCACTTCCGCCTGGTTTGGAACCCCGGCCGATACGACGGAAGGTGTGAGATGCGACGCGCCGCCCTGTCTGGGAAGCGACGCGTTGGGTGGGTTCGGCAGTGAGGCGCCCGGCCATTCGGACAGCGGTGTACCGAGCGGGGTGGAAGGTGGCCCTGCGAATGAGGCCCGTCGCGGCCTGCGTCTCGAGCCTGACCGGCGGCTTACCCGTCAGGTCCTGCCCGCTCCTTTCGAGAGTTTGCGGGCCGAAGGGTTGCTCCAGCGGTTCCTGGGTGATCAGACTCTCTTCCTTGAGACATTGACTCCGCAAAGTCCCTGGAGACACGCCCACCCGGCCGCGACCCTCGATCGGCTGTCGGTGGGCGTGACGCCCCTAACGGGATCGTCCGGATGGGCGCCAGGGGGGCCGCCAGGGGGGCCGCCAGGGGGGGCGCCTGAGTTTCGCACGTGGTTAGGGCAACTCGCCGACCGCTTGGCCGCGTGGGGGTGCTCGGAATTGGCCTCCGTGGGCGCACTGGACGATAGCTCTCGCCCGATCCCGGCCGAGTTGCACCGATTCTGGATGTTGGACTGGGCGGAGGAACGTTGGGGCACGGCTTTCTCAGCCGAGCTGCGCCTGGAAACCGATCCCTGGGTGACCACCGCGTGGAATGCTGCGATCGGTTCGACCTCATCTGCCTACCTCACCGTTTCTAGCTACTAGCAACGGTGCTCGATTCCTCACTTCCCTCCCGCCCGGGCGATCTCTATACTCGATGCTCGCAATCGTCTCTGCCAGCGGCAGCCGGGGGCCAGCGGTAGCCGGGTTTCAGCAGGAGCCAGGCGTCAGCGGGAGTCAGAACCAACCGGGAGGGAACGGTGAGACCCGAGTCACTCAGACGAATTCTAGCAGATCTTGCGGCTGGCCAGAGCTCGGTCGAGCAAGCCATCGAGCACCTTCGGGCGTGGCCCATCGAGGATCTTGGGTTTGCCAGCGTCGATCATCACCGGGCGGTGCGATGCGGGGCGCCCGAAGTGATTTTCGCGGAACGTAAGCGGCCCGAGGATACGGTCCGCATTGCCGAGTCGCTGGCGGCGCGCGAGACAACCGTGCTGGTGACCCGGGCGGACGAACCGACGCTCGACCTGCTTGCCTCGCGATTTCCCGAAGGGCGGCGCAATGAGCGGGCCCGGACCTTTCGTTTTCCCGTCGACGATGCCATGTCCTACGGCCTGGTGGTGGTAGTGGCGGCTGGAACCAGCGACCTGCCGGTGGCCGAGGAGGCGGCTGAGACCGCCCGCGCGTCGGGCGCGAATGTGGAGACGGTGACCGATGTTGGCGTGGCGGGCCTGCATAGACTGATTCCTCATCTGAAACTGCTGCAGAGTGCCCAGGCCATTGTTGCCGTGGCGGGCATGGAAGGTGCGCTCCCCAGCGTGGTGGCTGGACTCGTGTCTGCGCCGGTGATCGCCGTGCCGACCAGTGTGGGCTATGGTGCTAGCTTCGGAGGACTTGCGGCGCTCCTGGGCATGCTCAATAGCTGCGCGTCGGGCGTGACCGTCGTCAATATCGACAACGGATTCGGTGGTGGGTTCGCTGCTGCACAGATCAACCGCCGAATCCGGGAAGCCACCGAAGAGCAACCTGCCAGAAAGGAGTAGTGAATTGCGAGTCGCCTACTTGGACTGCATCGGGGGCATCAGCGGTGACATGTTCGTCGGCGCTTTGCTGGGAGCGGGATGGAGCGAATCGGCCTTGCGCGCCAGTGTGGCCTGGTTGGGCGAGGAGATCACCGAGCTGACGATCGAGTCCAGGCAGCACATGGCCTTGACCGGTAAGGGCATTCGGGTCATCTCACGGCACGATTCGGGCTCGGATCACGATTCGGGCTCGGATCACGCTTCGGGTTCGGATCACGCTTGGGGTTCGCATCACGGCGACACCGATCATCCTCACGATCACGAATCAGGTCATGCGCACGGCCACGGGCATTCCCACAGTCGTGGTTTCGCTGAGGTGATGAGCGTCGTCGAGTCCGCCGGGCTCGACTCGGTAGTACTGGACCGCGTGCGGCGGGTGTTTTGGCGTCTGGCAGAGGCCGAGGGCCACGCGCATGGGGTGGCGCCCGAGAACGTGCGCTTCCACGAGGTCGGGGCCGTGGACGCGATGGTTGATGTGGTGGCTGCTTGCCAGGGATTGCATGATCTCGGGATCGAGAAGCTCTACGTGTCCACCTTGCCGGTCGGTTCCGGGACGATCCGCGCCGCGCATGGTCTGATTCCGCTGCCGGCGCCGGCCACGGCTTACCTGCTCAAAGAAGCCCGTGTGCGCTGGGCCGGCCCCGGGGAGCGCACGACGCCGACCGGAGCAGCGCTGGTGACGACACTGGGTGTGCAGGACCCCCCCCCCGAAATGACCATCGAGGCCATTGGTGTGGGAGCGGGTACGCGGTCCCTGCCCGACACCCCTAACCTGGCCAGACTCATGGTGGGTCGCGTGCTCCCGGGCTGGGACCGACGAGCGACCAGTCGAAGGATGTCCTGGGTAGGCTTACCCGGGCCGGAGGGAGCCACGCCAGAGGCGGCCGGACGCGAGGGCGCCACGCCAGAGGCAGCCGGGCGGGAGAGTACGGCGCGGGAGAGGAACGGAGAGGCCCCCCCCGCGTCCTGGCGGCAGGTGGTAGAACTCTCGACGCAGATTGATGATGCCGATCCCGAGGAGATGGCTGTGGCCGCTGATGGACTCCGCGAACAGGGGAGCCGTGATGTCTTTATGATTCCAATTCTGATGAAGCACGGGCGGCCGGGGGTGCTCCTGACGGCGATCTGCCTGCCTGAAGACGAATTCAGCCTCATGACCTGGATCCTCGACAACACTCCCAGTTTGGGGGTCCGGCGTAATTTGCAGTGGCGAATGGAGTTGTTGCGACGAGAAGGGGAGGTGTCCACTCCCTACGGCATCGTGCCGATCAAGTATGCATGGAAAAGCGCCGGTTGGGTAGGCAAGCCGGAGTCGAAGATTTGCGCCGATCTGGCCCGTGAGACCGGGGTCTCTTACCGGGAGGTTTGGCGCGCCGCGGTAGGGGCCGCGGCCCGGGGTGTGGCCTCCGCTACGGCCCAGGCCGCGAAGGAGGCCCCCGCCCACGGGCCGGGTGAGTTCGCAGAGGACGGGTTCGGCGGGCACCCGAACTCCGAGGACAGCGTCTGAGCCGCACATAGCGAGGTTTCGGCAGAGCCGACCCCGCATGACTGCCGGGAGCGGCTCCCTCCCTGCACGGCCCGGGAACGGCCGCTCCCAGGAACGTCCGAGCCGTCCACTGCGGGGTGGACATTTCGCAGCCATCCGCAGCCATCCGCAGCCATCCGCAGCCGCCCGCAACCACCCGCAGCGGATTCGAGCCGGTGCCGACCAGGGGATCCCGGGGCTGGACCTGGGGGGAATGCCGGTTGGGACTCGAACTCGGATGCTTGCTCCCCCTTGTGCCCCTTTGTGTCCCCTTGCATCCCCTTGCATCCCCTTGCGACGGATTGCGCCGGATTGGGCGGTCCAAGTTCCCCCTGGCGGCTCACTTGACACCCCCCCACCCCGTTGGTATACTCCGAGCGTGCTAATGCACAATAGCAAAGGGCTAGGATAAGCCTTCTAGGAATCCCCCCTGATTCTGGTAAGGCAGCTTGGGATGGCGACAGGAATCGCAAGCAAGACAGAATTCCACCAGTCACGGCGTTGTCACTGGTCATCAGGCCGGGCGATTGGATATACCCCCATCCTGCGCTCGTTAGTCTGATACATGTTTCTGTTTCGGTACCCCCACACCGGCTCTTCAACGGGAGGCGGCGGAGCAAGGAGCGGGAGGAGGTGATGCCCCATTTGAGGTGATACGAACCGTTCCAGCCCTGAGGCCGAGCTACCCTCCACCCTCTTTCACGGTGTCGGACCATCAGGCTTGAGCTCTCGGTTCGTACGTTTTCTTGTTTGTTGAATGCCCAGGTGGTCCCAGTTGTTGCAGCCTGCATCAGCCAACGGGGCTGTGACTGACTGGGGCGGAGCAACCATGGAGGCTTAAGATGAAGAGAGGCTTTGCGTTGTTGGCCACCCTACTTCTGGTGGTGACGACCGGCGCTATGGCCAAGGGGACGGGTCCGGAGCTGTACAATGCGTACACCCCGACCCTGTCCGACATTACGAAGGACAATCAGCAGTTCGAGTTCTTCCGTCAGGACACGATTTACTTCGGTAACGACGACGGAACCGGATATGCGGTTGAAGGTGGCATTTGGGATTTCGAGGGTGCCGGTGGCGTTGGTGATTACCAGGGCTGGACCACCGTCGACTACACCGAGAACCTCGACACCTACTTCTATCGGGTGACCGAGCAGGACTTCATCGATGGTGGAGACCCGGTCATTCCGATGATCGACGGCACGGTCGGCATGATCTGGGCCGGTACACACGAGAACGACGCCAACGAGCTGTGCTGGGTCGCCGGCATCGGCTACGGTGATGACTATTGCCAGAGCGCGTTTTCGCCAATGTACCCCATCGTTCAGGGCACTGACGATGTCGTGATCGGCTTCGACTTCTTCGCTGACAGCGAGCCCGACTATGACTACACCTACGTCAACGTCCTGTGCTACGACGGCGCGGGTGAGCTGCTCGAGGACGGCGAGCTCCAGGTGGCCTTCCTACACGATGTAATGGGCTTGCCGGAGAGTCCCGAGGTGTTCAGCGGGTCAGTCGATGCGGGCGACATCCCGGCCGGCACGGCCCAGGTCCAGCTCGAGATCCGTTTCGATGCGGACGGCGCCTGGTCGGACGTCGACGGTCTGTACGACTCGATCAACGGCCCCTTCGGTGGTGACAACATCGTCATGTCGGTGGGCGGCGCCCAGGTGCTTGACGCCGACTTCGACACCGATGCCGACGGCTTCACCTTCTCGAAGTGCTCCGGTGCGGGCGTCTACATGGGCTTGGTGGACGAGGCGACCTACAGCCAGTGGCTCGACTTCGTCGGTCTGGCCTGCTCGTGCACGCTCAGCGGCTGGGCGCTCGAGTTCGTCGACGAAGAGAACAGCCAGTACACGATTCCGGGTCACTTCTCCGGCCAGCATGAGCGGGCCGAGTCCGGTATCGTTGACCGCGCGGGCTACGATCCGATCGCCTACAACACGACGATCGTCCGTTGGGACCAGTACTCGGCGCTGGCGCAGGAGTACGGTACCTTCTATCGTCAGGGGTACCGGTACTATCCGTTCACCTGCGAGACGAACCCGGTTCCGACCTGGTCGCCGCGTTTGGGCCAGAACACCCACTATTACACCTCGAACATCGATTGCGGTCTGAACGGCACCAACCTGACCACGCTTGACGGTCAGGCCGGTGATCCGCTCCCGAACGACTGGGAGCTGATGCGCTTCACCTATGACATTTATTGCTCCTGCGCGAGCTTCGCTATTCCTCCGTCGACCTGTGTCGAGGAAGGGAACACGAAGGGCTCGCCGGTGATCGACAACGTCAAGGTGGGGATCACGGGTGCGGCCGACGCCCCGGCGATCAACCCGGACACGGGCCACAACTGGCACGACGGCTTCGGCCAGACGTTCCCGACGTTCCTGGATCCGGCCGATGTGGGTAACGCCAACATCACGCGTGACTGGAGCGGCACGAACGTGGATCCGGACGAGGAGAACGACTGGCACGGCGACACGGCCATGGTCGTCGGTCCGACGGTGACCTCCGAAGAGGGCCGCTGGCTCGTCGAGCTGTGCTTCGAGGTCTTCCCGGGACCGCGCCAGCACCTGATCCCCGAGTACATGGCCTGGAAGGCTCGGCTCGGCGGCGATCCGGAAATCGGCGAGGTCTGCGTCCTGATGGACTCGCTCGAGACCACCCAGGGCACCTGGAAGAACAAGTTCGAGACTTATTTCCACGAGGATGATCCTGGCTTCGATCCGGCGTTCGACGATCGCACGCCCGAGCAGGAGATCCTTCCTGACCTGGTGTTCACGCCGGGTACGGGTATCCAGTATTACTACCGGTCGTACTGGTACGACGGGGGTGCTCCGCCCGAGGAGTACTTCGTCTGGGGTCCGCAGGAGATGGAGATTCTCCCCGACATGGAAGCCGTCGAGACGACGGATAGCTACGGCCAGGAACTCTACGAGGTCGTGTGGCCGAGCATTCTGTACGTCGACGCCTTCAACCGTGGCGTGGAGTACTACATCAACCCGATGTTCGAGCAGCTGGGTCTGGACTATGACAAGTTCGACTACCTGGATGCGTCATCGAACTGGCACACCCCGATGGCTCGTAGCTTCGGCGGTACGGTCTACAACCCGGGTGGGTATGGTAACAACGGTATGACGGCCGAGCAGGCCCTCGGTTACCGGCTCATCCTTCTCAACACGGGTACATTCGGCGAAGGCTGCATGGAGCGCAAGGACTGGCCC
Source organism: uncultured bacterium (assembly GCA_964573295.1). GTDB lineage: Bacteria > Eisenbacteria > RBG-16-71-46 > CAIMUX01 > WJJG01 > CAYQJL01. Next base: position 39,794 of record CAZNJE010000001.1, on the reverse strand, counting down.
CTCTTCGAGGCCTGGCTGACCGCGACCTCCTGCGGTCTGGATGATATTCGCCGTGGTCTGATCCTCGACGGTGACCAGGTGGCGACCGTCGTCGACCAGTACCAGCCCGGCGGCCGCGACTTCCTGAATAACACCCTGGGTGTGAACGTCGTGTGGCCGTCCTATCGCGACTACGCCGACGATTGGGAGTTCTGCGTCTTCTTGGATCCGGACGCGAATGCGGTGTTCGAGGTCCTGGACCGCGACCTTACGATCTACGGCAATGGCTGCCCGAACATCTATAACTACAATGTTTTGGGTGTCCAGGCGGGTGTCAGTGGCGCGCAGGGGAACTACCTGTTCAACAGCACTGAGTTCTCCCAGGTCGTTCGCGATCACAGCGGCGAAGGTCGTGACTTCCTCTCGATCGTCGACGGCTTCAGTCTCCACCACGTCACCTACGCGCAGGCCGAGGATGACTGCCCCAGCGACAGCGTGTCTGTCGTCGAGGGTGCTTCGTCCATGGTCGGTGCGATGCTCGAGTGGATGACGGATCCGACGCAGCCGTGGGAGAAGTGGCGCTATCCGTGCACCAACCTGGATGTTGAGGAGGGCGACGACCAGACCCACACCACGGGTCCGGTGAACTTCCTCTTCGCCAGCCGCCCGAATCCGTTCCACAACACGGCGACGATCCGCTTCGCTCTGGCCAGCCCCGGCAAGGTCGACATCCACGTCTACGATGTCTCCGGCCGTATGGTCAGCAACGTCTTCAGCGGCACGCAGCCGGCCGGCACGAACAGTGTCGTCTGGGACGGTACGGACAACACCGGCGCCCGCGTGGGTGGCGGTGTCTACTGGATGCAGATGTCGACGCACGACGGCTTCGTCTCTGGCAAGAAAATGGTTGTCATGAGGTAGTGGCCTGACGGCGTTTTCGCTGCTACACTGCGATGCGGGGCTTGGGGTGATCCTCAAGCCCCGCTTTGCGTACTCTCGGCCGCATCGTCCTGGTGGGCGGTGCGCTCCCGGGCGCGCGCCTTCGGGCAGGTACTCTCGGCCGCATCGCCCTGGTGGGCGGTGCGCAGACATATCCCGCCGGATCACGACATGGCTGTTCACGGAAGACACGACCAGGATTGGGTTGCTAGGACGGTGCGCTTCGCGTCGTCCTTCAGGCGTAGGTTGCCTGTCAAGGGCGGTGCGCCGACGGGGGCGCCGGCTGGGGCGCCGGCTGGGGCGTCGGCTACGGCGCCGGCTGGGGCGTCGGCTGGGGCGCTGACGGGGTTGGTGGCTGCATGTCTGGGCGTGTTGGCGTTGACACTCTCGGGTTGCCTACTCCTACCCGAAGAGGAGTTCAGTGGAGCCCGCCAGGCCAATCGGATACCCATCGCGAGGATTACCGGCGGCGTCTTGGCCGACAGTACCGATCAAGAGGCTCGGGTTCACTTCTACTGGAGCGGCGCCGACTACGACGGCGTGGTACGCTGGTTCGAGTGGGCGATCGACGATACGATCTCAGAACGGGCCTGGCAGCGGACGACCGACTATGATGAGATCATCTCCTTTCCGGCCAGCACCCCTGGGCTGCAGGGGAGGGAGTTCCACGACTGGCACACGTTCTACGTGCGCGCCGTGGATGACGACTTCGCCCGCTCGAAGCCTGACCAGCGTTTCTTCAACGCCCACACCATTGCCCCGGTGACCGAGATCGAGAAGCCACAGCCGGCGGACAACGTGCGGTGGGCGTCGACCCTGCTCATGTCCTGGCGGGCGGAGGATCTAGACGGTTCACGTCCGGACCGGCTGCCGGCCGCCTACGAGATCAAGCTGGTGCGCATGCCGACCAGTATCGCGCTCGATGACCAGGCGGCGATCCTGGGTGTCTTTGCCGACAGCGCCAATCAACTCGTCGCCACGCCCCTGCGCGGTGACTACCCGCTCGATAACGACGAGTTGTACCAGAAAGCCCGGCGCAGGTGGTTGCGCCTGCCGGGGGAGACCAACGAACACTGGCTCGAGGGCATGGAGCCCTACGAACGCTACGGATTCATCGTACGGTCGATCGACGAGGCCGGTGCCGTGGAGGAGAACTTCCAACGCAACCGGAACTACGTGATCTTCCGGGTGGCCGACAAGCAGATCACGATACGGCTATTCGAGCCGGCCTTCGGCAGCCGGGAGTACAACACCGGTGCCTGGCCCGAGCCCTGGGTCGTGACCGTGGCGCCCTACCAACAGATTCGGTTCCAATGGATCGGCGACGCATCGCTCTCGGGCACTGAAGCCGGACCGAGCAACTACGGATTCGACATTCCGGACCCCGACGACGACTCGTTTCGGTCCTTGACGGGCCGGGGGGGATGGATCGGCTGGGCCACGCGCACCCGGATGCAGGCGCCAGTGTACTTCACCGAAGAGGATGAGGACGCCCATTACTTCTACCTGAAGATGCGGGATGTCTCGAACAACCCGAACACCGAGACACGCTGCGTGGTGCAAGTCCGGGTGGCGGAGTTCTCCTTCGACCGGCCCCTGCTGGTGGTCGACGACCTGCGCTACGGTCCCAAGCCGTGCCAAGGCGGCGCTCTGGTGACCGACGCCGAGACCGACCCGTGGCGACTGCGCTACGACGAGGCGAGCGGGAGATACCGCGGCGTGCTCTCGGGTGCCCAAACGTTCCTGCCGGCCGTCGAGCGTATTGCTCTCTACAACACGTACGGTGTCGGGGACCAGAGCGTCTCGCCCACGATCGAGAACGATTTCGTGGAGATACTGGGCCAGTATCAGACAGTCATCTGGGACACCGGTAACGACAGTAGCGTCGGCACCGGGCTTCGTCTGGCGGCCGGGGTCAACCAGTACTTATCCTCGTATGTCTCGCTGGGTGGCAACCTGCTGCTCTACACGTTCATCGGACCGGTGCAGCTCATCAACGGCTTCGTCTCCTTCTCGGGTAACGCGCCTAACTGCCCCGGCGAGATGAACTTCCAGGCTGGCTACTACTGGAACCGCATCGGCTTCTTATGGCAGTTTTTGCGCTTGCAGGGCTGCGTGGACAAGCCGCGGGGCATGACGAGCCAGGGTAGCGTCGGCAAGTCGCTGCGGGCTGCGGTCGCTGCCAACCCCCGCTATCCGGACCTCTACCTGGACTCCGCACGCTGGCCGTGTGAGGAGGGCGTCATGAACTATGAGGCGCTCGTCTCGGAGGTCAACGATCCCGACGTCGCGCCGTGGTATGAGTTTCAGGAGGGCCTGGAAGTGGTCTATCGCGCGCAGACGCTCGAGGCCGGCTCGAGGCTCGACGGCCATCCGGTGGCGTGGCGGACTTCTCCGGTGGCCGGAGAGAATGCCGACCGCGGGCGGGTGGTCTGTTTCAGCTTTCACCCCTACTATTTCGAGGAGGAGGCCGTCGAGATCGCGATGACCCAGGCCATCCACTGGCTCGTTACCGGTGCGGATTACTGATTTGGTCCTGCCGGCCTCCCGAGATGAGGTGGCCGGTGCGGCTTGCCGAGTTGACGCAGCCGGTGCGGGAGTGCTCGGGACGGCACGGCAGGTGTGGTGTTCTCCGCCTAGTCATCCGTGCACCTGACCACTAGACTATTTGCGGGGAAAAGGGTGAGGTGGGCGGGCCGCTTTCTCTTTGCAGGGATAGGGGTTCGCTCCCATTTCGGATTGACACCCCTCTGGAGGCTCTGCTAGCCTGCGGTACTCTATGGGAGGGAGTAACATGTTCAAATTCAGCCGCGGACGCGCAGGCGCCTCGCTCGCGCGGCGGTCGTTTTCGGTCCTGGCCCTGGCATCAGGGCTAATGGTGGTCCTCCTATTCGGTTGCCGCGATGAACTCGAATCCGGTCTGGATACGAATCAGGCGCCCGATACCTACCTCACCGGTGTGCCGCCCGACAGCACCGCCACCTTCTACCGGGTCCACCTCTACTGGTACGGGAATGATGCGGACGGTCGAATCACCGGGTACGAGTACGCGATCACCGACTCCTTCCCGGCTGACGAAGATACGATTACCTATCACCACACCACTCGGACCGACTCGGTCTTTTTGATGCCTGTCGGTGCCTCGCAGCAGCTTCTGGGCCACCGGTTCTACGTCCGGGCAATCGACGACCGAGGGGCCACCGATCCGGAGCCTGCTTGGGCCTTTTTCGGCGCGGTGGACCTCATTCCGCCGAAGCCGATCTTCACCACCGCCGAGGCCTATGATCCAGACGACCCGGGCGTCATGGAGCTTACCTCCACGAACGAGACGGTGCCCACCGACACGATTCCCACCGGGTGGGATGTGCGTTTCAATTGGCGGGGCGTCGACAACGATCGGATGATCAACGAGCAAGGCGAGATCGACACGGTGGGCACGATCGTCGAGTACGAGTACTGGCTCCTCCCGATCGAGAACGCGCCGATCGTGGGAGGGCCCGAGGATACCACGGCCGTCTACGAGGATCTCAGCACCGGCAAGTACACGTTCCGGCTCCAGGCAGTCGACGATGCGGGCTTCAAGGGACTTGATCCCACCGTACGGACCTTCGTCTGGAACAAGGATCCGCAGACCTACTTCGATCGCAGATGGAATCCGACGATCCAGGATTCGGCCGTCTACTTCATTGCCGAATCGCGTGGCTACGACGTCGATTCGTTGGTCGTCTTCGAGGGTGACACGATCCCGATGACGAGTACGGCATCTGGACGGGTTCGCAATGTGGATGTCCGAATGAAGCTTCGCGGCTACGATCCAGACGGGGAGGAAGGCACCAGCGTTTCCGGTTTCCAGTGGCGTCTGGGTGTGGGGCAGTGGGACTCGAACGTGGGAGAAGACAACACGATCCAGAAGAACGGGCTCACGACGACGAACAACTTCATCTACGCTCGCTGCCAGGACGCGCTTGGCCGCCGGGATGGGACCCCGGCCAGCGTGGGGCTCTATGTCAACCGAGCACCCAATCTGCGGCGCAATGTGGCCGCCGAGGGTGAGCCCGAGCTTCTCATGCATCCGCTTCCGCACGGCACCGTCTCCTGGGATTCGCTTATTGCTTGGGGCGAAGAATCTGTCGGTGTGCCCGATTCGGCCCTGGCGCTGAAGCTGCGCGTACGAGCCATCGATCCCGACAGCACCACGGTCGACTTCCACTATGCCTTCCGGCTGTTCGGTCCCTGCGGTAGCGTGCTGTACACGCTGCGCAACGAGGAGTCGATGGAAACCTACCGCGAGCTCTTCTTCCCCTGGCCGGGAAACTGCGCAGGTCCGGGTGACTACGAGCTCGGTGTGCGCATCGAAGAAAATGCTAGAGGCGATGGCGGTACCAGGCGTTCTTTTCGCACGATACCCTTCACCGTCACGGACTGATTCGTAACGGGCGCAAGATGGGGGCACCTGCCGGGAGCAGACCGGCACGCATCGAGAGAGGGGATGTCCCATGAAACTCAATCGCACGCAGGGCAGGGGACGGGCCGTCTGGCTGGCACTGGTGGTCGTCCTCGCGGCCGGCGGCTGTATCCTGTTCCCCGAAGAAGAGTTCAGCGGTGAGGTTCTGCCCAATGAGCGTCCCTCGGTGCGTATCACCGGCGGTGTGCTGGAAGACGGCCTCGACGCTGAGGCGCGGGTGCACTTCTACTGGGCGGGTTCGGACAACGACGGGGTGGTGCGTTGGTTCGAGTGGGCCATCGACGATACGATTTCCGAGAACGCCTGGAATCGGACGAACCAGTTCGACGAGGTCATCTCCTTCCCCGCTACGGAGAATAGCGGGGACGATGAGACCTTTGCCGATTGGCACACCTTCTACGTCCGATCGGTCGACGACAACTTCGACCGATCGGTGCCTGATAAGCGCTTCTTCAATGCGCAAACGATTGCTCCGGTCACGCGAATCACGCAGCCCGAACCCCAAGAGAGCGCCCGGTGGGCTTCGACCCTCAAGGTGAGCTGGCTGGGCGTGGACGAGGATGGATCCCGCGCGGACAATCTGCCGGCTCGCTTCGAGCTGAAGCTGGTCAAGGTTCCTACCAGCATTCAGCTCGACGACCAGGAGGCGCTCCTGCGCGTGTTTGCCGACAGCACAAACCTGCTGCGTGCGACTCCGGTCCGCAGCGAGTATCCGCTCGATGATAGTGAGCTGTATGACAAGGCGCGGCGCAAGTGGCAAGAGGTCCCGGGCACGGTGGGCGAGTACTGGCTCGAGAACATGGAGGTCTACCAGCGCTACGGATTCATCATCAAGGCGGTAGACGAAGCGGGCGCTGAGGAGCAGGAGTTTTCGCGGAACCGCAACTATGTCGTTTTCACTGTCGACGACCGACGCATCAACGTGATCCTCTTCGAACCGGCCCTGGGCAACCGGCAGTTCAATTCCGGGGCCTACCCGCCGGACCCCTGGGAGGTGACTGTGGCGCCCGATCAACCGATTCGTTTCCAATGGATCGGGGATGCCAGCTTGAGCGGCACCGAGTCGGGTCCCAGCAACTACGGCTTCGACATTCCGGATCCGGACGACGAGTCGTTCCGGTCGATCGATGGCCGGGGCGGCTGGATCGGTTGGGCAACGCGCACCCGGATGCAGCAGGTGATTTCCTTTTCCTCCGAGGGGCCCGATGTACACTACTTCTACCTGAAGATGCGGGATGTCTCGAACAACCCTGCTACCGAGACGCGGTGTGCCGTCAAGATCAACGTCGCTGACTTCTCCTTCGACAAGCCGTTCTTGATCGTCGACGACTTGCGCTATGCTCCGAAAGATCAGTGTAGCGGAACGTTGCTCGGGGATGAGGTCACCGATCAGTGGCGTCTGACCTATGATGAGGCCACCGGACAGTACGGGGGGGTTCTTTCGGGGGTTCGGGACTTCATGCTGCCCAGCGACCGCGTCGACCACTACATGGTCTATCCGGACAACGAGGCCAACCCGGCCCCCCGAATCGAGAGCGAGTTCCTCGATGTGCTGGGCCGGTATCAGACCGTGATCTGGGACTGCGGGCATGACCAGGCCACCGGGCTTCGTCAGGCGGCGGGTGTGAACCAGTATCTCTCGGCGTATGTCGGGCTCGGCGGGAACCTCTTGCTCACCACCTTCATCGGCCCCGCCCAGACGATCGCTGGTCTGATCGGTTTCGACAACGCTGATCCGAAGTGCCCCCGGGAGAACGATTTTCAGGCCGGCTACTACTGGAACCGGTTGAGCTTCCTGTGGCAGTACCTGAATCTCACCAGCTGCGTGGACAAGCCTCGTGGGGCCACGACGCAGGGGAACCCGGACGAGGCGCTGCGCGCGGCCATCGCCGAGAATCCGGTCTATCCCGACCTGTTCCTCGACACGGCTCGATGGCCGTGCGAGCGCGGGGTCATGAACTATGAAGCGCTGATCTCTGACGTTGCGGACCCGAATGTCACGCCCTGGTATGAGCTTCAGGAAGGCATGGACATCCTGTACCGTGCGCGGACGCGGGTTCCGAATGAGTTATCCGATCTCGAGGGCAACCCGATCGCGTGGCGAACTTACCCGCTTGAGGGCGAGGATACCGATCGCGGCCGAATCGTCTGTTTCTCTTTCCACCCGTTCTTCTTCGAGGAGGCCGCGGTGGGCAACGCGATGACCAATGCACTCCATTGGCTGGTGAATGGCTCCGACTTCTAGGATGCGTAGAGGCTCGCCGTTGGCGGGTTGTCGGGAGAGGTGCGGCTGATGAAAGATTGGGTGAGAAAAGTCCTATCAATGGGGATGGGTCTGATCGTCTTCGCCGGGGGCGCCGATGTGCTGGGTGGACAAGCCGCCGCGGCGTCGTTCGATCCTGATCCGGTCCTCGGTGATCGTAAGGTGACGCTGACTTGGCAGCCTGACAGCGACGATCCGGTCTTCACCGGAAACCTGAAGCTGTTCCCTCAGGGACAGGCTGCGCTGGGTCTTGGCGAGATTGGTTTTCTGGGCTTCACCCGTGATGGCGAACAGCTTTGGGCGTGGGACGCCGGCCGCCGGACCTTCATCCGCTTGCAAGAGACGCCCGAGGGTGGCTACACCGCCCTGGACACTTTGGCCGCCCTGGATGCAGGCTATGAGCCCCTCTCCTTTGCCGTGCATCCCACCGGATCCTTGTTGGCGGCAGGGCTCGAGAACGGCCAGGTTGCGTTGTGGCGGCCGCTGACCGAGGCCGCCTGGATGCTGGAGGATGCCCACGACGGCCCGGTGCGTGGCATCGCGTTTCGCCCGCTAGCCGGGGAGCGTGATTCCATGCATGTGACCATTGGTGATGACGGTTTGTGGCGGCGCTGGATCCGGCCCGGAGTTATATCCGATTCACTGCCGCCAGAGATGGCCTTCTCGAGCAGGCCAACGGCGATTGCTTTGAACCGAACCAGCTCACGGCTGGCCATTGGCACCGAGACCGGACGCGTGTGGCTGCAGTCCTTTGACAATCAGGTCCGGATCAACGAGCTCGAGCATGATGGCGCCGAGATCGTCGATTTCTCGTTCTCGGAGGATGGGCGCCGCTTGGCGAGCGCGGCCGCGAACGGGACGGTGATTCTCTGGACCACGGTGGCGCAGAGCATCATTGGGCGCTTCGAGCCAGATATCCCGGCAGCGATCAACATTTCGTTCACGCCCAATGCCAGTAGCTTCATCACCTATGCGTTCGCAGACGGTCGCGTGGGATTTATCGATGGGCACACAGGCCGCAGCTACGGCGCCGTCGACGACTTGGGGCACGATATCACCGCATACACCCTGTCTCGTGAGGGTGTGACCGGATTCTTCGGTGGGCCGAGTGGTCTCCTCGAGTGGTGGTATCAGGGGCAATGCATTCCCAGCGAGGACATTCCAGAGTGCTTCGGCGGCTATCGAGTCTACCGGGGACTTCATCCGGACCAACTGACCGAGCGCATGAGTCTGCTGCGAGTCTATGACTTCGGAGATACCACCTGGGGATGGACCTCGCTTGATACGCTGCGTGTCTTCACCGATCCGGACTCGATAATCTTCGAAGATGGCGACGAGGAACGCCTTGTCGCGGGTCCCCACAACGGAATTCCCTTCTACTACAGCCTGGTCAAGTACTACTGGCGTTACTTGGATGGCGCCACGTTCATTGACAGGCGCAACACGGTAGAAGAGGGCTACTTCGGCCTGGCGGAGTACGACGAGCCCGTTCCTTTGCGGGCACGGGAGGATCCGACCCGGACTCCACCGTTGCTCGATGAGGTCTATGTGGTTCCCAATCCCTACATCGAGGGCGAGGAGGGATCCAGCTACGGTCCGTTGAGTGAACCCCTGGTGCGATTCGTGAATCTGCCCGAGCGGGCCACGATTCGCATCTACACCAGCAGCGGGGACCTGGTCCGCAAGCTCGAACATGTCCCCAGCGCCGGTGATGTGACCGGCGGCGCCTGCCCCTGGGACCTGCGCAACGAACACGACCGCGCAGTGACCGCCGGGGTGTACGTTTACTCAGTCGAGACGCCTACCGGCGAGTCGACCCGCGGTTTCCTAACGCTCGTGCGCTAACCTTCAGCCCGCGGCGGACTGCTGCCTGGCAGGTGGCCGTCCCACCGCGGCGGACTGCTGCCCGGCAGGTGACTGTCCCACCGCGGCGGACCGCTGCCCGGCACGCTCTGCCATCCATGCCCGGTGAGTATCCAGCGCGGTGGCGGATCGCCGCTTGACACCCGCGACGCCCCCCGGGGCCGGGTGGTCGTTGGGATGTTCCACCGTGAGCCGGCCTGTGGCCATGGCGTCATCTTGCGGTCTCATCCGGCTGCGCTTTTTTGTGGCATTAGAACTCCGCGGGCAACTCACCGGCCGATTCCGTGTATGCTCGAACGTTCGGCCAAAGAAGGGCGGTCCGTTGAGGTGCGGGCAGTCCGTTTGGGAGAAGGGCGGTTCGTTGCGGTGAGGGCAGTCAGTTGGGTAGAAGGGCGGTTCGTTGCGGTGAGGGCAGTCAGTTGGGTAGAAGGGCGGTTCGTTGCGGTGAGGGGCAGCTGGCGGCGTTCTCATGTAGTCACTGGTCGCGGGATTTCGACTGTGGTAGCCGATCTTCCGGCGGCACGGCGGCACGACGGCACGGCGGCACGACGGCACGACGGCACGGCGGCACGACGACACGGCGGCACGGCGGCACGGTGGCACGACGGCACGACGGCACGGCGGCACGACGACACGGCGGCACGGCGGCACAGCGGTGTGGCGACCCGACGGGACGGCGATACGACGGATGTGCACCAGACTTGCACCGGGCGCTGGTCTGAGGTAGCAAGTCCGACAGAAAGGGAGAGGGAGCGCCGACTCTTTAGTGTTGTACTCGCGGGGGATGTCCCACGGCGTGTGTGGCGCGGGGCCCGTCCCCAAACGGAACTCGGGCACCCGAGTCGCCCCGGGCTGCTGGCGAGGATCGCCAGACGGATCGTCGCCCCGGGCTGCTGGCGAGGATCGCCAGACGGATCGTCGCCCCGGGCTGCTGGCGAGGATCGCTAGACGGATCGTCGCCCCGGGCTGCTGGCGAGGATCGCCAGACGGATCATCGAGCTGGCTTTCTAGAGAAGGCCTATTGCGGGGCCGCTCACAGCGGGACAAGGGGTAGGTTTCGGAGTCCAGATGGAGGTAGACGGCATGACGGTGCAATCGGAAACGAAGCGTAGCGGTACGGCCCAGGCCATGGCCGACTGGGATCCCGCCGAGAAGATGGTGTACTACTTCGGCCCTCACGGCACCGAGGGTCGGGGGGATATGCGAGATCTCTTGGGAGGCAAGGGGGCCGGACTCGCCGATATGAGCAGTGCCGGGGTCCCGGTGCCTCCAGGATTCACGATTACCACCCGGGTCTGCAACCTGTTCTACTCCACGGGCGGTCACCTGCCGGACGAGTATCGCAAGCAGCAGCGCGAGACCTTACGCAAGCTGGAGGAGACCCAGGGCAAGCGCTTGGGCGACGCCGAGGACCCTCTACTCGTATCCGTGCGATCGGGCGCCAAGTTTTCCATGCCAGGGATGATGGACACGATTCTCAATCTGGGACTCAACGATGCTTCGGTCGAGGGTCTAGCGAGCAAGACCGGCAACCCGCGCTTTGCCTACGACAGCTACCGCCGCTTTCTCCAGATGTTCGCGGATGTCGTCTTGGGCATCCCCAAGGACACGTTCGAGAAGCGTATGCACGCCCTCAAGCAGGAGCGGGGCGTCTCTCTGGACCTGGATCTGGGCGAAGAGGACATGAAGCGCTTGGTGGGCGAGTTCAAGAGCCTCATCGAGGAGAAGACCGGCAAGCCGTTCCCGCAGGATCCGTATGAGCAGCTGGACATGTCCCGAGATGCCGTCTTCCGCTCCTGGTACAACGACCGCGCCGTCTTCTACCGTGCGCAGAACCGTATCCCGAACAGCCTGGGCACGGCCGTCAACGTTCAGGCCATGGTCTTCGGCAACATGGGCGAGGGGTCGGCGACCGGCGTCGGGTTCACACGCAATCCCGCCACGGGCGAGAAGGAGTTCTACGGGGAGTACCTCCGCAACGCGCAGGGTGAAGACGTGGTCGCGGGGATCCGTACACCGCGCCCCATTCGTGAACTGCAGGGTGACATGCCCGAAGTCTTCGACGAGCTGGAGAAGATCACAACCCGTCTCGAGCGTCATTACCGGGACGTGCAAGACTTCGAGTTCACTGTGCAGGAAGGCAAGCTCTTCATGTTGCAGACCCGCACGGGGAAGCGCACTACGCAGGCTGCTGTGCGGATCGCGGTAGAGATGGTTGATGAAGGTCTCATTACTCAGGATGAGGCGCTGCTGCGTGTCGATCCTACCTCTCTCGACCAGCTGCTGCACCCGCGTATCGATAGCTCGGCCTCCTACACGGTCCTGGCCCGCGGCCTGGCCGCCTCGCCGGGCGCCGCTGTTGGCCATGTCGTCTTCGATCCCGATGACGCCGTGATCATGTCGAAAGAGCTCGAAGACGACGGAATGCCCAAGAAGGTGATCTTGGTGCGAAACGAGACCTCGCCCGACGACATCCACGGCATGGATGTGGCCGAAGGGATCTTGACCGCCACCGGCGGCATGACCTCCCACGCGGCGGTGGTGGCCCGTGGCATGGGCAAGTGCTGCGTGGCCGGCTGCTCATCGATCGATGTCGACGAAGAAGACCAGAAGCTCGTGATCAGCGATAGGACGCTCACGCGCGGGGACTACCTGAGCCTGAATGGGTCCACCGGTGAGGTCATTGCCGGTAAGGTCGCGACGATCGAGCCCGAGGTGGGTGGTGAATTCAAGATCTTCATGGAGTGGGCCGATCAGAAACGCCGGCTGAAGGTGCGTACCAACGCGGACACGCCCGATCAAGCGACACTGGCCCGCCGCTTCGGCGCCGAGGGCATCGGACTGTGCCGCACCGAGCACATGTTCTTCGCCGAGGAACGGTTGCCCTATGTCCAGCAGATGATCCTCTTCGCGCCTCAGGTCAAACGCCTGGAAGCGGAGATCGTGCGCAAGAAGGTCGAGCTCGAGAAGGCGATGGGTGAGGCCCGCGAGCAGGTCGAGCAGACTCTCCGGCGGCTGCAGGAAGAGCTCGAAGAGCCGCGTGCAATGTACCAGGATGCGCTCGACCACATCTTGCCGTTCCAGCGCGAAGACTTCTACGGCATCCTGAAGGCGATGGCCGACCTGCCCGTGACCATCCGCACGCTCGATCCGCCGTTGCATGAGTTCCTGCCGAAGAAGGACGAGCTGCGCGTCGAGGTTGCACTTCTCAAGGAGCGCAATGCGCCGCCCGAGCAGATTGCCGAGAAGGAGCTTCTCCTGGATCGCGTGGAAGATCTCTCCGAGATGAACCCCATGCTTGGCCACCGTGGTTGCCGCCTGGGGATCGCCTATCCCGAGATCACCGAGATGCAAGTGCGCGCGATCATCGAGGCCGCGATCGAGCTGGCCCGCGAGGGTGTCAAGACCCATCCGGAGATCATGATCCCGCTGGTTGGTTCGATGGAGGAACTCGCAAACCAGCGAACCGTGGCCGATACGATCGCTCGCAAGCTGATCGAGGCGGCCGGCGTCGACGTCAACTACATGGTCGGGACCATGATCGAAGTTCCACGCGCGGCGCTAACTGCCGGCCAAGTAGCCAATAAGGCCGACTTTTTCTCCTTCGGAACGAACGATCTGACGCAGATGACCTTTGGTCTCTCCCGCGATGACGCGGGTAAATTCCTTCCTTCCTACGTGGAGCTTGGTATTCTGCCCCGGGATCCTTTCGTGACGCTGGATCGAACGGGCGTGGGGCGGCTGGTCCAGATCGCGGTCGACGAGGGACGGCGCGCCAAGCCGGGCCTGAAGACCGGGATCTGCGGCGAGCACGGAGGCGATCCGGAGAGCGTGGAGTTCTGCCATGGAGTGGGCCTCGACTATGTGAGTTGCTCGCCCTTCCGGGTGCCGATCGCCCGGCTCTCGGCCGCGCAGGCCGTGATTCGTGAGGCCATTGGCTCCGGAGGCGAGGAGCACCGGGGACAGATCTAGCTCGAGGCGCCCTCCCGGCCTCATCAGGGAGGTGAGCGTGCAAGGCCTGTGGGCACGGCTGAAATGGGTGGCGACCGGACGCGAGGCCCGTCCGGTCGTGGCCTTCGAGTGGATTCGCGGCCGGGTGGGATCGCGCGAGAACCCCGACGGCATGCGATCTTTGATCCACGCCGGCATCGCTTTGGCCATCTTGTGCGCGGGATTGGATCTCGTTCTCTTGTCGCGCCAGGATTGGTCCTACTGGATGCTGCTGGCCTTCTCGCACCTGGCGTGGATCTCTTCCGTGGGCCTCTTGACCGTCCTCAATGTTGGCTTTCTAGAAACAGTTGATGGACGGCAGATGGTGGGTCTCGGGGGTCCAAACCTGCTGACCTTGGCGCGCGGCTTCCTGCTACCGTCCCTGCTCTACATGCTGGCAACCGGCGACTACGTGTGGGCCGCAGTGGCGTATGCCCTGATTCAGTTCACCGACGTGGTCGACGGCTGGTGGGCGCGGCGGACCGATCAGCAGACCAAACTTGGGATCGTGCTCGATCCGATGATGGACCTGCTGCTGCACTTGGGCGTACTGACCATGCTCGCGCTGACGGGCCTGCTGAGCACCTTCGTTCTGGTGCTCATCATTGTGCGTAGCAGCCTCTTGGTCTTCGGTACCCTGCTCTTCTACTTCTGGAAGGGGCAGGTCTGGATTCACCCTACCCCGTTGGGCAAGGGCACCGGCTTCCTTCTGACGGTGGCTACCACCTGCCTCGTGGGGCTCTCCGCTCTGGAACCGGCAGCGGTCGTGCCGGAGTTGGCTCGGACAGCCCATTGGGCATTGACCCTGGGTGAAGTTCTGCGGACCTCGATTACCGTCTTGCTCTGCCTGGCGATCGCGCACGTCCTCACCATCGGAATCGTCAACCTCAAGATGCCTGCGGTACGATACGAGAGTCAGCGAAAGCGGGAATGGCGCCGCCGCCACCTCGGCCACCGCTAGCCACAGTCAACCTCAAAGCGCTCCCGGCAAGGCGTTAGCGGCAAGGCGTTGTCGGCAGGGCGCTCCCGGCAAGGCGCTCCCGGCAAGGCGTTGTCGGCTTCGAGGGAACCACGGATGTCCCGATGGGTCATTGTAGGAAACACGGTCACGCCGTGGCCACGGCCACGGTCAGGCCACGGTCAGGCCAGGGTCACGGTCACGGCCACGGTTACGGCCACGGTTACGGCCACGGTTACGGCCACGGCCGCATGACGAGACGCAGGTCGAATCGAACTGCCAAGCCGGTGGAATCGAACTGCTGACAGGAAGGTGAACCCTAATCGATGACTGAGACTAGCCTGAGTTTCCTCGTATCTCCCAACTTCCTGTGGTGGCTAGCACTGCTCGCCGCCGTCGTTGTCGGGGTGTGGGCCTATCATCGACTTGCCGCGCCTCTTTCGGGCGGTCTGAAGACACTGTTGCGCATCCTGCGCTTCTCGGCGCTGCTCCTCATTCTGCTTCTTCTGCTGCAACCCCTTCTCACCCGGTCCGGCGACCAAGCCGGGAAACCGCGCCTGGCGCTGCTGGTGGATCGCTCCTCGAGCATGAAACTGCCGGCCGAGACCCATGCCGGAGCGCTGTCTGGTGAGAGGGCGCAGGGCGGGGCTCAGGGCGGGGCGCTGTCTGGCGGGCCGCTGCCTGGCGGGCCGGCCGGTACGGAACCTGTGCGTGGTGAGCCTGCGGCGGGCGGGATCATGTTCGATGAGCAAGTGCACACCCGGCGGGATCAGGCCGAAGAGGTGGTGCGGCGCATCGAGGAGACACTGGGCGAGAACTTCGAGATCGATGTCTTGGGTTTTGCCGGAGGGCTGGAGGCCCGTACACCGGGCGAGGGATCTTATCCCTGGCGCCCGCTGGGTGTCACCGCAGTGGGCGAGGCGCTGGAGGATGTCCTGCTTCATCAGGCCGAGTCACCCGCGGGCGCCGTACTGCTGGTGACCGACGGCGCTCACACCGCCGGGAAAGACCCGGCCTTGGTCGCACGCAATCTACCCCTACCGGTTTTCGCCGCCCTGGTGGGCGATACCCTGTCACCCCCCGACCTTCTGATCCGGCAAGTCCGCACGCCCGGCATCGGCTATGTCGCCGAACCGTTTCCGGTCCGGATCGTGCTCGAACATGCGGCTGGACCGGGGATGGAGGGGCCGACCTACGATCAGGTAAGCCTTACCATTCGCGAGCTGCGCCCAGTCGGGGGGAGCCTGGAACCGCATGGACCGGTGCTGGCCGAGGAGACCGTCACCCTTCAGGGACAGAGTGGCCTGGAACGTGAGACCATGCTGGAGCTGCGTCCCACGCGCCCCGGCCTCAGCGTGTTTGAAGTCACTGCATCCTCCGGCGACATCGAGCAGGTGGTCCTCAACAACCGCCGCCTCTTCGCGGCCGAGATCCGAGAGAAGAAGACCCGGATTCTCTACCTGGAGGGAGAGCCTGACTGGGATTTCTCCTTTCTCAAACGCACGCTCGATGCCGACACGACCCTGGCCTACTCCTACCTGGTGCGTCAGGCTGACGATCGCTGGCTGGCCTACGGCGAGCCCGGTCCGCCTGCGCCTCCGGAGTCGCCCGAGGATCTGGCCGCTTTCGCCGGAGTCATCATCGGCCGGCTCTCGCCCAGCGCGCTGCCGGACGGGTTCATTCGTGCGATCGAGACCTTCGTGGCCGAAGGGGGCGGCGCCCTGTGGCTGGGAGGCGCTGAGCAGGGCGATCTGCAACGCTGGCGCCAGCGGTTCGATGGGTTGCTACCGGTTTCGGTCCAGGCCGACCGGCGCTGGGGGTACACGATCAGTTCGGCGGAGATCACGCTCGCGGGTCTGACCCACGAGCTGACCGGAGTGAGGGAGTTGGCCGGAGATCTCGAGGCCCTGTGGAGCCGGCTTCCCCCCGTGTGGGTGCGTGAGGGGCAGTACAGCGTGTCCCCGGCGGCAACAACGCTCCTGTCGGCGGAGTTGGCGCACCCGAACCGCGAGGTTCCGCTCTTTGCCCTTGCCAGTACCGAGGGGGGGCGCGTGGCCGTCTTCACCGGTCGCGGATTCTGGCGATGGGACTTTGCTATGCGAACCTCCGGCGTCGTCGCACCGCCAGCACCCGAGTTCTGGCGCCGGGTCATGCGCTGGCTGACCGAGCCGTCCGACCGGGACCGGTTCATGGCGCGATCGGCCCGGCACGTTTTCCAGGACAGCGAACCGGTGGCATTTACGGCGCAGCTATTCGACGAGAGTTACGAGCCGGTCTCCGGAGCGGGCATTCGCCTCGCGGTGGAGCCCGTGGCCAGCCTGCCGCCTCACACCTTGCGCGGATCACCCGAGTACGGGACAGATTCGAGCGGCGATCCGGAAACCGCCTCGAGGTTGGATACCGCCTCGAGGTTGGATACCGCCTCGAGGTTGGATACCGAATCCGTTGGGCGCGATGCTGGTACGGGTGCAGGGGATGCCGGAATAGGTGGAGGCGATGACGGACCGGGCCCGGGATTGGGCGAGGTGGACGGCGGCATGTCAGGCTCGGCCGGGTCGGGCGAGGTGGACGGCGGCATGTCAGGCTCGGCCGGGTCGGGCTTCGGAGCTGTGAGGTCTCAGGAGCGACCCGTTGAAATCCGACTCTATCCAGACGGCCCGGCGGGTCACTACGCAGGGCAGGTGCCAGCTTTGGCGCCGGGCATGTACCGATTCCAGGCCACGGCCTCGACCACAGGCGGTCTTCGTGCGCAAACGAGTGAAGGGTTGTTCTGGATCGAGGAGATGGGCGCCGAATTCTACGACTTGTCTGCAGAGTACACAGTGCCTGTCATGTTGGCGGAGACTTCCGGAGGCGCGGCGGCTGTAGCGGGCGATCTGGATCCGCTGCTCTCGACGCTCCCTGAACGCTACAAGAAGGTCCGCGTTGTACAGCAGGCCGAGATATGGAACCATTGGGTCCTCTTCGGGGTCGTCGTGTTAGCATTGGCTCTAGAGTGGATCTTGCGTCGGCGCAAAGGTCTAGCCTGATCGGCGGCCATGGTGTGATGAGTGCATCGAGGGCACCGAGGGCATCGGGAAGATCAAGGGGCCGAGGGCATCAAGTAGATCGAGGGCACCGAGGGCATCGGGAAGATCGAGCACATCACGGTGATTGTGCCGGCTGCATTCCAGTCTTCGGATCGGGATCGTATTGGATGCCAGGCAGCGCGTTTGGATCCCTGGGAGCCTGCTTGAGTCCTAGAAAGCATCTTGAGAACCTTGGGTGAGTCCGTCGTGGATTCCAAGACAGAAGCACCTGGAACCTGGGGAGATGAGACCCTCAAGACTTAGGACAGAGGTATCCTAGGCTTCAGAAAGGATCTGGTATTCTCATGAAGCACAGCCGTGTTTTCACAGCGGGAACATTCTTGGGAGTGTTATCGTTGCTTCTGCTGCTCGGGTCTTGTTCCGGAGACCGTGATGAGCAAGCGGCTGGAGCAGGAGAGGTCCCGTCGGGGAACGACATGTCGCGGACGGTCAGCGATGGCGGCGACCTCTCAAGCCAGGGGACTGATGCTGCCCAATCCCCGCCGGTCAGGGAGATTGACGCTTCTCATCCCGGCCAAGACGCGGGGACGGACGTTCATGGCAGCCAAGATGTAGGGGCGGGCGCTCGTGGCAGTCACAAGGTGGGATCGGGTATTGCAGCGGACCAGGACGGGAGATCCGGCGCTGCTGCCGACGGAAGCGAAACGACACCTCAGTCCCAGACCGGCAGCCAGGACCCGGTTGGCGATCAGGCCCACATGATGGAACCAGTGCCGGAGGAGGACGGGCCTCAACCGTTCCCAGACCACATCCGCGCACCCACACTGCGGGCCGCCGATACCCGCCCCATGGCGCCCGATGTGCCGCTCACCGACATCAACGGTCGTACCGTCACGATGGAGCAGCTGCGCGGTCAAGTCGTGCTGGTGGTTTTCTGGGCGACGTGGTGCCCTCCCTGCAAGCGCGAGATCCCCCACCTTGTTCACCTGCAGGAGACCTATGGCGATCTGGGGCTCACCATCCTGGCGCCTTCGCTTGATCAGAAGGGCTTGGCGGCCATCAAGCCGTTTCTACGTTCTCGGCCTGATATCAACTACACAATCATCCCGAGTGGCCACCGCCTCAGCATGGCCTACGGCGGAGTCAACCGGATTCCGACCTCCTACCTCATCGACAAGAGGGGGCGCGTCGTCGAGCAGATCATGGGTCTGCGATCGGGAGAGGAACTCGAAGGCTTGGTCATGGCCGCTCTGAAGGAGGACGCGTAGTTCTGCAGGGTCGTTGCGGGAGGCGCGCTGCACGAACCCTGCGCAAACCGTGCGGGAACTGTACGCAAACCGTGCGGGATCTGTACTCAAACCGTGCGGGAACTGTACGCAAACCGTGCGGGATCTGTACCCAAACCGTGCGGGATCTGTACGCAAACCGTGCGGGAGACGCTCCGCACGAGTGGGGCAGAGCCCCTGTGAGAACCGGTGCCGGCAGCCCTGGACCCTGTGCAGGAGGAGCAGGAGGAGAAGGCGACTCGCCTTTGTCTCACGATCCGGGATCGAGAACATACTCGAGAACATACTCCTCCGCTAGCCACGCTGGTGGGCGATAGTCTATTGCTGGGTCGCAGAGCTCGGGCGCGGAGGCCTTCTACCCCGCTCGCGAAGCTCTGGCGGTAACCTCCTGTCCCGGTCGCTGTGCCGGAGGATTGCCCTACCCGGGCTGGATGCGTGGGCCGAAAAAGTCGGTCCCGATCCGCACGATCGTGGCTCCTTCAGCGATGGCTGTCTCGAAATCGTCCGACATGCCCATCGACAAATCGGTGAGAGGCGCCTGTGGCCGTCCTCGAATGCGTTCGCGGACAAGCGCTTCGCGCAAGAGGCGAAAGCAGCGGCGATTCTCCTCCTCGGTAGCGCCCCACGGGCCGATCGTCATCAGACCGTCGACTCGCAACTGCTCGACCGTCACCAACTCATCGAGCAGGTTCGGCAACTGCTCCGGCTCGATTCCTGACTTGGCGCCCTCGCCGGAGGTGTTGACCTGAACGAGTACGGGTTGCACCTCAGCCTCCGGCAGGCGTGCGGCTACCTTGTGAGCTAGATCCATCCGGTCCATCGTGTGGAGCAACGGACAGCCGGGTACCACGTAGCGGACTTTGTTCGTTTGCAAATGGCCGATGAAATGCCACTCGATCCCGAGGTCCTGCAAAGCACGACGCTTGTTACGCAATTCCTGTGCCCGGTTTTCGCCGAAGAGCCGGTGGCCCGCAGCGAATGCCTCCCGCACTGCATCGCTTCCCACCGTTTTCGACACGGCTAGGAGCCGGACCTCCTCTGGATCTCGGCCCGCGTGCTGGGCAGCCCGCGCAATTCGCTCCAGGAGCTGTTCTCTTCGTTCAGCGATCGTCATGCGCAAGACTCTCCTTCCTGCACACAGCCTAGCATGCCCAGTAGTCTCATCGGAACTCGTGCGTTCGCCATCGTACGCTTTCGGCAAGCGTAGTTAGAGGGCTCCGCATTCGCTGGGTGTCTCCTCGAATGTCCGCTGTCGGCCGCTGTCGTCCGCTGCCGTCTGCTGTCGTCCGCTGCCGTCTGCTGTCGTCCGCTACCGGCCGGGCGCTACCCCGAGGCGGACGCGTCGTCTGGAGGCGGCGGTCGTACAACCGTCTCGAATCTGCCGCACTGAGCAGGCTTCTGAATGCCCGCTTGAGGGTGCCGGGCGCGGCCGATCGCCGGATTGCCCCCGCGAATCCGCCGCGCGCAAGATTATCCTCCGGCCGGTCTCTGGCACCCTTGGCTACCCACCTGGCCAACCCCCGGGTAGCCCCGCGTGAATGCGTCACAGAAGGAAAGGACGGCCTGCGAGACCGGCCTGCGAGACCGGCCTGCGAGACCGGCCTGCGAGACCGGCCTGCGAGACCGGCCGCGAGACCGGCCTGCGAGACCGGCCGCGAGACCGGCAGACTATCCCATGGCGACATGCCGTGCGGAGACCTGCTGCGATAATGCAATCGCTGCGGGGGGAGTCGCGCACTGAGGTCGCGGCTAGATCCAGGGATCACCCCGTTGCGAGAGGGGGGAGCTCCCGTTAGAATGCCATCTTGTTCGTCATACCTTTGATGGGGATAGGAGGGCACCGTGGAGGCACCCCGCGACTTGCGTGCGGCGCGACTCGAGAAGATGGCGAAGATGAGGGAGTTGGGTTTCGAGCCCTTCCCGCACACTTTCCGCCGTACCCACGCCTGCCGGCAGGTCCATGAAGCGTTCGGTGAGCTCGAGGGTGAAAGAGGGCTACGCGTGGCCGGTCGTTTGCGTGCCATGCGACCGATGGGTAAGGCCAGCTTCGTGCATATCGAAGACGCTACCGGGAGACTGCAGCTCTACATCCGCAAGGACCGGGTGGGCGAGGAGCCCTACCGACTTCTCAAACTGCTCGATCTGGGCGATTTGATCGGCGCCGAAGGCGAGGCGTTCCGCACCCGTACCGGCGAGATCAGCTTGCAGGCTGACAGCATCGAGGTCCTTGCCAAGGCCGTGCGTCCACTGCCGGTAGTCAAGGAGAAGGACGGCGTAGTCTACGACGCCTTCCGCGACCGCGAGGCCCGCTATCGCCAACGGTACCTGGATTTGATCTTGAACCCCGACTCTCGGGAGGTCTTCCGGCGCCGGGCCGAGACGATCCGCTTCTTGCGCCGCTATCTGGATGAGATGGGGTTCTTGGAGGTCGAGACCCCGATCCTGCAAAGCATCTACGGGGGCGGCTTGGCCAATCCGTTCAAGACCCACCACCGGGCACTGGAAATGGACCTGTACCTGCGGATCGCCGAGGAGCTGCCGCTGAAGAAGCTGATCGTGGGGGGACTCGAGCGTGTCTACGAGCTTGGGCGCGTCTTCCGCAACGAGGGGCTGGATCGCCAGCACAATCCGGAGTTCACCTTGCTCGAGTTCTACTGGGCCTATGCCGACTACCACGATGCCATGGATCTGGTCGAGGACATGTTCCGACGTGCGGCGGCGGCGATTGCCAGAGAGGAAGCCGCCTCCTATGAGGGGCAGCGCATCGATTTCGCGAAGCCTTTCGCACGAGCCTCGATGCTGGATCTGATCGAGGAGCACACGGGTGTCAGTGTCGGGCCATTACCGGCTGAGTCGCTCCACGAGCTTTGCCGGAAGCACGGTGGGGAAATGCCCGCGAGCACGCCGCGCGGCAAGCTGATCGAGAAGGTATTCGACCTCACCGTGCAACCTCATCTGGTGCAGCCGACCTTCGTCATGGATCATCCTCTCGAGGTCTCGCCGCTGGCCAAGCGTCACCGCAAACATGCCGACCTGGTGGAACGGTTCGAGCTTTTCATCGCCGGTATGGAGTTCGCCAACGCGTTTACCGAACTCAATGATCCGATCGATCAACGTCAGCGGTTCGAGATGCAAACGTCGCTGCGCGAGGCCGGCGATGAGGAAGCCCACCCGCTCGACGACGAATATGTGGATGCTCTCGAGCACGGCATGCCGCCGACGGCGGGGGTGGGGATCGGGATCGACCGATTGGTCATGCTGCTCACCGGGAGCAGTGCGATCCGCGACGTACTCCTCTTTCCCCACATGCGTCCGCTCGAGGAGGGCGCAGAGGGCGCAGAGGGCGTCGAGGGCGCGGAGGAGGTGCCGCCAGCCGCTGTGCCCACCCAAGCGGCAGTCGAGGGACCGGCCGACACCGACTCAGAGGGGCAGTCGAGCTGTTCGGGCGCTCCGCCGATCGAGCCAGGTGCTCGGCCGCATGGGCCGGGTGAGCAGCCACGCGGGTCGGCAACACCCCAGGAGGATCGATCGTGAGCGGACCGGCGACAGGCATGCGCTCGGAAGAGATCGTGGCCGTTTCGGACGCGATGAAGCGCATCCTGAAGCTCGTCGATCGCATTGCTCCCACAGAAAGCAACATCCTCATTACCGGTGAGAGTGGTACGGGCAAGGAGAAGGTCGCCCGGCTGATTCACTTCCAGAGCAACCGCAGCCAGGGACCGTTTGTGGCGGTCAACGCCGGTGCCATTCCGGAGAACCTGGTCGAGAGCGAGCTCTTCGGGCACGTGCGGGGTGCGTTTACCGACGCGAAAGAGTCCAAGCGTGGTGTCTTCGAGCTTGCCGAACGAGGCACGCTGTTCCTGGACGAAATCGCTGAAATGAGTCCGCAGTTGCAGGTTCGTCTGCTGCGGGCGTTGCAGGATCGGGAGATCCGTCCAGTAGGCGGAGAATCAACGATCTACATCGACACCCGTGTGATCACTGCCACGAACCGCGAACTGCGTGTCGAGATGGCCGAGGGCCGGTTTCGCGAAGACCTGTTCTATCGTCTCAATGTCTTCAATCTTCACATTCCGCCCCTGCGCCAACGCAAAGACGACATTCCCTACCTGGCCAACTTCTTCCTCGCCCGCTTTGGTGAACGGTACCACAAGCGCGTGGAAGCGATGACCGACCGGGTCTGGAGTCTGCTGATGAACTACGACTACCCGGGGAACGTCCGCGAGCTCGAAAACGCGATCGAGCGGGCGGTCATCCTCTGCGAGGGCGACGCGATCCGGGTGCGCGACCTGCCGTCCGAGATCTCCGAGCGCGGTATTCCTCGTCTTGGCGCCGGGGAAGTCAGTGAGGAAGTCTACCCAGCCGACCTCACATTGGCAGAGGTCGAAGCTCGGCACATCCGTCGCGTGATCCAGAAGTCCTCGGGCAACCTCTCCCGGGCCGCCGCCGGCCTGGGCATCTCTCGGTCCACTCTATGGCGCAAGATGAAGCGCTACGGAATCACCAATGTTTCAACTTAGGACAGTCTTCTCTGTTCGATTTTGAAACAAGCGGCTCCTGGATCCTCTCCAGCATGTATATCGAGTCGCATCCCCAGATCGCAATTTATTGTATTTCAATAACATGAAGGATAGGGGTGCTCCCCGGAGGGATTCGGCTCTCCTGGTACACCTCTTGCCTATACCCCTCGCAAATGGTGGATTTTAGCCTGTGATTTCGGCAGGGCCAAGTCACAGATGGTAGCCCTCCTGGACGGGAGCCGCTCGGGAAGGCAGACAAGGGAAAGGAAGTAGTCATGGGTAAGATCATCGGAATCGACCTCGGAACGACCAACTCTTGTGTGGCGGTGATGGAGGGTGGTAAGCCGGTGGTCATTCAGAATGCCGAGGGCGGACGGACGACCCCGTCGGTGGTGGCCTTCAAGGGCGACGGCGAACGTCTCGTCGGACAAGCTGCCAAACGGCAGGCTGTTACCAACCCCAAGCACACCATCTTCTCGATCAAGCGTTTCATGGGCCGGAAGCATGGCGAGGTTGCCAACGAGATCTCCGAGGTGCCTTATGAGGTGGTCCCCGGGCAGAATGATCTGGCCTATGTCAAGATTGGCGACAAGCAGTACTCTCCGCCGGAGATTTCAGCCTTGGTGCTTCGCAAGATGAAGGAAACGGCCGAGACGCACCTGGGCGAGGAGATCAAGGAAGCGGTCATCACGGTACCGGCGTACTTCAATGACAGCCAGCGGCAGGCGACCAAGGACGCGGGTCGCATTGCCGGGCTAGATGTGAAGCGCATCATCAACGAGCCCACGGCGGCGGCGCTGGCGTATGGCCTCGACAAGAAGAAGGCGCAGAAGATCGCCGTCTATGACTTGGGCGGCGGGACTTTCGATGTCTCGATCCTCGAGATCGACCCCGAGCTCGGAACCTACGAGGTCAAGGCTACCAACGGGGACACCCATCTGGGTGGCGACGACTTCGACCAGCGCGTCATCGACTGGCTCGTCGACGAGTTCAACAAAGACCAGGGCATGAACCTGCGCGGGGATGCGATGGCCATGCAGCGCCTGAAGGAGGCCGCGGAGAAGGCCAAGATGGAGCTGTCCGGCACCAGCGAGACCGAGATCAACTTGCCCTATATTACGGCCGATCAAACTGGCCCGAAGCATTTGACGGTCAAGCTGACGCGAGCCCGCTTCGAGCAGATGGTCGACGACCTCGTGCAGCGCACCGCCGATCCGTGCCGCAAGGCACTGAAGGATGCGGGGCTCTCGGAGATCGACGAGGTGATCCTCGTGGGTGGCTCCACCCGGATCCCCAAGGTGCAGGAGCTGGTGAGGAGCCTCTTCGGCCGGGAGCCCCACAAGGGCGTCAACCCCGATGAGGTTGTGGCGATCGGCGCCGCGGTGCAGGGCGGTGTCTTGGGCGGTGAGGTCAAGGACGTGTTGCTCCTGGACGTCATTCCGCTGACGCTGGGAATCGAGACGCTGGGCAGTGTGTCCACGCCGATCATCGAGCGCAATACCACGATTCCGACCCGACGTTCGCAGGTGTTCTCGACGGCGGCCGACAGCCAAACCACGGTCGAGATTCACGTGCTGCAGGGCGAGCGGCCGATGGCGCATGACAACAAGACAATCGGGCGCTTCCAGCTCACCGGCATCCCGCCGGCGCCGCGCGGCGTGCCCCAGATCGAGGTTATGTTTGATATTGACGCCAATGGCATCCTGAAGGTGTCGGCCAAGGACAAGGGCACCGGGAAGGAGCAATCGATCCGGATCGAAGCCTCGAGCGGTTTGAACGAGGAAGAGATCGATCGGATGGTCAATGACGCCAAGTCGCACGCGGACGAGGACAAGAAGCGCAAGGAATCGATCGAGGTCCGCAATCAGGCCGACGCGCTGGTCTACGAGACCGAGAAGAACCTTAAGGAGATGGGCGACAAGCTCGACGACGCTCTCAAGTCGAAGCTGCAGAGTGAGGTCGACAATCTCAAGGAGGCCCTGAAGGGCGACGACGCGGACCGGATCCGCACGAGCACGAACGCGGTCCAGCAGTCCTGGCACGAGGCCTCGGCCAAGCTCTATCAGCAGGCTCAGGAAGCCGGCCAGGCCGGAGGCGGCCCCGGTGCGGCCGGCGGCGGTGCCGGTGCCGCGGGTGCTGCAGGCGCAGGTGGCGCCGGGGCTGCTGGTGGCGCGGGCGGAGCCGGCGGGGCTGGTGGAGCCGGTGGAGCCGGCGGTCAGACCCGCGGGGGCCAGTCCGACGACGATGTGGTCGATGCCGAGTTCGAGGTCGTCGACGACAACAAGTAGTACCAAACATTCCGGCCGGCGGAGGGCGTGCGCTACAGTCGCCCTCCCGCCGGCTGTTCTGGATGAGGTTGTCCACGAGAGCACGCCGGCATCGCGCCGGCATCACGCCGGCATCGCGCCGGCATCACGCGGGCATCGCGCCGGCATCGCGCGGGCATCGCGCGGGCATCGCGCGGGCATCGCGCCGGCATCACGCGGGCAACATGTAAACTTCACGCAAGCCTCACGCAGGCATCAGGCCTACATGGTGCAGGCATTGTGGGGCCATGGTGCGTTGATCCGACCAGCGCGTTGTGTTGTCTAACACCAGGAGGCATCGGATGAATAGCCCGGAGGTGAATCAGTACTTCGTGGCCGTGCTGCGCGAGTATGAGATGCTCGGACTCATGGGTCTGGGCAAGATCGCCGATCCAACCTCGAACGAAGCCAAGGTAGATCTCATGCGGACCCAGTTTGCCGTAGGTGTACTGGAAATGCTCGAGCAGAAGACCGGCGGTCATCTGGCGGATCTGGAACGTCAGGAGTTACAGCGCGTCTTGACCACCTTGCGACTGAACTACGTGGAGGAGATGAAGCGTTCCCAGGAGCCAGCGGGAACCACGGAAACGGGCGCGGCAGAGACCGGGAGCGGAGAGACCGGGCCAGGAGAGACCGGGCCAGGAGAGACCGGGACCGTAGAGACAGGCGGGACAGATACCGGGATGGCGGGATCGGAGTCCATGGACGATCCCGGCGCCGGTGCGAGCGCGAAGCAATCTCGAGCTAAGCAACCGGCTTCAGAACAAGTGGCGGCGCAGGGTGAAACCACAGAGGAAATGGCCTCAGAGCAAGAGACCCGGACGGGCGAGGCGACGAATAAGCCAACCACGAACAAGCCGACTGCGAAGGAGCCGACTGCGAAAGAGCCGACTGCGAAGGAGACGACTGCGAAGGAGCAGACCAGGAAGGAGTCGGCCACGGAGTAAAGGTCGGGCACGGCGAGGCCACGAGGGAGGCGGCCACGAGGGAGGCGGCCACGAGGGAGGCGGCCACGAGGGAGGCGGCCACGAGG
>CAZNJE010000001.1:10200-13063 GCA_964573295.1 uncultured bacterium | reverse complement strand
GAGGTGGCCACGAGGGAGCTGGCCACGAGGGAGCTGGCCACGAGGGAGCTGGCCACGAGGGAGCTGGCCACGAATTTGGGGGCCGCACGGAGCGAGGCCATGAAAGAAGCGGTTTCGCAAGGGGATCAATCAACCAAGGAGTAGACGTGAGGGATCGCAAGCGACATCAGCAGGAGTCTCGGGCCTCCGAAGGGACTGCCGCCACGGATCCTCTGGCCCATGACGGCTGGGATGATGGAGGCCGAGCTCCTACTAATACAACGGTGGCTTCCGGTGGGACGACCAGCCACGGCACGACCAACCACGACATGGGCAACCACGACATGGGCAGCCACGGCACGGGCAACCACGACATGGGCAGCCACGGCACGGGCAACCACGACATGGGCAGCCACGGCACGGGCAACCACAGGGCCGCTTCCAGCGGCGAGGCGACCGCTCGGGAAGTAGGCGCCTGCGAAGAGGTAGAGGCACCAGCGCCGCAGAACAAGGAATCGGCAGAAGACTCGAAGCAGCCTACCGTTCCGCTCGATCAGCACCAGCGGCTGCTTGCGGAGTTTGATAACTATCGTAAACGTATGGAACGTGACATCGCCCGGGCTGGGTTTCTGGCCCGTGTGGATGTCTTGAGCGCGCTCCTCCCCGTCCTGGATGATCTCAACCGGGCCCGGAACGCTCTTGATTCGAAAAAGGACGTATTTGATACGGAGGGGATGCTCATCATCATCGGGCGCCTTGCCGAAACACTGAGTAGAGAGGGGCTGACCGAAGTCGAAGCCTCTCCAGGACAAGCTTTCGATCCAGAGATTCACGAAGCGGTCCTGACGGTCCCAACGGCGGAATTTGCCGAGGGTTGCGTGGCCGAGGTGCTCGAGAAAGGGTACCAGTGCGGCGAGCGTCTACTGCGTGCTGCCAAGGTCGCGGTGGCACGGTCGCCGGAAGACGCACGACCTGAGGCGAAGAACGGTCGAGGATAGCACTTTGCGTGTTCCCTCCTTGCCGCCTCGGGCACCGCGAAGGCGCTGGGAGGGAATGGCGCAGGATGAAGAACAAGCTCCTGCTCATCAGTGCGGATCCGAATCTTCGATCGGCCGCCGAAGCCGAGGCCGGCGAGATTTCGGTTGCGTTGCGTGCGGTCTCTTCGCCGCAACAAGCCTACGAGCTGCGCGGGGAGAGCCCGGTCGAGTCACCCGATGCGGTGATGATCGATCTCCTGGGCGGCAATCGCGACGAAGCGTTCCAATGGGCGCGCAAGGTGTTCCCGGCAGCACGGACCGTGCTCCTCGTTCCGACGGAGCGATTCGCCGGATTCACGTCGCTCACCACTCCCCATCCCCCGGCTGGATGGCGCAGCGGGGAGGATTTCCTCCTGGCCCGCAGCTGGGATGCCGGCAACTTCCGGAAGTTCATCGCTCGCCTCCAGCAGATCGGTGCATCGATTCCAGCCGGTTCAACGGAAACGATTGGCCTGGACGAGCTGATTGGGCGTTCGGTTCCGTTCCGTGAGGCGATCGAGGCGGCGATGAACGCGGTCAACGAGCGCCACGTGCCGGTCCTGATCTCGGGCGAGCGCGGCGTTGGCAAGCGAGCTCTCGCTCGTGCGATCCACACGGACAGCTACGGTTTCCCCGCGAACTACTATCGCATTGATTGCACCGCCGTGACCGGTCGCGCCTTCGAGGCGGCTTTGAGCGGTGAAGCGTTTTCTGGTGGGGGCGGCGTCGGACAGATATCGGGCAGTGGATCCGGTGGCTGGTCCGGCAGTGGGGCTGGGGGGGCGTCTGCTAGTGGGTTAGGCAGCGATACCAGTGGAGGGGCCGGCAGTTTGCCCGCAGAGAGGCCCGGTAGCGGGCCTTCCGGAGGATCGGGCAGCGGGCCTTCCGGAGGATCGGGCAGCGGGCCTTCCGGAGGATCGGGTAGCGGGCCTTCCGGAGGATCGGGTAGCGGGCCGGGCGGGGGGACGCTCCTGCTTGAAGAAGTGGGCGCGCTCGATGCCGCACGACAATCGAGAGTGCTGAACTACCTCGCCGAGGGCTATCACGGCATCGGGCCTCATCCTCCGAACCGTACACCCAGGCCTCGGCTCATCGCGGCCACGGCTCGGAATCTGGAGGACGCGGTTCAAGATGGTAAGTTTAACCGAGCGCTTTACTCGAAGCTGACTGCGCTTCGAATCAGCATTCCTCCGTTGCGCGAGCGGCCTAGCGACATCTTGCTTCTGGCCGAGCAGTTCCTCTCCCAGAAGTCCCGGGTAGAGGGGCAGCCTGTCCCGACGTTGACTAGAGCGGTGCAGCAACGTCTACTGACGCACCCATGGCCCGGCAACATCCGAGAGCTATTCGGCGTCTTGGAAGCCGCCTACGAGGCATCGGGTAGTGGAGGGGAATTGCGCCCCGAGCACCTGCCCGACTGGTTGATGCCCGTGTCGACAGCGGTGCCGGCTAATTCGACGACCGGTGAGATCCCCATGATGGGGACGGCGGGGGCAGCGATTCGATATTGCGAAGACGGTGTTGTCGTTGAACTGCCCGAGGAGGGTATCGGGTTCGACCAGGTCGAGAAAGCGATCTTGAAGGCCGCACTGAGCCGCACGAACAACAATGTCGTCCGAGCTGCTAAACTGTTGCGCCTGGGGAGGGGTAGCCTCCGCTACAGGCTCGAGAAGTACGGGCTGGTCGAACCGAAGCGCCGCCGGTCGGCCAAGCGGCGTACGAACCCAGGGCCCGACGATCGCAGGGACTCCTGGCGGCGGGCGTCCTAGTAGAAGACGGTCCTGCGGGAAGGCGTTCTCGTGCGAGGGTGCTCCGCCGGGAAGGCGTTCTCGTGCGAGGGTGCTCCGCCGGGAAGGCGTTCTCGTGCGAGG
>CAZNJE010000001.1:3697-10100 GCA_964573295.1 uncultured bacterium | reverse complement strand
GTGCCTGTTGATGGTGGGGGGCCGGGCCATGTCTCTTGACACTCTTGTCGCTAGCAGTGGCTTGGCCGAAGCTCCCCCGGACTTGCGTTCGCGGGGAGCTTGCAGTACGTAGGGGGGGCGAATCCGGCCTCCTTCGCACCTCCTGGGCTCGAGGATTCTGAATCCCCGCCATTGTAGAGGACAGCGGGAGACATCGTAGGACATGGCTGCGACGCGGAGAAACGACGCGGAGAGACCAGTGGTTCGAGCGCGGGTTCAAGTCGACCGGACCCGAGGTCGGACCGAACGGTCATCGAACCGGGCACCGGACCGGGCACCGGACCGCGCACGGACCGGGCACCGGATTGAACGGTTGGTAGCTTCGGCGCAGACCAATTGCTTTACCTAGCCGGGTGGGTTGATGTGGGTCGGAGCCTTTGCGGCGGCCCCGCAAGCGGGTACAGGAGGTGTCCGCGATCATGTCACGGATGAAGACGGCACTCTCGCCAACCCTCTCGGGCTCCCTGGTCCTTGTTCTCCTGTGGATGTCCATTCTCCTGGCATCCTGTGCCGCCGGCCGATATCGGCACTATCCCAGACCCCAAGAGGAACCAGTGGTGCGCATCGGCGTTGTGGTCGATGCCGGTCAGCTCGTGGTCTCTTGCGACGGTTACGTCCGAGTCTGGCGTCGTGGCAGCGGAGAAGAGCCGCTGCTTTTGGGACCCAATCTTCATCTTCGGTGCCTCCCGTCCCGGATGGCGCCGGCGGTATGGGCCTCGACCGCCGGGCAGAAGACGGTCCCGGAGTGGGGCGTGGCTCTGTCGGATCTCGGCGGTGGGCGGTTGGGAGCCTATGCCGAGGAACTACTGATCGAGCCGGTGTCGGAGAACGAGCCCATCCGCGTGGAGGGGAAAGCATACCGAGGTGAGGTCTTGGTGCTCGTGGCCCGTCCGGAGCGGCTTACAGCCATCAATGTACTTCACATAGAAGACTACTTGCGTGGTGTGGTGCCACCCGAAGTGGGCCGTAGCCCGCATCTCCCCGCGGCCGTACTCCGTGCCCAGGCGATCGCCGCACGGTCCTACACTCTCTTCTATATGGGGCGCCACGAGAAGCTGGGCTTCGATCTTATGGCTACGCCGGTCGATCAGGTCTACGAAGGCTACGGCGCGGAGACGGCTGAGGCCGACGCGGCGATTGCTGCCACCCGTGGCGTGGTGGCCGTTTACAAGGGCCATCCGATCCGCGCCAACTACTCCTCTACCTGTGGCGGGCGAACGGAGGCCTCTGGTCGGGTCTGGCCGGGCGAGTCCTTCCCGTACCTGCGGTCCATCCACGATCGCGTGGCGGGCTCGGGCGATCTCTGCGAAGCCAGCCCGCACTACCGTTGGACCGAGACGTGGGATTGCCGCGAACTCCATGGTTCCATCCTGGACCACTTGGCCGAGGAAGACCCCCGCGCGGCAGAGGATCCCCCGACGCGCATCCACGACTTGGAGATCGAGAAGCGCTCACCGTCAGGCCGTGCCGAGCGCCTTGCGATCCGGACCGATACGGGAACTTACCACGTGCACGGCGACCGCATTCGGTGGATCCTGAGGCGGCCTCGAGGTTTAGGCCCATTGCGGAGCACGCTGATCCGAGATCCGCGCCGCTCAGGCGCGAGTGAACGGTGCACAATCACGATTGAGGGCGCCGGCTACGGCCATGGCGTGGGCCTCTGCCAGAACGGAGCCATCGAAATGGCTCGTCGAGGCCGGTCGGCGCCGGAGATTCTTCACCACTACTACCGTGGCATCGATCTGGTGAGGTGGTGGTAGACCACAGGGTGTACTCATGTCGCAGCGCTGGACCGGTGATTTCGGCCACGGTGAGTCGACAATCGGCCTGGAGACTGGGGTACTGACCGGGCAGTGGGGCCCATCGGCCCTGACGTTGTCTCGGGCTGACGAATAGGCGCCCTCGCCCGGTGGGTGGCGCCGACTGATGAGTTGGACCAATCACCCGGACCTGACCCGTGTTCTTGCCGGAAGAATTGGCGTTTCCCATTGACAATATCCGGCCTTCTGCCTTACTCTTCGCGGGTTCCGTTGCTGGGCCGGCTTGCTACCAGGAGGTGCTGCGGCGCTCCTATTTTTGGGTAGGTAAGACGGTTGCTAAATGGGCGTAACGCAACGGCTAAGAGGGGTCGTAGTTCAGCCTGGTTAGAACGCTGGCCTGTCAAGCCAGAGGTCGCGAGTTCAAATCTCGTCGGCCCCGCAGAAGACACTCGAAAGCCCTGTCGTCTTTTGACCACAGGGCTTTTTGTTTCCCTAGCCCTTTCCCGGCGAAAGCGAGGGATGGTCAGCCTCCAGCATTGCCTTTGGCGGTTGGCCTGCCGGTGTTCTCGTAGCCGGCACGCCGGAATTCCCGACAGCAGCCGAGGCAACAGCCGAGGCAGCAGCCAGGACAGCAGCCAGGACAGCAGCCGAGACGACCTTAGTAGCAGCCTCACTGCCAGGACTCACCACAACCGGTCAACTCCATTTGGTCCCGATCCATCTCTACCGTCCTCCCAGCTAGCGGATGGCACAGAGTCAATCACGAGTCAATCACGAAGTCGATCACGAAGTCGATCTCATTGACTGTGAACTTGAAGCCGGGCACGGACCAGTTGTGGGACCAGTTGTGGGGTGCACCTTCGTGGCGATAGCCCCGCGCGCCATGCAGCCCATGTCTCCAGTGCTGCTTGTGCCGCCTACGTCACCCATCTTCAGGTCGGCGTGTCAGATGGGCAGCTCAATCCGAAGCCGTACGTAGGGTGCATTCTGGAGGCAAATCCAGCTCCAGCGGGGCACTTCCCTGATGCCAGCCTGTGTGCACCCATGCCGCCTTGATCTTCAGCGCATGTCGGGGCCGACGCTGGTGCCGGAGAGGCATCCGAGCAGGAGTAGGCGAGCCCACGCGCGGGCATGCCGAACCATGTGCGGGCAGGTACCCCAAGGCGCGTGCGGGCAGACCAGGCCGAGCGAGGCCAGGCCCAGTCAATCCAGCGGCTCAATCACGATGGAGCTAGCTGAAATCACTGAGATGTGGCGACATTGGCCAACGCCACCGAACCATGACGGAGACTGCCAGGGCCACCGAGGTGCGGCATTCTCTAACCAAGATGGCCTGGCGCCAGGACGCCAATTACGGTTGGCACGGCATCCGCAGCACGAATGGCCAAAATTGCAACACTGATCAAACGCGCATGATTGTCTCTTTGGTTCCGTTTGGTTCCGTTTGGTTCCGTCTGGCTCCCTCTGGTCTCCTCTGGTCTCCTCTGGTTCCCTCTGGTTCCGTCTGGCTCCCTCTGGTCCCCTCTGGTCCCCTCTGGTTCCCTCTGGTTCCGTCTGGTCTCCTCTGGTCCCCTCTGGCTCCGGTTGGCCGCGTCTAATCCCATTTGACTGTTAGACGGGTAGGAGGATAGCAATCCGTATGCCAGGTGTTGGTCAAGTGTTCACCATCGGTTGACTATACAGTAGCTGTTGGGATATTCACGGAGTACCAAATCCGCTTGCACAATGGAGTCGGACGCACCAGTGCGGGAAGGCCCGCTGCGGCGCATCTCCAGACACGCATCCAGTTTTCCGACAGAAGATTGACAAATGGACATGAAATTGCTATCTTCAATCGTACTACTACTCGTTACGCCTACCAGTCTCGTACCCAGTATCAAGCATCGTCCATCGTCGATTCGTGAACAGTAGCGAGTGCAGACGATGTATCAGAAGGACGATGCAAGGACTCTTGTTTGTGGACTATGTGCGTTGTGCGACTACCCTGTCATCTGCCGTTCGATAGCATGCGCTGATGTCGGTTGATGCCGCCATGCTGCGGGCTGTCGGGTGGAGCACCCATGCCCGAGGTCGTAGTCCTGCCCGCGCTGCTGGTCCGTGCCCGAGGTCGCAGTGCCGGACGGGCTACTGCCCGTGCCCGTGGACTGGACCGTGGGTGAGCCCCCTAGGCTTGAACCTGAGTATGACCAATGGACGAGTCTTGGAGTCATGACATGACACAGGAGGACCAGCGGACAACCTTGCACCTCTTCTGCTTCATGGAGGAATCAATGTATTCTCATGCCGTTGTCTATGACCTGCCCGTTGTTCGTGAAGTTGCCCCGGCTGCCAAGTCGTGTGAGTTCAAACGTGGCCTCCCAGCGAAGAAGCTCGATGAAGCGCTGCGACAGGCTGCGGACAACCTTCAGAATGCCGATGGCAATATGCTGCTTTGGTACTATGAGGCCAGACGGCGCAAGCTCTATGCAGACTACGGGTTCCCCACGATGAAGACGTATGCGGTTGAGCGGCTTGGCTTCACGAAGAACTTGGCCTCACGGTATGAGCTTCTTTCCGAGCGCCTTCGTCCTCTGCCACGAATGCGAGGTGTCATGGCCAGTGGAGAGGTCGAGTGGACCAAGCTCCAGATCGTACTCCGAGTCGCGACGCCCGCGAATGAACGCACGTGGATTGAGAGGGTACACCAGACAAGTCGTCGCGAGCTGCGACGTGAGGTTGCGCGCGCAAGGCAGCGAGCTGGTGAGTCAACCGGACGGCGACCAATTCAAGGGGTTCTTGGGGGGGGCACCGAATCCTCGAGGGACCGCTGTAGCGCTAACTGTACCGATCCAACATGGGACGGGAATGGTCGCTCGCCCGGTGATCCCGGGCGCGTGCACAATCCGGACTGCGGGGCAGGCCCGGCACACGATCCGTCCAAAACGATGAGTGAATCTCGCGGTGTCTTGGGAAGTCGCGGTGAGCCTAGCAGCCTCCCTGATGCCAACGTGAGTGGCAGCGTCCGGAGTAGTGCAAACCTGAACAGCTCGGTCCTGGGCGGCGGTGGCCGAGGCAGCGGTGGCCGAGGCAGCGGTGGGCTAGGCAGCGGTGGGCTAGGCAGCGGTGGGCTAGGCAGCGGTGGGCTGGGCAGCGATGGGCTAGGCAGCGATGGGCTAGGCAGTGCCAGCATGAACATGGCTGGCGCGAACTGCTCGAACACGATCGATGCTTTGCCAAGCAGCGCCATGCAAGCTGATAGTGCTGATGTGCGGCATGGTGAGGGTGATCGATCCATGGGCGAGTTGGATGTCGCTGCGGGCGGGCAGGTGGAACTAGCCCCGATTGTCGATCCATTCGAGGACCTTCCAGACGCGCCAGTGAGCATCCAACTCCGACTCAGTCCGCTGCAGTTCGCTCGCTATGAGGCGATTCGCGAGAAGCTGCACAAGCTGAGAATCGTGTCCACGCGAGATTCGCGGGAAGAGATGTTTCTGGATGGGCTGGACGCTCTGCTCGAGGCCCATGGACTACGGTTGTCTCTATCTTCCGAGCCGAACGATGGCTCAGTGTCCAACGATGGCTCAGTGTCCAACGATGCCTCCGTGCCCGAGGATACAGCCGGATCAGATCCTGGGCTCCGGTTGGAGAATGGATCGGAGTCAGGCGATGGGTCCAAGCGCGGGGATTGCTCCTGGCCCGGGGATAGACCGCAGCCGGAGGATGGATCGCGGTCTGCGGATGGACAAGAGTTGGAGGACGAATCCGAGTTGGAGAGTGAAGGCCATTCAGAGGGTGTTGGCAGATCTGATGCCCGGCGTGGGTCAAGAGGTGCCGAAACATCGACCCGAGTGACAGGCGGAGACGCCGCGACTGGCCAGGCGCTTGGTAGCCGGTTGCGGGCCGGAGCCAGCGATCGTTTGGTGGATAGAGTCGGGGCTCGAGCCGAGGGGACAGAGCACAGCCATCCTCGAGAAATGGGTCTCTCGTCACGCGCCCACCAAGGGGATGCACGTCAAACTGGATCCCGGGATCCAAGGCCACCTTCCTATCAGATTGTCATTTACTGGTGTGAGTCATGTCGAAAATCTCACGTGATGACCAGCCGTGGGCCTAAGGCGCTCAGCCGGGCAGAGTGGGAGGCGATCTCCTGCGATGCGATCATTGAACGGCCTGGGGAGCGAAGACGATCGACCATTCCACAAAGCACGAGACGAGAGGTGTTCAGACGTGATGGGCATCAGTGCCGGGTGCGGGGTTGTGGGCGGACTCGCTATCTTGAGCTTCACCATAGAGTTCCCCGCGCACAAGGTGGATCCAACTACCCGGAGAATCTGGTCAGCCTCTGTTCTAGATGCCATCGCCTCTGGCATGAGAAAGGCTGGGACGATCGGGTGCTGAGACCGCTCAGACCGATCAGACCGCCGAGCCAGTAGCCTCAGAGTGGCTCGCGCAGTACGCGCGTGCGACCTCCGTCACAGGCCTGAACAACGAGTGTTGGACGTCAACTGATGTTCTTCCCGGAAACTCTGTCCTTCATTACAAGAGCCCGAGCCAGGGCGGTACACGCCACGCCCGAGCCAGGGCGGTACACGCCACGCCCGAGCCAGGGCGGTACACGCCACGCC
>CAZNJE010000001.1:0-3597 GCA_964573295.1 uncultured bacterium | reverse complement strand
CGAGCCAGGTAGCCCGCGCCAGATCACGTGTACTGGTTGCCGCCTAGTAGCTCGTCTCGTCCAGCCTCACCTTGCCGCGGAATGTCCAGTAGATGATGCCCGAGTAGGTCAGAACGAATGGCATGCCGATCGCTGCGATGATGAGCATGATCTCGAGCGTGCGCTGGCTGGAGGCCGCGTTGAAGATCGTGACGCTCAGGGCCGGATCGTTTGAAGCCACGACCAGGCTTGGGAAGAGCGCTAGGCCGAAAAGCGCGACCAATGAGGTGATGAGTGCGCAGCTCGAGACAAATGCCTGTCCGGGCTTGTCCCAATACAGACAGCGCGGAATGTTGGCGATCGCAAGCACGCCGAGGAGGGCGATCGCCACTCCCCACGGGTAGTGCTCGAAGTTGGCCGTGGCTGAGGGAATCTGCGTCACCGTGGCCAGGGTCGTGAGCATGAAGAGCACGAGGGTCAGGCCCCAGCTCCGCCACATCCAGTCACGCAACCGTTGCCGAAACTCTCCCTCGGTCTTCAGATACAGGTACAGCCCTCCGTGCAGGGCGAAGAGGGCTACCACCATGAAGCCAACGAGGAGGGGGTAAGGAGTGAGCTGATCGAAGACAGTACCATGGAAGTTGCCCTCGGCATCCAGCGGAATGCCCTGCATCGCATTGCCCACAGCGACTCCGAAGAGCAATGACGCCAGCGCTGAGCCAGCAAAGAAGCCCCAGTCGAAGAAGCTCCGCCAGCGGGGCGACGAGCGTTTCGAGCGGAATTCGAGGGAGATCGCCCGCGAGATGAGCGCCACCAGAAGCAGCATGAAAGCGGTGTAGAAGCCCGAGAAGACCGTGGCGTAGGCATGCGGAAACGCTGCGAAGAGCGCTCCGCCGAAGGTGACCAGCCACACCTCGTTGCCGTCCCACAGCGGCCCGATCGAGTTCATGGATATGCGCCTCTCTTTGTCCGTGCGCGGGACGAAGGGGTGCAAAATTCCCACTCCCAGATCGAAGCCGTCGAGTAGTGCGTAGCCCAGGAGCAGGACGCCCTCGAGCAAGAACCAGATCACGCAGAGGTCTTCGTGTGACATGGGGGCCCCCTTACTCGTAGCGATTCCGCTCGTCGTCTTCGTCGATCATGTGCGCTGAACCCGCTGCCCGCTGTCCAGCTGTTTTCAGAAGGTCACGTGGCGTGGTCGACGCCATGGATGGCGCCGGTTCAGGCCCTTGCCGGATCTTGCGATCCAGCACGAATAGCCAAACTGCCAGCAATCCGAGATAGAGGAACCCGAAGCCGATCACCGAGGCCAGGACCTGCTCGCTCCGCAGAGCGGGACTGACTGCGTCAACGGTGCGAAGAGCCTGGCGCTCATCGTGCACGATCTTCCCGTCGGTTCCCACCACGATATCGCCATCCGCGGTCCATTCAACCGGCGGCTGGACGACCCACGGTTGGCGTCCGAACTCTGCCGCAAACCATCCCATCTCGTTCGACAGGAGGGGAAAGAGGACGGCGAAGACGAAGATGAAGAGCAGCCAGCGTTGCTGGTAGAGCCGGCCGCGCAGGCGCAGAATCGAGGCCAGCACCGTAAGCCCGATCATGGCGAAACCGAGCGAGATCATCACGTGATAGCTTGCGAAAGAGAGGAGAAGCGGCGGCTGGTCCTCGGGCCGGAACCGGTCCAGGCCCACCACTGATGCCTTGGGGTCGCCGTGCAGCATCAGGCTGAGGCCGCCGGGGATGCTCACGTCGGCGTGGACCTTCTCCTGCTCGGCGTCGGGGATACCGAAGAGACTCAGATCGCCCGGCCCAGTCTCAAAGTGTCCCTCAAAGGCTGCCAACTTAGCGGGCTGGTGCTCGTAGACGTTGTCAGCCTGGAAGTGACCCGACACCAGGATCAAGAGCGCCGAGACCGTGGCCAGGATGAGCGCCCCGTCGAAGGAGCGGCGCGCGAAGTCCTGATGCCGTCGTTTGATCAGGTAGAATGCCGAGATCGACATGATGAAGAAGGCCCCCATCAGAAAGGCGCCGAGCCAGACGTGGACCAGGCGGTGCATGGTCGAGGGATTGAAGACCACGGCCCAGAAGTCGACGATCTCGGCCCGCAACACCGGAAGGCCGTCCTTCATGAGCGGCACGCCGTCACGCACGACCGGCACGAAGTGGTGCCCCGCCGGAGTCTGCTGCCAGCTGTTGGCCACCACGATCCACACCGAGGAGAAGATCGAGCCGAGCGCCACCATGAGCGTCGAGAAGAAGTGCATGCGGGGTCCGACCCGGTTCCAGCCGAAGACGAGTACCGCCAGGAAGCCTGACTCCAAGAAGAACGCAAAGATGCCCTCGGCCGCCAGCGCCGAACCGAAGACGTCCCCAACGAAACGGGAATAGGTCGCCCAGTTTGTTCCAAACTGGAACTCCATGACGATGCCGCTGGCGACACCGATGGCGAAGTTCAGGGCGAAGATCTTCGTCCAGAACCGGGCAGCCTGCTCGTAGATCGCTTCCTTGGTGCGCAAGTAGTTGCCCTCGAGCCAGACCAAAACGATGCCCATCCCGATCGTGAGCAGGGGGAAAATGTAATGGAATGCGATGGTGAGTGCGAATTGGACCCGAGAAAGGGTGACGACGTCCATGGGCTCGGTACTCCTTCTGATCCTGCTACTTGCCACTCGGGTGCTGACGGCTCGGCCGGCTCGCCGCTTGGCCCTTCGGCCCTCTGGCCCTCTGGCCCTCTGGCCCTTCGGCCCTCTGGCCCTCTGGCCCTTCGGCCCTCTGGCCCTTCGGCCCTTCGGTCCCTCGGCCCCTCGGCCCCTCGGCCCCTCGATTGGGAGGACAATACGGTCCTCTGCGCCACACTACCGCGTTCAGTTGGGCGATACACTTGTCCTACCACTATCGAGAATGCCGACCCTGGGCCCTCACGTCAATCATGGGGCGCGCACCGCACGGCTCGAGGTGAGCCCAGGTAGCCTTGGCGATGCCACGAGGCCACGAGGCCACGATGCCACGAGGCCACGATGCCACGAGGCCACGATGCCACGAGGCCACGAGGCTACGAGGCCACGAGGCCACGAGGCCACGATGCCACGAGGCCACGATGCCACGAGGCCACGATGCCACGAGGCTACGAGGCCACGAGGCCACGGTGTGACCGTTCAGGCGGTGTGATCCCGATCGTCAATCGGCACCCGTGCCAGAACATGATGGCTGCATATGTGGCTACCCCAGGGTATCCCTTAGCGCGAATGGGAGGACAACACAGGCAGGGCGGCTCGGATGCTGTCGATCAAGTGCTCAGGCACGCTCACAGTTGGCTGAATTGGGGCATTGCCACGTCCCGAAGAATCGATTGGCAGGATTCCAGCGGATTCTGGCCGGATCCCACCTTGTGATCGAGCCCAGTAAACGGGTATGATTGAATTGTGTACGGTAGTACATGCAACTGCGTGGCTCCAAGAAACACTCAATAGGGGGGGCTACTCGAGTGAGGAACGCCTCGAGTGGAACGCCTCGAAAGGACGCTGCTATGAGATTCACCACGGCGAGATTCACCACGGCCTTTCTGGCCGCTGTGGCCTGTCT
The DNA here is from genome assembly GCA_964573295.1 of uncultured bacterium. Classification (GTDB taxonomy): domain Bacteria; phylum Eisenbacteria; class RBG-16-71-46; order CAIMUX01; family WJJG01; genus CAYQJL01. The sequence continues at coordinate 33 of CAZNJE010000001.1, read as the reverse complement.
TTGCCTCTTGACCACGACCGCCACGGTCATGAC